>CAWCRQ010000151.1:0-18695 GCA_963797885.1 uncultured Acidobacteriaceae bacterium | reverse complement strand
TACAACGTGTATCTGATGCGGCGGCTACGGGAGCGGGCGGGGGCGCTGGAGCGGGCTCGGTTCGCCCGCGAACTTCATGATGGAGCGATTCAATCGCTGATCGCAGTGGAAATGCAGTTGGATGTGCTGCGGCGCCAGTCCGGGACGCAGGCGCCGGTGAATGAGGAGCTAGGGCGGATCCAGAAACTGCTGCGCGAAGAAGTTCTGAAGTTGCGCGAACTGATGCAGGCGATGAAGTCGTTCGAGGTGAATGCGGACCGGCTTCTGGGTTTCATTTCCGACACGGTGGAGCGCTTCCGCCGGGAGACGGGAATCGCAGCCGAGTTCGTCAGCGAAGTGGAGCGGGTGGATCTGCCGCCGAGAGTGTGCCGGGAACTGGCGCGCATCGTGCAGGAGAGCCTGGTGAACGTGCGCAAGCACAGTGGAGCGCACCATGTGCTGGTACGGCTGGCGCAGCGGGCGGGTAATCTGCAACTGACGGTGGAGGACGACGGCAAGGGATTTTCTTTTTCCGGAAGGCTGTCGGATGCCGAACTGGAGACGTCAGGCAAGGGGCCGGGCGTGATCCGGGAAAGAGTACGCTTGCTGGCGGCCGAACTCGCGATAGAATCGACTCCGGGTCACGGCGCACGGCTGGAAGTACGGATCCCGCCGGCGAGAAAGGCGAATCATGGATAGGCCAGCAGTGGATAGGCCAACAACGGATAAACCAACAATGGATAAGCGAACTCATCCCATACGCATTGTGATAGCCGACGATCACCCCATTTTCCGCGACGGACTGCGGCGTCTGCTGGAATCGGAACAGGATATGAAAGTAGTGGGCGAAGCTTGCGACGGCTTCGAGGCGGTGAAATTGGCCACCGAGATTAAGCCCGACATTCTTCTGCTCGATCTGGCCATGCCGCACCACACCGGGCTGGAAGCGCTGCGCGACCTGAGCACCCGCGCAGGCGGCGCGGGGCCGGTGCGCATCATCCTGCTGACCGCGGCGGTGGAAAAGAAGCAGGTGGTAGAAGCGCTGCAACTGGGAGCGCGCGGCGTAGTGCTGAAGGATTCCGCCACGCAACTGTTGCTCAAGAGCATTCATGCGGTGATGGGTGGCGAGTACTGGGTAGGGCGGGACAGTGTCTCGAATCTGGTGCAGTACCTGCGCAACCTCATGCAGAGTACGAACGAGGAAACGAAACAGAAGAAATTCGGGCTGACGCCGCGGGAACTGGAGATCGTCTCCGCCGTGGTCGCGGGCTACGCCAACCGGGAAATCGCCGAGTACTTCAAAATCAGCGAGGACACGGTAAAGCATCACCTCAGCAATATCTTCGACAAACTTGGCGTTTCCACCCGCCTGGAGCTGGCACTGTTCGCGGTGAATCAGGGGCTTCCCCTGAAAACTATTGTGTAATCAACAGGTTGGCTGGATTTAAGGGGAATTACGCTACGGCACAATTGTGCACAGTTATGGCACAATAGTGCTATTAAAGGTCACTGGAGTGCTATTGGCTAAAGGGTTAAATTTACGATATTTTAATAGACAAGGCGGCGAACTACTCTCCTGAGGAATAAGTTAAGTATGGGCGGGTCGTCGATTGGGGGGCAAATAGTGATCAAAGCATTCCGTCAACTTTGGGTTGAGGAGAACGGTCAAGACGTCGCTGAATACGCGGTGATGCTTGCTGTAATTCTAGTGATCGTGATTGGCACGGTCCGACTGATCGGCGGCAACGCCAACAACGTGTTTTCGCAAGTCGGAAGCAGCATAGCGCAATAGTCCGCACGATTAAGCCCCGCTGCGTCTGGCAGCGGGCTTCCCCTCATTTTTTTCTGCCGCTTCTCTCCCGTTCCAGATTACCTGCGCGCAATGATCGAGGCTAATAGCTTTTGGCCGTTAGCTCTTGGCTGCTAGTTTTCTGGCGCTGACTGGTTGTTGAAGAACGCCAGAAGCGAGTGCCGGGCGTGCGGCGATGCGATCCACTCTGGCAGTTGACAGCTGAAAGCCACAAGCTAAGAGCCGCCTCACTGTCCCGAGGGTGTTGCCGCTGTTTTCTCCTGGCCCGGAGCCGCTTTTTCTGGAGCGGCAGCCGTGCCAAACCTGGTGAGGAAGGGGAAGAAGGGCGTGACTTCAAACGGCATCTTCTCGGCTGCGGTGGTGATGGCGACCGGCTTGGTCTTGATCAATTCGAGTTGATTGTTCCACGGATCAACTTTCACCCGGCCGCCGAGCGGAAGCGCTGCGATCTGGTCGACCTTCTTGAGATCGAATTGCGGCGAGGCGGTCATCAAAGACGACATCCTGGTGGCATCGCCGTTCAGCAGGCCGTCGCCCAGATGCGGACGGATCAGGTTCTTCAACAGCGGAGCGTAGGCCTGAACGGCTTTGAGGAACAAGCCGGCGTTGCTGAGTTTGTCTTTGTAGGGCGAGTTGTTGAGCAGTTCCATGGCTTTCTTGTCGGCGGCTTCTTCTTCGGCGCGATCGCGAGCGAAATCCATGCGCTGGAAGGTGCGCTCATCGGGAAAGAACATGCGGTCGTTGAAGGCGAGTTTGGTGTCGAGGTGATGGCCGAGCACGATGTGCGCCAGTTCGTGGGTCAGAATCATGGCCAGCGACGCTTCGTCGGGCAGCACGTCGATCATGCCGCGGCTAACGACAATGGTATGACCAATGGTGAAGGACTCGAGCGGCGTGGTCATCAGTACGCGGCAGCGTACGTCGGGTTGAATGTCGAGGTTGTTGGTGACTATCACATTGTTGAGGACGGTCTGTAGCACCTTATCAATTTCGCCTTCCGGCGCGATCAGGCCGATCTGCTGCAAGCGGTCAAGAACGTTGATTTCAGCCTGACGTTCCCAGGCGTGCTGGGCTTCGAGGGGCGTTGCGTCCTGGGCCTTCTGACTCTGGTCCTGGACCGACTGCGGGGCGTCGACGGTGATCTCGGTGAACTCAGAGTTGCGGCGGAGATCCTTCAGGTTGTAGCCCCAGAGCCGCGTCTGCGCCTTGTAATCAAGCGTCTGACCCAGGCGATATTTCAGGTCGGACTCCTCGGAATAAATCAGCGAAGGCAGCCAGATGCCGCCGGGGCGGAGGTTCTGACGCCAACTGTCAAAGTGCAGGTAATAACTGGCTCGCGGATGAGGATAGTAAGTACCATTAAAGCGGACGATGTTGAAGCCCTGGTCTTCGATCCAGATGCGGCCGAGGAAGCGGCCCTTGCCGGCGTCTTTCTTGGGGGCAACGTCGACCACGATGCAGCGCACCTCGCCGAGAAACTCGCGGCGGACGAACGTGAAGTCGTAATACTTGCGTTGAAAGTCCTGATCGAGGACCACCATCTGGGCAAAGCCCAGAGGCAGGAACTTCATGGAATACACGTTGCTCAGTTTGTTGAGCATGCGCTTGCCGAGGCCGGCCGTGGTGGGCGTATAGAAAGCGCGGTCATCGGTGCCCTCGCTCATGTCCAATCGCCCAAGGAAGTACACGTCGCTAGTGGGGACAGGAGCGTCGATGTCTTTGTCTTGCTTCAGATTCTGGAGATAGGTTTCTACCAGGGGATGCAGATGCTTCATCTCGGCCATGAAGAAATGTTCGCGCTCCACCGTCCGGTCGATAACCTGGTCGAAGCTGCCGCTGCCGGCCGCGGCCTGTTGGCTGGCAGCGTCGCGGGTGGAGAGTTGGGGTTCGGGCGTGGTCTGGGCGGGCGTAGTCTGCGCGGGCGTAGTCTGGGCAAACGAGGTCTGGACGAACGAGGTCTGAACGAACAAAGTCTGGACGAACAGGGACGCGGCGCAGCAGACCAGGGAGAGCGCAAAGCGTGCGAATCGGGAGCGCAACATTTTCGTTTGTTTCATTTTGTCTTTTTGTTCTTTTATCTATGATGCCAGTTGTCTATGACGCGAGTTGGAACACGATGTGCAATACCGCCTCGGAATCAGTGGGGTGGCCGTCTCTCAGGGCGGGCTTGAACTGAATTTGTTCCGCGGCGCGAACCGCCGATTCGTCCAGTCCATGGCCGAGACCGCGTACCACCCTCACCACGCGAATCTGCCCGGTCGCTGAAAAGACAACATCGAGCAGCACCTCGCCCTCAATCTTAAGGTGTCGTCCTTCATCAGTGTAAACCGGATGGGGCTTGAAGGTGATTTCGGCAGGCAAGGTTTTGACCACGGGTTCGGCGGCCTTGGCTTTGGGCTGAGCGGTTACGACATCGGTGTCTCCGAACGAGCCTTGGCGAACCGCAGCGCGCGAGGCAGAAACCGTGCCGGAACTGTCGCCGGTAGCGACGCCGCTACCAAAACCGGTGCTCGCGACCACCCCGCGGGCGCCATGCGATCCGCCAGTGCCGTTGCCATAGCCTGGGCCGGAGGGCAGATCAAACGAGCCCGCCCGCGCGATCGTAACCGGGCGGCCGTGATTATCCGATGCGGGCACGCCGTTGGGATCGCCGAAGCCGCCGGTTTGTACTTTCTGCGGCGCGGCCGCCAGGGTTGGCGTAGCCGAGCTTCCCGTGGAGAACACATTCGTTTTGACCGGCGGCCGGGGAATCTGCGCTTTCATGTCCGGCAGAACTTGTTTGGTGGCAGCCATCGTTACCTTAGGCGCCTGGTCCTCGGGAACTGGAGGCTTTTTCCGCGGGACATCTAACGGAACGCGCAGAGCTTCGGGCCGCGGTGTTACCGGTTCGGCGATCTTTGGAACCGGAAAATTCTTGACCGGCGCCGGAGCCTGTGGCACCGGGGGCGGAGTGCTGACCAGGCTGACAAAGTGGTAGTCGTGCACCGGCATCACCAGAACTTCAGGGTATGCGATGGCCATAATCACGAACAACGCCATCACCAGCGACTGCGCGCCATAACTCAGTACGAACCTTCCCCAACGGGTGCGAGGCTCGGGAAGAAGGCCTAGGGTCAATTGCGAAGCCTGGGAATCCATGTACGGCACCTCATGTAACCTGCTTAGCGCTTGCCAAAAGCAGCGGTCCCACGAACCAACACTTTTGAGCCAGCACTTTGAAGACCGAGGGAGACGGGCCAAAGGACGACACTTCTGAACCCCGAAGTGCACGCCGAAGGCCATTTTCGACGAAGCCTGTCCATCCTTAAGATGCTGATAACCCTTAAGATGATGCTAAGCAGCCACTTACATGGGGGAGAAACCATTCTAACAGAGCGGACCCCAGCTGCAAGGTTTTTCCTATTTCGGGAAAGGGAAAACTTGGTAGGAGATCGGAAGATTTTACCTCGAACCCGGGCAGGTCCGAAGGGGCAGCTCTCAGCGGCCCATCCAAGGGTCGCAATGCACGGCATCCTGGACTGATGAATAAGCATCAAAAACGGCGGAAAACAGTGTCCGCCCACACCGCTAGTTTTCTTCTTCTTCGATCTTGATTCGGAGGGACTTGAGAAACTTCAGATCCTGGTCGCTAATCTTGAGTTCGGCATTGGTGCTCAGGGTGGAGACGAGCGACGTCTTGTCGGTGGTGTGCTCGCCTTGCTTGCTGACGCCGATGGTGGCTTCGAGAACGAGGAAAATATCGTAGCCGCCTTCTTTGATGCGGGCCACGACTTCGGCGATCGATTCGGAATCGGACAGAGACTCGTTGATCGCTTCTCCGAGTTCTTTCATGAGTTGTTTCAGTTGCTGATCCACGAATCCCCCTGGAATCGGACGCCGCTGAGGGGGGACATCACACTTGGTCGTGACCCCGCCCATCCGTCATTGTACGCCCGGTCGCTGCTAAAATCGAATAATGATCGACGGCCAGGCGGTCGAAAAAATCAAGCTCATTTTCCGGGTGGCCGTCCAGTGGCTGGAGCGCAGCCGGGCGGGCGGGGCGTTCGTGGCCGGGATCCGTGCGAGCGCGCGTTCTTTCGGGCCGGTTCTGCATCAACTCTGGTTGGAAGTGACCGGATTCACTTTCTTGGCGATGGCCGGGATCGGGGCCATGGCCGGCATGCGCGAGTACGGGAAGTACCAGTCTGGCCACGCTACTGGGCCAGGCCGTTTGCTGCTCGCGGTATGCTTCACGGTGTCATTCACTTGGTTCGGGTTGAGCTCGTTCTGGCGAGTAAAGCGAAAAGCTAAAGGCTAATAGCTAATAGCTAAGAGCTAAAAGCCAAGAGCCAAAAGCAGAAGAAGGGCAGGACTCCATGACTGAAGTCAAGACGGCCGAATCCGCAACCCAGCGGGAAACTCGCCTCCCGATGCAAGAGACGTCTTCTCATATCGCCGTAAGCCCCCTCTACACGCCCACGGATCTTGCGGCGTGGGACTATGAACGCGATCTGGGGTATCCCGGAGAGTTCCCGTACACGCGCGGCGTGCAGGCCACGATGTACCGCGGCCGGCTGTGGACGATGCGCCAGTACGCGGGCATGGGCGATGCCGAAGAGTCGAACAAACGCTACAAGTATCTGCTGGCCAACGGGACGACCGGGCTCTCAGTGGCCTTTGATTTGCCAACGCAGATTGGCCTCGATTCGGACAATCCGCTCGCCGTCGGAGAAGTCGGCAAAGTCGGCGTGGCCATCGATTCGATCGAAGACATGCAGCGGCTGTTCGATGGCATTGACCTGACCGCGATTTCAACATCGATGACCATAAATGCTACGGCGTCGATTCTGCTGGCGTTATACGTGGCCGTGGCGCGGCGCCAGGGCAAGGATGAAGACATTCGCAAACTCTCGGGCACGGTGCAGAACGACGTGCTCAAGGAGTACATCGCGCGCGGAACCTATATTTATCCGCCGCAGCAGGCGATGCGCATCATCACCGACCTTTTTGCCTGGTCGAACGAGAACGTGCCGGAGTGGAACACGATTTCGATCTCGGGCTATCACATGCGCGAGGCGGGATCGACGGCGGTGCAGGAAGTAGCCTTCACGCTGGGCAACGGCATTGCCTATGTGGAAGCGGCCATCAGGGCGGGCCTCGATGTGGACAAGTTCGCGCCGCGGCTCTCGTTCTTCTTCAATGCCCACAGTAATTTTCTCGAGGAGGTCGCGAAGTTCCGCGCCGCGCGGCGGATGTGGGCGAAGATTATGCGCGACCGCTTCGAGGCGAAGAGTCCAAAGTCGTGGATGCTGCGCTTTCACGCGCAGACCGCCGGTTCCACGCTGACGGCGCAACAACCGGAGAACAATATTGTGCGCACGGCGATCCAGGCCATGGCCGCGGTTCTCGGCGGGACGCAGTCTCTGCACACCAATTCCTATGATGAAGCGCTGGCGCTGCCCACCGAGGCGTCGGCGCGAATCGCACTGCGCACGCAGCAGGTGATCGCGTTTGAATCGGGCGCGCCGCAAACGGTCGATCCTCTGGCGGGATCGTATTACGTCGAATCCCTGACCAGCGAAATCGAGAAGCGCGCCGTCGATTATCTGGAAAAAATCGAAGCCATGGGCGGCATGCTCAAGGCGATCGAACGTGGATACGTGCAGCAGGAAATCCAGAACGCGGCCTACGAATATCAGCAGGCGGTCGATCGGCAGGAGGCAGTGGTCGTCGGCGTGAACCGCTTCCAGATAGGAGAAGAGAAGGCGGTGCCGATCCAGAGGATTGATCCGGCACTGGAACCGAGACAGGTGGAGCGCTTGCGAGCGCTGCGCGCCAAACGCAATGTCGAAACCTGGCAAGCCGCGATCCGCGCCGTCGAAGACACGGCGCGCTCGGGAGAAAATCTCATGCCGCGAATCCTGGCGGCAGTGGAGGCGAATGCCACGGTCGGCGAAATTTCAGACGCGATGCGGAAGGTGTATGGCGAGTACAAGGAAGTGATGGTGATTTGAGTGAAATCAGATCAAGAGGGGTCGAAGGGCTTCCTGGGGGCGAAGGCTGCTTCAGTTCGCCAGTTTGTAGTCGCAGGCGGTGCGGCAGGCTTCGCAGTACAGCAGGCCGTCAGTGCACAGGCGCACTTCGAGTTCGGACTGGCACAAGACGCAGAATTTTTCGCACCAGCAACGCTCTTCCACCTGTTCACATTGGGCGCATACGATGCGCTTCAGGCCCGGTCTTGAAGACATGGTTCGAGTCTAGTTCGGCAGAGGCCTGGAAGGAACATAACGGAAGTCACCGAAAAGCAGATCTCAGGTGTTAGGTGTCAGGTCTCAGGAAACCCAACGCCCGCGCTTCTGGTGTGTCCTTATCTTTTTCGAATTTGGTCTTCCTTAGACTTGAGACCTAACACCTGGGACCTGAGACCTGCCTTTGACCAATTGCGCCCTTCCCGCCTAGGTGTTAACTTAATCAGTTCCAGACTCCGGCAGTCCAGCCACTGTGGGAGCGGATGTCCGACCGACGCTTGACCGAGGTTCTTCTTGTCCGTTGCTGAAGCTACTCCGCCTGTCGCCCCAAACAACGTCCGCAAGACTGCATTGAACGCCGTCCATCGCCAGATGGGCGCGAAGATGGTGGAGTTTAACGGCTGGGACATGCCGGTCGAATACCCTGCGTCGATTGGGTGCGGCATTGTCGCCGAGCACATGGCGGTGCGCACGGGCGTCGGCATTTTTGACGTCAGCCACATGGGGGACATCCGATTGGCCGGCCCCGGAGCACTGGCCGCCGTGCAGCATATCTCGATGAATGACGCGTCACGGCTGGCGCTGGGGCAGGCGCAGTATTCGGCGTTGCTATATCCGCAAGGCACCTTCGTTGACGATGTTATCGTTCACCGTCTGGCCGAGGACGAGTACTTGCTCGTGATTAATGCGGGCACGCGGGAAAAGGATTTCAGTTGGGTGCGCGAGAATACGCGCCAGTTTGACTGCGCGGTGGAGAATCTATCGGACGATTTCACGCAGATCGCGATTCAGGGTCCGAGGGGTGTTGATGTGCTGCAAAAGCTGACGGACCGAGACCTCAGCGCGGTGAAATTCTACTGGGTAACGCGCGGGACGGTATGCGGCCTGAAGAATATCCTGATGGGCCGCACGGGTTATACTGCCGAAGACGGATTCGAGATTTACGTTCCAGCGGACGAGGCGACCAGCGCGCGGGTCTGGCACGAGGTTCTGGCGGCGGGGAAAGAGTTTGGCGCCGTCCCCTGCGGCTTGGGTGCGCGCAACACGCTGCGCCTCGAAGGCAAGCTGCCCCTCTACGGACACGAAATCACGGACACCATCAATGTGTGGGAAGCGGGACTGGATCGTTTCTGCAAGATGGAAAAGCCAGAGTTTATTGGGCGCGCGGCACTGGAGAAGGCGAAACCCGAGGGCTTGAAGAAAACGCTGGCCGGTCTCGAGATGGTCGACCGCGGTATCGCCCGCGACGGATACAAGGTTTTGGACGAGGGCGGACGCGAGATCGGCTACGTTACCAGCGGTTCTCCGGCGCCATTTTTGAAGAAGAATATTGCATTGGCATACGTTCCACCCGCGCAGGCTGCGGTTGGAACCACAGTAAAAGTCGAAATCCGCGGACAGGGCGTGAAGGCGAAGGTGGTGCCGATTCCTTTTTATAAGCGTCCGAAAAAAGCGTAGCGCCGCCGTCCCGGCGGCTGTCCGGCGGCCGTCCTCGGTCGCCGCGCCCGAGGGCAAGATGCCCTCGGGACAGCCGGCAAGATGCCGGCGCTACAAGCCAGAATCTAGGAGCTAGAAGCCGAATGCCTTATCCAACCGACCGCAAATATACAAAGGAACATGAGTGGATCACTGCCGATGGCACGATGGGCATCACCGACCACGCCCAGGAGTCACTGGGCGACATCGTGTTCGTGGAACTGCCCAAGGTGGGCGCGGAACTCACCATGGGGAAGACTTTGGGCATGGTGGAGTCGGTGAAGGCCGTGTCCGATGTGTACGCTCCGGTTTCGGGGACCGTCACTGGCGTGAATGAAGATCTGGTCACGTCCCCGGAAAAAGTGAACAAAGATGCGCACGGGGCCTGGATGGTCAAGATCAAGCTGAAGGATCCGGCGGAGATGAACGCGCTGCTTTCGGCAGCGGACTACGAAAAATTCGTGAGCGAAGAGGCGGCACACTGAAAAGCATTGCAGAGGTCAGAGGTCAGATTGCAATTGAAAACCTTAACGCCGAGCCTTTCACCTCTGCAATCTGACCTCTGACCTCTGCACTCGCTTTAGTGTGCTGATTACATCGAAAGAAAGTTCTTATGAGATATCTGCCTAAATCTCCCGCGGATCGCGCTGCCATGCTGAAGGCTATCGGGATCCGCTCCGTGGACGAACTTTTCTCGCCGATTCCAGCCGAGTTCCGTCTGAAGCGCGATCTCGCCGTGCCGCGGCAAATGGCGGAGTCGGAAATCGTGGACTGGTTTAAGCAACGGGCGCAAGAAAACGGCGAAGGTTACACCAGCTTTCTGGGAGCCGGGGCTTACTTCCATTACCGGCCGGTGGTCATTGATGCGCTGGTGCAACGCGGCGAATTCTTGACCTCTTACACGCCGTACCAGGCGGAGTTTGCGCAGGGCACGCTTCAAGCCATCTTCGAGTTCCAGACGATGATTTCCGAACTCACCGGCATGGACCTGGCGAATGCTTCCATGTACGACGGCTCGACCGGCGCGGCTGAGGCTGTGATGATGGCGGTTCGCATCACGGGGCGGCGTTCGGCGGCGATCGCGCGCAGCGTGCATCCCGAGTATCGGGAGGTGCTCAGCACCTACGCGACCCACCAGGCGATTCCGCTGAAGATGGTCTCGTTCACGGACTCGGGACAAGTCGATCTGGAGGAACTCGAAAAGGCGGTGGGTGACGATACCGCCTGCGTCCTGATTCAATCGCCGAATTTCTTTGGGACGATTGAAGACATCGAGGCGATTGCCGAGATCGCACACAAACGCGGAGCGCTGCTGATTGTGTCGATCGCCGAAGCGGTGTCGCTGGGTATTGTGGAGCCGCCGCGTACGGCCGACATCGTGGCCATGGAAGCGCAGTCATTCGGAGTGCCGCTCGGATTCGGCGGTCCCTATTGCGGCGTGCTCGCGACGAAAGACAAATTCGTCCGGCAAATGCCAGGACGCTTGGCGGGTCAGACCGTCGACAAGAACGGCAAGCGTGGCTTCGTGCTGACGCTGGCCACGCGCGAGCAACACATCCGGCGCGAGAAAGCGACTTCGAATATTTGCACCAACCAGGCGCTGGTCGCGCTGATGGTGAACATCTTCATGACCGTGTACGGCAAGGTCGGCTTGCGGGAACTGGCAAAGCAGAACCTGGCGAAGACGGCGTACGCAGCCGAACAATTCAGAAAACATGTTAGCAAACATGCCAAAGTGCTGTTCGCGGGCGCGCCACGATTCAATGAGTTCGTGGTGCAGACCAGCGAAGATCCTTACGCCATCAATTCGCGGCTGCTGGGTCACAAAATCGTTGGCGGATTTCCGCTGAAGAAGTTCTATCCCGAGTTGGGCCACGCGGCGTTGTGGTGCTGCACGGAATTGACGACACGGGCGATGATCGATAAAGCGGTCGATACGGCGGTTGGCCTGGTCGCCGAGAGCGAGGGCTCGGAACGAAGTATCAAGGAAGTCGAGGAGGTGGCGCGATGAAGCACATAACTCGCAAAGCGACGCGTCACATCAGCCAGAACGAAGGATTGATTTTTGAGAAATCGTCGCCCGGCAAAGCAGCATGGAAGTTGCCGCCGCTCGATGTTCCGGAAGTAGACACGGCGGAGCTGCTGGGCAAGGCTGAGCGCAAGGACCTCGGGAATATGCCGGAGGTCAGCGAGATCGAAATCATCCGCCACTTCACGCGGCTCTCGACGTGGAATTACGCCATTGATCTCGGCATGTATCCGCTGGGCTCTTGCACCATGAAGTACAACCCGCGGGTCAACGAGTTTGTCGCGCGCGTCGAGGGCCTCGCCAACGGGCATCCGTATCAGGCGGAAAAGATTTCGCAGGGTGCTATGCGCATCATGAAGACGCTGAGCGATTGCCTGCTTGACATCACCGGGATGGACGCGATCACGCTGCAACCAGCCGCGGGCGCGCACGGCGAACTGACCGGATTGCTCCTGGTGCGCGCGTATCACCAGTCCAAAGGGAACGCGCGCAAGAAAATTCTGATTCCAGACTCGGCGCATGGGACGAATCCGGCGACGGCGGCCACGGCAGGCTACGCGGTAGAAAATTTGAAGTCGAACGCCAGCGGCATGGTGGACGTGGTGGCGCTGGCGGCGCAGATGAATGAAGACGTCGCCGCGCTGATGGTGACCAATCCGAATACGCTGGGCGTTTTCGAGCAGGAGATTCACAAAGTCGCCGAACTAATGCACGCCAAGGGCGGCCTGCTCTACATGGACGGCGCCAACATGAACGCGCTAGTCGCGAAAACCCGGCCGGGTGACTTCGGCGTCGATGTCATGCACATGAATCTGCATAAGACTTTTTCGACGCCGCATGGCGGAGGCGGTCCGGGGTCGGGACCGGTAGCGGTGAAGAAAATTCTCGAGCCGTTTCTGCCGACGCCGGTCGTCATTACCAAGCCGGATGGCACGCTGGGCTTCGAATACAACCGTCCGCAGTCGGTGGGGCGCGTGCGCGCGTTCTACGGAAATTTCGGGATGTTCATCCGCGCACTGGCCTACATCTTCGCCAACGGCCCGGACGGCCTGCGCCAGACGACGGAAGACGCGGTGCTCAACGCCAATTACATTCGCAAGGGACTCGAAGGCGTTTACGACCTGCCCTACTTGACGCCGTCGATGCATGAAGTGGTGTTCAGCGACAAGGTGCAGGCGAAGAAGGGCGTGAAGACCATCGACCTGGCCAAACGCCTGATCGATTTCGGATTCCATCCTTACACGACGGCGTTCCCGCTGATCGTACACGGCGCGCTGATGATCGAGCCGACCGAGAGCGAGCCGAAAGAAGAACTGGATCTCTTCATCGAAGCCATGAAGTCGATCGCGGAAGAGGTGGAAGAAGATCCGCAGTTCGTGCTCGACGCCCCCCACAATACGCGCATTGCCCGTCTGGACGACACCGCGGCGGCGCGCACGCCGGTGCTCCGCTGGAAGCCGGAATCTTAGCTTGTGGAGGGACGGGCGTCCCCGCCCGTCCGTTCGGGACTGAGGTCTCGGATGTCATCCTGAGCGAAGCGAAGGACCTATGCAGTTTCCTGTCTAATCGGCAACGCTACGTCTTGCTAAAATCACATAAGTCCGACCCTATGCCTGACGATCCGGCCAGCTCCGAGATTGAGCCTGGACAAGCTCGCCAACAGGCCGAGCATCACTACTACGCCGCGCTCGATCTGGTTCTCGAAGGCCACCACGAGCAGGCGGTTGAAGAGTACCGGCTGGCATTGGCGGCTGATCCGAAGTTCACCGATGCGCTGCACGGACTGAGCCGGGCTCTGCAAGACCTCAACCGCTTCGACGAAGCGATCGAAATCTCCAAGCAAATTTCAGAAATCGATCCCGACGACATTCTGGCGCACACCAGCCTCTCGATCTTGTATCAGAAGAAGGGAATGGTTCCCGAGGCCGAGGCGGAAGGAAACAGGGCGCGGGTGCTGGGGTGGAAACAGCAGTTGAAGAAGGGGAGCGGATAGTAGATGGCGTTCGCCGTCGCCCAGACCGCCGCTTCCTGAGGGCTGTGCCGACCCGGGGTAAACTTATTGGGCAATGATAAACAGAAAGCGACTAAAGTGCGTCTCGTGTGGAACGAGGGTAATCACCCGCACGGGAATCGGGCACTCAAACATCCAAAAGCACAAGTTCGCCTGTCCGACTTGCAGGGTTGAAATCGGCTTCATTCTCGATCTAGATCAGGAAGCGGTTACGATCAAATACAGAGAGCCGACCAATGCGACTTGGGACGACGGCGAAGACGAAGGCGACCGCGCCGTACTGTTCTATCCAGAGGTAATGATCCCGAAAGGGTTGGCTTCTCCCATCAGTCCGTTTATCGCGACTTTCGGCAACTACAAAGACATTCAACAGTATCAGCAATTCGAAGGCGCCCGACGGCAATTTAAAGATAAGTTCTGGCCTGTGCTTCAGAGGGCATACGTCCATTTCGAAGTGGGAAATCTCGACCTGCTGAGAAAAGAGTGTGAAGCTATACTTCCCTCGGTTCCTGACATCACAAAAGCTGAGGATCGCGGCGGTTGGATAATGGGTTGGAGTTGACATTTTTTTGATTTTTTCATAATAGACCCGCAGCTGTCCGAGCCTGTTGAACGAACAGTGGCTTACGCAGTACACAAGGACGAGAAAGAGGTCAGGCGATTGGCAGCAGAGTATGTGACATCGGGAAGGATGTTGGCGCTCTGGAAGGAAGTAAAGTCAGTTCGGAAACAGTTCCTTGTTCTCTACGAGAGCCTCCTGCCCATGCTGATGGTCAGGAGGTACTGGCGCGACGATCAACAGAACGTGGAGGCATACGAACTCTCCGTTAAGAATTTCGAGGATTTGAAAGGTCTGTACATCGACTGTGTTGAGACCACTTTTAGACTACTAGTGATCGGACTTGCCTTGGAGTTGATCGCAACAACTGGAAAGCCGACGATCAAGACGAAGGGTGGGGATAAGACCCTCTGGTGGTTCGAACAGATTGCAAACGGGCTAAAAGATACTCAGCTAAGGCAGCACCGCATATTCGACCTTTTCATGCCAGCGTTGGATCTCAGCCTCCGAAACGGAGTCGGGCACCACTCCGCGCACTATGACGTGCTCTCGGACGACATCATCTACGTGAAAGCCGATGATGCAAATCTGAAAGAGGTTCGATTGCCATACACTGAGTTTGTGGATAAGGTTTTTAAGGCCTACTGTGTGTTCGAACTCGGCGCAGTATTTTTCCAGTGGTTCTTTGTCGCTGGTGGCGGCAAATTACAAGAGTCGGGGTAATCTTCTATGAAATACCTCATCGTCTACGAAAAATCAAACACGGGGTGGGGCGCATACGCTCCCGACGTGCCGGGCCTTGCCGCCGTCGGCAAAACGCTGGGCGAGGTGAAGGAACTCATCCGCGAGGCGGCTGAGTTTCACTTGGAAGGCATGCGCGCCCATGGCGATCCCATCCCCGAACCTAGCGCGCTGTAAACTGTTGCTTCTGCTCCCAAGAGGGAGTCTCGGGACATGACATCCCAAAACCAGGATAATGGCTAGCCAGCGAGGACTACGAGGCGCGATATGGCAAACGGTCGTAATAACGAATCCGTAGTGCGAAGTTCGGGGAACGTGTTTGCCGACCTTGGGCTGCGCGACGCTGGTGAGAAACAGACAAAGGTGCGCCTTGCGGTTGCGATCCGGAAGATCATTCAGGCACGGCGTCTGTCGCAGACTGCGGCGGCGCGGTTATTAGATATCAACCAGCCGAAGATTTCCGCTCTGGTCAACTACCACCTGGACGGTTTTTCCGTCGAGCGCCTGATGCACTTTCTCAATGCGCTGCATCGCGACATTGAGATCGTGATCCGCAAGAAACCGCGGTCGCGCAAGACTGCCCGGATCGTGGTGACGGAAGCTCAGTTGTCCAGCGCGGTGTAGCCAGACTGCCGAGCAGGGGCACCGCCCGCCAAAACTTTTCCCACTTTTTACAAATGTAAAACTTACCGTGTAATACCTACGCGCTTGTGTCTGTTTTGCCACACTCACGCCTACTTGTTATCAATTCGTTACAATGCATGTTCCAACGAGAATCACACCAAGGAAATTCATTTCAAGCCTTCTTCTTTTTGTCCCACGAAGTCGGCAGTTAGGCCCATGACATCATGCCAACCGATTTACATCATTACCGGTTACCGGTGGGAATTTTCCACAATCGCCCCTAAAAACCGCCGCCTCCCCGCTGCTTGGCGATAAGGTCTTTGTAAACACACATATGTACGTATAATATTACATGCACAAAATGTTCCACGTGAAACATTTTTTCATTTCCTTCGCCCCCGCAATGCGGCGGGTGCGGCGGCGGCCCCGGCGCCGCGCTACAATGGAGCGGGAGTTCTTCCATGCGTGAAGTCGTTGTGGTTTCTTCCGTCCGCACTCCGGTGGGGCGCGCGTTTAAGGGTACTTTGCGGGCTACGCGTCCTGATGAACTGGCTGCCGTTGCGATCAAGGGCGCGCTTGATCGCGTGCCGCAGCTTGATCCCAAAGAAATTGAAGACGTCATCCTGGGCTGTGCCATGCCCGAGGCTGAGCAGGGGATGAACGTGGCTCGCATTGCGTCGCTGCGCGCGGGGCTGCCGGTTGAGGTGTCGGCGGTGACTATCAATCGGTTCTGCTCGTCCGGCTTGCAGGCGATTGCCATGGCGGCGGAGCGCATCCTGAGCGGCGGCGCCGAGGTGATTGTGGCGGGCGGGACCGAGTCAATGTCTATGATCCCCATGGGCGGTAACAAGATTTCGCCTAATCCCTGGCTGGTGGATCATTATCCGGATGCTTATCTTTCGATGGGGCTGACGGCGGAGCGGGTGGCGTCGCGCTTTGGCATTACGCGCGAGCAGTGCGACGCGTTTTCATTGCGCAGCCATCAGAAGGCGCTGGCGGCGATTGCAGCGGGCAACTTCGAGGATGAGATTGTGGCCGTGCCGGTTAGCTTTACTACTCCTAATGGATCGAAGCCGAAGAGGCACCACATTTCTTTCAACGTGGACGAGGGGCCGCGCGCCGATACTTCGATCGAGGCTCTGGGGGCGCTCAAGGCCGCGTTTCACGTGAAGGGCGTGACCACGGCGGGGAATTCTTCGCAGATGTCGGATGGCGCGGCGGCAGCGGTGGTGATGTCGGCCGAGCGGGCTAAGGCTCTGGGCATTACTCCGCTGGCGCGCTACGTCGCGTTCGCTACGGCCGGATACAAGCCGGAAGAGATGGGGCTGGGGCCGGTGTTTGCCATCCCAAAGGCGCTGAAGCTGGCGGGGTTGAAGCTTTCGGATATCGACGCGATCGAACTGAACGAAGCGTTTGCGGCGCAATCGCTGGCGGTGATCCAGGAGGCCGGGCTAGATTTGGAGCGCGTGAATCCTAACGGAGGAGCGATCGCGCTGGGGCATCCGCTGGGATGCACGGGAGCGAAGCTGACGGCCAGCATCATTCGCGAACTGAAGCGTCGCAAGGGACGCTACGGCATGGTAACTATGTGCGTCGGCGGCGGCATGGGCGCGGCGGGGATTTTCGAAAATCTGCCGTGACACTTTGTTACTCAATCTTTACCCAAAAATTACGCTCTTTGACGCTTGTTTGGTGGTAATCTTTAAGTGGTACCTTACTGTCTAAGTAAGTGGATCGACAAGGATTTGACCGACTAGCCTCAGTCGGTTGGGAGGTGCTTTATGCGTCTCTCCGGTTTTGTCATCGCAGCTGTCCTGTTCGTTTCAGCAACTCTTCTGGGACAGCACACATCCGGGGCAGGTGGATCGAGTTCCGGCGGCTCAAGTTCGGGCGCCTCGCACAGCAGCTACTCGGGCGGTTCCAGTTCATCGGCGAGCAGCCACAGTTCCAGCAGCTCCGCTTCGCATATTGCCAGCACGGGTGCGGCGGCATCGCGTCTGTCGCCATCCGCCAAATTGCCATCCACTAAGGAAAACGCCGCGCCGGAGAAGAAAGGGTTCTTCTCCTCGCTTCGGCACCCTTTCAGAAAGCCGGTTCAGAGGGCGGAATTCAGACGTCCGGTGCGATGCCTGAAAGAACCATGCGCAGTCTGCCCACCGGGAGAATCGCGCAACGGCAACGGTGCATGCGTGGTTGCGAACAACGGGTGCGCGGCGGGGCAATCGTGGAACGGCTTTGCTTGCGGCACGCAATATTGGTTTAACGATTGCCGCGCCTTGGCGGATCAGCTGGCGGCGGAGCGGCAACAGATACGGGGGCGGAACGACCCTGGCCAAAGCCTGCGCCATCGGCGGCTGCAAGAGCAATACGAGGACTGCCTGATGCGTTCCCGCTTGCCTTTCGGTGCTTACGCGTTCAACGACGCGCGCCTGCTCGATACTCCCCTCGATACTCCCTAGGTGCCGTGCGACGGTTACCAGCCGCTCGCACGTAAGGGCCTGCATTTGCGCACCCCCCGCGTTAGAATAGGTGTTGTCCTTTGTCATGTCTCCACTCAGCGGTCTCATCAGCAGTCTAAGTTTAGAGGTCTAAATTTCGAGGTCTAAAAATGGCCACCACCACAGCAATACCCAAAACTAAGATTTCCGGCGGCAGCTTTTTGCTGGAAGAGCGGCAGACTGCCGAGGTATTCACTCCAGAAGATTTTTCCGAACAGCAACAGATGATCGGACAGACGACCGAAGAGTTTGCGATCAACGAGATTCTGCCCCAAGCCGAGAAGATCGAGCACAAGGATTACTCGATCTCGCGCGATCTGCTGAAGAAGGCCGGCGAGCTCGGCCTCAGCGGGGTTGAGATTCCCGAGGCCTACGGCGGCCTGGAAATGGACAAAGTCACCGCCGCCATCATCGCCGACAACATCGCCAAGTACGCGGGGTTCGCCACCACTTGGGGCGCGCACAGCGGCATCGGTATGTTGCCTCTGGTTTACTTCGGCACCGAAGAGCAAAAGAAAAAATATTTGCCGCGACTGGCCACGGGAGAAAGAGTTGGCGCGTATGCTCTGTCGGAAGCGACTTCCGGCTCCGACGCGCTCAATTGCCGTGCCCGTGCCGTGCTTTCGCCGGACGGTACGCACTACATCCTGAACGGCGAGAAGATGTGGATCACCAACGCGGGCTTTGCCGACCTGTTCACGGTGTTCGCAAAACTTGACGGCGATAAGTTTTCGGCGTTCC
>CAWCRQ010000150.1:0-82360 GCA_963797885.1 uncultured Acidobacteriaceae bacterium | reverse complement strand
CCACTGCGCCCATGGCGCAAGTCCAGCGCGTTGGCCAGACGCAAAACGCCGGCCAACTCCATGGCGAGCGGCCGATCCGGCAGCGCCAGCGCTTGCATGGTCTTTCCCCCCGGACGCGGCGAAGTCTCCACGATGATAGCGCGCCACTACCGCCGCCAGTTCCTGTTCTCGCGCACTCCAACCGAGAGGCCGCGCCAGCCCGCGAATCATCCGGTACGAATCCTTCTGGTGATTAGCCTCGCCCTTGGCTTTGCCGACGTCATGCATGAGCGCCGCCGCCTGCAACACCGCTCGCGAGTCATATTCCGAATTCTGGTCCAGACTTAGCGGCGCGGAATTCGGCGCCCCCGCATCCGGCGTCAGCAGCCCCGCATTCTTCAACCCGTCGTACAAAAGAAGCGCCAGTTGGGCCACGCGCTGGGAATGCGAAAAATCGAGATCCAGATATCCCGCCCATACCCGAAGTCGGCTCATCGCCGCGGCGCGCAGTTGCGGGCCCGAGGGCAACTCCGCCCGCCAGACGCGCCATAGCGACTGCCGGCCCACCATCTTCTCGCGATAGCGCTCAATCCTCTTAGTGCGCTCCACG
Organism: uncultured Acidobacteriaceae bacterium; assembly: GCA_963797885.1. Lineage (GTDB taxonomy): Bacteria > Acidobacteriota > Terriglobia > Terriglobales > Acidobacteriaceae > Acidiflorens. The sequence continues at coordinate 81,771 of CAWCRQ010000150.1, read as the reverse complement.
TTCAACTTTTCACGCCAACGGCTCTGGCTTTCCATATCGGGGAACGCCATAATCTCGACCGCGGTCGCCCACAGCACATCCAGATCGTGCACCTCTCCCAGCAGATCCTGCAGTTCTTTCAGATCGTCGCCCCATAACGCGTGCTGCCGCGGCAGAAAATTTTCCACCGTGTAACGGAAGCGCTTGATGCCGATGCGCAGCGCGTGCCAGCTAACCTGCGACCGCGTCCGCAGAGCATGTTGTGCAGATCGTAAGCGGCCGTCCACTTTTCGAGCGCCAGATGCAAATACACCACGCTCCCCGGACGCACCCGCGACGCGCGCTGCGGCAGAGTTCTCGTCCACTGCCGCCATTGCTTGCGGTCAAACTGATGCAGATCTTTCAAGGCGTGCTGCTTGCAAGCAGCTTCGCGAGTGTGCACGTGAGCGAGCAGTTTGATAGCGACAGGATCGCCCTGATTTCCCGTAGAGACGCGGCTCGCCGCGTCTCCCGCCGCTGCCGAGTCGCTGGCAACTCCCAGCTTCTCGATCCACTCAGCCATCACCTGCATGTCGCGCAGCTCACCCAGCGCCTGGAAGAGTTTCTTCCCCGCCTTCTTCATCTCCTTCCACGAAGAATCGGGATCGATCGCCATCAATCCATCGGCCAGAGAACGGCAGCGCCGCAGCGCAACCCGAAGATCGTGCACCGCATCGATGTCGAAACCGGTGGCCGCCCGATCGCACTCCACCAGCACGCTACCATCCAGGCCCGCAGCCCAAGCTTAGGCTTGGAGTTCGCAGGCTTCGGACCGGGCTTCGGGGTTGGACTGGTTCCCAACGTGGCTCCTTATTGCTGATGGGAACCATTGTCGCCTCTTTGCGCGAATTCTTCTAGCGGAGCAGCTCTCGGTTCTCAGCTCTCGGCTGTTAGTGAAACCCGGTCGCAGTTCTGAGTGTAAACGCCTGTTTTCGTAACCTATCGAGACTCCACTCGCAGCCCGGCCTTTCATTGTGGATTACTTCCGGTTAGCCCGTTACACGGGCGCTTAGGACGGCTGTCTCTGGGGTCCTGGCGAAGTGATTGCCCGGGGGCTTACTACAGTCGCACTTTCGATGGAGAGGGCTGAATCATGAAACGCTGGCTACACTAATTGGTAGAGGCGGCACCATAAATCTCTAAGAACCGGTATGTTTTGCTTCCGTTCCTTTCGCCCAATCGCTGTGTCTAACCGTATCTCCTTGGCTAAGGAAGAGCTCTTTCATTCGCTATTCTTGTGGAATTTCTGGCAACCGAAGTGCTACATGCTACACAAGAGTCGCGTGGCTGTGGGGGAAATTCTTCGGGACCGTATCCAAGATCAGCCTCCCTGCCTTTTTGACGGTCCTGTGCTCACACGAGTGAATCCTGGATGAAGTGTGAAAGGAGGGCAGTACAAAATGTCAAGCATATTGTGGGCAGGGGATGCGCGTAGCGATACTTCCACCCAAGTCGACAGCAAAATCCCAACTTAAACCAAACATTGAGCGCAATCTCTCACGAACCTAAGGGAACCGGAGAGCCGACATTCAACAGCATTCCAAGTCCGCCACTTCGATCTAAAATTAGAAGGAGGATTCCATGATTAAGGTGTTTCGGTTCTTGGCAATTTGCACGATCGGTGTTGCACTTGCAACATCGTCAATCGCATGGGCACAGACCTATACGTCGGTTAACTATCCCGGCGCAGTACTCACCGAACTAATTGGCGGCCCCGATCCCCAGGGTACGAGCGTCGGCGGTTACACTCTCACGGCTGGTGGCGCCCTGCACGGTTTTACGGTAAGGGGAGGAGTATTTACGCCGTTCGACCCTCCGGGTTCGACGTTTACGACTGCCGACTTTATCAATCCACGGGGAGATATTGTCGGCGCTTACGTCGACGCAGGTGGTGTGAGCCACGGTTTCGTTCTGAGTGGAGGGTCGTACACAACGGTTGACTACCCGGGCGCGGCTGGTACCGCTCTCAGTAGCATTAACCCCTCAGGTGAAATGTCCGGCGCTACCTGTTCCGACCCTGCCTGCGGCGTCACTGGCGCGACCAACGTTACCCACAGTTTCTCGGTGTCCAAGAAAGGCGTCTTCTCGGCGACCTTCGACCCGCCGGGTGCAACCAGTAGTACCACCAGCGTGGTGATCCCATCTGGCGCAATCGTTGGTGCTTACACGGACCTTAGTGGAACGACATGTTCCACACAGTGCCAAGGGTACATGCTGTACCACGGATCGTATGCCACAATCAACTATCCAGGCGCCACATTTACGTTTGCTGGAGGAGCCAACGCCAGCGGGAACATCGTGGGGATTTACACCGATGCTTCGGGCAACGGACACGGTTTTCTGTTTAATGGCGCTTACACGTCCTTCGACTACCCCGGAGCCGCCTTCACTGAGGCAACAGGGATTAACCCTAGCGGTGTCATCGTGGGGCTCTATGTTGACTCCGCGAGCGCCGTGCATGGATTCATGCGGACGCCGTAAGCGGTGAGAGTTGGCCTCGCCAATTGCAGTTTCTTAATGGCCTCACGTCAATGCACTTTTTGGCATTGGCGTGAAGGCCATTCCGCAGCGACGATTCTGCGACTTGGCAGGCAAAGTGTCTGGTGCCGCGGAACCAAATTACACAGCTACCTCAATTGGCGATAAATCCCGCTTACGCTCATTGACGGGTCGTGAGCGCTAGCGCTTCCCCATCCCGATCACTTACTTTTGAAAACGAAGCTGATCTCCTTTGTCTGATTTGCGCCAATCGTGACGGTCTGGGTTGCCGTGCCCAGTTTCTCGTGCCAAGCCTTGATGGTGTATGTCCCAGGCGGCAGATTGGGCAGATCAAAACTGCCATCTTGCTTGGTCACCGCAAAATAGGGATTCTTGAGAACCGCAATATACCCTCGCATCCAGGGATGGATGTTGCACTTCACCGGAATCGCGATTTCTTCTCTCGCAAAAGCCTCCTCCAGCCTGGCACCCGGAGGCTCAGCCTTATTCCACTCCCGGTTGTTGGCCGGTGTCGGGTGAATGTTGTGTGAAGTCGGATCGTCGTTCACCACTTCGATGGGCTGGTTCTCCCGCACCGCCAGTACATGGGGCTCATAGAGACAGCCCTTTTGAGAAATCACAGCCGGTTGAGCAGGGGGATCGAACCGTCGATCACCCAGCCCCTCTGCGATAAAAACGATCGCATCTTGCAACCCGCCCTTCGAATCAACAACAACCTCCCGGGTAAGAACAGGTCGAGAATGCTGCTTGGCGCAGCTTGGATCAGCCGACATCCTGATGGGCTCAGGCGCGGGCACAAGACCCGCAAACTTAACTACACCTTTTATTACGGCTGCACCGGCGCTGGTTGTAAGCGAGGGGAGATCTCCTGCCTTCACTACTCGCTGGCTGGAAATGCAAATAATCAACGTCAAAACGGTTGCAAGAACAAAATTTTTCGCTTTCATACTGCACCTCGGGGAGGGGTTGTCCCTCACAATTTTTCTTCGCGAACGGGGTCGCAGCGCCTATTTGGTTTGGCGCACGCGGTCGTCGAGCGCTGCTCGGCTTGCTCGAAACGCGCTGTATCCTCGCTCGTAGCCGGCCGTGAAAGACGACCGATCCTCCGCAGTTGCCCACCGGCCGGCTGCAACGTGAGCCTCTCTGCCGCTCTCGGCTGCAAGTCTTCCCAGATACAATCCATCGCGAAACGCTCCGTTTGTTATCTGGGCCACATTGCCGTTGGTGGTTGGGCTGTTGTGATGACGATCGCTGTATAGCATTGACATTGAAACCATGCTGAGTGCGATCACCGATGCGTACAATGAAAGTATCTTCATTTTTTGGTTCCTCCCGATCCTGGTTCTCCCGACCTTGGTTCCTCCCGATCTTCTTCCTAAAGCTGAGTAACATTGAGCTAAGTCACAGAGCTAAGTAACATTGATCGGAATCGTCTGTCTCGATATGGCAAGCGTAAGGCAGTGGACGCGCAACCTTGTCATCGATCGGTCACGGATTAGTAACTTTGTCGTTATATTCTTGTGAGGAATTTGCTAACCTCTGATTCGATCCGGATCGTCCCGAGAGCCTGGGAGAAAAAGCTGCTAGGCAGCAGGAGCCGCGAGACGAGGGGCACTCGCGGTACAGAAGAAAGGTGAAAGGAAGAAAGGGTACACAAAAAATTGCCAGCCCATATTCAGGCTGGCATTGCCCTGGTGTAGAGACGGGGCTTGCCCCGCCTATGCTCGCACCGTCATACACGCGGCGGGAGACGCGGCAAGCCGCGTCTCTAAGGGAAGTAATTCTAGCTGCTCAGTACCTTCTCGCGCTCCTCGGCATCCTGGAGCTCCTCGCGAGGCGAACTCGGCAGCGCAAACTCCAGCACTTCGTCGATGGTCTTCACGTAGTGCGTCGTTAATCCCAGCAACTGCTCCGGCGTCAGGTCTTCCTCGACATTGGTTTTGTTCTCCGCCGGCAGGATCACGTCGTGCACACCGGCGCGCTTGGCGGCCAGCACTTTCTCCTTGATGCCGCCCACCGGCAGTACATTCCCGCTCAGCGTGATCTCGCCCGTCATCGCCGTCAGCGGACGAACCTGCTTGCCCGAGAGCAACGACACCAAAGCGGTCACGATCGTGACTCCCGCCGAGGGACCGTCTTTCGGAATCGCTCCCGCCGGCACGTGAATGTGGATGTCATGGTTGGCGAAAAATTCTTCGTCGATGTTCAGCTGCTTCGCATTCGAGCGTACCCAGCTCAGCCCCGCCTGCATCGACTCGCGCATCACGTCCTGAATCTGCCCCGTGATGGTCAGCCCGCCTTTGCCTTTCATCTGGTTGGCTTCGACGAACAACACGTCGCCCCCCGATGGCGTCCACGCCAATCCCACCACCACGCCTGCGCGTTTCGTGCGCTCGGCGATTTCGCCTTCGCTGCGAACCTTGATGCCGCCCAAAAACTCCTGCACAATCTCGTTCGTAACCACCAACTTCTCGGTCTTACCTTCCGCCAACCGGCGCGCCTGCTTACGGCAGATGGTGCCGATGGTGCGTTCCAGGTTCCGCACCCCCGCCTCGCGCGTGTAGTGACGGATGATGTGGCTCACCGCCTCTTGCGGAAATTCGATCTGCTCTTTCGTGATTCCGTTTTCCTCGATCTGCCGCGGAATCAGGTACTGAAACGCGATGTGGACTTTTTCTTCCTCGGTGTACCCCTGCAGTTCGATAATCTCCATGCGGTCGCGCAGCGGCTCGGCGATCGGATCCAGCATGTTCGCAGTGGTAATGAACAACACCTTGGAGAGATCGAACATCACGTCCAGGTAGTTGTCGCGAAAAGTCGCGTTCTGTTCCGGATCGAGCGCTTCCAGCAACGCCGAAGCCGGATCGCCGCGAAAGTCGCGCCCCACCTTGTCGATTTCGTCGAGCATGAACACCGGATCTTTCGTCTCCGCCCGCCGTATCCCCTGAATGATCTGCCCCGGCAACGCCCCTATGTAGGTGCGCCGGTGGCCGCGAATTTCCGCTTCGTCGTGCACTCCGCCCAGCGACAGACGCACGAACTTGCGCCCCAGCGCCCGCGCAATCGACTTGCCCAACGAAGTTTTGCCTACGCCCGGAGGTCCGACGAAACACAGAATCGGCCCTTTCATATTGGGCTTCAACCGCCGCACCGAAAGGTAATCCAGGATGCGATCCTTCACCTTCTGCAAGTCGTAGTGGTCGGTGTCGAGAATCTCTTTCGCCTTCGGAATTTCAATTTCTCCACCCGAAGTCTTCGCCCAGGGCAGAATCGCCAGCCACTCTATGTAGTTCCGTGTCACCGAATAATCCGCCGCCATCGGCGACATGCGCGCCAGCCGCCCCAATTCCTTCAATGCCTCTTTCTTCACGTCGTCGGGCATGCCCGCGGATTCGATCTTTTGCTTCAGTTCGTCGGTGTCGCGCTGCCCCTCGTCCTGCTCGCCCAGTTCTTTTTGGATCGCCTTCATCTGCTCGCGCAAGTAGTACTCGCGCTGCGTCTGCTGCACCCGATCCTGTACTTCCGACTGGATCTTGTTTCGCAGTTGCTGCACTTCCAGTTCTTTGGCCAGATGCTGATTGATTTTTCCCAGCCGCGCCCGCACATCGCTCGTCTCCAGCGTCTCCTGCTTATCGGCCGTCGAAAGCGAGGGCAGCGACGAGGCGATAAAGTCCACCAGCCGTCCCGGTTCTTCAATGTTCATCGCCACCGTCGAGAGCTCGTCCGAGAGCGTCGGCGAACCGGCCACGATCTGCTGGAACAAGGTCAGCACGTTGCGCTGCAGCGCCTCAATCTCGGAATCCTTCGGCGGAATCGTCTCCGGAACCGTGGTCACCCGCGCCCGCATGAACGGCGAGAGCTGCGCGAAATCCGCCAGCCGCACCCGCTCCAGTCCTTCCGCAAAAACAAACAGACTCTGGTTGGGCATCTTGACCACTTTGTGCACCACCGCCAACGTTCCGATGGCGTACAGATCGGTGGGCTGCGGCGTGTCCACCCGCGCCTCGCGCTGGGCCACCACGACGATGGTCTTGTCGTCGCCCAGCGAGTTGATCAGCTGCACCGAGCTTTCGCGCCCCACCGTCAGCGGCAACACCGCATGGGGGAACAGGACCGTGTCGCGCACCGGCAAAATTGGCAGCGACCGCTCGGTAGTTTCGTAAGCAGTGTGCTCGGCAGCAGAATAAGAAATAGGATCGCCCATGATTTTCGCTTGAGTGTCTTTCACTCAACCTTGGATGAACTGAACTGCCAAAAAGATGCAACCCCTCGTGTTAGGATGTTGAATTCTAAACCTTTTCTAGCCTTTTGCAAGGGATTCTGTCCCACTCCAGTAACCCCACTAGGGGGCCACGCTCTCCTCTTAAGCTCCAGGCTACAAGGAACCAGACGAAGGCGCAGTGCACCCCCTCACAGCTCGTTGTGATGAATAGACCGTAAGCACGAACCTCCAGAGGCAGTCCTCCGGAGGCAGCCCTGCCCACGCATCGCCCGACACTTTCATCGGCGTCGCCGCCGGCATTCGTGAATCTCAAAGGACGGTGTACCACACGGCGTCTATGTGGCCATCCTTCGCAGATGCCGACTCGGATCTGGACCGCGCCTTCGACTCCCGCCGCCTCCGCAAATGCCGGATATACCGGCTCGACTCTACCGCTGCTAGCCGGCACCGCTGCTAGAATGTACCGCATGGACCCCATCCAGTACAGCCTCCCGCAGAGCCGCATCCCACAGGCCTGGTACAACATCGTTTCGGATCTCCCCCAGCCTATGGCGCCGGTCTTGCACCCGGGCACGCTGAAACCCATCGGGCCCGACGATCTGGCTCCGCTGTTTCCGATGAGCCTGATTCTTCAGGAAGTCAGCACCGAGCGCGAGATCGAGATCCCCGACGCGGTGCGGCAAGTCTATGCCCGGTGGCGCCCCTCGCCGCTATTTCGCGCACGCCGTCTGGAAACTCTTCTGGATACACCGGCGCGGATTTACTACAAGTACGAAGGCGTAAGCCCGGGGGGTTCGCATAAACCGAATACCGCCGTCGCGCAAGCTTATTACAACAAAAAGGAAGGCACGAAGCGCCTGGCAACGGAAACGGGGGCGGGGCAGTGGGGATCGTCTCTGGCCATGGCCTGCGCGTTCTTCGGCTTGGAATGCAAGGTTTATATGGTGCGGGTCAGCTACGACCAGAAGCCCTACCGCCGCGCTTTGATGGAAGTTTTCGGAGCCTCCGTCACCGCCAGCCCCAGCCCCGAGACGGAGTCGGGCCGCGCCATTCTGGCGCAAAGTCCGCAATCCAATGGCTCGCTGGGCATCGCCATTTCCGAGGCTGTGGAAGTGGCCGCGAAAGACCCTCACACCAAGTACGCGCTCGGCAGCGTATTGAATCACGTACTGCTGCATCAGACCGTGATCGGACTGGAGGCCATCGAGCAGATGGCCATGGCCGGCGATGAACCCGACGTGATTGTCGCTTGCGCCGGCGGCGGATCGAACTTTGCCGGCTTGACGATGCCGTATCTGGGCCGCAAAATCAAGGGCCAATGCCAGGCGCGCGTGGTGGCCGTCGAACCTGCCGCGTGCCCCAGCCTGACCAAGGGCAAATTCACCTACGACTTTGGCGACACTGGACATTTGACGCCGCTCGTCAAAATGCACACCCTGGGGAGCACGTTCGTTCCTCCGGGAATTCATGCCGGCGGCTTGCGCTACCACGGCATGGCCCCGTTGGTATCGCACGTCATGGATTTGGGATTGATTGAAGCGAGCGCCGTGCAGCAGCTCGACGCCTTCGCCGCCGGAATTCACTTTGCCCGCGCCGAGGGCATCATTCCGGCGCCCGAGGCCAGCCACGCCGTCGCCGCGGCAATATCGGAAGCCCTGCAAGCCAAGCAAGAAGGTAAGAGGCGCACGATTCTTTTTAGTCTCTCCGGGCACGGCCATTTCGACATGCAATCCTACATCGACTATCAGGCGGGAAAGTTGCAGAACTACGACTATCCGGCGGAGGAAATCGCGATGGCGCTGGCCGGCCTGCCCGCGGTGGCGTGAGGCAGTGGTCAGCGGCCAGTATCCAACGCGCTACAGGGTTGCCGGATACTGCCAACTGACTACTGGCAACCGCCTTCAAGCTTTCGGATAAATCCCCAGCACCTTCACCAGGTCCGAGATCTCGCCGAGATGCCGCAGGGCATTGCGCGAATCTTCATCGTCGCCCCGCAACAGGTCCACAAAAAACACATATTCCCACGGACGCCCGCGCAGGGGCCGCGACTCGATCTTGCTCAAACTGATGTCGCGCAGCGCGAACACGCTGAGCGCCTTGAACAGCGCCCCCGGAATATTCTTCACGCTGAACGCCAGCGAAGTCTTATCCGCCTTCGCCTTATCCGCATTCCGCGCCGCCCGTGGCTTTCCCCGCTTGATCTTTCCTGGTTCGATCTTTCCTCGTTCGATCAGAAAGAAGCGCGTAAAGTTCTTCTTGTCATCCTCAATTCCGGCCTTCAGAATTTTTCCCGCATACACTTCCGCGGCCCGTCGGCTGGCAATGCCCGCCGCATCACGCAAGCTCTCCGTCACCACATGCTTCACGCTTCCCGCCGTGTCGTAGAACGGCACCGGCTCCAGCCTCGAATTCTTCGCAAACAGGTCGCGACATTGATCGAGCGCCACGGGATGAGAGAACACGCGCCGGACCTCTCCAAGCTTGGTGCCGGGCAGCGCGATCAAGTTGTGTACGATGCGCAACCGAAACTCGCGCACAATGTGAACCTCGCGCCCCAGCAACAGATCGAAGTGTTCCGCGACCGACCCCGCCAGCGAGTTCTCAATCGGAATCACCGCCCCGTCCACTGATCCGCGCTGGACTCGGTCGAAGACCTCGAGCGAACGTGCGCACGGCACGACCTTCGCCCGCGGCAACATCGCTTCGGCCGCTTCGTGGCTGAAAGAGCCAAGCTCTCCCTGGATAGCAATCTTCATCAAGTCACTTCCTCTGAGCACCAATCTTCCACCCGTAGAGACGGGGCTGGCCCCGTCTCCCAGAATCCAGCCTCGAAGGGAGGATCGACCAGAATCCACGCCCGCGAAGGGAAGACCCACGAGAATCCAGCCCCGAAGGGGCGACCGACCTTAGCCCAGCGCTTCAGCGCTGGGAAGAGTGCGAAAAAGCGATTCGAGTCCCGGAGGGACGACCCAGCCCTCTCCGGCAAATCATCGCACCAGCGAACGGGCCAGCTCCTTCGTCATAACCAGCGCATCCATATCGTTCGAATAGTATCCGGCGACCGTCTTTTCCACGAAATACCCTTTCTGCTTGTAGAAGCGAATCGCGGCGGCATTATTCACCGGCGTCTCCAGCGCCACCGCGACCGCTCCCGACCGCAGCAACTCTTCTTCCGCCGCCCGCAGCAAAGCCGAGCCCACACCCGCCCGCCGCGCCTCCGCGACCACATCGATGGTGATGATGTGCCCACTCTTGCGGCGAATCTCCGCCACGATGAAACCTAGAATCGATGCGGGCGCTTGGCCGTGGCCCGCAACCTCGCCGCCTTCGCTCTCGGCTACCAGGGTAAACGACCCCGGCCGGCGGATATACAAGGCCAGTTCCGTTCGCGAGTACGCCAATTGCGGATCGAAGCAAGCCTGGTCAATCCGCCACAACCTGTCCAAATCGGGTTTCTCGAATTCTCGGATTCGCAACCGCACGCCGCTATTGTAGCGGGATTGTAGCGTGGCGCGAGAGTAGCGGAAAAGACTAGCCCGCCGTCCGCAACTTTTTCCGCATCCCCCCTTGCGCACTTGCATCCGTAAGAAGTACGATTTCTTGCACGAGGCAACGTGGGGCGCTTCATTCTCATTGACGCGGGCGCGGCACTCGCACTCTCCTTCCTCTGGTATGCCTGGTTTGTCCGTTACAACCGAAGGCGTGCCGGCAACGTGCTGCAGTCGGTCCAGGCGGCATGCCTCGGAAAAGGCCGCGTCGCCGATCTGCGATGGCAGGCCAGCAGCTCCCGGGTGAAGGCAACTCTTCATCTTTCCTCGCGCTGGTTTGAGGATGCCCATCTCACCATTCGCCTGTTGCCGCGTCCGCTCCCGGTGCAGTGGGCCCTGAGCCGCTGGCGCCAGCAGCAGGAAACGCTCACTTTCGAAGCCGACATGGGATTTCCCCCGGGCTTTCATCTCGACATCATCCGTCATCGCTGGTCGGGCCGCTCGGGCGCGAAAACCTCGGGGTCGAAAGCATCGGCCAACACTCGCGCCTGGACCATCAGCCGCCCCGGCCCCGTCATTCTGACCACCAAGGAAGACTGGCCCGTCGAACTCAACCCGGTGGTGAATGCGCTGGCCTCCTGGCGCGACAAGGATTTTGTCGGCGTCCGCTTCAACTCAACCTCCCCGCACTTCACCGCCACCGTGGCGCTGGAAAACCTCTCCGATCAGAAAGCCGCCTCCGCCTTGCTCGGCCTCTTCCGCGAACTGGCCGCCAGTTCCTCAGCCAAACAGCACTAAGAAAGCCGACTGCCGCGCGAGTGTGGACCCGCGGGCACCCGCCGCTGCCGAGACGCGATTTCGCAACAAAATTTTGCAACAGATTTTGCGATAAAGAGTATCAGCGAAAAAGCACAACCGAACCACCCGCCTGTGAATTAGAATGCATCTTTCTCTGAGGGCGGACGCACGGCGAAAGTAAGAGGCTAGTTTGAGACTGGGGAAGTTGGTTGCCATCGAGCAGGATGCGGCGCTGATTCGCAAGCTCAACAGCCGGCGTTCCGGCGGAAAAGGTTCATTGGGCAGAATGTGCGGAGAAGACGCCTTGCAAGGTGCCGGTCACCTTCGTCGTAGAGAAGGGTAAACCGCTAAGCTCTCCGGCGAAATAAGGCAAGGCTAAAGATCGTCAAGAGTCCAGTGAGATGCTGCCGGATGGTTGATCTAAGCCAAAGGTTTTCACGCACAACCCTGACAGTGAGAGAAGCGAAAAGCTAAGAGCGAAAAGCGAAAGCCAAAAGCCAACAGCCGCCCCCCTAATTCTCACTCTCCACCGGCGCCCGTTTCGGAGCCCGCAGCGCCTTCGCTGGCGCGCCCGATTTCCCCGGCGCGACCGGCGGGGCCGGCGGAATCGGCGGAGCCGGAGCCGCGACTGCAACCGTCCCTTTGCGGATCTCAATCGTTCCCTTGTCGCAGTTCATCACCAGCCGCGGGCCGTTGGTTCCGATCGAACCACTGGCGCTCGATTGCCTGTGTTGATTGTCGGCTTTGATTTCTTCGAAGTCGCTCTCGATCTCCCCATCGTGCGTCCGCGCCTCAACTTTGATCGCCGTATTCGGCGGAATCGAAACCTGCACGTCTCCCCGGCGGTTGTCGATCTGGATATTCCCCGGCTTGTACAGCCCCACCGAGACCGTCCCGTTTACGTCTTCCAACCGCAGGTCGCCCGACAAGCCTTCGAGCGTTATGTCCTTCGAACGGGTTTTTAGCCGCATCGGTCCGCTCAGCGAATCGGCGCGCAGGTCGCCGGAATCCAGATCCATCCTGCCATCCAGGCGCGAAAATTCCATCTCCGTGCGCGCCGAGCGGAAACTCACCGTCTTGCTGACTCGAGCCAGCCGAGTTTCCCGAAACTCTCCATTCACCTGCACCGCTCCATCTACATCTTCCACCGCCACTTCGTTCGCCCTGCCCTGAACGGTCACGTCGCCCTTAACATGTCCCATCCGGACAGAACCACTCTCCAGATTCAGCGAGACATTTCCGGTGTGGTCGTTGATGTTGACTTCTCCGCGATGATGCTCAACCTCAACATTGCCGGCCATGCCCGCGATGGTCACAGCGCCTCGGCCCGAGGCGATCACCAGTGCGGTGTTGACCGGCACATAAATATCCAAGTCGGTGGTCACTCCCTTAGCGCCCGCGCCCTGCGTATTGGCGTTCAGCGTGAGCACCTTATCCCCCTGAGTAATCGAAGGATCGGTCTTGGCATTGTAGCGGTCGGCGTCCTGCTGATTTTCGGCGTGAACCTTCTTCCGCCAGGAGACTTTCACCTTCTTGTCCTCCGACACATTCACCGTAATCGTGCCGCGATCGTCATTGATGTGTAGACTATCGATGTGCAGACTATCGACGTGCAGGCTGTTGCCCGCCGCCGGCAAGGCGTTGCTGAGTTCGCCGCTGTAGTCGAAGGTGGATCCGCCAAAGATTTCGTCGATTCCTTCATCGTCCCCAAGCTGAATATGCTCGCCGAGGTTCTTCCAGTCCACCCGCGCCGCCTGGGTTGCAATCAGTCCGGCCACGATCAGGAACAGCATCAGGAAGACGCCCCCGACGCCAATGCCGCGCACCGGCTGGCCATAGCGCTTGGCCTGTTCGTATTCGATCAGCTTCAGCGCGCCCCACAGAATCAGCAGGGCAGGCCAGAAGCGCGCGAACAGCGATCCCAGGTGGTGGAAATCCATGATCCTCATCGTTCCCATCAAGAACAGGATTCCCATCAGGATCAGTATGACCGGACCGGCAATCGAACGGTGCGGAGGACGCGGAGTCGGAGTCTGCGGCATCATTGGGCTAGCCACGATTCACCTCACTTGTCGGCGGAACTGGCGGACCAGGCGGTGCGGGTGGAACCGGCGGCGCAGGAGGAATTGGGCCTCCCACCGGATTTGCGCCCGGCCCCAGCGGCGAAATGTGTCCCTCCACCGAGGCGCTTCCCTGCAGCAATTTCAAAGCGCCAACCACCAGCAGAATCACCGGCCACGTGCGGTGAAAGCCCAGGCTCGAATCGTGCAGGTTGTTCAACAGGAACAAGACGCCGATAGTAAAAACGATCGTCGGCCCAATAATCCGCCGGATGCGGCAGCGTGCACATTGGCAGCATGCGGCTGCCGCCAAGTTCTGCATAGCCACGGGAAAGCCGTGGCGAGCCATCCTCTCCTTCGATCGAGCTGCATTCCTCGTCGGCCCCAGCAAGCCCCAGTTGCGGGCGAACATCCAGCCCCCTATGAAGATCAAGATCAACGGCCAGAAACGATCCAGTCCGAATTCGCCCAGGCCCATGGTATGCAGCAGGAAGAGCACGCCCAGCAAAATAAGCACGATCGCACCCATCGGAACGTTGCTGGTCTCGATCTTTGTCCCTCCGCTAAAAGTTGCCGCCAGACCGTAAGGATCGGGAGCAGGCAGACCAGCTTGAATGGCGCGCGCGGAGCGGACGGCATCGATGATCTGGTAGACGAGGAAGAATACCAGTGCGAATATCGAGACGGTTTCCAACGCATCCGAACCATGACTTCCGGCAGTGTTGATGCCCGCTATCAGCAACGCAAAGATGGCCAGATGCGCCAGTCCCTTGGCATATTGCCCGGTGTAAACCGCGCCCACGCCGAAGGGAAAAAATCCAGCAAGAATTCCAGCCACCGCCGGATTGGGGCCGCTGCTTCCCGGCTGAGGTGGCGGAGAAGGCACCTGCCCCGACGCCGCCGGCGAAAACGCTGTCGGAGAGACGCCGCCGGGAACAAATCCCGCCGTCCCCGCCTGAACGCCTTCCATCTTCGCTCCCAGGCAGTCCTCGCAGTAGATCACGCCCCGCACCGGACGTGTACAGTTCGCGCACAGTGCCTTTCCGCAAGTGCGGCAATAGGCCACTGCTGACGCATCAGCATGATTGGCGCAGTTCATACAAACCTCCGATTCGTAGCTGCGGTCAACGCTACCGTGACGGCAGGTGAAGCATTTTCCACCCCATTACGCAAAACCGGAGTGATAGGGGCCCCGGCCCCGAGCGCGGCTAAAACCGGCTGGTTGTATTCCTGGGAGTAGTTACGATCTTGTCTTTGCTCTGGTTGTCCACTGGTATCGTTCTTGCGATGTTCTTTCGGTTCCGCGGGGAGGGGCTTGGCGGGAGGGTTGGCCCGCTTCAACTCGCGCAGCTTCGATTCGATCTCGTACACGAACCGGATATTCTCGTAGTGTTGCACCACCCAGATCTGCGCGCCGTTATACGCATGGCGCACCGCCGCTGGCCGCAGGTCGATCTTCGCCACGTCCTTCGCCTTCACCCCCACTGCGTTCAGCGCCAGCGAGAACGAGAAGAAGGCCATCCCAAACGACATCACAAACCGCGGCTGACGCACAAAGGCCGTCACCGGTCTGAAGAATGAAGCCGAGAAGGAATCCCACCACTCGCGCACCCGCTCGCCACGCGGAGTCGTCCTGCCGTCGGCCGTCGCCGCCGCCGCAAGTGATCGCCGGCTAACGACTCCGCTGGTAGCCGCCAGAATGTTGCGCACCAGATAAGCCGGAGGCTCGACGGCCTCCAGCGACCGCAGCCACTTCTGCCCCGCCTGCACCTCCGCGAACAGCGGACCGCAAACCGCGCAGACCCTCCGGTGAGCCTCGAAGCTCTCTTTGCGAGCCCCGCTCAACTGCCCGTCCAAAGCCTCGCCAACCAACGCTTCGAACTCGGCGCACTCCATCTGGGGTCCCCGACCGGCCCGGTCTTGGCCGGGCGGGGTGGGGCTTCCGTGCTTGGTTTCCTCTGGCATCACATCACCTGCCTATAGGTACGTTGTAGGAGGCGCGCAAGTTCCGCTCGTCCCCGGTTAATTCTAGACTTGACGGTCCCCTCCGGAACCCTCAAAGCCGTGGCGATTTCCCGATAGTCCATGTCCTGTAAATCCCTCAAAATCACCGCCTCCCGCAGTTCCGGAGACAGCTTCTGCAAAGCCAAATGCACCATTTCCCGCGTTTCCCGGCTCTGCACCGCGGCATCCGGAGGCACCCCCCGGTCCGCGATCTGCTCGCTAAGGGGCTGAGCATCCTCCCGCTCCGAGGGCGCCGAATCCAGAGAATCCGTGATCCGGTCGCCCTTAGACTTCCGGAAGTGATCCACCAGCAGGTTGCGAGTAATGGTGGTGACCCAGGTCATAAACGCACCCTTACCCGAATCATAAGTGTTCAACGTCCGATACATCCTGATAAAGACCTCCTGGGTGAGGTCCTGAGCGTTCTCCGGATCCCCGGCAAACCGGTAGCAGACGTTATAAATCCGCCGGTGATAGCGCTGCACAATCTCTTCCCAAGCCGCGGCATCGCCCCCAACGCAGCGACGGACCAGCAATCCGACAACCTGGGCTTCTTCCAAAACTGGACTCCCCGTGAACTGCGCGAGCTCGTCTGGTGACGGGGCGGAGCCTGTCCTGAGCGGAAGTCGAAGGACCCCGTCCAGGCCAAGCTTGGTCGCGCCACCATCAGCGCCACGTTTCCTATCCGTTTCGTCTAAGGGTATCGCTTCGTATCAGGGTATCGCTTCAGCGATACCGCAAGTTTGTTCAAAATCAGAAGCCTCTTCAGTGGTCGGGACCCGACCGTCCGCCGCACCATCTGTCTTCAACACCACAGCAGATGTACGTTTCTGTCGGGCAGGAAGTTCCCTTGAATCATGAAGCTAGCGATTGTAGCAGGGAAACAAAGGTCTCAGGTGTACGGCCGAGATCACTCGAACGGATTTGCCGCCGTGACCCCAAAGTATTTCTCGCCTACATTGAAATCTTCCGACCAGATTCGCCCGCAGCCACCGCGTTCCGCGGCCGCGATGATCAAACAGTCATAGAAGTGCAGTCCGTACGAAGCTTGGGCTTCCACCGCGCGCCGGATGAGGTCGCCATCGGGCGTAACCAGCTTGATCGGAGAGAGGCTATCCAAGATCGCAATCATGGCCTCAGGAGTTGCCGGTGGCGAAGCCTTGTGCAGCAACGTGGAGGCAAATTCGGACAGGACTTGCGGCGAAATTACGAACTTCCCCGTGAGAGCTTTCCTTACCAGCTCTTGCCCCACTCGTTGCTTAGCGCGATCGTTGAACTGATAGGCATATACGAGCACGTTCGTATCGAGAAAATCAGCGACGGGCATGCAAGTCTTCCCGTTTCCAAGTACGCTTTCCCACGTTGAACTGGAACTCCTCAAAACTCCGTTCGAGCGCTTCCAGTTCTCTTCGCTTGCGCCCGGATTTCGCATGTTCGAGGGCAAGTTCTTGCAGATAGGAGCGCACCAGACCGGTCAAAGTAGTATCGCGCTCAACCGCAATCTTGCGGACTTCCTTAACCAATTCCTCGTCAATGGAAAGCGTAATATTCACAAACCCATAATACGTGAAACCCATAATATGGGCAACTTGGGCTAGGTGCCAACACTCTTGGCGGAATGCCCAGGAGCCCAATTTGCCATTCTCATAAATTTGTCATCCCGAGCGGAGCGAGGGATCTGCATTTCGCCGCGAACTGTCTAAAACGTTCGTCTAACATTCGCTCTAAACTTAGTTCTCATAAATTCCGTAAACATAAGAAAATAAACCGAAAAATAAACGGGATTGTGCATTTCGCACAGGGGTACAATGATGCTAATCCTGTGGAGGTGCAGTAAGCAGTAAATGGTTGCTCCCATGCCAGGTAATCGGAGAGAACGAAGGAATGCAGCGGCTGCCGTGGCGAAAGAGTTTATGCACTCGGCTCAGCTAAGCGGTCGTAAACGCCCAGACTGGTCAATGGTAGTCGCTATGGCGGGCTTAGCGGCGACAGTATTTGTTTTTGTTCTAATTCGCACCAAACTAGCTATAGTCGGAAGTTTGGTAGTTGGGTTTGGCTGCATTGTCTTTATCGGGGTCCATCTGCTGACTCGTTCGATGGGTAAGAGGGCAAGTGAGATCAAAGGGTGGATAGTCTTAGTGACGGTCGTATCAGTAGCTCTTGTGTCAGGCGTCGGCCTTGCTGGATGGCCAGAGCCAGAAGGACGCATCATTTCATCATCGGACCAATACGCTATGGTTGCAGAATTAGAAAAGCAGCTTGGGTTTGTGGATATAGAAGCAGTCATAGGAAACGATGAAGCGTACCATTATGCCGAGCGTCTTCAGGCGATATTTCAGACCGCCGGATGGGACTCCCGATTGAGCACGTTTCTTACAGGCGATAGACCAGCCCCTCAGGGATTGTCGATTGGAACAGGAGCGGGTGCAGTGACCATACCAAAGCTCAGCTCCTCTTTGTGCAAAGTGTTTTTGAAAAACATCACATTCCATTTGAACCAGGAGTCTCAAAATCATTTAGACCGGACGCAATCACAATAATGGTGTGGCCCGAGAGGTAACACTTAAGCCGCTTTCGGCAGTTCTTTGTATTCTAGGCTTTCAGAGTGAATGAGTTTCGACACTGTGTCCCGAAACAGAAACGGATTCTTCCGGTTGTTGAATCGCCAAGTCATTTTGTCAAGGTAGGCCGCCAGATGCCTTGTCTTGGTGATTTGGATTATGGCTGGCTTTTGATCTGTGGACGTGGCTACTCAAAAAGGGATACCCGTGGAGATTTGTAATTGGGGAAACATTCAACGGTTTTGACTGAGAGGAGATATCCGCAATGAAGAGGAAGCAAGCTGTTCTTCTTGTCCTGGTCGCGCTTCTCGGTCTTACTTGCCACCTTCCGGCGCAGACCGAGCCCGCCAACTCCATCCAGCAAGCCATTCTGGGCACTTGGAAGCTGGTTTCCTACGTTCGCGAGGAACTTCCATCCGGCGCGAAGTCCGACGTCATGGGAGCCCATCCATCCGGTTACATCAACTACGGCCCCGACGGGCGCATGATCGTGATCATTGTTGGCACTGACCGTAAGAAACCTGCCGGCGCAGTCGCTACGCCCGACGAAGCAGAAGCCCTAATCAGGAGTATGCTCGCCTATGCCGGGACGTATACGATCGACAGCCAAGCCAAAACCGTCACCCACCACATAGATATATCTTGGGACCAGTCTCGTACCGGCACCGACCATGTCCGAAGTTACAAATTGGAAGGCAACCACCTTACGCTGACGACGGAACCCTCCACCGACCCCGCCACCGGCAAGAAAACAGTGCGCACGCTGCTCTGGGAGAGATGGAAGTAACTCAAGCGCAGCGCGCTTCAAGAAGTCTGCGGAAAAACTCCGATTAACGCAGGTTCTTGGGAAGAGCACAGAGTCTGGAACTCAACCGTCGAAGGCAACAGTCGGCCCAGTCGCGTAATAACGCAGATTTTGCGTTCGACGACAGAGACACGAGCACAGAGACAACGACCGAAAAGGCGCGCCCGTAACCGACTGACGAGCGCGCCTTTTGATGGCGGCCGGATTATGCCGTGCGAGCTAGGCTGCGGCGGGGATCGGCTGCACGTGCCCGAGTTGCGTCAGCAGCGTGTATAGGTCGTAATAGCCCTCGCCCGACACGAACCGGCCTTCTTTGTCGAAGCGAAAAATCTCGCAGTACGGCAAAGTGATCTTGCGCCCGGTGGGCTGCATTGCACCGAACGCTCCGTGGTTTGTGCCAACCGTGGTGAAGCGGGTGACGACAATATCTCCGGCGTCAATGTACTCGGGGCTGGTGATGCGGCCATCGGGAAAGGCCTTCGCCCATCCTTCCACCCATTCCCGGAATTTGTCCCGGCTGGTGCATGTTTGGGAGCGAGCCTTATCGATGTAGACGAGGCCCTCGGCGGCGTTTTTGACGACGCCCGGAAAATCGCGTTTGTTCCAGCTCTCATGCGCGGCGCGTAGGGTTTCTACGTTTTTCGAAGCCATGTGGGTTTCTCCTTGAGTCCTAAACCGGAATCTCCTTTTCGGTTCAAGACGGGCCGTAGTTTACACCCATTCGCCCGTTCTCGGCTAACCGGGGTGCCCCACTTTTCGCGCTTTTCGAGAAGTGGGCCGCCGCAGAGCCGACCCCAAAGGGCGAGACCTGGGATTCCAGAGCCTGGACTTGGGGAACTCAACCACCGAAGGGGGACACTCGACCGGGACGCCCCGCACGCACTAAATCATGAGTCGTGTAATAACTACAGCGTAACAACTACCCGCATGTGGCCATTTAGCCACACCGCCCCCTGAGCATTATCAATGACTTACAAGACCAGCCCAGGCCTCCAGCCCCGGCGCGTACAATTTACCCTAGCCTAAAACGTACGTAAATGTACGTACAATAATACCTGCACAAATGTTCCACGTGGAACATATCTCCGTTTTGCAAAGAAACTCCCTACGCGAACCGAACCTTAACGTCCGGCCCCTTATCCAGATGGATGCTCTCAATAAATCGCACCCGTCCGGTCCTCAAAGTCAGAACCACCGAAGAAGTCCGAGTCCCTTCGCCAAAGAAGCGGACGCCTTTCAGCAGCGCACCTTCGGTCACCCCGGTCGCGGCGAAGATCATCTGCTTCCCCGGAGCCAGGTCTTCCGCCTCGTAAATTTTGTTCTTGTCTTTTATCCCCATCTTCGCAATGCGCTCTTCCAGTTCCGGCTTGTCGATCACCAGCCGCCCCTGCATGTATCCGTTCAAACAGCGGATCGCGGCCGCCGTAATCACGCCTTCCGGTGCGCCGCCCGATCCCATGACTGCATGCACCCCGGTTCCGATCACCGCCGCGGCAATGCCGGCCGAGAGATCGCCGTCGCCAATCAGCCTGATGCGCGCGCCCGCCTTCCGGATATCGGCGATCAGCTTCTCGTGCCGCGGACGGTCGAGCACCACCACCACCAGGTCCTCCACGCCGCGATGCAGTCGCCGCGCGATATTTTTCAGGTTAACGACCACCGGAGCGTCCAGTTCCACCGCATTCTTGCACGATGGCCCGACCACAATTTTTTCCATGTAGCAGTCGGGAGCGTGCAGCAACCCGCCTTTTTCCGAAGCCGCCAGCACCGTAATTGCTCCTGGCGATCCGGTGGCGCAGAGGTTCGTGCCTTCCAACGGATCGACCGCGATGTCGATTTGTGGAACCTCGCGCCCGTCCTGATACGTTCCGCCCACCTGCTCGCCGATATAAAGCATGGGCGCGTCGTCGCGCTCGCCCTCGCCGATCACAATCGTGCCGCGCATCGGGACCGTGTCCATCGTCTTGCGCATCGCCTCCGTCGCCGCCTGGTCGCTCAGCGGACGGTCTCCTTGGCCCATGGTGCGCGCCGACTCGATGGCCGCGTTCTCCACCACGCGCAAAAATTCCAGCGCCAGATCGCTCTCAATGTTTTCCCCAAAATTCTTCGCGCGCGGTTCGCTACGGGTTTGAGTGGCCATAAATTCCTCCAAAATAAATGCGACCTAGCAATATAGTCCCTTCGGAGCGGAGATGGAAGGGCAAGCATCACAATGTGGCAAACCAGCCGCCAGCATCCTCAACGCAAATCGTCTGCTAATCTTTTCTCATGCCCACTGAACCCACGACCACTGAACCCACGACCCCTGAACCCATGCCCACTGAACCCACGACCGCCGCCGCAACGACCAAGACCCGCAAGGAACCTGCCTATCTCTTCTCCGAGAAGCAGGTTGCGGAAAAGAGCGAACTCGCCCGGCGTTTTCTGGACAACCGCACGCGTCTGAATGAAAATGTCCACAAAGCCGACAACCTCCTCGTCAAACGCTTCTACATCCTGGATCACAACACCTACCTCGAAGGCGCTCTGCCCGCGAAATACAAAGAATTGATGGGGCTGGCTGCCTCCGCCTGTTTGCGTTGCGACGACTGCATCTACTACCACGCGATTCAGTCCTATCGTCTGGGCGGGACCCGCGCCGAGCAGGAAGAAGCCATCAACGTGGCGCTGGTGGTAGGCGGCAGCATAGTGATTCCGCATATACGGCGGGCGTACGAACTGCTGACCGAACTCTACGGCTGAGTGGGTACGCCTAAGCGACGCACGTTGCGCAAACGACCTGGCAGGCTGCGAGAAAAACACGGGCGCGGAAAAACTCGCTTCGTATCAGGGCATCGCTTTAGCGATGCCGTAAGTTCAGAGAAAATCAGATGCCCCTTTAGGGGCGGGGTATCGACGCCGGACTTTTCCGTAACCTACTGGGATGTATTCTGCGTGCGCTCCGCGTCGGACACCACCATCCCGTACATTTCGAGGTCGAGGAACTCTCCCCACTTCAACACGTGAGCGCGCAGGCTTCCTTCGTGGCGCATGCCGATTTTTCTCAAGACTCTTGCCGACGCAGGGTTGTTGGCGAAATGGCTGGCGAAGATCCGGTGCAGCCCCAGAGTCCCGAATCCATAATCCACCAAGGCCCGCGAAGCTTCCGAGGCATAGCCATTGCCCCAGTAAGGCACACCAATCCAGTAGCCGAGTTCAGCACGGCGATGGTCGGCTTCGATACGCAGTCCCACGCCGCCGCACAGCGTGTCACTCTCACGCAAAACAATGCCCAGGCGCAATTCGCTGTCACTCAGCAGACCCTCCTGCGTGCGGGCGATGAAGCTCCGAGCGTCAGACTCGGTGTAGGGATGCGGAATGCGGAGCGTGGTCGCCGCCACCTCGCGAGCGCCGATCAGAGGCATGAGCGCCGGAATATCCGAGAGCGAGTAGACGCGCAGCGTCAGTCGCTCAGTTTGCAACGGAGTGAACGTCATCTTGCTGCTCTAACGTGCGAATCTTAAGGTTACCAAAGTCAGTCTTGCGTCATCGAAGTCTGCAAGCGACAATGGAGTGGTAGAATCACTGCCTAGCAAAGGAAGCCCGATGGCTGTAGCCAAACTAAAGCGCCCGAAGGAAGACCGATTCGAGGAGTTGGCCGAACGCATCGCAGCTGAGATCAACGAGCGCGCCGCGAGAATGACTCCCGAGGAGAGGGCCAAGGCCGATTCCGAAACTAAAAGGATTGCTGCCCAAGTGCAGCGTCGTACTCGCTGAGCGCAGCTTCGATTTCCTCCTTGGAATAACCCCAAGCCTTCAAAAGTGCCCGCAGATCTTCGCGCGTGCCGCGCCGAAATATACGCAGCACCGCAACTCTTCGCTCCGTCTGCTCGTTGATCGCGTCAGTATCGAGCGGACGCTTCTTGCCCCGGCTGCTCTCTTCTCGAATCACGTCCTTCAGATCGTCGCGCTTTTTCACGGAATCGCCCCGCATTTGCGGATATGCTCCTCGTTAGGCAGAACGCGTCAATCCCCGTCACGCTAGCCCCGATGATCAGCGCGTGGATATCATGCGTCCCTTCATACGTCTTCACCGATTCCAGGTTCATCAGATGCCGCATGATGGGGTAATCGTCGGCCACGCCGTTTGCCCCCAGAATATCTCGTGATAGCCGGGCGCACTCGAGCGCCATCCAGACGTTATTTCTCTTCGCCATCGAGATGTGCTGGTGCTGCACTTTTCCGGCGTCTTTCAAGCGGCCGACTTGCAGCACGAGTAACTGCGCCTTCGTGATCTCGCTGATCATCCAGGCGAGTTTTTCCTGCACCAGTTGATGCGAGGCGATGGGCTGATCGCGGAATTGTTTCCGCAACAACGAGTATTGCAGCGCGCAGTCGTAGCACGCCATCGCCGCCCCGACCGCGCCCCAGGCGATTCCATAGCGCGCCTGGTTCAAGCACATTAGCGGAGATTTCAATCCGCCCGATCCCGGCAACAGGTTCGACTCCGGGATGCGCACATCCTGCAGCGACAAGCCCGAAGTCACCGAAGCGCGCAGCGACCACTTCCCGTGAATGTCCTCGGCCTTGAATCCAGGGCGGTCGGTTTCCACCAAGAATCCGCGTATCTTATCTCCCTCATCTTCAACCTTGGCCCAGATCACAGCGACGTCGGCGATCGTGCCGGAGGTGATCCACATCTTCTCGCCGTTCAGCACATACTCTTTGCCAACTTTGCGCGCATGCGTCCGCATGCCGCCCGGATTCGATCCGAAGTCAGGCTCGGTCAATCCGAAGCAGCCAATCTTTTCGCCTTTCTGCATCGCCGGCAACCAGGCGTTTTTCTGCTCGCCGCTGCCGAAGGTATAAATCGGATACATCACCAGCGCCGACTGCACGCTGACGAACGATCGCACGCCGGAATCTCCGCGTTCCAGTTCCTGCGTGACCAGTCCGTATTCGACGTTCGACATGCCCGCGCAGCCGTAGCCGTTCAGCGAGGCACCGAAGAATCCGAGATCGGCCATCGGCTTCAGCAGTTCGCGCGGGAACCGGCCAGCACGATTGCATTCCTCAATGATCGGCACGAGATTGTCTTCGATGAACTTGCGCGCCGTGTCGCGCACCAGCCGCTCGTCGTCATTCAGCAACGTCTCGAAGTCGATGAAGTCCACACCACGGAATTTGATGGCCGGCATTAAGTCTCACCCCACAAAGTCAACAGATAACGAACGGGAAACCATACACGGCAACTACCCGAATCTCGCCCGGTGCTCTTTCAAAACGCACCGATCCATCACCACAAACATTCCGGCCTTTCGCGCCTTCTCCGCCGCGCGTTCGTTGATCACGCCTTCCTGCAGCCAGATCGCCGGAATCTTCAACTGGATCGCCTGCTCCACGACCTCATCCACGAACTCTGGCCGCCGGAACACATCCACCAGATCAATCTTCTCCGCCACTTCGCGCGGCATTTCGAGCAATGACGCATACGACTTTTCTCCGAGCGCCTCCGCAATCCGCGGATTCACCGGTACAATCTTGTATCCGGCCGCCTGCATGTACCGAGCAACGCCGTGACTCGGCCGCAGCGGACTGTCCGACAATCCCACCACGGCGATCGTCTTCGCCCGTGATAACAGTTCGTAAATAGGATCGGATTGCTTCAACCGCTGCTAGTTCCTTCTTTTTTCCATCTTCTGAGCATACAAGCGCGTCGCCAGCTTGCGGATCGTGTCCGCAACCTCTTTATTCCCCGATAGATTTTTCAGGTCATGAACCAGCAGGTTCTTCATCAATGTCAGCGAGACATCGAGCGGCGTGCGCGGGTTGAAGACCAGGTTCCGGATGATGCTGTAATTCTTCACAAACTTCCGCTTCATCGGAATCGTGCGCAGCACCGCCTCCAGCACATTCTTCTGCTGCGCAAAAGCCTCCACCTCGCCCTCCGAAACTTTGGGCGACTCCAGCACCGCCACCGCTACCAGTTTCGTAGAATCGCGAATCAGGATCGCGCGGTCCTCCTTGCTGCCGCGCATCGCCAGCGCGATCCGGCTCTTGATGTCGAGCTTGGAAATCTTCTGCAGCGCGCTGTCGCGCCTTTCCTCATGAACGGGGATTGGTTGCCTCTTGCCCTGGGCAGCGATTGCGGGTCCGGGGGACTTCCCCGCTGGCGCCGTCGCCGATCTCCCCGCTGCCGCGTCAGCACTGGCACTGCCCGTGGCAGGAGCGGCCTGCTGCGCAACCTCACCCGCCGCCTCGCCGCCCGCGTTTTCGCGCGCCATTCCTAGGGGCTGGAAAGACATGGGCTGGTACGGTTTGTCTTTTTCGGTGACCAGTTCCGCCGCGTTCTCTTCCAAATACTTTGTGACCGTACTCTCGATAACGTCGTCCGGAACGCCCGTTTCGGTTGCGTCCCGATCTTCTGCCCGTCTGCTTTCCAAAGCAGCCAGCTTCTTGGCAATCTCGCCGAGTTCATTTGCACGCAGGTGGGCATTCGTCTGCAACGCCAGCAACAGGCGCAGAGAGTTCATGACTCGCGGGCTCGTCAACAAAGCTTCTACGGCCGAGCGCGTCCCTGCCACTGCCATCCCCGCCAGAGATTCTTCGCCGACCGTCGGATTCTCCGCCAGTGCCGGCAGCAGAGAGGTCCTCAGATTCTCCAGAGAAAGAAAATATTCCAGCACCTCGGGGCTGGTTTTGGGATCGGCAGCCGCGGCCACGCTGGCTTTTTCATCCCAACCGGCCAGCGTTAGACGCGCCTGCTCCCCAAACAATTTGTGATGGACCGCCAGATAAACCAGGATCTCAATCGTCTCCCCAGGCGGCACCGCGAGGGCGCCGCGCGCCGCCGATTGCATCAGGTTCGACGGAAGCTGCGAATTGCGGATCAGATCAAGCATTCGCGGCATCGTTCATCCCCCGGAATTGCCTGCAGATTTCTTCTTCGCCGGTCTTCCGTCTCTAGCCCGCGCTTTCTTGCCCACCGCCCGCTCCAATTCCGCGACTGCAATCTCCAGTTCGCGCGTGATGCGGTTGGGGCTTCGCCGCTGATATTCGTCGCTCAAGGCGCGATAGTACCAGAGCGTGCCTTCCTTTTTTCCCGTGAACCGCGTCCAGATTGCTTCTCCATGCTGCCGGTAATCCGAGAGAATCGTGCGCACGTTATGCAGCTTGTCGGACGCCGAAACCAGCCGCGTATCGACCTCGGCGTGCTTCACCTCGCGCAGATAGTCTTTCTTCCGTTCCACCCACTCCGGCTTCGGCTCGCCGAACGAATCCGTACAACCCTCCACCATCTTCGCCACTCGCGGACCAAACTTCTTGCGGACTTCCCGCAGCCTCGGCATGCCGCCGCAATCCTCGACCACATCATGCAGAAACGCCGCGATCGCCATGTCTTCGTTACCGCCCGCTTCGAGCACCAGCGACGCCACCGCCATCAGATGCGAGAGATATGGCACCGCCGACTGTTTCCGCGTCTGCCCGAAGTGTTTCTCGGCAGCGTACCGGAAGGCGCGCTGCAGGCGGGGTCCAAGATGCGGCGGCTCTAGCGAGATCTTCTTTCTAGCTTTCATAAAAAGTGTGGAAGCGGGGCTTTGCCCCGCTTAGACGGGGCAGATCCCCGTCTCCACACGACGACAAACCGTGAAATCGGCGCTTCTCACTGTTTACCTTGTGTCCTGTGGTCCAGACACATCGTGTCCAATATCACAAACCGGGATGTCCCTAAGCTTTTTTCTCGCCTCGTCGCATCCGCAGATAAGCCTGCATCAACGGCCGCAGATCGCCATCCAGCACACGATCCACGTCGCCGATCTCCAGTTTCGTGCGGTGATCCTTGATCATCCGGTAAGGTTGCAGCACATACGACCGGATCTGAGACCCGAAGTCAATATCCAGTTTCGAATCCTCAATCTTTTTCGTGACCTCGCGCTTTTTCTCCAGCTCGAATTCGTAAAGTTTGGAGCGCAGCATGCTAATTGCCTTCTCTTTGTTCTTATGCTGCGAACGTTCATTCTGGCAATTGGCTACCAAGCCCGTCGGGATGTGCGTGATCCGCACCGCCGAATCGGTCGTATTGACGTGCTGTCCACCCTTGCCGCTCGAACGGTAAGTGTCTATGCGAATATCCTCGGGTTTAATGACGACCTCGATGCTGTCGTCAATCTCGGGCGAAACGTACACGCTGGCAAACGACGTATGCCGCCGCTTCGCCTGATCGAAGGGCGAAATCCGCACCAGTCGGTGCACGCCGATCTCGCTGGTCAAATAACCGAACGCATACTGGCCAATCACCGAAAAGGTCGCGGACTTGATTCCGGCTTCCTCCCCGGGTTGGTAGTCGTACATCTCCGTCTTGAATCCCTGCCGCTCCGCCCAGCGCAGATACATGCGCAGCAGCATCTCCGCCCAGTCCTGCGACTCGGTGCCGCCCGCTCCGGGATGAATGGTCATGATCGCATTCAGGCCGTCGTTTTCGCCCGAAAGCAGCGTCTCGGTTTCGACGCGATCGACAAGTTCGCGCAGAGAGTCCAAGTCGCGTTGCAAGTCAGCCGCAACGTTCTCACCTTCGCCGGCCAGATCGAAATAGGTGGCGATGTCGTCGGTCCGGCGCGCCAGGTCGCCTTCCAGCGACAACAGGCTTTCCAGACGCTTCCGTTCTCGCATCACTCGCTGAGATATTTCAGGATTCGACCACAGATTGGGATCCGACGCCTGCTTTTCGATTTCGGCGAATTGCTGGCGCAGCTTGCTGGCGTCAAAGATACTCCCGCAGGTCGTGGACCTTGGTCTTTAAGGAAGTGTATTGCTGTTCCAATTCATCTAGCATTGCGTATCACCCGGCATGTCTCATGCGGTTGGTCGTTAGTCGCTAGTCGTTGGTCGTTTCGCGAGTCTCTTGCTAACGACTAACGACTAGCGACTAACGACCGGACACAAAACGCGCAATCAGCGCGCCTCCTGAAATTATCGCACACAGATATGCGAACCAATCGCCGTGCCGGGTGTAAAAGGTGGTACTCGAAATCAGCGCATAAGGAGCCGCCAGCGCGGTGCGGACCTTCCGCGGAGTTGCCGCCACAATCCGTCCGTAAGGATCGATCGACGCCGTCATCCCCGTATTCGTCGCCGCCAGCAGCCACCGGTCATTTTCGATGGCCCGCATTTCGGTCTGCTGCAGGTGCTGCTTCCAGGCGCCGCTGTCGCCGTACCAGCCGTCATTCGAAATGTTCAACAAAACCTGCGCGCCCTCGAGTGGTCCCTGCCGCACTTCATCGGAAAAGATCGATTCATAGCAGATAAACGTTCCGAAGCGCTCGCCTCCGGCATCCAGTGGTGTGCGTGACGAACCGCGCTGAAACTCTCCCACTTCTTTGGTCAGGCCTCCGGCAAAGGCAAACAGCCGTGGAAATGGCAAATATTCGCCGAAAGGCACGAGATGCACTTTGTCGTAGCGTCCAACCCAGTCTCCAAGCGGACTGACCAGGACAGCCGAGTTGAAAATCTGCGAACTCCCTCCTCCGCCGTGCATAGCCGGAGCAATTCCAATCGAGCCTGTCACCACCCACGTTCCTGACTGCCTCGCCAGCGCGCTCACGGCATCGCGAAACAGAGGATCGTTCGTGTAAAACGGCGAAGGCGACTCGGGCCACACAATCAAGTCATAGGACCGGACATAAAAGTCATGGGAACCGCCTGCCGGTCGCATGGCGGGTTTTGCTCCCGGGGGGTTCATACTCACGGCAGTCAAGTCCCGCAGCGTACCCTGAAAAAATTCCTTCGTCCACACCGCGCCTTCCAGGATCGGAATATTCGGCTGCACCAAAAGCGCGGCATGATCCGCCGTCATATGCCCCGCCGCCACCGGAGGAGGCGCCACCAATTGTCCCGCCTGCAGGATCGCCGTCGCCACGCACGCCGCCGCCAGCAGCCGTTTCCGCTGCTCCTTCGCAACCAGAAACGCGGCCGCGAACACGCTGTTCACGAGCAAGATTTCAAACGAGAGCCCATACACGCCGGTGAGGGTAGCAATCCGTGTGAGCGCAAAATTCGCGGTCTGCGAATATCCCAGAAGCTCCCAGGGAAACCCGGTAATCCGCGTCCGGGCGAGCTCCACCGCGACCCAAAGAAACGGAGCCGCCACCAGCGCGCGCCGCAGCGACGCTGCCGACCCGGCGGCCTTTAATCGAGACTTGTCCAAGCTAAAGTTGTTTGATCCCGCCACCAGGGCCAGCAGCAGCCCGAACATTCCGTGATAAAGCCCGACATACAGGCAAAACAAGATCAGCGCCAGCACGGCGGCCGGAACCGGCAGCCCGCCATAGCGATGCATGGTGTCGAAAATCCAGTAGCACGTTCCGGCAAACCACAGAATCCCGCACCCGTAGCCCAGTGCGAACCCCTGCCACGGCGTCGCGGGCAGCAAGCGCGCCTGACCATCCAACTGCAGAGTCTCCGGAACGCGCGCTCTCAAGATCGCGACCAGCAGCGGCGCCACCGCAATCCAAGACAGCCCATACATCCCCGGCAGCGGAAAGATCGCGACCTGCAGGACTGCCGATACCAGCACCAGTCCCCACGCGCTCGAATGGATTTGCCGCACCCGCAAGGATAGCAAAATTCCTTCCGAAGTCAGTGCAGCGCCGGGCAGATTCGCGACGGCTGCGGCTGCATCTCAAGGAAATCAAAGAACGGCGCACATCACATCCTTGTTTCGTAGCGCCGTTCGTAGCGCCGATCGTACCGCCGGTAACTGGCACCCAAGAGCCATTTACACCAAATAATGTCACCATTTATCGTTATTATTCGTTATTACTGTGCCTAAAGATCGGTTTGTGGGCCGAGTGAATCTCCGGCTCATCACGCGAAGCGTTAAATTCCCCCTTTATATCTAGGTTGGCATGAAGGCGACAGAGGAGAAGACTATGCGCAAGATGAAGATGAAGAGATGGATTTTCTGGGCCGCGCTGCTCGGTCTCGCAGTGGGGTTCTTGGGGACGGCGCAAGCTTCCACGTCGAAAAGCGCGCAGGAGCAGTTGAACACGTTGTTGCTGGGGAAGGATGTAAAAGCTCTGGTCGATCTGCCGGCCTACAAGGATGGCGTCGATGTGTACTACGTGCCTCGGTCGAACAAGCGCACCGATGAGCGCGGAATCGATTTGGAAGAGATGACCAAGTGGCTCAAGGACAAGGGAGTGGGAGTGGACCGCGATGAGTGGGTGAGTATCACCAATGTCAAGATCGACGGCGACAAGGTGGAAATCCATCTGGAAGGCGGCGGGGAGGGGCGGCGGGGCAGCAATCACGCCAACAAAATGGGGGCGTCTTACAAACGGGCCGGGGGCTCGCGGCTGAATCTGAAGTTTCAGAAAGACCTGACCGACACCGACATCGCTCCGCAAACCATCCTGAGTTTCATGGCAAGACTGCTGGACGTGAGCCGCATCGAGCAGAAGCTCGAGGAGAAGGAGATGGCGCCCGAACTCCGCGCCGCCATCGAAGCGCACACCGTGCAGGAGAATATGACCTACGAAATGGTGCTGATGAGCTTCGGAGATCCCGACCAGAAGAAGGTGGACGAGAGCGACGATACGAATCTGCGCGAGACCTGGTTCTACTTGAAGAACGGGCACCGGTGGGTGGTGCACTTTGAGAATGGCAAAGTCGCGAAGACGCAGGTGTTTTGAGGCCGCCGGGCGAGTCTGTTCACATTGCCGCAAACAGTTCGCGGAGGGTGGCCGTCCCTGCCTATACCTTACCAATCGAACATTGACACCCGCTCACTGCACTTTCGGCGAATCCAGGTCCGCGGGCTTTTGATCGTCCGCATGAATTACCCCATCATCTTCGGCGTAGAAGGAGCGGTGCCCGCTGTCCATCTGCTTGGGCGTCATGGTCAGCACGAAACCGTCGTGGTGGGGACGGAAGCTGACCGTATAATCCCCCCGAATGGTGGTGTGCGCCATGCGCTTGGTGAAGGACCCTGTGCCCGCCAGCGCCTCCAGCGACCCCGTATACTTGTCATGCCGTTTCTTGTAAGCGTGCTCTGCCCGGAGCACCACCCGCATGTAGCCGAGCGCCTGCGCTTCCGAATCCGAGCGCGCTGGATCGCCCGAAAACTTCGGCTGATACGTTGTTGAAGGTTGTGCTGTCGTTTGCGTTGAAGGTTGCCCTGACGTTTGAGCCTGCGCCAACGCCAGCCCCGCAACTATCAATCCCACCCCCAGAATCCCTGCAAAATACCGCCGCATCCGCCTTCGCTTCACTGCAAAACCCTCCTCTGATGCCTGATCTTGGGGGTTACCCCCGTAATTTGTCTCGCTCGTCAATCGTTCCAATTATTGGCCGATTCAGGCAATCTTGAACAGGATGCAATCCTAACAGGGAACCCAAATGAAAGCTGCCGTCGCTAGAAAGCCATTAATCCGCGTTGCCGTAGTAGAAAGCGATCCTCTGCGGTTTGTGGGATTCCGGGCCCTCTTTGATACCGAACCAGATTTGGAACTGGTCTCCGCCTCGCTGGCCGATCTTGGCCAGTTGCCCAACATCGATCTCGTTCTGCTCGGCAATCGCGGTGGCCAGAACCTGTACGACATCATGGCCAGCATGAAAGCCGTCCGTCCCGACCTGCGCATCATCGTCACCGGCTCCGGCATGGACGATGAAAGCGTCCTCAAAGCCATCGCGGCCGGCGCCAAGGGCTACGTGGACGAGGCTGCCTCAGCGGCCGAGTTCATCCAGGCTCTCCGCGTTGTCAATCAGGGTTCAGTGTGGGCTCCGCGCCATGTTCTCTCGACCTTCATCGAACGCGTGAGCGCATCCCCGGGTCGCATCTTCCCCGCCGGACGGATTAGCTTTACCGACCGCGAGAAGGAAGTTCTCGAGATGCTGGTGGCCGGCCGCTCCAACAAAGAGATCGGCTCAGCCCTCGGCATAGAAGAACGCACCGTGAAGGCTCACGTCGCGAAACTGATGCGCAAAGTCGGAGTTCAGAACCGCATCGCCCTCTCCGTCCATGCCATCACCCATTCGCTGGTAACGGCGAAGTAGTTGTTAGCGAGGCAGCGCCGGCCTCCTGGCCGGCCCTCTGGCCGACGCCCCGTCGGCCGCGTTCCCGGCTTGCATCCATTTTCTGGTTTCTCTAATACCTGGAACTCTCAGCTTTCTGTCTCAAAAACGTGAGATTTTACTGATGGCTGATGGCTGAAAGCTGACCGCGGTTACCAAAGTACAGTGACCCTAGTAATCTTGTCCGCTGACTCCACCTGCCGCATACTCGCTTCACCTACCACAGAACCTGGGAGACGGGGTTGGAAACGGAGATTAGGGTCGCCGCTTTCAACCCCGCATTTTTTTGCCTTACCGCCTGACTCACCCTGATCACCCTGGTATCCCCCGTTCTGCATCCTGCATCGAATAGAATCATAAGTAGTAAATACGACAACGAATCCATACTCCCATCTCCCAAGAGAGGCATGATGCGAAATCTCCTCGTTCTGCTGTTGCTCGCTTGTTTCCTGACATGTTTCCAAACAACGACTCTTTCCGCTAATGCCCAAGACGACACCAAGGCCGCGGAAGTCCACACCAAAGCCTCTGGGCGTGTCGAGGCCGCGGGCACGGTGCTCGACGAAATCCAGGCCGCCCCGGACCAGCGCATCCCCGAAGAAGTACTCGCTTCCGCCGAATGTGTGGCCGTGGTTCCGTCGCTGCTCAACGGCGGCTTCGTCGTCGGCGGCCGTTATGGCAAAGGTGTCGCCAGTTGCCGTACCGAAAAAGGCTGGAGCGCGCCTGCTTTCTTCGTCATTGGCGGAGGCAGTTTCGGCTTGCAGATCGGCGGCCAGGCAACCGATGTCGTCATGCTGATCATGAACAAGAACGGCATGAATAACCTGCTCTCCAGCAAGTTCAAGCTCGGAGCCGATGCCAGCGCCGCCGCCGGCCCCGTCGGACGCCACGCCTCCGCCGATACCGATTGGAAGATGAGGGCGGAGGTTCTGACCTACTCGCGCTCCCGCGGCCTCTTCGCCGGACTCGAACTCGCCGGCGCCGTCATTAAGCAGGATAAGGAGAGTACCCGCGAATTCTACGGCCGCATGGTGCCCTTCCCCACGTCTCTCAAGGGAGAAATCGAAGCTCCCCCAAACGCTTACCCCTTCTTGAGCACGCTGGCCAAGTGGGCGCTGCAGGCTGCGAAGTAAAAAGGTACCCAGTTCTCGGTTCCTGTTGTAGAGACGGGGTTTGCCCCGTCTCTTTCTGCAGCAGGAGACGCGGCAAACCGCGTCTCTACACTGGGGACTGAGAACCACTCACCGTGCGAGAACGCCTTGAGTACGCTCTAGTCTGGCCCTGGATAAAGCTCCTGGGCTTGCTCCCCCGTCCCATGGCGCGCACCATGGGCATCACGATCGGATTAACCGTCTACGCGGTTTACGGACGCTTGCGTCGCGTCGGCTTGCGCAATCTGGCTCTCGCCTTCCCCGAAATGCCGCCGCGCGAGCGCCGCCGCCTGGTTCGCGGTGAATTCATTTCTCTCGGACGCCAGCTTGCCGAAGTCTGCCTCTTCCCCCGTTACACCCGTGAAAATGTCTCCCGCATCATTGTCTACGACGGTTTTGAAAACTTCGAGCTCGCATACGCTCGCGGCAAAGGCGTTCTCTTTCTCACCGCCCACCTGGGAGCCTGGGAACTCTCCGCCTTCGCGCACTCGCTGCAGGGACATCCGCTGTCGATCGTCATGCGCTCCCTCGACAATCCCTACATTGACGCCCTCATCCAGCGCTACCGCACCATGCACGGCAACCGCACTGTCAACAAAGACGATTTCGTCCGCGGCCTGCTCTCCGCCATGCGCGCCGGCGAAACCGTGGGCATTCTCATGGACACCAACATGACCCCGCCCCAGGGTGTGTTCGTCGATTTCTTCGGCATCCCTGCCTGCACCGCCAGCGGCCTCGCCCGCATCGCCCTGCGCACCGACGCCGCCGTCGTCCCCGGTTTCACCGTGTGGGATGCAAAGCTGCGCAAATACATCCTGCGCTTCGATCCCGCCGTCGAGCTAATTCGCACCAACGATAACGAGGCCGACATAGTAGCCAACACCGCAAAATTCACGAAAGTAATAGAAGACTTCATCCGCCGCTATCCCGACCAGTGGCTCTGGGTCCACCGCCGCTGGAAAACCCGCCCGCCAGGCCAGCCGCCGCTGTACTAGGTAAGTGGAGAGAAGGCGCCGCGCCCGTCCAAGCCCCGCGAAGTGACGGCCGCCATAGCCCTTCCAAGATTACGTGGGGACGGCCGCCCCCGGCCGTCCAAGCCGAGCGAAGCTCGGCAGTTGCCGCGAGTGGCAAAGAAGTCGGCGTCGGCGTTGTGCACACCCGCCCGGGAAAGCGACAATAGACAACCATGAGCCATACCCTGCGCGATCTAGCCGAGAAGCTCGGCTGCCCTCTCCTCGGAGACGGTTCCATCACCGTGGCCACAGTCTCCAGCCTGCAATCCGCCAAGAGCGACAGCCTGGTCTTCGTGGATGACGTCCAGCACCTAGACGCCGCGCTCCGCTCATCCGCAGCCGTCGTAATCGCCGGAGACTTTGCGTCCGGAGCCTTCGCCGCCAGCACGACCAAGCCTATCCTGATTTCCGCCCAGCCGCGCCTCACCTTTGCCCGAGCCGCGCGGCTGCTCCGCACCCCTCGCCCCAATCGCGCCATTCATCCCTCCGCCATCGTTCCCGCCTCCGCCGAGATCGGCAAGAACGTAGCCATCGGCCCGCGCGCGATTCTCGGAGAACATGTCAAGGTTGGAGATGAAACTACGATTGGCTCCGGATCGGTCATCGGAGACGACGGGGGCGACAATGCGGACGACGAAATGGGCGACGACAGGGGTAGCGCGGTCGGGGGTTACAACGTCGGGGATTACAAAGTAAAGATCGGAAGCCATTGCCGCCTCGACGCCAACGTCACCATCTACCCAGGCACAACCCTCGGCGACCGCGTCATCGTGCAGGCTGGAGCTGTCCTCGGCAGTGCAGGCTTCGGCTACGTCCGCGATTCCCAAACCGGACGCTACGAGCAATTCCCGCAAGTTGGACGGCTCGTGATCGAAGACGACGTAGAGATCGGAGCCAACTCCACCATTGACCGTGGCGCTCTAGATGAAACCCGCATCGGTCGCGGCACCAAGATCGACAACCTGGTCCACGTCGGCCACAACGTGCACATCGGCCAAGACGTGGTCATCGCCGCGCAAACCGGCCTTTCCGGAAGTGCGGTCGTCGAAGACAACGTCATAATCGGCGGACAGGTGGGCATCGCTGACCACGTGCGCATCGAAGCCGGCGCCATCCTGGGCGCGCAAAGCGGCATCCCAACCAAGAAAGTGATTCGCGGCAAAGGAGTCGTCTTTTGGGGCACCCCAGCGCGCCCCATTCGGGAGTATCTTAAAGAGCTGGCGTTTGTATCGCGGTCGGCCAAGAAGCAACGCTGAATTCAAGGAGGCTTTTGGCTGTTAGCTTTTGGCTCTTAGCTCTCAGCTCGTGAGCGGAGGCGCGTCAAGCCGCGTCTCTACAGGGGCAATCTGTCTATCCGCTAAAGGCTAAGAGCCAAGAGCTAAGAGCCAAGAGCTAAGAGCCCATGCCCATCCTCGTCATCGGCGGACACTCCCGCAGCGTCGGCAAGACCAGCGTCGTCGCCGGCCTCATCGCCGCCCTGCCCGCCTTCCACTGGACCGCCCTAAAAATCACGCAATACGGGCACAACGTCTGCTCCGCCAACAGCGAAGCCTGCGACTGCGCCACCGCCGATCATTCCTGGGCTGTATCGGAAGAAAAAGACCGCTCCGGCGACTCCGATACGTCGCGCTTTCTTGTCGCCGGAGCCGATCACTCTTGGTGGGTCCGCACCCAGCAAGGGCACTTAGCCGAAGCCATGCCGCGCATCCGCAAAATTCTCGCCACCACACAAAACGCCATCATCGAATCGAACAGCATCCTGCGTTTTGTGAAACCGGATCTCTATCTGACCGTACTCGATCCAGCGACCGCCGACTTCAAAGCCTCCGCGCAAACTTACCTCGACCGCGCCGACGCCGTCCTATTGCATTCCGTCGAAGATTCCGCAGGCCCAGCCTGGGAACGAGTCTCGCTGAAACCCGTCATCGGTCGCCCCATGTTTGAGATCCACCCGCCAAACTACGTGACGCCAGAAGTCATAGAGTTCGTTCGCGCTCGGCTATCGCAGTTCTCACCGGCCTCGCACCACAACAATTCCTTGTCATCCTGAGCGCAGCGAGGATTTCCGCGAAGCGGAAGTCCTCGCGGAGTCGAAGGACCCCTACATCCTCTACTGCGTTCGCGCTTCACGAGGGACTCTTTGCGCGACAAGCCGAGATTGCTACAACTTCTCTGCAAACTCAGTGTTCTCCGCGGTCCAATGGTCTCAGCCCGTGTACATCCCAATCACCCGCTCAATCGCGCGCCGGCAGACCGCGCAAAACGTCTTATGCCGCGTGAACATGATGCAGTCCACCTCCGGACGGTAATACCCTTTCGCCTCGTAGTTCGCGCCCTCGAACGCTCCCACTTTCCCGGCAAACTTCTCGGAACGGAGCATCGCGTCTTCCTTCGCGCGCTCTTTGCGGAAAAGTTCATCCATCTCCGCCTCCGACTTCCCCGCCGCTCGCAGTTCCTTCCGCTGCCGCTGGATGTCCCGCTCAAAGCGATCGAACTCCTCTTTATCCCAGGGCGTCGGAATCGGCGTCCCCGGCGCGACCAGATCCTTCCACTTCAAATTCGCCGGAGCGAGCAACGCGGTCACATTCGGCTCCCACGGTTCCGTCTTTTTTTCCGGCGGCAGATACGCCACATCCGACGTGTAGTACTCATCCGCCAGCGCGCCGAATTGGTGTCCAAACTCGTGCACACCCACATACCCCGCCCACAGATTGTCGATCGCCACCGTCGCATACTGATTGAAAATTCCGCCGCCGCCGTAAGTCTGTCCGTTTACCAGAATTTCAATAAACTCATAAGGCGCGAACGACGCCACATCCCGCAACGCCCGGTTCTCCGTGGTCAACACATAGCGCTCCGTGCCGAAGGTGTCGTACGCAGCGCCCACCGGGGACCGCCGGTAAATTCCGCCCGAAGGCCGCGACACGCCCGACTCCTCCGCCGCCGGACACAGCCCCCACACGTTGAAATCTTTCTGGTGCTCGCGAAACGGCGATGTCGAAAACAGCGCCTCCATGAATCGCCGCGCGTCTTTCTCAAACTTTCCGCGCTCCGCCGCCGTGTAACCGTCGCCCAGTACCAGCAAGTCCACCTTGGTCGCCGGATCGCCCATCTTCTGCAGTTCCAGCAACGCTCCGGGCGATGGTGGACGCGACCGGTCGATGAACTTGTCCTGCGGATCCACCACCGTCTTCCACACTTCCTTCCATGCTGGCTGAAAGCCGCTCCCAGCGCGCTCTTTCAGCGACACTTCCACCGGCCCGTCAGGCGCCGGAAAACGCAGCGACTCCGAAAACGTCCGATTCCCGTGCAGCGCCTCTTCCGTTGTCTTCCACTCCCCAAACACCGAATTGAATCCGCGCGAGTACACCAGCTTCCCGCTGTCGCGCTCGCGCACTTCGAACCGGTACTCTCCCAGTTGACTTTCATCGATGGTCTTGTTCAGATTCCCCGGCCACTCCAGAGGTTCCAGCACCACCCGATCCGGGCTGAACCATTCCTCGTGCGAGTTTCCGGTGTGGTAATAATCCACCCGCATGGTACGTGGCGCAGAAAGACTTCCGGAAAGACTTGGGGCAAAACCCTGTGTGGAAAAACTGAAGAGGCAAAAAAGAAGAGAGGCAACAACCACGCCAAGCGTTCGTTTCATGCCGGAATTGTACGCTTACGAGCCCGGTTTGATCGCAACCGCCTTGTCGTTTTCAAACGTGATCGCCAGTGGCTTTCCGCCATTCGGGTAGTGCAGAGTTCGCGAACCGTAATCGCCCGAGCCCTCCGGAACGCCCAGTCCAATCGCGAAGCTGGCCTGTAACTCGCTCATCCCTGTTTGCACTTCATGAACGTCAATCTCCTTCCACACATCCGCCGGCCAGTGCTTGTAAAGATCGCGCGGATCTTCGATGAAGAAAATGTCATCGGAGTAAATCCTAAAATCGCCGCCCTTAACCGCTCCAATCGGAGCCGCATAGCTCTTGCCGTTCAGCGAAAAGCACGCCATCACCTGCTTGATCCCCGGAACCAGCGGAGAAACATCGGTCACCACATCCTGAATCGCCAGCTTCTGCAAAGGCGGCAACAGTCCCGCCTCGTGCCCGAAATCCGTCTTGTGCCGCCCGCGATCATAGGGATAGTACGTGAGTTGATAACCGACCTTCACCCATACCGCCTGCTCGGTTAACTGGCGCGCCGACTTCAGATCGTAAGCATGCAGCTTCTTCGGCGTAACGTAGTAGTCCGCCTTCAGCGCCGTTTCCGGCTTGGGCTTCGCCTCTTCCTTCGTCGCCGCGCGTCGCTCGTACACGATGTAAGCCGCCCGCCCGCCCGCAATCACCAGGGCGGCTAGCAGAAAGATCTGCAGCCTTTTCCGAAACTCCGGGCCGAGGGCCATGATTTAAGAACGAACTCCGTTCGTGTGGGGACGGGCGCCTCGCCCGTCCAAGCCGAGCGCAGCTCGGCAGTTGCCTATGGTCACAGCGAGTTTGGATTCGCTATAGAATATGGACAAGCGTACTCGCTATCAACAACCCGTAATCGAACGAACCGAAAAGGAAATCCATGCCCATTGCCCAGGATGACGTTCTGAACGCACTCAAGCAGTGCTACGATCCCGAAATCCCCGTCAACATCGTCGATCTCGGCCTGATCTATGAAATCCGCTTCGACGACGTACCCGAAGGTCAACAGGACGTCACCATCGATATGACCCTCACCGCTCAAGGCTGCCCCGAGCACGTCAACATCAGCGCCCAGGTCAAGTCCCGCGTCGAGCAACTCCCCGGCGTCCGCAACGCCAGCGTCAATGTAGTCTGGAATCCGCCCTGGACTCCCGAACGCCTAAGCCCCGAAGCCCGCAAACAGCTGGGAATAGAGTGAAGCGGTCGTTCGCTGATCGCTATTCGCCGCTCGCCAATCGCCGTTCGCCAATCGCCGTTCGCCAACCGCCGTATCTCGGATTTCCGAACAGCGAACGACGAACAGCGAACAGCTAGTACTCCCCCAACTCCTCAAACGCCAGCGCCGCGCGCTTTTCCGCCAACTCTTCGAGCCTGCTGCCGATCTTCATCGCCAGATCCAGAAACTTCGTTCCCTGCCGCACATACGAAGGCAACTCCTCGCGAATCTTGGCAAACTGATTCGGATACTCCGATGCCAGCACCGCCAGTCCCACCCCTCCCACCAGCACCGCCGCCGGACGTTTCCCCTTCAGCAGCAACAGGGTCGCCGCTCCCACCGATCCCGCAATCACCGCCCGCTTCCAGTTCTCCATCTCATCTCCTGACCGAAACTGCTCTTCCTAGCAGGATTCTAAATCAATGCTTCTATGCTTTATACTGCCGCCGGCACTCCATTGAGCTAACACTTATGATCCGATCTCGCGTACTTCGGTTCCTGACCACACTTCTCTGCGCTCTTCTCTGTGCCCGCACTCTCACCTTCGCCCAAACCAAGCCCCGAGCCCGCGACCTCGGCATCCCCTTCGACGGCACACCCGGCGCCAGCAACGCCATCACCGACGTGAGAGGCGTCGAAGTGGGACACACCACGCTCATCTCCGGCAGCGGCAAGCTCAAAGTCGGAGAAGGCCCGGTCCGCACCGGCGTCACCGCCATCCATCCGCGCGGAAAGGACGCGAACGACTCCGTATTCGGCGCCTGGTTCACGCTCAACGGCAACGGCGAGATGACCGGCACCACCTGGCTCGAAGACTCCGGCTTCCTCAACGGCCCCATCATGATCACCAACACGCACAGCGTCGGCGTGGTTCGCGATGCCGTCATCGCCTGGAAAGTGAAGCGCGGCGAGCCCGACATGGAGGGCTACTGGTGGTCGTTGCCCGTGGTAGCCGAAACCTGGGACGGCTATCTCAACGACATCAACGGATTCCACGTGAAACCCGAGCACGTTTTCCACGCTCTCGATTCCGCCCACGGCGGCCCGGTAGATGAAGGCAACGTAGGCGGCGGAACCGGCATGATCTGCAACGAATTCAAGGGAGGGATAGGAACATCCTCGCGCGCGCTCGACCCAAAAGCAGGCGGCTACACGATCGGCGTGCTCGTGCAGTGCAACTACGGACAGCGCGACCAGTTGCGCATCGCCGGAGTTCCCGTCGGCAAGGAGATTCCCGAGCACCCTGCCTATGGCGAGGACACTGGCTCGATCATTATCGTAGTCGCGACCGACGCACCGTTGATTCCGACCCAATTGAAGCGAATCGCCCGCCGAGCCTCTCTCGGCCTCGGCCGCGACGGCAGTTACTCCGGCGATGGTTCCGGAGACATCTTTGTAGCCTTCTCCACCGCGAATCCGGGAGCGGCGTCCACCAAGGGAGTCCGCGACCTAAAAATGCTCCCCAACGACAGCCTCGATCCCCTGTTCCTCGCCACCGTCCAGGCCACGGAAGAAGCCGTAGTCAATGCCATGGTAGCCGCCGAAACCATGACCGGCATTGACGACCACACCGTAATCGCCCTCCCGCACGACCGTCTGCAAGAGGTTTTAAAAAAATACAACCGCCTAGAAAAGTAACGCCAGTGTGGTGTTGCTCGTGTGGGGACGGGCGTCTCGCCCGTCCAAGCCGAGCGAAGCTCGGCAGCCGCCTGTAATTCTTGATCCGCTATAGCGTTACCTTCGCTGCCCCACCATCGCGTTTTCGCCTCTGTTCTCCGAGGGACTACAATTCATTCAGTGAAAGCCTACCGAATCGAGCGCATCAAGAACGGCATGAAGTTCACCTGCACGCAGTGTGCCCACAGCGTAAGCACGCTCGATTTCGAAGCGAAGGCCGGCAACCTCCGCACCCAGGCCGCAACCGCAATCAACCACCACGCCGCCCAGGCGCACCACGAACCGCTGATAGTTTCCCCCTCCGACGGCCAGCAGCGCAGTTGGCGCTAATCTCTCAAGTCAGCGGGGAGCGCAGCAGACTGCGTCTCTAGGAGTGTTACGAAGGGCTACCCGGCGTGATACTGATGGACATCCTCTCTGCCTCGATACTTCCAGCCAAGCCATAGCACTCACCAAGCATCAACCGGAAGCCCGAATCCGTCTTTTCAATATCACGTCCGGAGATGACATTCTGCTGACTGAAACCATTCAAGCTGAGCTCAGATACGCTTTCCAAGGCGATCTCGACCACAACGTGCTTTGCCTGCACGTTATACCCCTTCTCATCTACTTCCTTGGTCGTTTCCCATGTGTGGACGCGCAGAGACGAGCTTCCCTTGTGATTCAAGCGCAAGCTGATAACTTCAGCGTCGTGGAAATCAGGCCAATATCCAAACCAATCGTGAAGTTCCACTGCACCTGGAATTTCTTTTGCTTCAGTCGCCAGAGTCATCGTTTTATGATCCCCGCCCATAACCCTCAGGCCTTCACCGCCCGATCCGTGATCTCAAGTCCTTTGTCGATGATCACGAAAGCCTCCCGCAGTTGCTGCTCGTTGATGCACAGCGGAGGATTGGTGAAGAAGGTATTCCAGCGAACGAAGGTGTAGAGCCCGTTCTCTCTGAAGAACTTTCCAAGAGCAACCATCTCATCGGAAGTGCCATTGAACGGAGCCATTGGCTGCCGCGTCGTGCGGTCCCGAATCAGCTCGACAATGCCGAACAGCCCGATCGAACGTACCGCGCCCACCGACCGGTGTTTCGCCTGCAACTCCGAGCCCAGCGTCTTCATGATCGCGCCCATCTTGCGCGAATTCTCGATCAGATGATCTTCCTCATAAACGCGAATAGTCGCCAGCGCCGTCGCGCATCCCATCGGGTGACTGTTATAAGTAAGTCCTCCATAGAACACCTTGTCGTTGAAGTGCCTCGCGATATGTTGCCGCATTCCGACAGCGCCCAGAGGAATATAACTTGAAGTAAGTCCTTTCGCCATGCAAAGTAAGTCAGGAACAACCTTCCAGTGATCAACCGCAAACCACTCACCCGTACGGCCAAAGCCCGACATCACTTCGTCGGCGATCATCAGAATCCCATACCTGTCACACAGTTTCCGCAAGCCTTCCAGATAACCATCCGGTGGCACGAGAATGCCGTTCGTCCCGGTCACCGGCTCCAGGATGAACGCGGCAATCGTGTGCGGGCCTTCCAGTTGGATAATTTCGTCGATCATGGCCAGCGAAGTGTCGGCCGACTCCCATCCGCGCTCGACGCCATGATAAGGATCGAGCACGTGCACCACGCCCGGAAGGCCAGGCTCAACCGCCCATCGCCGGGGATCCCCTGTGAGGCTGATGGCGCCGGCCGTCGCGCCGTGATACGAGCGATAACGCGCGATGATCTTGTGGCGTCCGGTGAAGAAGCGCGCGATCTTGATGGCGTTCTCATTGGCGTCCGCGCCGCCGTTCGTAAAGAAGAACGTGTCAATGTCGCCGGGAGTGATCTCCGCCAGCTTCGCCCCCAGTCGCGCCCGCGGTTCGGTCGCCATGAACGGATTGGCATAAGCCAGCGCCGATGCCTGCTCGGTTATGGCCCGGATGACGCGCTCATCGCCGTGTCCGATGTTCACCGACATCAACTGGCTGTTGAAGTCAATGAAGCGCTTCCCTTCGGGCGTCCAGAAATAAATGCCCTTGGCCCGCGCCACCGGGATGGGATCGACCTTCGATTGTGCCGACCACTCAAACAGCGTGTGTTTCTTGGTGAGATCGACCATCTCTTGGCCGGTCATGGTAGGAACCGTAGTTACAGTAGTCATAAGATGTCCCGGACTTACACGGAGACGATCCACTAACCTACGCTCGGCTTGGGCGCGCCAGAGCGTCCGCCTCCGCACACCCTCCGGCAACGCGGGCCAGCGCAGCTTCGAGCACATCCAGCCCTTCATCCATTTGCGCGTCGGTGATGACCAGCGGCACAAGCAGGCGAATCACGTTGCTGTAAGAACCGGCGGTGATCGTAATCAGGCCATGCTCGTAACAGTATTGTGACACTTGTTTGGTCTCCTCCTCCGCGGGCTGGCGGGTTGTCTTTGAGCGAACCAGTTCAATCGCCTGCATGGCGCCGAGTCCGCGGACATCGCCAACCAGTTCCCACCGCTCCTGCCACTTCGCCGCACGCTTGCGAAAACGGTCGCCCAGCAAGTTGGCACGCGCGCAGAGGTTTTCTTTTTCGATGATGTCAAGCACGGCCAGCGCCGCCTCGCAAGCTGCGGGATTGCCAGCGAACGTGCCGCCCAGTTGGCCGCTGCCGGGCGCATCCATAATTTCAGAGCGCCCCGTGACTGCGGCCATGGGCAAGCCGCCCGTCAGTGATTTGGCCATCGCAACCAGATCGGGTTCCAATCCCAGGCGCTCGCAGGCAAACATCGCGCCGGTGCGCGCGAATCCGGTCTGCACTTCATCGGCGATCAACAGAATGCCGTGTTGGCGACAGATCGCGCCAAGCGTTGGATAGAACTCCGCCGGAGGCGTAACAAATCCGCCTTCACCCAGGATCGGCTCAACGATCACCGCCGCCACCGATTCCGCCGCCACCACCCGCTTGAACGTGTCTTCGATGTGCCGCGCGCAGTGCACGTCGCACGACGGATACTTCATCGAGTACGAGCAGCGGAAGCAATACGCGTAAGGAATGCGGTATACCTCGCTCGGGAACGGCTCGAATCCCGCTTTGTATGGATGCGTCTTACTGGTCGCGGCCATCGCCATATAAGTCCGGCCGTGAAACGCGTCTTCAAAGCTGATGATCGCGGGCCGCTTCGTGTAGCAGCGCGCGATCTTGATGGCATTCTCCACCGCTTCCGCGCCCGTGTTGACGAGTATGGTTTTCTTCGGTCCTTTGCCCGGCACCAGCGCGTTCAGTTTCTCGCAAACGGCGATATAACTTTCATAAGGCAGTACGTTGAAGCTGGTGTGCAGGAAGCGATCAAGTTGGCGGCGCACGGCCTCGACCACAGCCGGCGCGCGATGTCCGGTGTTGAGGCAGCCGATGCCGCCGGCAAAATCAATCAGCCGGTTGCCGTCAACATCTTCAACCACCGCTCCTTCCGCCCTGGCCACGAAGACCGGTGTGGCGTGAAAAGCCGCCTGCACAACAGCAGCATTGCGTCGCTTCATAAGTGCCTGCGAGCAAGGTCCGGGAATGGGTGTGCGCAGTTGAATGGCAGACATAGGTTAGGTCTCAGGTTTTAGTTATCAGGTCAGGTATCTCTCCCCATGCCAAGGTCGGTTCTACTGGCAACTGGCAACCGGCCACTGGCAACTGCTTCTCAATACCAGCCGATC
The DNA here is from genome assembly GCA_963797885.1 of uncultured Acidobacteriaceae bacterium. Classification (GTDB taxonomy): domain Bacteria; phylum Acidobacteriota; class Terriglobia; order Terriglobales; family Acidobacteriaceae; genus Acidiflorens. The sequence continues at coordinate 37,871 of CAWCRQ010000150.1, read as the reverse complement.
GGAGCTTCGTTCAGATTGATGTACACCTGCTTGGTCTCAAGATATTCTTCGATGCCCCACGGCCCCAGCTCACGGCCAAAGCCCGACTGCTTGTAACCTCCCCAGGGCGCTTCTACATAAGTCGGCTGCATGTGGTTTACCCACACGATGCCCGCGCGCAGCGCCTTCACCGCGCGCATGGCTTTGAAAATATCACGCGTCCAAACGGCAGCGGCCAGCCCGTAGGGTGTGTCGTTCGCGATCTTCAGCGCGTCTTTTTCATCATCGAACGGAATCACGACCGCGACCGGGCCGAAGATTTCTTCGCGCGCGACGCGGGCGTTGTTATCGACGTTATAGAAGATAGTAGGCTGCACATAGTAACCCTTCGCGAACTTATCGACCCGGCCGCCGCCAGAGGCTATTTTGGCTTCTTTCTTCCCGATCTCGAGATACGAGCAAACACGGTCGTATTGCTCCTTAGACACCAAGGCTCCCATTTTCGTTTCGCGCTCCAGTGGCGGGCCGATCTTGATCTTCTTCGCCTTCTCGGCCATGCCTTCGACGAACTTGTTGTAAATCGATTTCTGCACCAGGATGCGGCTGCCGGCCGAACAGACTTCGCCCTGATTGATGAAGACCCCGAACAAAGCTCCATCGATGGCGGCTTCAAAGTCGGCATCGGAAAAAAAGATGTTCGGCGATTTGCCGCCTAGTTCAAGCGTCACGCGCTTCACGGTATCGGCGGCTTCCTTCACAATGATCTTGCCGACAGCAGCCGAGCCGGTAAAAGCGATTTTGTTCACGCCCGGGTGCTTGACCAGAGGCGAGCCGCAGCTTTCGCCGAAACCGGTAATAACATTCACCACGCCCTTCGGCAGGCCAACCTCCTCGAACCACTTCGCCAGTTCGAGCGCGGTGAGCGGCGTTTGCTCGGCGGGCTTGAGCACGCAGGTGCAGCCGGCAGCCAGTGCCGGAGCCAGTTTCCACGCAGCCATCAGCAACGGATAGTTCCAGGGAATGATCTGCCCGGCGACGCCCATCGCTTCTTTCAGCGAGAGGCTCACCGCGTTGTCGGGAACGGGATTTACGTAGCCGACGACCTTCGTGGCCAGCCCGCCATAGTATTCGAAGCACGTAGCCACGTCGGTGATGTCGAACTCCGCTTCAACAATTGGCTTGCCCGAGTTACGGCATTCGAGTTCGGCGAGCATGGGCAGGTTCTGGCGCACCTTCTCGGCCAGGCGGAAGAGAACGCGTCCACGCTCCTGTGCCGTGGTCGTCGCCCACGGACCTTCCTCAAACGCGGCTCTGGCAGCCGCGACCGCGCGGTTAACGTCGTCCGCGTTCGCGTCGGGAACCTGTGCAATGATCTCTTCGACTGAGGGGTCGTACACCGGGAAGGTCTTAGCCGACTTACTTGCGACCCACTCGCCATTAATCAGCATCGAATAACTCTTGATGTCAGTTGTAACTCCACCAGGCATAAGTCCTCCAAGAAAATGGCTTGTGTGGGGACGGGCGCCCTCGCCCGTCCAAGCCGAGCGAAGCTCGGCCGTCCCCACGTGAACCACTCTTCTATTCAACCACGGCGGCCTGCGGAGCTTTCAGCCGCCCGTACACAAAAAAGAAGAACGCGGCCAGCGCCAGAAAAAACAATGTAAAGCCGCACATCTTCGCTTCATACCTCCAGACTGAAGTAATCTGCTTGGCCGGAAAGAACGCCAATACGATTCCAAGCGCCGTCGTCACAAACCCGCAGGATCCGGAAACAATCAGCGTGCCGCGGCCATAACGCGCGCCCGCCAGGTCGCCACCGAAAGCAAACTTCAGCAGCGCCGCAAACACATACAGAAACGGTACCAATTGCAGAACTACCGCCAGCGAAAGCATGGTCTGGAAAGTTTCCTGCACTCCGCCCGAGGCATAGAAATTGATGACGATCAATACCAGCGATACGACCGCTTGCACGATCAGCGCCGCCGAGGGCGTCCTATATTTGGGGTGAACTTTGCCGAGCCACGCGGGCATGTAGGAATCCAGTCCGGCGACAAACGGAATGCGCGCCGAACCGCCCATCCATGCCGAGCCAATCCCCGCAATCGAAAGACTCAGCATCACTGCAAACGGAGTGATAATCCACGCCACACCAACTTTGCCGGCCATGTGGCTGAGTGCCTGCACAACGCCCTGTAGCACGCTGATGTCGTTCTTGCCGACCGCAACCAGCAGCGTCAACGTCGCCCCGACGTAAAGCAACCCGGAAACCATGCCGCCCCACGCCACCGCGCCCGGCAATGTTTTCTGCGGATCCCGGATTTCGTCGCCCATCACCGAAGCAAGTTCAAGCCCGACCAAGCCGAAGCAAATCACGCCGAACGAATTCAGAACGAACCTGGGGTCCGGCGGAATCCGAAAATCGGCGGCGGTTACGGTCGTGCCAAAACGCGAACATACAGTAACTCCCAGACCAATCAGAACCGCCGCCGCGACAAATGTTCCGATGGCGCCCAAATTATTCAGCCACTTCCCAACTCCCAGTCCAACAATGTTGACGACCGTAAGCAGCGCCAGTAGTGCCAGAGAAGCGGTCATCGCAAAATTCTTGTTGTCGGCAAGCGCTGCGTGGCCCGGCCCCATCGCAAACACCGTTACGCCGACGAAGTAGAGCATCACCGTCGGCACATACAGCATGTTATTCGTCCAGTAACACCACCCGGAAAGAAAGCCGTGGAAGTCGCCGAACACTTCTTTAGCCCATAAGTACACTCCGCCTTCGCCGGGGTAACGATGCGCGAGTTCGATCACCGCGATCCCTTGCGGCCAGAAAAACAAAAGCAGCGAGATGATCCACAGCCAGACCGTCACGCCCCCGTTGGCAGCGATGCTCGGGACCACGTTGAGATTGAAAACGGCGACAACAAACAGCAACACCAAGTCAAAGCGCCCGAGGACGCGCTTCAGGTGCGGCTGGTTGGGATCAGAAGTCATCGTCAGAAGTCATCGGATGATCGGGTCATCGGGTGATCGGGCCATCTACCCCGTCCGGATCTCGGATTTTCAATCACCCGATGACCCGATGGCCAGATGACCTGATCCAATTAGTGTGCCACCACCGCTCCCAGACGCTCGTGCTGCGCGGCAGCGAGAGACGGGGCGACGTCGGCAAATGCCGCCATGTGTTTGTCGATGTCGGCCTCGGTGTGCTGCACGGAAATCGTCCACTGCTCGTCCCACCAGTAAGGCTGGGTCATCACGCCGCGATTCACCATGCCGAACCAGTAATGCCGCCACAGGTCGACGTCAATTGCCAGCCAGTCGCGGTAGTTGCGGACCTCCGCCGGATACAACATCAGCGCGCCGTTCGCCCCCGCGCTCGCGATGTAGCCCTGCAAGCCAACTTTTGAGATGGTCTTCTTATATCCGTCCACCAGCTTATTACTAAGTATTTCTATGTGCGCGTAGTTCGCCCGAGTAAGCACTTCGCGAAACATCGCCAGGCCGGCCGCCATCGAAATCGGATTCGTGTTGTAAGTGCCGCCGTGGAAAACTTTGTGGTCCGAAATCAAACTCATAACCCGCTTGTGAGTGCCGAAAGCCGCCAGCGGTAATCCACCGCCAATCGACTTCGCCAGGCAGATCATATCGGGCCTCACGCCGAAGTATTCCGAAGCTCCTCCCCAGCACAGCTTCGCGCCCGTCTTGACTTCGTCGAAGATCAACAGCGCGCCATGCTTGTCGCAGAGCGTTCGCAAGCCTTCCAGAAATCCTTTCTGCGGCATGCAGATACCGACGTTCATCATGATCGGCTCCAGGATGATGGCCGCAACCTCATTCGGATTCTCCTTGAACCGGCGCTCCACCGTTTCCAGGTCGTTGAATGTCGCAATCAGCACATTCGCGATACTCGCCTTCGGCACGCCTCCCCCAGCCGACACAGGTTTCGGATTCTTGATATCGCCGAGATCGTCGGCGGGCGGGTGCGGCTTCACGCTGACCAGTGCCGCATCATGCAAGCCGTGGTAACCGCCTTCGAACTTGATGATCTTGTCGCGTCCCGTAGCGGCGCGCGCCAGCCGAATCGTATGCAGGGTCGCTTCTGTGCCGCTGTTGCCGAAGCGGCACATCTCCACCGGAAAGCGCGTGCAAATTTCTTCCGCCAGTTCCCACTCCATGTTGTGCGGCATGCCGTAAAGGGTGCCTCTATGCAGACGGTCTTCGACCGCCTTGACCACTGCCGGGTGGGAATGGCCCGCCATGAGCGCGCCGAAACATAGATTGTGGTCGATATATTCGTTCCCGTCGAGATCGCGAAACTTGCTGCCCGACGCTTCCGCCACGAAGATCGGATACGGCTCGTAGGCGCGATAATTGCTGGCCACGCCCAGGGGCAGGCGCTTCAGGTTCTTCTTATGCGCTACGGCGGACTTCGGAGTGCGGCGCTCGAAGGCATCGAGCTCTTTTTGCAGTGCGGGGTACATCGTAATCTCCAATAGACTCAGGCCGGGTAGGCCATTAGATTGGGCCGGACGGCCGAAACCGCCCGGGGTCTTCGGACAAATGCCTCGACTAGAAGAACAACTTCAATGCAAATTGTACCTCGCGCGGGTCGCCAGACATCTGGGTGATCTTCCCAAACAAGCCTGCACCGTCGGAGTAGTGGCCATCCGGGTTAGCGAAATTCGTGTGATTGAACAGGTTGAAAATTTCTCCGCGGAATTGGATGTACTTCGATTCCGAAAGGGCGATCTTCTTATGTACGGAGAAATCCCAATCTTCAAGCCCCGGGCCGCAGCACACACTACGCTGGGTGCCATTGTTGAAGTGGCCAAGCGGCGGATTGGAAAACTGGCTGTAGTTCAGGTATAGTTGGCCCGGCAGTTTCGGATCCAGCTTCTGCAGTTTCCCGGTCATGCTCGGAGCTTCCGTTCCGAGGAAGAAGTAACTATTGACCAGTTCGGTGTCGGCTATGGTATCCAAACGAATCGGGAAACCGCTCTGGAACTCGGTGATCCCGGAAATCGCCCAGTCGTTCACGACCCTTCCGGCCAAACCCTGACGTTTGCCAATCGGCAACTCCCAGTCGTAGCTAACCACGAAGCGCTGCGCCGAATTGAACAAGGATAGCGCGCGGCTGGCCTTGGGGTTGAATGGATTCAGAGTCTCTTCAAACGTGGAGGCTTCATCCAGGGACTTGCTCCAGGTGTACGAAGCCTGAAACTGTAAACCGCGGGTAAAACGCTTTTCTAGCATAGCTTCGAAAGCGTTGTAGGCGGAATTCGCAACGGTATCTTCAGCGAAGATGCTGGTGAATACGGGGATGCCGTCCACTGGGCAACCAGCACCAGTGAAGGGATTACAGTTGGGCGAGGAATACGGACGGAGACCCACAAGGGTGAGTCCGCCGATCGGCGTGCCGGCGGGAATCACGGTTGGGCCGTTGGGGCCATAAGGAAGGTGGAATCCCCCTGTCGGAGCAACGGCGTTTGCCGGCAGTATGAACTGCGTGTCCTCGCCAGTGGGTGTACAGGTTCCAGGGCCCATCACTGAAGGGGCATTGATGTCCAAACAAGTCTGTGGCGTCGATGGATTGATGTCGCGCCCGACGAGCAGGTGATGGCCCTCGGAGCCTACATAGCCAACCTGCAACATGAGACTCCTGGCGAGTTGTCGCTGGATCGTTAAGTTGTACTGCACCGTGTATTGCGCTTTGAGATGCGGCTGGAACTCGCCGTAGAAGAGCATGGGGCGAAAGACGGACAGGTCAGCAGGCTGGCCGGGCTTGGGAGTAAGAACACCGTTATAAGGGTTTGGCGCTACTCCACTTCCATCTTGATACACGAACGGAGTATTGAAGAAAACGTTAGAGAGTGAGGAGCTTCCGCCGAACGGCGGCTCCGCACCAAACTGTGCTAGCACCAACTGTTCAATCGGGTTGTAGAACATTCCCCAACCCGAGCGGATGCTGGTCTTGCCGTTGTCTCCAAACAGCGCTCCCAGCAGCCCGCTCTTGGCGTTCGGACTATAGGACAGTCCGATGCGGGGAGCGAAGGCCTTGTAGTAATTCGCGGTCATTCCCGGGGGCACACCCTTGTCGCCCGGAACCACAAGTCCGGTGGGAGTCGTGCCCGTGTTAGCGCAAGTGGGATCCGAAACGTAGCTCGAGAAATAGGCGATGCTGGCCGCGCTCAACTGGCAAGGATAGACCGTAGAGTTCTGCCCGGGACGAAACGTTTCCACGTGCCCGGAGACATCTGTGGGAGGCGTGTTGAACTCCCAGCGTAAGCCATAGTTGAGCGTAACATTCGGGCGAATCTTCCAACTGTCTTGCACGAACGGGTAAATGGAAAAAGTGCGTATGGATTCGCTCTGGGCCGACCCCTGGGAATAGGTATCAGTGAGTCCCAGCAGATATTGAGGGTAATAGTCGCCGTCAGCTCCACCAATCACATTGTTACCGAGCCCGCTGAAAGTATAGTCTCCATTGACGTTGAAGTAGTAAAACTGGTCGAAGCGGCCCCGGCGAACGTCCACCCCGAACTTCATGGTGTGATTCCCCTTGACCCAAGTCAGGCCATCGCTCCACTGAAAGCTGTTTCCCACCTGCGGCAGCGTGCCTTCCCAGTTGTTACCGAAATTAACGAAGCCCGCGATATTTACGTACGGGATGCCGGTAAAACCGGTTGGCAGTGCAGGCGTAATGCCAAGTTTCGGACTGGTCCCGTAACTGCTGACGATGGCTGAAGAATCGGATGTTCCGGTAAAACAGTAGGTAGCCGCCGCCCCCGTGCACGACGACGTCACTGGTCCGGTAGAAACATTCTTCAAAAACCCAAGCTCACCCTCGCGCATGTAAACGAAACGTGCCTCGTTGACCAGCGCATTGCTCAGCGTCCAGGTGTGAGTCAAATTATATTGCTGATCGCGGCTGTCATTGTAGTTGCCGAATCCGGGAACGTTGGCACCCGCGGCCTCGAACGTGTTGAAAGGAGTCAACAGCGTTCCGTCATTAAAGTAATAGTAGGCAGTAAAGCTCTGACGGTCATTGATCCTATGATCAAAACGGAGAGTAAATTGGTTTGCGTTATTCGTGCCGGCCGGCACATTTTGGAATTGGCTATTCGGTAAATTAGCCGCGGGAATAAATCGCTGCAAGTTGACGGCAACTGGGTCCTGGCATGCAGGCGGGATGACGCTAGTGGGAAAAACCTGACTCCATGGTGTGGGTGTCCCCGGCGTGGGCACTGTCAGTTGACCGCCCAGTGCCTGGATCGCGCTTGGGCAGCTCACGCCCCCGCTGGAGCGGCCGTTCAAAACCTCCGCAACAAACGGGTCGGTGATGGATCCGGTGAACGCACCTATCTGAGAGAAGTCGCCACTGCGCTGGCCTGTCGTCGGAACATTCACCAACTGCCCTTGCTGCCCATCGCGGATGCGCCGGCCCTCGTAGGAAACGAAGAAGAATGTCCGGTCCTTCACGATCGCTCCCCCGAGCGTCCCCCCAAACTGGTTCTGGTTCAGCTGCGGACGAGTCGTATTGAGAAAACCCTGAGCATCCAGGATGGTATTGCGGAAGTATTCATAAATATTTCCGTGCAGCGCATTGGTGCCCGACTTGGTAATAACGTTAACGACCGAACCCGAGTTCCGCCCGTACTCCGCATCGAACGTATTGGTGATAACTCGGAACTCGGCGATGCTATCTGGAGTCGGCTGAATCGTTGGTAAATTCACGAAAATGTCGTTCGCGTCGCCGCCATTGACGCTGAAGTTGTTGGCGCGCGTTCGTCCGCCATTCACCGAAACCGCGCCGGCGTCGTCCGATCCGAAAAACAGCGCTCCGTTGCTGCTGCCTAACTGCGCTTGAACGCCAGGCTGTAATTGCAGGAACTGATAAGTATCGCGGGTGTTCAGAGGCAGTTCGTTGACCGAGCGTTCGTTAATCACTGCACCCAGCTGCGTACTGGTAGTATCGACCTGCGGGATCTCGGAGCTCACCTCTACGATCTCTTGCGAGCCGCCGATCTGGAGCGCGGTATTGAGGGTCACCACCTGGTTGACATCGACAATGATCCCCTTCTGGACGTTCTTCTTGAAGCCCGTCAATTCATACTGAACCGTATAGGTACCGGGCTGAATTTCGACTAGGACGTAATCGCCAGCCCCGTTTGTCTGCGCTTCGCGACTGGCCCCGGTCGCTTCGTTGGTGGCGGTGACTCTTACTCCCGCCAGCACCGCGCCGCTGGGATCGGCTACGCGGCCAAGGATGCGTCCGCCGGTGCTCTGGGCAGACACGAGCGTGGAGCAGATCAGGCACAGGCTCAGGGCCGAGTTCAGGAAGATGAGCCCGCAAGACATCCGGGACGCTTTTGACGATGGCATGGAACAGCTCCTCCAGATCTCGGGGACAATCTGTTAGATCCGATTCAGCTCGCGCGCAATGCAAACCTTGCTATAATCGCGCAACGTTAGAGATTCTGCGGCCCTCTGTCAAGCGGAAAAGTGCATCTTCGCGGCGCGACCAGCAGGCATATTCGGAAATCATCTCGAGCGACGCCACGTGTCGTTCTCGATGGCATCCCTGTTCTCGATCATGAGGGAGAATAAATAATAATGTTGCGTAAATCAATCCTCGCGCTGTTGGCCGCGTTGCTGGCCGCACTCTCCGGATCCTGCGCCAAGAAGACTCCCACGCTGAATCTGCTGGTCTGGGAAGGCTACGCCGATCCCTCTTACCTCAAGGCTTTCGAAGAGCAGAACCACTGCAAAGTATCGGCTTCCTACATGGGATCGAGCGACGAACTGGTCGCCAAATTGCGCGGTGGCAGCTCGGGCAACTACGACGTGATCTCCCCCTCCAGCGATGTAGCCACCATGATTGCGACCTCCGGCCTGGCCGCACCGCTCGATCTTGGCAAACTGCCCAGCTACGGCCAGCTTTCGCCGCAACTCACCTCACTGTCGCTCGTCCGCGTGAAGGGCGAAGTCTACGGCGTGCCGTTCATGTGGGGGCCGGACCCCATGATTTACGACACCACCGCGTTCCCTCAGCCTCCCGAAAGCTGGAACGTCATGTGGGATCCGAAGCTGAAAGGAAAAGTTTCCGTGTGGGACGATCTTTCCACCGTCTATATGGCGGCCCAGGTGCTCGGCTATGGCAAGCCCGATCCCGCTCATCTCTATAATATGACCGACGAGGAACTCAACGCTGTCAAAAAGAAGCTGGTGGAGTTGAAGCCGAACATTCGCAAGATGTGGTCCACGGGCGGCGAACTCACCAACCTTTTCCAGAACCACGAAGTGGTGATCGCCATGGGCTGGCCGCTTATGACCAACCAGTTGCGCAAAAGCAATTTTCCGGTGGGCGAGACCATTCCCAAGGAAAACACCACCGGCTGGATCGATCACCTCATGATCACCGCCGGCAGCGAAAACAAAGATCTCGCCTACAAGCTTCTAGAATTCATGATCCAGTCCGAAACGCAGAAAAAAGTAACCGACGTGACCGGATACACGCCAGCAAATCCCCACGCCGCGCACTACATGACGCCGGAAGAAGTGAAGAACCTGCACCTGGACGACGTAGACAATTACCAGAAGCGTCTATATTTCTGGCAGAATGTTCCACGCCGCGCCAAGTACAACGAAATCTGGAACGAAGTAAAAGCAACGCAGTAGTGTGTAGCGCGGGCGCCCTCGCCCGCGTGCAAGCAGCTCCGAACTGACAGCCATGGCAACGACGTCAGAACCCGCAATCGCAACCAGCAGTCCACCAAGCTCAGCATCCCTGCTCTCCATCCGCAATGTAGCCAAGCACTTCGGCAAAAACATAGTCCTGCGAGACATCTCGCTCGAAATCGCCGAAGGCGAATTCCTCACCATCCTCGGCGAGAGCGGCTCGGGAAAAACCACGCTCCTGCGAATTCTCGCCGGCTTCGAGCAGTCCACCTCCGGAGAAGTCTGGATGTCGGGCGAGCGCCTGGACACCGAGCCTCCCTATCGCCGCCGCGTGAACACCGTCTTCCAGCACTACGCGCTATTCCCGCACATGACCGTCGAACAAAATGTCGGCTATGGATTGCAAATCGCCAAACGTCCCGCCGCCGAAATTCAGGCGCGCGTGGCGGAGGCGCTGGCCAAGGTCAAGATGTCCGCCTGCGCCAAGTCGAAGCCTTCGAAGATCAGCGGCGGACAGCAGCAACGCATAGCGCTCGCCCGCGCCCTGGTGAATCGTCCGCGTCTGCTGCTGCTCGATGAACCGCTCTCCGCCCTCGACGCCAACCTGCGCCGCCAGATGCAGGTTGAACTCAAAGCCCTGCAACGCGAAGTCGGGATCACCTTCATCTTTGTCACGCACGACCAGGACGAAGCGATGGTGATGTCCGATCGCATCGCGTTGTTGCGCTCGGGAGAACTCGAGCAAGTCGCCAGCCCGCGCGAAATTTACAACCGGCCCGCCACCTCCTACACCGCGCAATTCATCGGACACACAAATTTACTGCACGCCGACGTTCGCCGCGGCACGGCCACCACCGGCGCGCTGCAATGGCCAACTTCCCAGCCCGATGGCGCGGCCCTGTTCTCGCTGCGTCCAGAGTGCATCCGCCCTGCGACTGTTGCGTCTCCGCCCACCTCTGCTTCTCCAGGGAATGCTGCGACGGTTCGTTTCCGCGCCAAGCTTCGCGACCAGGCTTTCCACGGCGCCACCGAACTTCTGCGCGTCGAGTCCGATGGCGGACTGATCTTTACCATCCGCACCGCCAGCCGCGACCTGCCCAATTCCGAAGCCCCGCTGGAATTCGAATTCAGCGCCGCCGATGCCATCCCGGTCCGCGCCTCCAACTCCAACTCCGGCTCCGATTCCAGCTACAGTTCCAGTTCCAGTTCCAGTTCCAACTCCAGTTCCAATCAAGAGGACGGCATCTGATGTTCTCCCGCGCCTACCGCACCGCCATCACCGTTCCGCCGCTGGTTTGGGTCGCCGTGTTTCTGCTCGTGCCCTACCTGCTCATGTTTTGCTACAGCTTCTGGTCGGTCTCCGAGTCGGGAACCATCGTTCATTCCTGGAACCTCGACAACTACCACGAGCTTCTGGCCAAGCCCGTTTACTGGCAGACGCTGCCGCGCTCGATGTGGATCGCCGCCCGCGTGATGTTTTTTTCCATGCTGCTCGGCTATCCGCTAGCCTACTTCCTCTCATTCCACGCCGGAGGCCGAAAAGATCTCTACTATCAGCTCGTCATCATTCCGTTGTGGGTGAGTTACTTGGTGCGCGCCTACGCCTGGAAGACGATTCTAGGCACCGACGGTGTCCTGAACACGCTGCTGCAATATGTGCACCTAACCAGTCATCCGCTAGATTTCCTGCTCTACAGCCCATTCGCCGTCGTGCTTACATTGACGCACATCTATACGCCGTTCACGTTCCTGCCCATCTACGCGTCGCTAGAACACATTCCGCGCAACTTAGTCGAAGCCTCCCAAGATCTCGGAGCCACGCCCGCGCAAACTTTCTGGCGAGTAATCTTCCCGCTCTCCATTCCCGGAGTGCTAGCCGGCGCCACCTTCGCCTTCGTCCTAAGCCTGGGAGACTTCCTAGCGCCGCTCTTACTAGGCGGCCCCAGCGGCATCATGATCTCAAACATAGTAGTAAGCCTCTTCGGAGCCGCCTATAACTGGCCCCTAGGAGCCGCCATCTCGCTCTGCATGTTAGCCCTGGTGCTAGCCCTGATCTTCTTCTCCGAGCGACTAGAAAAGAAGTGGAGTTTCTCGTGAGCGTGTCGTCTTCATACCAAGGCTGTCCCGAAGGTTGTAAATATTCTTTGAAGGGGCGGGGCTTCAGCCGCGCCGTTTCGAGCCAGTTAGATTGGGGCTTGAGTGTGTGCGTGAGAACTCGTCTTCAGGCAATCCGGTGGAATGAAATGCTCGAGCATCCAGCCCCGGAGGGGCAAACCAGCCTAGCCCAGCGCTTCAGCGCTGGGAAAAGCGGGACAAATCATTCAAGTCCCGGAGGGACGGCCCAGTTCTCGCGCACCCTCATTAGCCCCTGCGGTGCACAGAGATGAAGCGTGCTCTACATCACGGCCCGCGCTGGCTAACCGCCCACGCCCTAGCCGTCTTCGCCTTCCTCTACCTGCCCATAGCCATCCTCATCCTCTATTCCTTCAACGGACAAGGCGTAGGAGGCTTCCCGCCCCGCGACCTAACGCTAAACTGGTACCGCATCCTATTCAACGACGGCCCTATCTGGGATTCAGTCTTAAACAGTCTGCTAGTGGCCGCAGCCGCCATGCTAATCGCTCTAGTCTTCGGAATCCCCGCCGCGCTAGCGCTAGATCGCGCCCAATTCCCCGGCAAGGCGCTGTTCCGCCGCCTAGTTCTGTTGCCCCTGATCCTACCCGGCATAATCACCGGCCTGTCGCTACTAATGCTGTTCCGAGTAGCCGAAGTAAAACTAAGCCTGCTAACCATAGTCTTAGGACACGGTACCGCGCTAATCTCCGTAGCCACCACCGAAGTATTCGCCGGATTGCAGAAACTCGACCGCGCCCAGGAAGAAGCCTCACTAGACTTAGGAGCGACTTACTGGCAAACCTTCTGGCGCATCACCGTCCCCAATCTAAAGCTCTCCATCATAGGAGCCGCCCTCCTGATCTTCACCCTATCCATGGACGAAATAGCCGTAAGCTTCTTTCTAATAGGCCGCGACAACACCCTCCCCCTAGAAATCTGGGGACGCCTCCGCCGCGGCATCACGCCAGAGATCAACGCCATCTCGACCATCATCTTCATGTTCTCGCTGATCGCGATAGTCTTCTGGTATCGCCTGCGCACGCGGGCGGAAGTGACTCCGGAAATTGGCACTGAGTTGGTCGAAACTGCAAACCACTAGAAGCTATCTCATAAATTGTTTTGGGAAGGGCACGGTTTCACAGGCTGCGGAACAACTCAGCTTCGCGCTTGATTTTGGGTGGTGCAGCGTCTCTGTGTGTGTGTGTGAGAACTGGCGTTTTGGCAATCCGGTGGAACGAAGAGCTCGAGAATACAGCCCCGGAGGGGCGAACTAACTTAGCCCAGCGCTTCAGCGCTGGGAAAAGTGGGAAGAATGACCTAAGTCCCGGAGGGACGACCCAGTTCTCACGCACACACTTCAGGCGGGTGGGCCACTTCAACGGAGAAGCACAACGCGGGTTTGCCTCTGAACATTGAGCGAAAACAACTGGGGGTGCGCCACTTCTCGCGCTTTTCGAGAAGTGGCCTGCCGAACTGCCGACACGTGAGTTACACCGCTGTGCCCCTACGCCAGTTTCTCTCACCCCACATCAAGCGCAGCCCCCAGCTTCTTCCACGTGCCGACTGACCCAGCCTTTCGCTTGGTCTCAATCGCCGCGATCAGCGCGCGGGAGACTTTTGACCTTTTCGCCAACTGCTCCTGAGTAAGCTTGCGGTGCTCACGCCAGATACGGAGCGCGGGCTCTCCCCTCAATCTGCGCTCAGTGATCTCCAGCGGTATGAGTTCGTTCGAGCCATCGGCCAGACGCGCCTTAGCGGCATCGTAGGCCTTCACGTCGGCCAGCATCTCCGCGTCTTCCATCAGCTTCTGCAGGGCTTTTACCGGAATCACGGCGAATTCCTAGCCCTTGCGGGTAATGGTTTCGATACGCATTAATAGACTCTTCCTCTCGGCCCTACTTCCAATGCCCGTCCGCGGCCCGCCACCCTTACTTCTCCGGCAGATTCGCCGCCAGAAACTTCATCACGTTCTCTCCCATGATCATCCGGATCTCCTGCTCGGCATACCCCGCTTCCAGCATGGCATCGGTGATCTCGACCAAGCCGGTCGTGTCAAAGGGAGCCGTAATCGCTCCGTCAAAGTCCGAACCGAGCGCCACATGCTCCACGCCCACCCGGTCGGAAACATACCGCATCGCTTTCACAATCGCCCTCGCATCCGTGCCGCAGGTAGCCGTGTCCCAATACCCAATGCCGATCAGCCCGCCCTTGGCCGCCACCGCTCGAATCTGCTCGTCGCTAAGGTTCCGGTTGTTGTCGCAGGTGCCTTTTACGCCCGTGTGCGAAACGACCAGCGGACGTTTGGCAATCGCCAGAACATCATCAATCGTTTTTGCCGACGCATGCGCCAGGTCCACAATCATGTGCCGTGCTTCCATTTGCCGCACCCACTCCCGGCCTTTTTCGGTGAGTCCGATTTTATGAACTCCCGCCGCCGATCCCCCAATATCGTTATCGAAGAAATGGCTGGGCGACATCATCCGGTAGCCGGCGCGATATAAAACATCAAGATTTTCCAACTTGCCGTCGAGCGCGTGCGCCCCTTCGATCGAAAGCAGTCCGGCCGTGAGCCGCTCATTAAGCCGCCGCCGTTCCAGGTAGCTGGAGAGATCGGCGGAACTCTCAATGACCACGAAGCCGCCTTCGGAACCACGCGCGAATTGATGCAGCCGCCGCGCCTGATACAGCGCCCGCTGCGTAAGACTGGTCCACGTGGCGGGCGGCCAGCGCTCCACAATCGCCAGCCAGAAAATGTCGTCGCTCTTGTCTTCATTGCTCTCGATGTTTAGCCCGTGCGGACTCTTGGTGGGCAGCGAGAACACTTGCAATGCCACGTTGCCGTCCGCCAGGCGCGGAATGTCCACATGCCCGTCGGCGCTGCGCGCCAGCAGATCGCGTCCCCACAAAAGCGAATCGGTGTGCAGATCGGCGATGGTGAGCTCTTTGTGCAGATTCAGCGCCCGCCCCGACGCCGTGTAGGGCGGCTTCTTCACAAGTTTATTCTGGCTCTCGTCCACCAGTCGCGGGATCTCCACGAAGAACGCGAGCACGATGCACAGAACCAGCAGAGCGATTTGAACCGACCGTCTGCGCAGAAGAACCTCCCCGCCATTAGTAACACACGTAGGGACAGCTGCCCTCAGCTGTCCAGCCGAGCGAAGCTCGGCAGCCATCGACTTACTGGCGACTTATCGTCGTGGAGAACTTGTTGTTACTTCGACAGCGCTCCCAGCGCCTCGCGAAACAGCACGTCAAAACTCTGAGGACTCTTGCCGCCCCGCGCTGCCAGCAGCGCCTTATCTGCCGAGGTGCGCGGATAGCCCAGATTTACCAGCGCGGAAATAACGTCTTCCTCCACCGGGCTCGCCAGCGCGGCGGTCATTTCTGACCCTCCTGCCGGCGCCGGCAGCTTGTCGCGCAGCTCCAGCACCATCCGCTCCGCTGTCTTCTTGCCGATTCCGGGAATGCGCGTGAGCCGCGCCAGGTCGCCGCCGCGAATCGCTCCCACCATCTCGTCCGCCGGCATGCCGCTCAGGATCTTGATCGCCAGCGTCGGACCAATCCCGCTGACCGTCAGCAGCTTCTCAAAAAGTTGTTTCTCGGCCAGCCGCAAAAATCCGTACAGGCTGAGCGCATCCTCGCGCACATGGGTGTGGATGTGGAGCGCGACTTCAGCGCCCTCCGCCGGCATTTCCGTGAATGTCGGCACGCTGATCGCAACCTCATAACCGACCCCATGAGTTTCCACGATCGCCTGGTTCGGATGTTTCGCCAGCAGCCTTCCGCGAAGATGCGCAATCATCGCGGCTATTGTACGGCAGTCCACGCTGCGGCAGCCGATGGAGGGACAGCCGAACTAGCGACAGCCGACAAAGGGACAGCCGCCCTCGGCTGTCCAGGTCCGACGAAGCTGGCCACCGGCTGCAGAAGAACTCAGTTTCGTATCACGGCATCGCTTTACAGCTTGCGGAAAAACTCGGGTTTTGCCTTTGTTTTGAAGGGTGCGGCTTCACAGTTTGCTGAAAAACTCGATTTTGTTCTTGCTTTTGGGTGGCCCAGCGGTTCGCCGCTGCGATAAGTGGCTTGTTTTCAGCGACGCACAAGCCGCCGAGGGCAGCCGCAACCCACAATGCGATTTTTTCCACAGCCAGCTTGAGGTTCATCCATTTATCCATAGACCGGGATCTGTTCCGCCGGTGCCAACTGCAAGTGGCTGCGTACAAAGGGGATACGCCAAAGGGCGTGACGGACCCAACTTTTCCATTGACTTGCACAGAAAAACCTATTATTATCAATAGCTTCCATAAAGGCCGAGGGGCTGGAATCTGCCGCGTTTTCACGGGTGAATCCCCTGGGCCCTTCGTGGAATCAAACACGGTAGCGAACTAGAAGAAGTCCTTATTCCATTAAGAGGGTTATATTTTTCATGGCTAAGCGACGCGGAAATCCCAACTGGGGTAAGCCTGAGCCTATCGGGCCGGTTGTTCCCACAATCACCGAGTTCGAACAGGTCGTACACGAGTATAAGCTCTCGCCCGACCAATATTTGCGCTCCACACGGCTGCGGGAATGGGCCCGCCGGAACAAGAATTCCAAGTACATCCCAGAGCCCTTGCTGGAAGCTTGGGGTTTTGAAATCGAATCCACCCTGTAACCGCAGGGAACCAGAACCAGATTTACTGAGAGACGTTTACTGGAAGGGTCGCCGCAGGCGGCCCTTTCCTGTTTTACACTGAATCTTAAAGACTAAAGACTAAAGGCTAAAGACCAAGTCGCAAGGAAAGGATAAGACCGGTTAGCAAGAATCACGCTTATGACTTCTAATCTGCCCTTTACCGATGTTGCCACTGCCATCGAAGAGATCCGCGCCGGGCGAATGATCGTCGTGGTTGACGACGAAGATCGCGAGAATGAAGGCGACCTCACCCTCGCCGCCGAAAAAGTTACTCCCGAAGCCATCAACTTCATGGCCAAGCACGGGCGCGGCCTCGTCTGCCTGGCCATGACCGAAGAACGGCTCGACCACCTGCACCTGGGTCCCATGACCAGCGAGAACACGTCGCAATACGGGACTGCTTTTTGCGAAGCGATTGACGCGCGTTATGGCGTGACCACCGGAATCTCGGCCTACGATCGCGCGCATACCATCAAAACAGCAATCGATCCGGCAACGCGCCCCTCGGATCTGGCGAGGCCAGGGCACGTCTTCCCCCTGCGAGCGCGCAAGGGCGGAGTGCTGGTGCGCGCCGGCCAGACCGAAGCCTCCGTGGATCTCGCCAGGCTAGCCGGCATGGTCCCCGCCGGCATCATCTGCGAAATCATGAAAGACGACGGCACCATGGCGCGCGTGCCCGACCTGATCGAGTTCTGCCGCATCCATGAAATGAAAATGCTCACGGTGGCGGAGTTGATCCGCTACCGCATGCAGCATGAGCGTTACGTGCATCGTGTGGGCGAAGCCATGGTCGAAACCAAGCACGGAGAATTCCGCCTCATCGCCTACGAGAGCGAAGTGGACGGTGGCGGATCCCACATGGCGCTCATCCGCGGCGATATCAGCGATTCGTCCGAGCCCGTCCTGGTCCGCATGCACGCGCATTGCCTGCTGGGCGACGTTTTCGGCTCCACCGGCTGCGACTGCCATCAGACCCTCGAGGCCTCGCTGCAGCTGATAGCCGCCGAGGAGCGAGGCGCATTGATTTACCTGCACCAGACCTCCAAGGGTTTCTCGGCAGAAAAAATCGGGGAACAGTCGTTTCTAACCTTTCATCGCGACCGGCGTTTGCCGTCCCTTCCCGAAAGCGAGCGCAAGACGCATCGCGAGATTGGCCTAGGAGCTCAGATCCTTTCCGATCTAAACCTGAAGCGCATCCGACTCCTGACCAATCACCCAAGAAGGGTAGCCGCGCTGGAAGGATTTGATATAGAGATAGTCGAACACGTCCCAGTAAAGTTCGAACTCCCGAAAGCGCATAAGTAGATGTTAGTAGATGTTCGTGTGGGGACGGGGCTCCGCCCCGTCCAAGTCATGTAGGGACGGGCGCCCTCGCGAGCCTGCCCTGAGCGAAGCCGAAGGGTCCAAGCCGAGCAAAGCTCGGCAGCTACCTGCGCTAACAGCAACTCCGGATTCATCCTCCGTTTCGTATCAAGGTATCGACTCAGCGCCGCCAGAAATTCGTCGGACGGGTCGTATCAGGGTATCGCTTCAGCGATGCCAGAAATCCTTCGAAATCAGATGCCCCTTTAGGGGCTGGCCGGCGGCATCCAATTTTTCTGCAGTCTGCCAGAGACGCGGCCAGCCGCGCTCCACGACTAAAAACGACTAGAACGGCCTACGCGGCGTGATCTCTTCGTCCTTGATGAAAAACTGCGCTGAGCATTCCGTGGAGCCGCAGATTGTCGGCAGCAGTCCCGCCATCTGCCTGCGAGTAATCAAGCCCAGCGTGCCGCAAGCCGGGCAGGAGAGCACTGCCCAGTAAGGGTCTTCACGCTCGCCCACTTCGCCCGCATTCTCCAGCACGAACACGGTGCCCGGTTCCATCTGCTCGGGAATCCACTCGCTGATAATGCTCAATTCACCGATCATCATGCCTCCTCGCTTTCCGTTTACGCTCGTCGTACGCTCACTGCGTTGCGTAAAGGCCGAACCCGTTCCGAAACCGCCGTCTTCTTGCGCGACTGAATCTCTCCTCGAACCCGGCGGACTTCGTCGCTCAGGCATATATCGAACATCGGCTGCCGGGCGTTTTTTAATAGGTCCACCACCTGTCGTGCTGAGGTTCGGAGATACAGATGAGTGCCGTCGCTAAGCAGGTGACACTCCGCAGACGCACTGACCGTAGCCGCCAGGCTGGTGCCGAATTCCTCCTTCAGGAAGCCAATCGCCTTGCGCATGCGCTGCAGCGAGAAGCCGCGCCGGCGAAGCTGGCAGATCACAGCCACCGTGACCAGTTCGTCCCAGTTGTAAATGCGGCGATGGCCCTGGCGCACCGGCGCCACGATGCCGCGCTCGTCCCACCATTGCAACTGCCGGGCGGTGATTCCGGTAAGGGCGATCACCTCGTTGGATGTGAACTCTCGTTGCATCTTGAGCACGCTATGTTTCAAACAATAAAATGGACAAATGTTTGAAACGATTCTAGGCGGCGGAGGCAGAAATCAAGCCACTTTTCGTGCTTCCTTGTATTGACTAAGCGGATACGTCGCCGGAGGCTGCCGGAGCTCAGGCGTTTCTGAAACTTGGAATGAAACGGTGCTGCCAAGAAACGATCCTGCCAAAAACGATTCCGCCACAAAAAATAGACCTGCTGGATTTCGCCCCCTGGCAAGCTGCTCTCTCCTGCATCTTTGCGGGGTTGCTGGTATTCCGGTACTACCGGCGTTCAGAATTGGTGGGCGCCGAATTTCGAGCTTTTTCCCGTTTATTGTGTTAGACTGTATTTGCTAAGTTTGACTCACAAGCAGTTGCAGGTCGGTACCGCGCCAACCAGCGTCAACCCCCTCTACAGCAGCGAATCTTCTCAGCACATTTCAATCAGAAACAAGAATAGGAACATCAATGGCAGAACAAGGAACAGTGAAGTGGTTTAACGACGCCAAAGGCTATGGTTTCATCAGCCGTCAAAATGGCGAAGACGTTTTCGTGCATTTCTCCGCTATTCAAGCAGGCGGCTTCAAAAGCCTGCAAGAAGGCCAAACCGTGCAGTTCGACGTGACCAAAGGCCCTAAGGGCTGGCAAGCGGAGAACGTTACCGCTGTCTAGGTAGCGACAACGATCTCTAAGTAAAACCTTAAGGTGCCCGGGATTCGCAAGAATCCCGGGCATTTTCGCGTGTAGAGCGGACAAGGGTGCCCCGTCCAAGCTTTCGCTTGGGCGGGGCCTTTGACTCTCTTCATCACACCCAAGCCGTGCCCGCGTGGTCCGATTCTGGCTGAGTATTGGCAATCTTTGCCAATTCTGTTATCGTTCATATCGTCGCAGAATCCGCAGAAAGGGGCCGACGCCATGCCTACCCGCAACGTCAATTTGACCAACGAGCTTGACCGCTTCGTAACCACCAAGGTTAAGAGTGGACGTTACGAAAACGCCAGCGAGGTGGTGCGCGCCGGGCTGCGGACTTTGGAGCGCGAGGAGCGCCAGTACGAAGCGAAACTTGCAGCGCTCCGAGCGGCGATTGACGAAGGCGACGCCAGCGGTATCGCTGAGAGCAATGTCTTTGGGCGTGTCCGTAAGGCGCTCAAGCTTCCCGTGTCCAGCTAAACGTGGGCAAGTTCCGATTTTCGCGTCGCGCTGAGGCCGACCTGTTGAGCATCGGCGATTACACCCTTCGCAAATGGGGCAAAGCCCAGGTCGCCCGCTACCTCGGAGAACTCGAGACTTGTTGCCAGACGCTTGCCGACAACCCGGCGCTAGGCCGGCCTTGTGATGAAGTTCGTCTTGGCCTGCGCCGTCATGAGCATGGCAAGCACGTCCTGTTTTACCGGCAGGAGCGCGGAGGCATTTTGGTCTCTCGCATCTTGCATCAGCGCATGCTGCCCCATCGACATGCCATCGACGACCGAGACGACGCGCCGTGAAGCTCGGGTACCGGTCGGATTTTGACCGAGAACTGAGTCTTGTAATAATTACAGCGTAATACTTACACTGCTGTGCCTAATTGACCACACTCGACCATGAGCATTATCAACAACTTGGGCGGGTGGCTTGGCCAGTTTTAATGACCGCTGGTCACTAACAACCACCAGACGAGCCCCATCCTTTCGCTTTTTGTGCGCCGGAGCCCTGCCCCGCCGTCTCTGGGTATGTACGTACAAATTTGGGCACTAATATACTTGACCGACTATTGATTCTGTGCTACGTTTAGAGCATGGAAAGCCCAAAAACACTCCAGCAAGCCATCCAATTCTTCAGCGATTTCGAGAACTGCCGCCAGTTCATGATCGCCGTTCGCTGGTCCGATGGCAAGGTCCGATGTCCGCAGTGTGACTCCGAAAAGGTAACTTACCTTGGAAAGGCGCGAGTCTACCGCTGCTATGGCGACCATCCAAAGCAAAAGTTCTCGCTCAAGATCGGCACCGTGTTTGAGGATTCGCCGATCCCGCTGGAAAAGTGGCTCCCTGCCGTGTGGCTTCTCGTGAGTTGCAAGAACGGCATTAGCTCCTACGAAATCGCGTCCGCTCTGGGTGTCACTCAGAAGTCCGCGTGGTTCATGATGCATCGCATTCGTCGCGCTATGCAGTGTGGTTCCTTTCGCAAGCTCGGTGGAACTGGAAGCGGCGGCGTAGAAGTTGACGAAACTTTCATTGGCGGCAAAGCGCGAAACATGCATAAGGAGCGAAAGTCTAGACTCACTGGCCGAATAGACGATGACAAAGCGGTTGTGGTCGGATTCTTGGAACGCGGCGGAGAAGTTCATACCCAGATCGTTGACCAGCGGCGCAAGCACAATATGCAGCCGCTTGTTCGGGAACACGTTCAAGCTGGTGCTGCGCTCTACACAGACGCACTCAAGTCTTATATCGGACTGGATAACGAGTACGAGCACCAAGTCATTGACCATGCTGTTGAGTACGTGCATGGCCGGGTACACACGAACACGCTGGAGAACTTCTGGAGCCTCGTGAAACGCGGGCTGCATGGCACCTATATCAGCGTGGAGCCGTTTCATTTGTTCCGATACCTTGATGAGCAGATGTTCCGCTACAACAACCGCAGGGACATGGACAATGCGGATCGTTTCAAGCTGGCACTCTCGCAGATAGTGGGGAAGCGTTTGACCTATGCCGAGGTGACTGGCAAGGTGGGTGTTCCGGCTTTCTAGCCCTTTGCGGAAGAAGCGCGGGAAGCGACCTTCCGCTTCCGCGCCTTTGCCCGTTTCTCAGCGTCGAGTTTCGCCTTGATCTCCGAGTGCGGAACTGCAACGAGTCGGCGCATAAAATTTGTGAACTGGCCGAAGTCGCCTGTCGGATTCTTCGCGGGACTCTTCGGGCGATTGGCCATTCCGCTCTCTCAGAAATGAGGGTAACGGACTGGTGCGTCCAGGTCAATACGGCCATTATCTCTTTGATCCTGAGGATGAAAGCGGTGAATGGATGGTGACCATATCGTCGTTCATGGATGAGAGCGGGAAATTTCTCGATAGCGAAGTAGTTGTAATCGGCTACATAGTAGGGCTCAACCTGCTACCCGGTTTCGCAGATGAATGGTGATACTGGTTGCGTCACAATGGTCTTCAGTTTCTAGAGATGAAAGAAGCGTTGAAGCTCCATCGCCCTCTGAGCGAACAAGTCCCCGCTCACAAACTGCCTCAACGAATTGCCGCCCTACTGCCATTCATTCGAGCGATACGCCGTCATTTTAAAATGGTCATGGGGACGGCAATAGATGTGCGAGAGTTTCAAGCCACAGCAGAGCAGCATAGAAGAATTTGGAGTGACGATCCCTGCTATACAGCCTTCGCTCGAAACGTTATCCAGATTCTCGGAGACGCCCCAAGCGACGGCATAATTAGCCTGTACTGCGACGATGAGGAAAAAACCGCATGGCCCTTCTATCAACTCTATCGCAAGATCAAAAATCAATATCCTGATGCCCGACAACGCATGAAGGGAATCACTTTTACAGATGATCGGCTCTCGTTCGCTTTGCAGGCAGCGGACCTTGTTTCGTCGCTCATCAGGCAGGAGGCCGTTCTTCGGTTTCGCAACGAGCCATATCAGTATCAGTCACTCTTTGAAGAACTGACCAGACAGCCAGAACCGTGGGAGGGGCTAATCGCTGCTGGGGTGGCTTGGTGCGATAAAGAGCAACTGACTCGACTCGGCGAGGCCTATAAAACGGCGAAGCTGGATCACAAAGATGTGAAACTTTCTGACTTGCTTTAGAGTAAGACTTAAACGTTATAATCACACCAATGACGGACGAAGAAAGATACATCGCGCAAGGACGGGCGCGGGATGCGGCTAAGAAACTCCGGGCCGAAATTGCCACATTGCGAACCTCTCTTGATGAGTATTCGGAACTGTTAGCCAATACCAAAGGTGCGCTTGCTCACTTTCTTTCTGACCCCTCCACTAAAGGTGCCGACGGTCGAATTTTCATAGATCATCTCAATGCCTTCCAGCGGGATCTGTGCTCTGCCGGATTCTTTGAGATTACCGCTGAGTTCATGGAAAAGACTCGCAAACTGCGCGACCTAGAAGAACAAATCAAGAACTTCTAGCCCTGTCACGGCGCTTTCCATTCTACAGTCAGTCAACTATATTAGTGCCCAAATTTGCCATGTTCCACGTGGAACATTGTACGTACACTTGAGAGCCTGCCCCTAGACCGGAATCGATCCCTTGAACAGCCAGATCAAATCGATGATCAGGATAATCACCACCATAAGCTCCAGCACGAACGCCCGGCTTTGGTGGAATTGGTTGACCATGAAGCGGTAGAGCTCTTCGGCGGTGTGGACTTTCTGGTTGACCAGGTCTTTGTAATCAGTGACTCCGATCTTCGAAGCAGCGACTTTGTAGAGGCGCGCGGAGAACATGTCGCTCAGGAACTTGATGGCGTTGTCGGCGCGCTCGGTCAGTTCGTCCACATCGAGCAGGACGGTGTGCAGGCGGCTGGCGCGTTTGGCGGTGCGCCAGCGGGCGGCGATACCCATCGAGCCGTGGTCCATGAAAGCGTAGACGCTTTGCAGTTCGCGGGTCAGCAGTTCGTCGTAGTGGCGGAATTCGAGGAGCTGCGAGTTGGCGTATTCGAGCAGTTGAATGACGGTTTCCGCGCCAGCCGAAGAGTCGTAGAGGAAGGCTCCGTTCCAGCTGATCACGGCCAGATCGTTTGGATAGTACGAAATTTTCGACTGCATGATTTCCTGCTGCTCGCCGTCGGAGAGCGGAACGTTTTCGCCGCGGACGATCTGGGCGATGCGTCCACCCTGGGTCGAGAGCAGTTCGGCCGCCGACGGATTGCCGGCAATGTCGCGCACGTGGAAGACGAAATAATCTTCATGCAGCCAGCTGTCGTAGAGCTTGACCAGGGCGGGGCGGGCGCGCTCGATTTTCTGTTTGGCGATTCTCTGGGCGAAGCTGGTGAAATCGGTGTCCCAAACCCAGCGGCTGGCTAGGCGGACTAGGGTGTCCCAGTCTCCGGAAAAGGGCAGCTCGAAGACGACGCTCAGCACGCCATAATCGTAGTACTTGATCTGCACGTCGAGGCGTTCGCTGCTTTCAAGAATCAGCGGTTCGACCGGTTCGACGACCGGCGGACGCTGGAAGCGGACGTATCCTGGAGCGGGGTGCTTGAAGCTGGCCTCCTGGCGGCGCGCGCCAAAGATGTCGCGGAGGGCGTCGAGTCGGATCTCTTCGCAAACGTCGAACTGGATCAGCACGAGGACCGAGCCTTGTAGCGTTTTGTTCTGGGAGGCGACGGTGACTGCGGACGGAGCTGGCGTTGCGGCCGGGGCTGGGGCTGGGGCTACGACGGTTGGGTTGGCGGTTTCCATAGGGAGGCCTTTTTGTCTCTGTCTATTGTCCCAGAAAGCAGGCGAGATGGGGAGTCGGGATGGGGAGTCGGCGTCTAAGTCTATATTTATCAATAGACTGCAAATTGCTTAGCGACAGCCGCCTTCGGCTTTTTGGCCGAGCTTCGCTCGGCTGGACGGGGCAGAGCCCCGTCCCCACACTAGCCAAACTAGCTCAGCGTCTTCTGGCCAACGCACACAGCAGGGCCGCTCCGGCTGCTATGCCAGCCACGGCCAAGCCGGTGCGCTTCATGTTTTTTTCGATCGCCGCCCGGTGCGGGCGCACCCAGGCGTCTTCGGGATAGTGTTGCGGCGCGGGGTCGAACATTGGAAAGCCCTCGGGCGTTTCCGCGTCTTCGCGGAGGGCCATCTGCAGAACTTCGGCGAGGTGGAGGGCGTGGCGGTCGGTCTCCTGGGCGATCTGCTCGCGGCAACTAAAACCATCGGCGACGATGAGCCAGTCGGTCGGAGCCTGGCGGACGGCGGGCAGAAGTTCGAGTTCGCCAATCGCCTTCGAGACCCCGTACTTTTCCTTCTCGAAGCCGAACGCTCCGGCCATGCCGCAGCAGCCGGGGGCGGGGGCGGTGAAGTTGATGCCCATACGCCCGAGGACGGCTTCTTCGGCAGTCATCTTCATGATGGCCTTGTGATGGCAATGGCCGTGGATCAGCGCTCTGCGCGCGAGTTTCGGAAGCGGAAACGCCTCATTATTTGCGCGCTGCTCGAGAAATTCACTGAGCAGGAAGACTTGCTTCGACAGAGCCTGCGCGCGTTCGTCTTTGGGGAAAAGGTTGGTGAGTTCGTCGCGGAAGACGGAGGCGCAACTGGGTTCGAGGACGACGATGGGCGTCGCGGCTTCGATTTCGGGGAGAAGTTCGTCCATGATCTGGAGGAGCAGGCCCTTGGCGCGGTCGAGCATGCCAACGTCGTAGAGCGGGCGTCCGCAGCACAGGTGGGCGCGCGGGACGGTAACGTCGAAGCCGGCGGCTTCGAGGACTTCGGCGGCAGCTTTGGCGGTCGCGGGGAGGAAGTGGTTGTTGAACGTGTCGGCCCAGAGGAGAACGGCGTTTCCGGCGGGCTGCGACTGTGTGGGAGCGCCGAAATCGCTGTCGAACTGGGCTCGACCTCGACCTCGACCTCGACCGAGCGGGCGGGACGCCCGCTTGACGGCCGGCGAGACGCCGGCGCTACCTTGCCGTTCCCACCACTGTTTAAACGTCTGCGGTGCTAACGGCGGAATGCGGCGCTGGGCTGGGATTCCACCCGCTCGCTTGGCTAGGTCTCGCAAGACTGGGAGTTGGGTTGCCAGATTCACCAGGCCGGGTGCGTGCGCGGCGGCTCTCATCCACAGGTCGATCTTCGACAGGGCCCGCGCATTCAGCGGACGCCGGTTGGTTTCGTAGTAGTGGGACAGGAATTCCGCTTTGTAGGTCGCGACATCGACACCCACGGGGCAGTCGCTCTTGCAGCCCTTGCAGGCGAGGCAGAGGTCGAGCGATTCTTTGACGGCTTCGCTCTGCCAGCCGTCTTTGATGAAATCTCCTTTCGTCATCTCCCAGAGCAGGTGGGCTCGGCCTCGGGTGGAGTGCTCTTCCTCATGCGTTACGCGGAAACTGGGACACATGACTCCGCCGGAATCGTGGCGGCACTTGGCGACTCCGACGCAGCGCATGGTGGCGGCGGCCAGGCTGCCGTGGTCCTCGGGAAATTTGAAATGCGTCTCGGGCTGCCAGGGGTCGTAGCCGGCGCCGAGGCGGAGATTTTCGTCGAGGCGATAGGGATTGATGAGCTTGCCCGGGTTCATCTTCCAATCGGGATCCCAGAGCGATTTGAACTCGCGGAAAGCCTGCATGAGTTCAGGGCCAAACATTTTGGGAAGAAGTTCACCGCGGGACTGCCCATCTCCGTGTTCGCCGGAGATGGAGCCGCCGTAGCGGACGACGAGGTCGGCAGCCTCTTCCATGAACTGGCGAAACTTGCGCACGCCCTCGGTGGATTCGAGATCGTAGTCCATGCGCGTGTGTACACAGGCATGGCCGAAGTGCCCATAGAACGAGCCGTCGTAGCGGTGGGCCTGCATCAGCTTGCGCAGGTCGCGGAGGTAGGCGCCGAGCTTGTCGGGCCCAACCGCGGAATCTTCGAAGCCTTCCCAGCGCAACGGTTCGCCCGGGACGTGCGCAGTCACGCCCAGGCTGGACTCGCGAACATCCCAGATGCGGCGCATCAAGCGTGCGTCGGTGAAGAGCTGCAGGTTGGGCGGAGTGGCGGAGCGTTCGAGCGTCTTCATCAAATTGTGCGCTTGCGATTCGGCTTCGGCGGCGGTGTCGGCGCCGAATTCGACCATCAGCCAGCCACAGCCTTCGGGAAGCAGCGCGAGGGCATCGAGGTTCACGCCCTTGTGGCGGCTGGCGTTGACCATGATGTCGTCAAAGCCTTCTAGGCCGATGGGGTGATGCTCCATGATCTGCGGGACGTGGTCGGCGCAGATATAAACATCGGGCCATCCAATCACGAGCAGCACACGAGCCGGCGGACTCTCGACCAGGCGGCACGTCGCTTCAAGAATCGTGACGCAAGTGCCTTCGGAGCCGACCAGCGCGCGCGCCACGTGAAAGCCGCTTTCGGGGAGCAGGTGGTTGAGGTTGTATCCGGAAACGCGGCGCGGAATGTTCGGAAACTGGCGGCGGACTTGCTCGCCGTAGCGGTCGGCGAGGGACTTGAGGCCGGTGTAGATTTCGGCGCGGCGTCCACCTTCGCGTATGAAGAGGTCGAACTCGTCCGCGCTGGTCGCGCCAACATGCATGCGCTGGCCGCCGTAGGTGAGGATTTCGAGCGACTCGATGTTGTCGTCCGTCTTGCCGGCCATGATCGAGTGCACGCCGCAGGAATTGTTGCCGATCATGCCTCCGAGGGTGCAGCGGTCGTGGGTCGCGGGATCGGGTGCGAAGGTGAGGTGGTGCTTCTCGGCTGCAGCGCGCAGATTATCGAGGACGACGCCAGGCTCGACGCGCGCGATGCGGCGCGCGGTATCGATTTCGAGAATACCCGCCATGTACTTCGAAAAGTCGAGGACGACGGCGGCGTTACAGCATTGTCCCGCGAGTGACGTGCCTCCGCCGCGCGCGAGCAGCGGAGCGCGGTGGTCGCGGCAGAGGGCAACGCCGGCGAGAACGTCTTCTTTGTCGCGGGGAACTACGACGCCTATTGGGACCTGGCGGTAGTTGGAGCCGTCGGTGGCATAGAGAGCGCGGCTGCTTGTGTCGAAGCGCACCTCTCCACGAAGATGACGGCGAAGAGCGGCTTCAAGCGCGGAGGCGTCGAGTTGCGCGGAATGGGCTGGGGGTGGGGCGATGGTTTGCGGCATAGGGCACAGAACATCTTCATGGATACGGGCGTTGTGCGCAAGGGGATTGAAGAGGTCAGAGGTTAGATTGCAGAGGTGAAGGGCGGCGGGTCGAGAGCCGGTCGTCTTCGGCCGCTGAACGGGCGAGGCGCCCGTTCCTCCACCGTATGAATCCTCACGCGGTGCGGGTTGCCAACGATTGCGTTTGGTGCGAGTATCATAATGCGATGAGCACTGAATTTTGTACCCGCTGCAAACAGTCGCACCCGGGCCGGGTTTGCGACTTTGACGACCAGGGCGAATGTGCCGAGACCGTTCCGCAACCGGAAACGCCGACCGCGGATTCCGCTCCGGCGAAGAAGGCTTCCGTCCCGCCCCACCCGGGTGCCGACCGCGCCTGAAACGGGCCACGGCCGGATTCCCTTTCCCTTGCGGACGGTGCGATGACGCCTCCGCTTGGCGCGATCGAGCCAAGACTCCCGCAGGTCAGAAAGAAGTAAAGGAACGGGTCTCAGCTGAAAATCTTGGCAGGTGGCTATTGCCATTGAGAATTTTCTCATCCAATATAATTGCTATGTCTCGATGCTGGTTAGCGGTATCGTGTGCGGTTTTTTCCTTTGGACTCTTTTCCCAGCCAATGGCACCTACAGCCGAGGGGCAGGGTCAGCAAGTCGAAAACAAAGCTGCGTCTGCCGAGACATCAAGCGCGGAGGCCCATCCCATTCTCGTTGAGCTGTTCACCTCAGAAGGCTGTTCCAGTTGTCCTCCTGCGGACGTTCTCCTACAGCAGATGGACGCTTCCCAACCCGTCGCAGGTGCGCAACTGATCGTCCTCAGTGAACACGTTGATTATTGGGACCATGACGGCTGGAAAGATCCACACTCGTCGTCTTTGCTGACCGAACGCCAAACCGCCTATGCCCAGGCTTTTAGACTGAAGTCCCCATATACCCCCCAAATCATCGTGGATGGAACCAGTGAAGTGCAGGCTAACAATCCGCAACAGCTCAACAAGGTCTTTCAGGAAGCTGCCGCCGCGCCGAAGGTTCCAGTCCGCATTGGCGAGGTGAGCGTTGATGCCGGGGATCCAGTTCTTCTTCGAGCCCGCATTGAAGCTGATGGCAGTTCCGACAAACACAACGCCGATGTTTACGTAGCTGTCGCTCTCGATCACGTGGAGTCGCAGGTCTTGCACGGCGAAAACGGCGGCCGACACCTGACACACGTTGCTGTTGTGCTGGAGCTCAGGAGAATAGGAAAGCTACCGAAGGGTAAGAACTTTGGTGAAACCATTCAGTTGAAACTCAAGCCCGGAACTGACCCAAAGAACCTTCGGATTGTTGCGTTTGTGCAGGAATCTGGGCCTGGCAGATTACTCGGAGCAGCTTTGCGGAGGCCGGCAATCCAAAGAGGTAGGGCCTTCGCTATAGTCACAATCCTGCCTCAGAGGCTAAACAGTTTGCTGAAAACCTACGTTCTCTGTGTCCAGCCCCTAAAGGGGCACCTGAATTCAAAGAACTTACGGCATCGCTGAAGCGATGCCCTGATACGAATCTCGAGTTTTTTAGCACTCTGTAAAGCTCGCTCTCTATTAGCTCTGGGCCGCGAGAGAACCTCTTGGATCGTCGACTTGATGGGAGTACCATATCCCTGCTAAAAATGGCTGCAGCCCAGATCGTTTTCCCCGATTTCAAATAGTGGAAGACACAATCGCCGGAGCCTCATGAAAATCACTGACACAATTGGATCGCTGTTGAAGAGCACGGGCAGCCATCGGGTCCTTTCGGTAACGCCCGATCAGTCCGTCTACGAGGCCATCGAGAAGATGGCGGCGGAGAGCATCGGCGCACTGCTCGTGATATCCCAGGGCAGGTTGGTCGGCATCGTGTCCGAGCGCGACTATGCCCGCAAAGTGATCCTCAAGGGGCACTCCTCGAAGGAGACGTTGGTGCGGGAGATCATGACCAGTCCCGTGGTCTTCGTGACTCGTCAAAACACGGTGGACGAATGCATGGCCATAATGACGAACCACCGTTTTCGTCATCTTCCCGTCGTCGAGGACGACGTGGTTGTGGGGGTGGTGTCGCTTGGCGACCTCGTCCGCTGGATCATCTCCGGTCAGGCGCAAACCATACACCAGTTGGAGGGGTACATTACGGGGCGATATCCCGGCTGAGATAGCCATCGCCGGGGCTTGCCGCTCCGGCCAGTCCGGCAAATTTTTATCTGTTTCCGGCCTCGTTCCGGGGTACAATTCAGCGCATAACCGTCCAAGTATGGGGAAGTGGGTAGGTCTGGTTGCTTGAGCACAAGTCAGATTCAGCATATTCAGGAGACTTGCATGGATGCACCGGCCACTGGGACGAAATCTGAGAATCCACAGGCTGTTCAGTACGAGGATCGCAATACGTGGATTTTCACTGCGTACGCAATTTGTGGGATCGCGTTTTTCGGGGTGTGTGCTTACTACGCTTCGCTGTACTTTGCCCACTAGTAATTAAGGGCAGGCGTGGTTGCAATCGAACGCCAGAATAATCCGCACGACGGCGCGCTGGAGTGTCTCTCCGCTACATCGGATTAAGCCTGTCTTCAACCGAACAGAGGCGAACATGTTGCGACGACAGATTTTCGCAAAACTTGCTGGATTGCCATTGCTCGCGCTCGGTGCCGCTAACGCACAGGCGGCGGGCAAAACGCTGAAGATCATGATTGAAGAGCGCTTGGGGATCGGATGATCCAACCCGGGCGTCGTTCGTCTTCGCGCATGGCCTGGCATTGGCGGACGCCGGACACGAGGTGCAGATCTTCCTTACCGGCGAGGCGACGTATCTGATGCGTAAGGCGACGGCGGATCAGATCATGCCGGTGGGCTGGCCTCCCCTGAGTGAAATGCGCGAAAAGGTCACAGCAAAACACATCCCGGTTTTTTCTTGAGGGGCCTGCTCCCGGGCCCGTGGGGTCACGGAATCGGACTTGGCTACCTGGGGCGCGAAGTTCGGCAGCCCGGCCATCTTTGTCTCTCTCGTGGAGTGGGCGGACAGAATTATCACGGAATAAATCGGGCCTCAATCGTCGTCGCGATTCTGTTCCTGGTCGCGCTTCCTGCCATAGCGAAAAGCCAGCCCCACGCCCAAGGTCATTACTCCCAGGGGCGGAGCCACCAAGACTACGACAGCTCTGCTAATGGCCCTTTGACCATCTTTGGAAGCTGCCGACGCCGAGCTGTAGCACATGGCGCAGCCTTGTGCGAACGCCGGGACCGCCCACAGCATAGAAGCCCGACGAGCAGGGCGGCGCTACGTCTGACCGCATTCGAGCGTATTTTCCACACGTTCTTCATCGGTTTAACACCGCTAGGTTGCACCAAACGTTTCAACGTACCCCCAAGTAGAGAATGCGGAACGCATCCGGAAAGAAGACCATCATCATGGCCAGACAAAACACCAGCGAGCACATGGTGAGGTACTTCATGCGCGACACCTCGTACTTCATGTGCATGAAATAGCCGATGATCAGCGCGGCCTTGACGATCGACAGGCACATCAGGATCGACAGCATGCGCTTGGGTTCCATGTTCTGGTAGCCGAGGTAAACTTCGATTGCCGTCAGAACCAGAAGCGTCTCCCCACACCCAGAAGAAAGGAGTGACACTGTGGTGGCGTTGCTCTTCGGCCACGCGTGCTTCAATTGCCAGCTGAGAAGCGTCTTCCATAAGTTTATCTTTCCAGTTCAGCCAGACTCCTATACGATCTTGGTGGACATTATGTAGACGAGGGGGAAGATGAACATCCACACCAGGTCCACGAAGTGCCAGTACAGCCCGGCGACTTCGACATCGGCGGCGTCATAAATCTTTGGCTTCAACCACATAATCAGAGAGCACACGAGGGCGGCAATCAGCAGCACGTGAGCCGCGTAGTGGAACGGACTGTAAGCGGGTGTCGCCAGCCACGCCACCAGCCAGAGCGCGAAAAGAATCGGGATGAACTTACGCCGCAGCGCGATGACACCGAGATAAACCACTCCCAGGGTGACGTGCAGCATGTGCATTCCTGTGAGCGTAAAAAAAGTTGCCGCGAACTGGGGCACGGTTTTGGATACATCGACGAATTCGGACGCAACCTCCTGGTGCGGGACTGCCGGGAAGATGGGAAGACGGAGACCCTCGGAGATGAGATGGCTCCATTCTTTGCCGTGGAGAACGATAAAACCTGCCCCGCACGCCATGGTGGCCAATAGAAAGAGGACGCCGCCTCCTTTCGTTTCCACGCGCCGCGGCGTTGACCGCCAGGACCATGGTCAGAGAACTCGTCAACAGGAACGCGGTCATGATGGTGGCATTGACGATGCTTCCGGAGTGGAACGGCGTCGGCCAATTTGAGATGGAGATGCGTCCATAGCTGTAGGCATACAGCAACGCGCCGAAGGTCAGCGAGTCGGACAGCAGGAACAGCCACATCCCGACTTTCTTCGAATACGTGCCAAACAGCGACGGCTCGTATATCTCCGCGACATTGTGCGGCAATGCAACTTCCGCCATGCGTTCGGTCTCCTTGTTCTGACTAATAGCGTTCTGACTAATAGCGTCTGACTAATGTGGCCGACTAATGTGGTCTGTCTAGTGTGCGAACTCCAGTAGCGCCAGAATGTAAATCCACAGCAGAGCCATGAAATGCCAATACCAGGCAGTGACATCAACCACAATCTGGCGCGATGCCAAAGGCCGGTTCAACACGACGGCCGCTCCGGCCAACAGCAGGGCCAGAATTCCTCCGAACAGATGCACGGCGTGCGCGCCAGTGAGCAGATAAACGAAGGAACTGCTGGGGCCGGTAGCCACGTAGAACCCGCGCGCTGCCAGGTCCCTCCAGGCCAGCCATTGTCCGAGCCAGGAAACACAGTCCAAGAACCAGGGTCAGCGCCAGCCAGGGGAAATTCCTTTCCGTGCCCAGAGATACTCCCGGAATGGATTGCACGGGTTCCAGCGCGACTTGCCGCGCAAGTTGTCGCCGCGCATACTCAATGGTCACGCTGCTCAACAGCAGCACACACGTATTGACCAGAAAGAGCAGCGTGGGCAGCGGGACGGGGATCCAGTCGTGCACCACGGTGTTGGTGTGCGGGTCGAAAGTCGGCAGCCCCTGACGCACAATGTAGGCGCTGGTGAAGGCAACGAACAACATGGTGATTGGCGTCAGAGCTACAGCCAATCCGAGGCGCGCCCGGCGCAAACGCGCTCCGTAGTCAGGCGAGCCGGGATCGGGACGTCCGCCGTCTCCGCCACCTACCACGGGCGGCAGATCGGCGCGTTTTCCCCGGGAGGTCGTGGGGTGAGGCGCCGAAATCGTAGGAGTGAAGCTCGCCATACTTAACCTCTAAATCTCTCTAGTTAGCCTCGTCCAGTTAGTGTGCTGTCACGGTTGCCGGATCACTTTGCATCACATAGTCGCGTGGCGCTCCCGGCACGCTGTATTCGTACGGGCCGTTATTGACTACCGGCGTACGTCCCCCGAAATTGTCGTGTGGAGGAGGAGTGGCCGTGGTCCACTCCAGTGTGGTTGCCTCCCAGGGGTTATCGCTCGCCTTCGGGCCCTTGAACATGCTCCAGAACAGATTGAAGAGGAAGATCAACTGAGCGGCGACGGTTACTATCGCGGCGTAGGTCATAAACGTGTTCAGGCTAATCAGGGGATGCAGATAGGCGAGCTCGGTTAGTTGAGAGTAGCGTCGCGGCTGGCCCGCCAGCCCGAGATAGTGCATCGGCATGAAGACGCAATAGGTGCCGATGAGCGTAAGGAAAAAATGGAATCGTGCCATCTTCTCGTTCATCATTCGACCAAACATCTTGGGGAACCAATAGTAAGTCGCCGCAAAGATACCGAAAATGGCGGCTACACCCATGATGAGATGAAAATGGGCAGGCACGAAGGCGGTGTCGTGCAAGGGGATATCCAGCGCGGGCTGAGCCAGAAACGGACCGCTCAATCCGCCGGAAACAAACAACGACACAAAGCCGATGGCAAACAGCATCGGCGAGTGGAATCGAATGCGGCCCTTATGAAGCGTCCCCAGCCAGTTAAAGGTCTTGATGGCGGAGGGCACTCCGATCGCCATGGTCATGATCGAGAAGGCAAAAGCCGTGTAAGGACTCATGCCACTCATAAACATGTGATGTCCCCACACCATGAACCCGAGCAGGCCGATCGACAGCATGGCATACACCATCGCCTTGTAGCCAAAGATCGGCTTGCGGGAAAACGTCGAAAGTACCTGTGAGGCTACGCCCATCCCTGGAAGGATCGCGATGTAAACTTCGGGATGACCGAAGAACCAGAAAAGGTGCTGCCAGAGCAGCGGTGAACCACCCTTATGTCCGGTGAGCTGTCCGTTAATGGTGCCCAGCGGCAGAAAGAAGCTGGTACCGATGTTGCGGTCCATGAGCAGAAGGATGCCAGCCGAGAGCAGAACTCCAAAAGCCAGCAAGCCCAGAATGGCGGTGATGAACCACGACCAGCAGGTCAGGGGCATGCGCATCATGCTCATGCCCTTGGCGCGCATGTCGAGCGTGGTGGTAATGAAGTTGAGAGCACCCATGAGCGACGCGATACAGAAAACCGCGATGCTGATGATCCAGAGGTCCGCGCCCAGGCCCTCACCCGGCCCAGAGGATTGCAGCGCACTCATGGGCGCGTAGCCGGTCCAGCCGTGAAGGGGCGCTCCGCCCACTACGAAAAAGGCTGCCAGCATTACGATATAGGCAGTGAAGGTCGTCCAGAACGAAAGCATGTTGAGGACGGGGAAGGCCATGTCGGGCGCGCCGATTTGTATGGGCAGGAAATAGTTGCCGAAGCCACCTTGGGGTGCGGTCGTCAGCACGAAAAACACCATGATCGTGCCGTGCATGGTGACCAGGCTGAGATAGGTTTCGGGTTTGATATCGCCGATCAACGGCAGGACCGCCGTCGGCCAAATGAGATGGATCCTCATCAGCAGGGAAAGAAACATGCCGACAAAAACCGCAGTGAGCGCGAGGAAGTAATACTGCAGGCCAATCACCTTGTGGTCGAGACTGAACACCCATTTGCGAATGAAGCCTTGAGGGGCCGCGTGTTGGTGGGATTCCTGGGCAACCATTTATTGTTTCTCCGCCTCTCGATCTGCCAGCCATTTGTCAAACTCGTCCTGGCTGACGACCTTCAACATGCCATGCATCTTGTAGTGGCCGAGCCCGCACAGTTCGGCACAAGTGATTTCGAAGTTACCCTTTTCGGTTGGAGTGAAGTGCATATGGATAGCCAAGCCGGGCACGGCGTCTTGCTTGAAGCGCATGGCGGGAACAAAAAAACTGTGGATCACGTCGTGCGCGCGCAAAATGACTTCCACCTCGCGGCCCACCGGCACGACCATAGTGCCCGTCACCACGTCGTCCTTCGACGCCGGATCCGCGGGGTCCAGACCCAAGGCTGCTTCCCCGCCTGCGGACGGATCTTCCAACTCCGGCCTGGCGATGCCAAACTTGCCGTCGGGACCGGGATAGCGGAAATACCAGGCGAACTGCATGCCTGTGACCTCCACTCGTGTGGCCCCTTCCACCGCCGGGCGAAAACGTTCCGCCGCCCAGATGGGACTCCCGAGCAAGTTCAGCCCGATGAACAGGATTGCGGTGAGCGTGGTCCAGACGATTTCCAGTTTGAGGTTGCCGTGGGAATAGTCGGCGCGGCTACCGGAAGGCTGGCTATATCTCCAAACGAAGTATCCCAACGTCAACTGGGCGGCCACGAAGATCACGCCCATGAGGATGAAGGTCACGGCGAACTGGTGGTCGAGCGCGGCGGCAGCAGCGGAGGCTCCGTGGGGGAACCACCAAGTTTTCGCAACGAAGAAATAAGTACTGGCCAAGGTAATTAGCCAGATAACACAGAGAACAACTAGCCCCATGTACCAAGACCCCCTGCCCCAGTCGTTTAAATCGGCTTACCCCGAAAACGTCGAAACCGATGCGACCGCCCCAGAATGGACGGAAGTGTATCACAGCTCGATGTGATTTGCGCAAGGGGATTCGAGATCGGTTTTTACGCGAACTGACGATCGATTTTATTTGTTGCGGCGCAACGTTGTGCCGCACTACGAGCGATGGCGCGATTGACGAACGCGGAGGTTTTGATTAACATCGTGTCCACTTCTGGGGTCGATGGGAAATGGCGCGGATTTCGAAACGTGTTGGGGTAGTCCTTTTCCAACTCGGTGGACCCGATTCATTGGCGGCGGTTGAACCCTTCCTTTACAACCTTTTCTCGGATCCTGACATCATTGACTTCCCGTTTTCGCGGCTGGGCAGGCGGGCGCTGGCGCGGCTGATCTCAAAGACGCGCGCGAAAAAAGCAGCCCAGCACTACGCGGGCATCAATGGGGGGTCGGGGGGTTCTCCCATTCGCCGGTTCACCCAACAGCAGGCCGCGGCTCTGGAAGCACGCCTGATGCGCGACGGGGTCGACGCGCGCTGTGTGGTGGCGATGCGCTACTGGCACCCGTTCACGGCCGAGGCGATCGCTCGGCTTCACGATGCGAGACAGGATGCGGAAGTGGACCGAGTCGTGTTGTTACCCCTTTACCCGCAATACTCGAGCACGACGACCGGCAGCAGCTTGAACGAGTGGCGACGGCTGTGGACGGGCGCAGTCCCAACTCGCTGTGTCGCGCCTTTTTATCGTAATCCGATATACATCGCCGCGGTAGTGGAGAGAATCGATGAGGCGCTTGCGCGTTTTCCTCATCCTTCGGCTGTGCCGCTAGTCTTCAGCGCGCATAGTGTCCCGGTGTCGGTGATCGAAAAAGGTGACCCCTATCAGCGGCAAATTGAAGAAACAGTGGACTTAGTGATGGAGCAGGGAGGATGGTCCAACGATCGCCGCCTGTGCTATCAGAGCAAGGTGGGCGCCAGCCGATGGCTGGAGCCGTCGTTGCGCCAGACGCTGCGGCAAGTGGCCTCGGAGAAGCGGTGCGGAGTGTGCATCGTCCCAATTTCATTTGTCTCCGACCATGTCGAGACCCTGGGAGAGATTGATCACCATGCGCGGCAGGAGGCCCGGCTTCTCGGCATCGAGCGCTTTGAGATGACGCGAGGCCTCAATGACTCGCCAACATTTATTCAGGCTCTCGCTGCATCGGTGTTGGCAACGATCGGTGAATCGGGAGCATCGATTCAGGGTGGGGAAAAGATTCAGGATCAGGAAAGGGAACCGGCGGCGCAGTCCATGGTCGCCGATTGAAGCACGAGAAACAAATTCAGGAGATAGATTCAGGAGAGGATCATGGCAGAAAACCCGGATGCACCCAAAACGCCCCCTGCCGGAGGAGGAGCGGCTACTCCTTATGTTGGTTCGGGTGCGGTGGGCACCTCGAAGGCGGCCGCCTCCGCGGGCGTGGCTGCGGTTGGTCCGGAAGACAGCGCGGTCAACCAGCGCCGCCGCCGGCTGGTGTGGGTGTCTGTCACAGCTTTTCTGACGGCATGGTTTCTGGCTTTTTTCCGTTTTTTTCTGCCCCGCACTCTTTTCGAACCAGCCACCATCTTCAAGATCGGCTATCCCTCCGATTACGGGTTGGGTGTGGACACGAAATGGCAGCAGAAGTAT
This sequence comes from uncultured Acidobacteriaceae bacterium, assembly GCA_963797885.1. Classification (GTDB taxonomy): domain Bacteria; phylum Acidobacteriota; class Terriglobia; order Terriglobales; family Acidobacteriaceae; genus Acidiflorens. The sequence goes on along the minus strand of CAWCRQ010000150.1, from coordinate 609 downwards.
CGCATCTGGGTGGATCGCAGACCCGATCGCATCTTTGTCATCTACGCTCGTTGTACCCACCTGGGCTGCACGCCGGACTGGAAGGCCAGCGAAAACAAGTTCAAATGTCCTTGCCACGGAAGCGGCTATGACGACGAAGGGATCAATTTCGAAGGGCCTGCGCCCCGGCCTATGGACCGCGCCTTCGTGCAACTGGCTCCAGACGGGGAAATCGTCGTGGACACGTCCCGGCTCTATCAGTGGCCTAAGGGTCAGCCGAGCGCGTTCAATGATCCAGGAGCGTTTTTGCCGACATAGGTCTGGACTTGAACTCGGATGAAGAGTGAACGGCCCATTGGTGGGACTCGCCTGATGGGCCAGCAGAAAAGAGAGAAAATGGCAGAAGAGAATGGCTCGAACGGAAAGAACGGCAAGAACGGAAAGACAACCGGCATCCTGGAGCGAGTGGCCACAGGGGTGAAGGCCGACGTGCAGTCACTCAAGACCGACTTGCCGGCCAAGGCGAAGGAACAGGTCGATCTTCTCAAAGACCCGACCAAAACTCAGGTTTTCACCTCCATCTTTCGCCACAAGCACGACGACACCCCGCGCAATCGAGCCTTGGGGGTA
>CAWCRQ010000149.1:0-85494 GCA_963797885.1 uncultured Acidobacteriaceae bacterium | reverse complement strand
TCCCCACGCGCTCCAGCACTTCGAGCGCCCGCTGCAATTCTTCTTTCTTGTGCGTGGCGGTCATGATGGTGCGCACGCGCGCTTTGCCTTCGGGGACGGTGGGAAATGCGATGCCGGTTCCGAGCACTCCCTCTTTGAATAATTCACGGGAAAAATCCATGGTCCGGCGTCCGTCTCCAATGATGATGGGCGTAATTGGCGTTTCGCTCGCCGGAGTGGTTTGTCCTCCGATGTTGAAGCCGAGCAGGCCGAGTTCTTTTTTCCAGAAGCGCGTGTTGGCCCAGAGCTGCTCCATCCACTGCGGCTCGCTTTCGAGAACATCGAACGCGGCAATGCAGGTCGCCGCGACCGACGGCGGATGCGACGTGGAAAACAGAAACGGCCGGGCGCGGTGATAGAGATAATCGATCAAATCGCGGGTGCCGCAGACGTATCCGCCGAGAGCGCCGATCGCCTTCGACAACGTGCCGACTTGAATGTTGACGCGCCCGTGCATCGAAAAATGATCGACGGTGCCGCGTCCGTTGCGGCCGAGAACGCCGGAAGCGTGCGCGTCGTCGACCATCATGATTGCGCCGTATTTCTCGGCGGCTTCGCACAGGCCGGGCAGCGGGCCTATGTCGCCATCCATCGAGAAGACGCCGTCGGAGATCAGCAGCTTTCTTCCCGGCTGGTTCTTCACGCTGGCGAGTTGCTCCTCGGCGTGGGCGACGTCTTTGTGACGGAAGACGAGAATCTTTGCGCGTGAAAGACGGCAGCCATCGATGATGGAGGCGTGATTCAGCTCGTCGGAGATGATGAAGTCGGCGTTGCTTAGAAAGGAGGAGACCGTCCCCGCATTCGCCGTGAATCCCGACTGGAAGACCACGCAAGCCTCGACGTTCTTGAAGCGCGCGATCTTCTCTTCCAGCTCCATGTGAATCTTCATCGTGCCCGCGATGGTGCGCACCGCGCCCGATCCGACGCCATACTTGCGCGTGGCCTCAAGCGCCGCTTCGCGCAGCTTGGGATGCGTCGTGAAGCCGAGGTAATTGTTTGAGGCGAGGTTGATGACTCGTTTGCCGTCGAAAGTACAGACCGGCGCCTGCTCGTCTTCGAGGACGCGCAGCTTGAAGTGCGTGCCCTTGGCCTTGAGTTCGTCGAGTTGATCGGTCAGGAACGAAAGCGGATTGGTGCGCGTGGCTGTGGGCATGGGTTACCTCGAATCGGTATTAGAGAATTAATAGTCTGCGGAGAAAATCAATTTCCGACGCCCAGCCCCTAAAGGGGCGTCTGATTTTCGACGTTTCGGCATCGCTAAAGCGATGCCCTGATACGAAACTCGAATTCCCCGCAGCTTGCCAAAACAGTCTACTCTCACTTTTTGTTATCCGGCCTTGGGCTGTCCGAGTGCCGCCAGACGGCCCTTGGTTGCGCGCAGATAGTCGGCGGGCGCGATCAAGATCTGGAGGCCGCGAATGCCCGCCGAAATGGAAACAACGTCAAATAGCTCGATGGTCTCGTCCACGTACACCGGGAAATTGCGCTTGGCTGCGAGCGCGGTCACTCCGCCGCGAATGTAGCCGGTGAGCGCTTGCAGTTCTTTCACCGGGACGAGCTGAATTTTTCTTTCTCCCGCCGCGGCCGCCAGCGCCTTCAGGTTGAGTTCCTGATTTCCGGGGATGACCGCCATAACAATTCCGTTGCGGTCTTTGCTGCGGTCTTTATTGCGATCGCCGCGCGCGACCAGAGTCTTGAAAACCTGCTCCGGCGGCAAACCGATCTTGGCGGCAACCGTTTCCGCGGCCAGGTCGCTGGGATCCACCTCGTACTCGCGCAGTTCGTAGCGGATTCCCATTCGATCGAGCAGGCGCGCGGCGTTGGTCTTCTGGGCGCTGGTCTTCTGAACGTTAGTCTTCTGAACCGCGTTTTTCTGCACCGATGTTTTCTCAGCCGGTTTCACGTTGTATAGTGTCCAATCACTCTTTGATGCTCTGAAGGAGGTTTATCGTGCGTCTTCTGTTGCATTGGATTCTAAGCGCTCTGGCGGTATGGATAGTTGCCCACATCGTGCCGGGGATAAGTGTAAGCGGCCCGACGGCGGCCTTGATCGCGGCCCTGGTCATCGGTCTCGCCAACGCCACCATCGGATTGCTGCTCAAGATCATCACCTTCCCGCTGACGATCGTGACGCTCGGCTTGTTCTGGTTCGTGATCAACGCGCTCATGCTCGAGTTGGCGGCGGCGTTCGTGCAAGGATTCCAGGTGCGGGGCTTTGTTGCGGCTTTTATCGGCGCCATCGTGCTGAGCATCGTGAGTTCGCTGTTGCAGTGGCTGATCATGCCGCGCCGCAGCGCGCGCTGAGAGTTTTGAAGGCGCGGCGAGCGGCCGAGCTGCTCCACCCCGTCAAGCCAACACCGGGCTTGACGGGGGCCCCGGTGCGCTCGGCTTGGACGGGCGAGGCGCCCGTCCCCACACAAGCCCGTCCCCACACGAACCTGCGCCCACACGAACTTTGCTGGTTGTCAAACAACTGAGATTGTAATTATAAGGCGGGGCTCCCGCGGAGCGCGGCGAACACGCGCTGCACCTGCTCCTTGGTCGCATCAAGCGATCCGGAATTGTCGATTACGAAATCGGCGGCTTTGATTTTTTCTTCGTCGGGGATCTGCGCGGCCATGCGTCGCGTTACTTCGGCGCGGGCAGCGTCTTCCGAAATTCCGTGGCGGCGGGCGAAACGCAGAATGCGCTGTTCGGGATGGCAGGTCACGACGATTAAACGGTCGAAACGGGCGGCGGCGTCGGCTTCGAGGATCAGGGCAGCTTCGACGACAGCGATGCCGTTCGGATCGCGCTGGCGGATCTCTTGCAGCCATTGGTTTTCTTGCTCGATCACGGCGGGATGAACGATTTCGTTGAGTTCCTGGACGCGCGGTGGCGCGCCGCCGGGGGCGCCGAATGCGGCTTCGGCGAGCCGGGGCCGGTTGATGCTTCCGTCGGGATTCAGGATTTCGCGGCCGAAGCGGCGGACGACTTCCCGATAGACCGGGTGGCCGGGATCCATGAGCCGATGTGCGACGGCATCGGCGTCGGTCAGGTGAGCGCCGAGTTTCAGAAACATCTCGCCGACGACGGATTTGCCGCTTGCGATGCCGCCGGTGAGGCCGAGTTTTAGCAAAGGGTGCTCACGGGAAATTCCGTCATCGGTCGTTCGTCGTTGGTCGTTCGCTGTTGGTCGTTCGCTATTCGCTGTTCGTCATTCGGCCTGAGGTACATTTGACTATCCCAGGCTCACGCCCGGCTCAACTCGGGATGTCGGAGTCCCCGCCGCATCATCGCAGCCTTTACCGTGTTGGCCATCAGCATGGCGATGGTTAGCGGGCCTACTCCTCCGGGAACGGGCGTGATAGCTCCGGCGATTTCGGCGACCTCGGGGTGGACGTCGCCCACCAGGGTTGAGCCTTTCGCCAGAAAAGTTTCTTCGCGCTTTTTGTTTCCGGCCGCATTTCCTGCCGCATTTCCTGCAAAGAAGCGGTCGAATTCCTTTCGGTCGGTGATCCGGTTGATGCCTACGTCGATCACCGTGGCTCCGGGCTTCACGTAGTCGCGGGTGACCATGCCGGCGCGGCCAATCGCCGCTACCAGGATGTCGGCGCGACGGCAAACTTCGGGCAGGTCGCGCGTCTTCGAGTGGCAGACAGTGACGGTGGCGTTTTGATTGAGCAGCAGCATGGCGACGGGCTTTCCGACAATGTCGCTGCGTCCGACGACCACGGCTTCCTGCCCGGCGATTGGAATCGCGCTGCGCTTCAGGATTTCCATGACGCCGGCCGGGGTGCAGGGCACCAGGCCCGGACGCTGCGTGGAAAGGTAGCCTACGTTCATGGGATGGAATCCGTCTACGTCTTTGGCCGGATCGACCGCCAGCAGAACCTTCTTGGAGTTGACGTGCGCGGGCAGCGGCAATTGCACCAGGATGCCGTCGATTTCGTCGCGGCGGTTCAGGCCGGCGACGAGGGCGAGCAGTTCTTCGGTAGTCACGCTTTCGGCGGGCGTGAGTTGTTCGCTGTAGAGGCCGACTTCGAGCGAGCTCTTCACCTTGCCGCGCACGTAGACCTCCGACGCGGGGTTGTGCCCGACCAGCACCACGGCGAGCCCGGGACGCACGCCCGATAATGCCAGGGCTTTCGCCTGGGCGGTGACTTCCGCGCGGATTTCACCGGCTATCTTGGTACCGTCGAGAATCCTGGCTGCCATCTAACCTCGTTGCGCCTCGTTGCCTTGCAGTGAATTGAAAGGCGATTCTATCGTATCGCGAACACCGCGGTGAGTCGTGGGTCGTCCCTCCGGGACTTCGCTCATTTTTGCCTCCTACCCCGCGCTAAAGCGCGGGGCTAAGCTGGTTCGCCCCTGGCGGGGCTGGATGCACGCGCTGCTCGCTTCGTGCTCCCTCACTCGCGCTACAATGGAGGGGCTATGATTTCCCAGGATCTGCTCGACATGCTGGTCTGCCCGGTGTGCAAGAAGCCGGTGGTCCTGAATACGAACGGTGGAAGCCTGAAATGCGGTGAATGCCGACGTGTGTACCCCATTCAGGACGACATCCCAATCATGCTGGTGGATGCCGCCACGATTGACCCGGCCTGATACCAGAACCGACCCGTCAACCGACCGATAAACCGACCGATCAACCGACAAAGTTCGGTTTTCTCCCGTCACGAAACGACATTTAGTGTCAATCTGGCAACGGTTGTGGCGTTGTTGTGTCTTCCGGTCGCTTGCCGATTACTCCCCCGCAACCTTTTGCAAGATCTTGGGTTCTAACAGGTTAAGGCCCCCGAAAAGCCGTATCTGAAGGGGTACCAAAGTTACGGCATTTCGATTGCATGTAACGAATCGGGTTGCCGATGAATCCAATGGGGGCAACGGTAGGGAGGTCGGTGGTGAGAATGGCCATGAAAGAGCGATTTACGGTGACGGAACTATGCGCCCTCAGAAACGACCTGATCCAGGGCGGCATGGTAGATTCCCGCGAAGCGGCGGAATTGCTGCAGGTTTTTTTAGCGGGGCGGGGTTATGGCGTTTCGCAGGCGGCTGCGATCGACGCCGCGGGACGGGTAGAGATGGCGGGCTGTTCTCTGCCGGTGCTGGAGCGTGAACTGGAAGGGCTCGCGCTGGTGATGTGAGGTTTCGCGCTGGTGTGCGAGGTTTCGCGCAAGCAGCGGCAACGAGGTTAACGGGAAACTGATCTAGCTCAACTCAGCGATTGACAGTTTCTCAGGAAGAAGTGCCGGGCTCAATCGCCCGGCCTTTTGTTTTTCTAGGAGAATTGGAAACCTGTTTTGGAAAAACAGGTTTCCGCGTACCCGCCTTACCTTAGAACGTGTCCCAAAACGTGGTGCACTGGTGAGCAGCATCAAAGTTGGGCTCGACCACCGGCTTCGGTGGTATCAACGATTGGAACTCGTCGGTTAACGCGCTGTACGGAGACCAGACCGGCTCACCAGAGGAGTTCGGGTTTCCCGTCTTCGCGAACTGCGTCCAGTAGCTGATCATCGCATTGGAGAGCCGCATTTGTTTGGGCGAAAGTGCCACCGGCAGCCCGAAAACGCTGTAGCCCTTGAATAGGTATTGAAGCTCCGTCCCAAACTCTCCCACCCCCAACCCAACCAGCACCAAAATGGTCTCTGCATCTCTAGTCGAGATTGGTAGATAATGATCCCGACCGAGTGGGTCACGAGGATACTCGTGGCCCTCTTGTCATACCGACTACAATGCATTTAACAAAACTCCATGCCGCCGCTCTCCCTGCCTGAGTTCGTTGAACGCTGGAAAGCCAGCACTCTTTCCGAGCGCGGCGGCGCTCAAACTCACTTCATTGACCTCTGCGAAGTGCTAGCGCAGCCACACCCGGCGGCGGCGGACCAAACGGGCGAAACCTACGCCTTTGAAAAGCACGTTTCCACCAACGACGACGGCAAAGGTTTCGCGGATGTGTGGAAGCGCGGTTACTTCGGTTGGGAATACAAGGGCAAACACCGTGACCTCGCGTCAGCCTATCGCCAGCTCTTACGCTACCGCGAAGACCTGGAAAATCCGCCCCTACTTGTAACGTGCGATCAAGAGCGATTTGAGATTCATACCAACTTCACCGGCACCCGTCCGCAGATCTATAGCTTTACGCTTGACGATCTTCTCTCGGCCGCGCCCACAGCCAATTGTGCACTGCCTCCGGTTGAGGTTCTGCAAGCAGTTTTCACCGAGCCGGGCTTGCTTCGCCCGGAGGCCGTGCGTGCCCGCATTACCGAAAATGTGGCGGCGGAGTTCGCCAAACTCGCCGACAACCTGGAGGCCAGAGGCATTGACCCGCAACGAGCGGCTCACTTCCTTATGCGCCTGCTCTTCTGTCTCTTCGCCGACAGCATTGGCCTTCTGCCCGATCATCTCTTCCGGCAGATGATTAACTTGGATAGAGGCAATCCCCGGAATTTCGCCCGCAAGCTCCGTCAACTCTTCGCCGCCATGTCCAGCCCCGGCAATACCTTTGGTGTGCACGACATTCACTACTTTAACGGCAGACTCTTTACCGATAACGAAGTCTTCGATTTGGATTGGCGCGATCTGGGCGTGCTAAATGCCGCCGCCGCGCTCGACTGGTCGCAAGTGGAACCCGCCATATTCGGCACGCTGTTCGAGAGAAGCTTAAACCCCGGCAAGCGCTCGCAACTCGGCCAACACTACACCAGCCGCGAAGACATCTTGCTGATCGTGGAACCCGTGGTGATCGAGCCTCTGCAGCGCCGGTGGGCCGAAGTCAAAGCCCAAGCCACTGCCTTAGCGGAGGCGGCCACGGCCGCAAAGGGCCGCGCACACGCCAAGCTCCGCGATGAACTGCAAGAAAAAGTCTTCGGCTGGATGGAAGAGCTTTCCGCTGTTCGAATTCTAGATCCCGCTTGCGGTAGCGGAAATTTCCTCTATCTGGCGCTGCGCCGGATGCTCGACTTGTGGCACGAGGCGCGCATTTTCTCCGCCGAGCACGGCCTGCCCACCTTCATTGAAAAGCAGGTTCACCCCCAGCAACTCTTCGGCCTCGAAACCAACATTTTCGCGCAAGAACTTGCCTCCGTGGTGGTCTGGATTGGCTACCTGCAATGGCTCAATGAGCGCGCGATCGGCTGGCCCAAAGAACCGATCCTGCGCAAGCTCGATAACATCCAGCAACGCGACGCCATCCTGACCCGTGACGCAAAGGGCAATCCTGTAGAACCCGAATGGCCACATGTGGATTTCATCATCGGCAATCCACCGTTTCTTGGCGGGAACAAGGTCAGAAAGGAGCTCGGCAATGAATATGTGGAGGATCTTTTCCGCCTCTACTCGGAGCGGGTTCCGCCATTCGCGGACCTGGTTTGCTACTGGTTTGAAAGAGCCCGCGCCCAAATTCAAACCGGGACGTGCAAGCGCGTTGGCCTTCTGGCGACACAGGGCATTCGCGGCGGAGCAAACCGCGTCGTACTGGAGCGAATAAAGGAAGCTGGCTCTATTTTCATGGCTTGGAGTGATCGGCCCTGGATTCTGGACGGAGCAATGGTCCATGTGTCAATCGTTGGTTTCGATAACGGATCGCAGACGGAGCGAATGCTGGACGGCAAACGGGTTTCAGTAATCCACGCAAATCTCACTAGCGAAGCTGAAACAACCTCCGCGGCTGAACTAGCGGAGAACTCCGGGATTTGTTTCATGGGACCATCCGCGAAAGGGCCTTTCGACATTAACGACCAGGTCGCGCGGCTGATGCTCGATGCTCCCTTGAATATCAATGGTCGGCCTAACTCTGACGTCGTTCGCCCCGTTGCCAGTGGTGTGGATCTGGCCCAAGCAGCAAGAAACATGTGGACCATTGATTTTGGGATGCTTCCGGCGGACAAGGCGGCAGAATACGAGAAGCCATTCGAGTACGTCCGGGAGCACGTATACCCGATCCGCTCGAAGAACCGCAGGAAAGCTTACGCGGAGAGATGGTGGATTTACGCGGAGCCACGTCCCGGTCTGCGAGAAGCGATGAACGGGAAAACTCGCTATATTGCCACCCCGGCAGTGTCCAAGCACCGCATCTATATGTGGGTGCAGCCAAGGGTCCTCTGCAATCAAGGCGTCCTAGTTTTCGCTCGCGAGGATGATTATTTCTTTGGAGTGCTGCACTCCCGCATTCATGAAGTCTGGGCAAGAGCACAGGGCACCCAAGTGCGAGAGGTTGAGAGCGGATTCCGATATACCCCGACCTCAACATTTGAAACTTTTCCGTTCCCGTGGCCGCCCGGACATGAGCCGAAAGATTCCGAGACGGTGGAAGCCATCGCGGAGGCGGCGCGCGAACTGGTAGCCAAGCGCGATGCATGGCTCAACCCGCCCGACGCAAGCCTGAAAGAATTGAAGGCGCGCACCCTCACCAATCTTTACAATGCCAGTCCAGCATGGCTCGCCGACGCGCACCGCAAGCTCGATGAAGCCGTCTTCGCCGCCTATGGCTGGCCCGCCACGCTGTCCGACGCCGAACTCCTGGAACGCCTCCTCAAACTGAACCACGAACGCGCCGCCTAGCTCGCGCCATTTCCGACCGACCTCACCAACGACAGCCCGACCTTTTTCATCACAACCAGACTGTGAGCCCCATTACGGACATCCAGCCCAACCGATGCGACAATGTTCCCTAGCTCGGGCAATGAGTAAGTGTGCCCGTCTCCAGAGACGGACCTCGAAGCCACCCAAGCCCGTTTGTTAGTGGCTCCTTGGGAAACAAAAGTTGAGGTGATGAGACGCCGTCAGCCCGCCGCCGAAGCCCCGAAATGGGAAAAAATGACGCTAAGTCACTGATTCTGGAAGAATTTACCGGCAAGTTATTTAAACTCAAAGATCTAGCGGGATTTTCCTCCTAACCCCATGATTCCACAAGATAGGGGGGAGGGGGGGTATACCATACACTGGCAATCTTTGCCAACCGCGCAATTTTGTGATTGGCTGTTACCTTGAAAGTTAACAGAAGCGAACTTCAAGGTCACCCCATCAGCATCCTCGCCATTCACGTTGAGCACATGCGATGTAGGAAGCATCGTCGGAAGCCAGAAAGCACTCCGCGCTGGCAATATCCTCCGGCAAGCGGCTCGGCGGGAACTTCACCCCGCGAGGTCCTCAACCGCCTTTTGCAGGGCCCGCGCGATTTCTTCGGGGTCGGTTTCTGGGGCGAACTGCACGGGCTTGCCGATGCGCACTTGAATCTTTCCGGGCGCGGCATATTTTTTCCCCGCGTTCTTGATTTCAAACAAGCCATCGATCCGCATCGGCAGGATCGGGATGCGCAGATTATTGGCGAGCAGGCCGACACCGGTGCGGAACGGGCCGAGCTTGCCGTCTTCGGTGTGCTTCCCTTCCGGAAAGACGAGCACGCTGTAGCCGCGATCGACGGCCTCTCCGGCGTAGGCGAAGCTCTTGCGGAAGCCGGACTGGCGCGGCAGTGGGAACAGGTTGAGCAGGGCGACGCCGAGCGTCCACTGCAGGCGGTCGTAGATGCGGCGCAGCCACGGGCGATCCAATGCCCGGCGATCCAATGCCCGCCGATCCAATGTTGCGCTCGGACCGGGCGCGCGAAGCATTTCGAGCGTCTCGCCGCGGGTTGCGGTCGCCAGTTTGTGGCGGATGCGCGCGGGAAGCGCAAACTGGATGAAGCCGACATCGACATCGGCAACATGGTTCGAGATGACCAGCAACGGCCCGCGAACGCCGCGTAAGTTCTCGCGCCCGGTCACGCGGGGCCATCCCAGAAGAAGCACGGCGGGGCGCGCCAGCAGATAGTGCGACGCCAGGCGAAGCCACGTGGTCGGCCAGCGCAGGACCCAGCGGGGATAGTGAAAACCGGGAGAGTAAAAACCGGGATCACGAAGCTTGCGGCCAACCGCTCGTTCGCTCTGCAGCAGTCTTTCCAGATCGCCGACGGTCGCTGCATTGGCGAACTTCGTTTCGCTTAGGTCGATCTGGTAGCGGCCTTCGAGCGCGCTGAGCAGTTCAACTCGCTCCAGAGAACTTAGTCCCAGCCCGCTTTCGAGGTTCGCGTCCGGCGTGAGGTTGTGCATGTCCTGAACGTTGCGGCCGGTGATTCGCGTGAGGAGTTCCGAGAGCGGGCTGGCGGCGCTTGCGGGCGCTTGTCCGCGGAGGGACGCCTCGACCGCGTCGCGAATCACGTTGCGGCGCGGCTTCTGCGTGGAACTGCGCGGGAAATCTTCTTCGGGCCAGACGAACCAGGTGCGCATGCGCTGATATTCGGCCAGCGTTTCGTTGGCGCGCTTGACGATGGCCTGCACGACATCGCTTGGGCCGTCGCTCGGGACTATGCTCGGGACAGCGCTTGGGACAGCGCTTACGACATCGCTCGGGACGCTCGGGACAACAGCGGCCGACGCGTCCGGCGTGCGGTCGCGCAGAATCAGAACCGCGCAGGGCTCGGCATTGCCGCCGCGTTCGAGGCCGACGACCACGCAATCTTGAACCTCTTTCTGACTTCGTAACGCCGCTTCGAGGTCCTCGGGATAAATGTTCATGCCCGCGGGCGTGACGATCACTTCTTTTTTGCGTCCCTTGAAAAAAAGATTGCCTTGCTCATCGAGCGCGCCCAGGTCGCCGGTGCGATACCAGCCTTCATCGTCTTCCCGTGCGACCGGTTGCAGTTCGCGTCCGTTCCAATAACCGCTGGCGACGCCGCTGCCGCGCACGAGAATTTCTCCGTCTTCCGCCAGCTTGATTTCGCGCCCGGGCAGGACTTTGCCAATGGAACCGCGGCTGGTGTGGAAGGGATGGTTCAAGCTGATCAGCGAAGTGGTTTCGGTCAATCCGTAGCCCTGGACCACGGCGTATCCCAGGCGATGCCAGAATTCTTCGGTTGCGCGATCGAGAGCGGCGCCGCCGCTGATCATGGCCCAAAACTTCCATCCGAAGCGGCGGCGCAGGTCGCGGAAGGTCCACCAGCGCCGCAGAAAGTGCTGGCTTGCGGCGGCAGCGTAGCGCTCGGCAAAATTGCTTGTGTGGTGACGGGGCTCCGCCCCGTCAGGGCGGGGCCCTTCGGCTCCGCTCAGGGCAGGCTCCGCCCCGCCACCACATGAGCCTGCAAAACCTTCGTCTGCGTCGCGTTCGATTTTCTGCTTCAGCGACTCGATCATGCGCGGGACGGCCACCAGCACCGAAACGCGTTCCCGGCGAATCGTCGCCATAACTTCGGTTGGGTTGAATGTGTTTTCGAACACGACGGTCGCGCCCAACAGCGGGGGAAGAAAAATCCCCAGGAATTGCCCGAAGACGTGGCTCAGCGGCAGCAGGTTCAGGAAGCGGATCGGATGCACGAGCCGCTCGTACTTCAGGTATTTCTTGATCTCGATTTCGATCGGGGCCAGATTGCCGACGACATTGGCGTGGGTGAGCACGACTCCCTTGGGCTCGGCGGTGGTGCCGGAAGTGAAAACGATTTCGAGTGGATCGGAAGGCTGAATCTGCGCTGGACGAAAACGTTCGACCGGGTGTTCTGCGACTGCGGCCGCCAGATCGACGGGATCGATGGTTGCGATACCCTCGACCTTTTCGAAGAACGGTGCGCGCTCGCGCGGACACAACACCAGCCTGGTTCGCACCTGCGCGCTGATTCGCTGGGCAAAATCGGGGCTGGCGGCATCGTCGACGGGGACGGCAATCACTCCGCAAAGCGCGCAGCCGAGGAACGCCGCCACCCACTCGGCACAGTTCGGGCTCCACAACAGCACGGCATCGCCCTTGACGATGTTGCGCGCCTCGAGCTCGCGGGCAAACTGATACGCCACGCCGGCGACGCGCTGGTAGCTCCAACGCTCGTGCCGGTATCCTCGCGGAAACACGTAGGCGCAGTCTTTGTCTTTGCCTTTGCCCCAGCGCTCGAAATCGTCCAGCGAATCCAAAAGACTTGCCCGCACACCCTGTTTAGTAGCACAATTCCCAGAACTTTACAGGTCTGACCGCGCTCGGTGGGGTAGTTTGGGGCTGGATGACAACAATCTTTCTAGATCGCGGCGTTGTCGTTCGGATCACAGCTCGTGCCGTTTTCGCGCTGGGGACGTGCGGGCTGATCTCGTGTTCGCAGCCCGCTTCCACGAATGGAGCGAGCTCGGTGGCGTCTTCCGCTGCTGGTTCGGCCAGCTTTCGGGTTGAGAGCCACCCGACGAGTGGCCCCGTGCGCGACCTCAGCCAGGACGAGGCTGCGGGCGGACACATTCTGCGCAAGCATGTGGGACAGACCGATGACGAACTGCGCGGGCGCCTGGAGCGGGAACGCGATATTACCGGCGCGTCGACGTACACCAATCGCTCGGTTGCTGAGCATGCCGTGGGTGCAGCGATCGCAGAATCGCACGACCGAATCGAGCGCTGGCTCAGCCGCTCGGGGGGACATCCGAACCTGGTGCTGGACTACGATAGCGAGACGCCGATTGGCCGCACTGTCAACCGTGGCGAGAGCCAGTCGCGTCCGTGCGCGCACGCGCTGGTCGTACTGAAATACGCTGGGCCCAACGACTATTATGTTTTGACTTCTTATCCGGAGTGCCGCTGATGAACCCGAAACCGGAAATCACCGCCGCCAACTTCCCCACGCTGCATACGTTCCTGCGGGGCTACTTCCATGAGGATGTCGCCGACGAATACGGAACTCCTCCGGAAGCGGCCGATCAGTTTTGCGAAGACGCCGAAACCGACGAGCGCATTCCAGTTGCCCGGGAGTGGCAGCAGGTGCTGGAAGTGACCCACGGACATCCCGCCGCTCTGAATGCGGCGTTGAAGAAACTGGGCAGCGCGATTCAGTTGAATGAAGAGGAGATCCCGCAGGTCTCGGCGATCTTCGCCCGTTGCCTGGCCGTGAAATCGCACCGCCGGGTGGCCAACGAGTAAGGGCCTGTGAGTACCAGACGCGCAATGGTTGGAAAATACGACCAGGTCCCGACCTTGGACGGTTCGTGTCGCGGAAACGCCCTCGGATTGCTCGAATCGGCGATGCCCACGCTCAACCAGATTTTGTCGCGGCAGGCCTTACGCAATCGGTGCGCTGTGCTGTAGCATTATGAGTCGCCTGGGGATGCGTCAGCAAACATTCCTTCGTGACGCAGACTACTGCGTCCCCGGCCGGCGGTCGATACCATTTGCTGCGGGAGCATCGTCCCGCGCTACACTCTTTCACTTGCCATCGCTCTCAGGAGGGTTTGAATGCCGCAAGATACCTTAACGATCACCGACAACCGCACCGGACAAAGCTACACGCTTCCGGTTGAAAACGGAACCATCCGCGCGATGGATCTGCGCAAGATCAAGACCGGCCCCGAAGATTTCGGCTTGATGACCTATGACCCTGCCTTTATGAATACCGCGTCCTGCCGCAGCGCGATCACCTTCATTGACGGCGATAAGGGAATCCTGCGTTATCGCGGTTATCCCATCGACGTTCTCGCCGAACACTGTACCTATCTCGAAGTCGCTTACCTGCTCCTGTTCGGCGAGCTGCCCAACGCCGGTGAATTGCACAGCTGGGTGGATGACATCACGCACCACACCATGCTCCATGAAACCACCAAGAAATTCATGGAAGGTTTTCGCGATAACGCGCACCCCATGGCGATGCTGGTGAGCACGGTGGCGGCGCTGTCGACGGTGTATCCGGAATCGAAGAACGTTCACGACCCCGCGATCCGCCTGCTGCAGATCAAGCGCCTGATCGGCAAGATGCCCTCGATCGCGGCCATGTCGTATCGCCACAGTGTGGGATTCCCGTACGTCTACCCTGACAATGACCTCACCTATCCCGAAAACTTCATGAACATGCTGTGGAAGATGGTCGAGCCGAAGTATGTCGCCAATCCGGTGATTGCGCGGGCGCTCGACATCCTGTTTATTCTGCACGCCGACCACGAGCAGAACTGCAGCACGAATGCCATGCGCGCCGTGGGCAGCTCCCAGAGCGACCCGTATCTGGCCACGGCGGCGGCCGCGGCCGCTCTTTCCGGACCCCTGCACGGCGGGGCGAACGAAGAAGTGCTGCGCATGCTGGATGAGATCGGTTCCAAGAATAATATTTCCGCATACATCAAGAAGATCAAGGAAGGCAAAGGCAAGCTGATGGGCTTCGGGCATCGGGTTTACAAGAACTACGATCCGCGAGCCAAGATCATCAAGTGGGCGGCCGACCAATTGTTCGAAGTTACCGGACGCAATGCCAAACTGGAGATTGCTCTGGAACTGGAGCGCATCGCGCTGGAAGACGAATATTTTGTGCAGCGCAAACTCTATCCGAACGTGGACTTCTACTCCGGCATCATGTACCAGGCGATGGGCTTCAATCCGGAGATGTTTACGGTGCTGTTCGCGATTCCGCGCACCATCGGCTGGCTGTCGCAGTGGCAGGAAATGCTGACCGACCCCGAACAGAAGATCGCGCGCCCGCGCCAGGTATGGATCGGGCCCGACACGCGGGAATTTGTGCCGATAGAGAAGAGGGGCGCGGGAGCGGCGACGCGATAGATAATGTTTTAGGGGCGTTTATCGCAACCACTCTGGCATTGCAGCCGGCAGGAATGCCAGCCGGATGAGTTCTCGTGCGACCTGCGTTTCCGTCCACCCCGGATTCTCTCGTCGAATCCGCTCCCTAGCCAATTCCCGAGCAAACATGCTCATTTCGAACGCCAGGAGCAGACGTTGTTCTCCTGACATAGATCGCTGCACCTGAAGCTGAACAGCTTGAGCGGAAGAGCTTGTGTCGGTGATGGGCACGGCCAAAATGTTATCACGTGGCTTGTCGTTAGGATCTCGCTCTTCAACCTCTTTCAGCAAAGCTAGCCGCCGGCAATGGCTCCGATGACAATAAAGGCCTCCACTCCCGAGGCGACCGCGTCGGGCAGTGGAGCGTCCGGCGGCTCATGGGATAGATCCTGCTCGCAGGCGAAGAAGCGCAGGAACGGACGGCGCTGTTGCGTGACTTGGTCGCGGATGGTTCCGCGCAGCATGGGATAGCGGGCCTCGAGGGCATCGAGGATTGAGCGCTGCGTGGCTGGGCCCTGGACTTCGAGTTCCACCTCGCCACGAACTTGGGTCAGCGTTCGGAGATGGTGCGGGAGTAGGACGCGGATCACTTGTGTCATCTAACTCGTGTTGCGACCTTGAAGTCACGCAGCACATTCGTACTCTTCAACTCAGCCAGCAGTGCCGCGCTGACGCCGGGGCCAGTTATAACGCATTCCCGATGAAAGTTGTCATAAGCCCCCAGTTCCAGCACGTCATCTCGCTTGATCTGGACGTGGATGATCGCCCGCTTCAGGCGTGCTCCCGCCATCACTTGCCCCAAGATCTGACCACACGTCTCGGACGTCAACCGCAACACTAGAAAGTCCTGTCTCGGTGCGATGGTATTGCGCTTCAGAATTCCAGTTTCGTCGTCGGTCACTATCACATCCTTAGCGAATAGACAATTCGAAAGATCGCCTTCAAGCGACATCTGAGCGTGGCCGGCGAGTTCGAACATCACTCGTCGAAGAAATCTCGGTTTATCGCGAACATCCACCGAATGAGATACCCCGTCAGCCATTTCACGCGATGATAGCTCGTTACCTCAGCCTGCGCGGCCTTAATTTTGACCGAAAACCGCCCAATTCACGGCAGCGTCTGCACCTCGACCGAAAGCACCGCCGGAAGATCCCGGACAATTGGGGCCCAGCTGTCTCCGGCATCGGCGGAGGCGTAGACCTGGCCGCCGCTGGTGCCGAAATACACTCCGCACTTGTCGAGCGAGTCGACGGCCATGGCGTCGCGCAGCACGTTGACGTAGCAGTCGCGTTGCGGCAAGCCTTTGGTCAGCGCCTCCCACTCGTTTCCTCCGCTGCGGCTGCGGTAGACGCGCAGCTTGCCATCCGGAACAAAGTGCTCGGAGTCGCTCTTGATGGGGACTACGTAGATGGTCTCCGGCTCGTGGGCGTGCACGTCGATGACAAACCCGAAGTCCGTCGGTAAATTGCCGCTGATTTCCTGCCACGAATCGCCCGCGTTGTCGCTGCGCATGACGTCCCAGTGCTTCTGCATGAAGAGCACTCCCGGACGCGACGGGTGCATCGCAACATGGTGAACGCAGTGACCGATCTCGGCGTTCGGGTCTGGGATGTACTGCGAACGCAGTCCGCGGTTGATCGGCTTCCACGTCTTGCCGCCGTCGTCGGTGCGAAACGCGCCCGCTGCGGAGATCGCGATGAAGATTCGGCCGGGGTTGCTGGGATCGAGAATGATGGTGTGCAGACACATGCCGCCGGCGCCCGGCTGCCATTGAGGGCCGGTGCCGTGGCCGCGCAGTCCGGCGAGTTCCTGCCAGTTCTCGCCGCCATCGGTCGAGCGGAACAAGGCGGCGTCTTCGACTCCAGCGTAGACCGCGTCGGGATCGGTGAGCGACGGCTCCAGATGCCACACGCGTTTAAATTCCCAGGGACGCTGCGTGCCGTCGTACCGCTGATGAGTGGTGAGCGGCTTGCCGGTTTCCGCCGACGCGTCGTAGACGAACTTGTTGCTTGCGGCCTTCGGAGGACCTGGAACGGGCGGTTCTCCGGGCGGCGTTCCGGGCTGGTGCCAGGTTTTGCCGCCGTCGTCGGAGCGTTGAATCAGCTGTCCGAACCATCCGCTGGTCTGCGACGCGTAGATGCGATTGGGATCGGCGGGCGATGCTTTCAGGTGATACATCTCCCAGCCCGCGAAGTGGGGGCCGCTAACATTCCATTTTTTGCGCTTGCCGTCTGACTCTAGAATGAATGCGCCTTTGCGGGTGCCGACTAGAACCCGGACCTGACTCATGTTGCGCTCCTTTTGCCCAAGATTTCGACCTCTTCTTTTTTATAGTCATGACTCGCCGAGATAAACTTCAGTGCTCATCGGTGGGAGTAGCCTTCCCGTCCGACCACTTGCACACCGAAATGATGAACTCGGTGATCGGCCCATTCTCTCGCGTTGTGGTGTGCCCCTACATGACCCCGTGCGGATCCGGCGTTCCATCCGACCACCAGCCCGCGGGAACCATGAATACGTCGATTGGTTCCGGAGCGCCTCTGAACTGTGGATTCAGCATGACGGGAGACTTGGGCAGATCTGCACCCCAAACGGCGCCGTCCATGAGTGGAGTGTAAAACATCAGGTGAGCCATCCAGTGGTGGTGCCCGTCATCGGTAAGGTACTGTTCTTTCGACATCATGTAGCTCATGGCTCCAGGCTCCAGGGGCGGCAGCTCTTGCTTCATGAACGTTTTGATGCCGTCGATGATCTGAGCTTTGGATTGACCGGCCAATACCATCTCCGTTCTTTTATACGTCATCGGCAGGATGGAGCGGGCAGCCGGCGGATTGAAGCAGACCGGACCTCGAATTTTGGGGTTCCAAAAATTTACAGCAAAATCACCATCGAATGGGGACATCCACCCTCGCTCCACGACGCATACGAAACCATTCTTGCCTTTGACTGCGGTTTCATAGCCATGCCGTCCAAGGACCAAGACCTCGGCATCGCGTGAGATGGACTCTGGAGCCGCGCTCCGCGCCAGAGCGATCTCGGCATTTCGGTCCGCTATCAGGTATTGGTCAAGCGGAGCCATGCTCAGATACGGTGCTTTGGCGTCCTGTGCTGGCGCCTGCCACACCGCGCCCAGCACGACAATCAGCGCGAAACTTCTTAGAGTGATCGTCCTGACTATCTTTCGCTTCATTCATTTCTCCTGTTTCATTCACCCCGATACGCTCGCCGCAAGCCTTCAATGTCAATCTTGGTCATTTGCAGCATGGCTTTGAAGACTCTTTGCGATTTCACGGGGTCTTTGTCCTGCATCAGTTCGAGCAAAGCCCTGGGAACGATCTGCCACGATACGCCAAATTTGTCTTTCAGCCAGGCGCATTGCAGGTCTGATCCTCCCGCGGAGAGCTTCTCCCACAACTCATCTACTTCTGCCTGCGTCTCGCAGTCTACAAAGAACGATATGGCTGGTGAAAAGGTGAATTGGGGACCACCATTCAGCGCCATGAATTTTTGTCCTTCGAGTTGGAAAGTCACAGTCATGACGGTTCCTTTCGGTCCCGGGCCGGCCTCTCCGTAACGGGCAGTGTTCAGGATTTTTGAGTTCTTGAAAATGGAAGTATAAAAGCTTGCGGCCTCTTCGGCTTTGCCGTCGAACCACAAGAAAGGAGTGATTTTTTGCATGTTCTCCTCTGCCTAAATGTGAGCCTGCGCCGCGGATGCACGGTTGTACACCCGGGGTCGCAGGCTCGCTCGTTGTTTAATGTTTGTTCTCGCGTCGTTTACTCTCGCGTCCGAGTCAGGCTTTAAGCTGCTTTTGCAAGTTGACCGCGCATCTGGGTCATAAACTGGCGCATGGCGGCGATATTACCTGGAGAGCGGCTTTCGATCCAGGCCTCGTAGCGCTGCGCAGCTTTTTCCAAGTGCGCGAGGAACTGTTTATTCACAAACCGCTCCCGAGCCTGCGGAACGACGGGCTTGACGCGTTCCCAGATCCCGAAAAATTCGCCACTGGTCTCAAAGAATAGATCTTCGTGGAGCAGACCGTAGTTGAGCATGGCGCAGGCTTGATCCCAATAGCTGAGCACCATCATCGCGAACGCGCCATTTTCCGTTCCCGGCGCCGCGAGTCGCATCCAGTCGTCGAGATTGTCCACGAAGTAGTTCTTGAAGAACCAATCGCGGGCTTGGCGCAGCCGGGCCTCGCGGCGCATGTCATAGATCTGCAGGTGGAGTTGCGCTTGTTCGTGTGTGGGTTTCACGTCCATAGTTGTCTCCTTTTCTTTCTATTGTTTTTTGTGAATCGACCAGGTTGAAGTTCGACTTCATCTTTTTCTCTGCATTGTCTTCTTTGCATTGTCAGCGGCCTCGGTGAGCGGCCATGATTCAGATGTTCGGCAGCACGCCACCGGGCTGCATAGGATAAAGAATATCCCCACGGCCAGAAATTATGAACCATATTACTTGTGAAATGCAAGTGACAAATGTAGAATCAAAACATGGCCCGGAAGCGCAATGCCAAGCGCCGGTCGGAGTGTCCACTGAACGCTTCGGTGGAAATGTTGGGCGACCGCTGGTCGCTGTTGATCATCCGCGACATGATGCTGCAAGGGTTCCGGACGTACAAGCAATTTATGGAGTGCTACGAGGGGATCGCGACGAACATCCTGGCAGATCGCCTGCGCCGGCTGACTGCGAATGGAATCGTCACCGCGGCACCAGACCCGCGGGACGGACGGAAGCTGATTTACCAGCTGACAGCGAAAGGGATTGAGCTGGCGCCGGTGCTCACGGAAATGGTCCTCTGGGCGGCCGCGCACGAAGATACCGGTAATCAAGCGCTGGTCCAACTCATGCGAGCGGACAAGAAGGGGTTTCTTGCGGGAGTGCGGGAACGCTGGGAAGAGCGCAAGTCCATAGAGCGAAAGTCCGCGGGAAGCTAGTCAATGCAATCCGGTTGCCGAATCTATGCTTCCATTTTGGAAGCGGGAAGCGAGGGTTTTCCGGAACCGGACGTACACTCCCTTTCGGTAACCCCGGTAATCGTCGGTAACCATCGAACTGAGGGTGCGCGGCCTTACAATCAGCTTACTCCTCGATCCCGGTTGCGGGGTTTGCGGGGTTTCGCCTGGGAATCTCCCGGCGAGGTTCGGACCCGTTGGGCAACGCTCGAGGAAAGCGCGGGCGTTCGGCGGGAAAAAGGCTGGAGTCCGCACCCTATGGCGTTTGGTTTTGGTTTTAACAAGCAGAAGGTTCTCAGCGCCGCGGAAAAGTTTGTCCAGCAGGGCAAGCTGCAGAGCGCCATTGCTGAGTATGAAAAGGTCCTGAAGCACGATGTCAAGGATCTTACCGTCAACAACACCATCGGCGATCTCTACTCGCGTCTGGGCGACAACGCTAAAGCCATCGAGTGCTTCAAGATGGTGGGCGATGCCTATGCGGCGCAGGGCTTCACCGTCAAGGGCATCGCCATGTACAAGAAGATCACCAAGCTGCAGCCGAGCGTGGATGGATCTTTGAAACTGGCGGAATTGTACACCCAGCAGGGGCTGTTCAACGACGCGCGCGCCCAGTACCTGCAAGTCGCCGAAGACTTCATGAAGGTAGGCGACCTCGAACAAGCGGTGCGGCTGTTCCAGAAGATCCTGGAGATGGACGCGGAAAATGTGCCCATGCGGGTCAAGCTCGCCGAGGTTTATGTCCGGCTGGGAAAGAAGAAAGAGGCGTGGGAGATTTTCAGCGCGGTGGCGGAATCGTTGCGCTCGCGCGGTTCACTCGCCGCCGCCGAAGACATTCTGAAGCGGATGCTGACGCTCGAGCCGGGCAACAGTTACGTTCTGCTGCTGCGGGGCAAGGCCGCCCTGGAGAGCGACGATCCCAAGCACGCCATCGAGTACCTGGAGGGGGCTCCCGACCTCGATTCTCATCCCGAAGGCTTACGCGACCTGCTGAAGGCGTACCTGCAAATCGGAACCTTGACCGAGGCTGTCCCGATCGCCGAGAAGCTGCTGACCGTGCACAACGATCCCGAGGGGGTGTTTTTGCTGGCGGAGGGTTGCGCCCGCCTCGGTCAATATCACCGGGCACTCGACGTTTACACCCGGCACGCCGATCGCCTGCTGGCGACCGACTCGACCAAGCTGCTGGGCAGCCTGCATGCCATGATCGCCCATGTGCGCGACGATTCGGACGCGCTGGACGTGCTGATGCAGCTGCTGAACAAAGCCGGCGAGAGCACCCACATCAACGAAGTCACCGAGCTTCTGGCGCACGCCTCCGTCAAGGACGGAAACCTGGCCCGCGCTCGCGACCTGTACCAGATGCTGGCCACCACCGAGCCCCAGAACTTGCTGCACCTGCAGAACTATCAGCAGGTGGTGGGGCGCATGGCCGGAGCATCGCCCGCCATCGGGATCACCGCCGAAGAAGGGGCGGTCATCGTGGAGGAACTGGAAGCAACCGCACCGGTCATCGATCAATCTTATCCCGACCACATCGCAATCGCAGTGCGCTCCGCGGTCACCGATGCAGACCTGTTCCTTTCTTACAATCTGCCGGACAAGGCGGTCGTGCCTCTGCTGGGGGTTCTGCCCCAGGCACCGTGCGACGTGCGCCTGAACCAGCGCCTGGCCGCGCTCCATACCCGCTTCCAGCGCTTTACCGAAGCCGCCGTCTGCTGCCGCACACTGGAAGGCGTGTACCACGATGCCGGCTGCCCGGATGAAGCCGTGCGCTATGGAGAATTGGCCGCGCGCTACGAGCAGAGCGCGGACGCGGCGGCATCGATTTCTGCATCATCGACTTCTGCATCAACGGCTGCTGCTCCGTCGGCGATCGCTTCGCCGGCCATAGCTTCATCGGTCGCCGCTCCGCCCGCGGCCCGCGCCGCCGCTGCGGCTTTACCTGCGCCCTGGCCGATGGCCGCGCCCGCGGCTCCCGATCACGAAATTGCCGCTGCCGCGCATCCGGAATTCGCCATCCAGGGATTGGGGGTGTACGCGCCCGCAGAGGGGCAGGAGCTTTCCTCCGAACCTTCCTCCGACCTTGCCTCCGATTGGGAGCATTCGCTTTCCGTCGACGAGTACGCTCCGGCCGCAGCACTGTCGGCCACGGGCGAAGCCGACGCGGATGCTTCCAGCAATCCTGAGATCGCCGAGACGGTCGAAGAAATCCGTTTCTATCTCGAGCACTTCATGACCGATCAGGCACGAGCCGGGATCGAGAAGCTGGAAACCCTGACCAGCGATGCCCGCATTCTCGATCCGTTGCGCGCTGCCGTCGAATCCACTGGCCAGCCGCCGGCCGAGCCCGAGCCGGAAATCACTGAGATCGAAGCCGACGAACCGGCGGGATTCGAAGTTGAAATGGAGACCCAGCACAAGTCCGAGATCGACGCCTCGCCGGATATGGTGGCACGCGCCGAATCCGCTCCAGCCGAAGCCGTGCCTGCGGAGGCAAGTGAATTGACCGCGCTGGTCGCGGATCTGGAAGCTTCGCTCGGCGATTCTTTCCCGCAAGCGCCGGCGCCCGCCGATCAGCTTCCCGCAACCCATTCTCCGCTAACCCAGCCACCCGACACCCAGCCGTTGGCGGGTTGGCCGGCTTCGGCTGCAGCCGAAACGCCCGAACCGGAAACGGAGCCCGTGGCGAACGAACCTGCGGCACATGTTGCAATTGAGATTCCGGCTGCCCCGGCGACTATGCCTTCGATAGCAGCATCGGCGGGAGGCGCGGCCACGGCCGCCGCCGCCGCTCCTGTCATGAGCGTTCCTACGATGAGCTATAGCCCTGCTGCCGTGCGCCCCCTGGGCGCCGGAGCCCAGGCCATGCATCCCTCCGATAGCGTCGATCTTTCGGAGATGTTCGGCGCTTTGAAGCAGGAACTCGAAGAAGAGGTTATTGCGGGCGATGACGATCCGGAAACGCATTACAACCTGGGCGTTGCCTTCCGCGAAATGGGCCTGCTCGACGAGGCCATTGCGGAATTGCAGAAAGTCTGTT
Source organism: uncultured Acidobacteriaceae bacterium (assembly GCA_963797885.1). Classification (GTDB taxonomy): domain Bacteria; phylum Acidobacteriota; class Terriglobia; order Terriglobales; family Acidobacteriaceae; genus Acidiflorens. Next base: position 62,925 of record CAWCRQ010000149.1, on the reverse strand, counting down.
CCTCGATCGATCGCGGCCAGGCATTTGCGCAGCCCGTGCAGACCTACACCTGGCTGGCCCAATGTTTCATCGATAAAGGAGTTCCTGAAGCCGCCATCCGCTGGTATGAGAAGGCGCTTAACATCCCCGGACTCGATGGTGAAGCCCGCTTGGCCATCAACTATGAGCTGGGTTCGGCCTGCGAAACTGCGCTAGATAAGCCTGGAGCACTGCGCCATTTCACCAGCGTGTACGGCACAAATATCGATTATCGCGACGTGGCCGAGCGCATTCAGGCTCTGAAGTCGTAGAATGCACCAAGTGGGTTCGAAACTTGCGCTGGGGACGCGACCCGATCCCACGCCCACCCCACGGCCTTACTAACAACGACGCGTGCAATGATTTCCGATCCCAAGCTACCCCTTGCCAGCGACCCCACCGGTGTCGAGGAACTCAAATCCCCGGCCCAAACATCCGTTCCACTGGCTGCAGTTACCGTTTCCAGACCCTCGCCTTCGGTCGCGCGTCTGTGGCTCCGCCGCATCGGAGTGCTTCTGTTCGTATTCTTGTGCGCGACGCTTGGGGTGATGCTCGTGATTCTGCCCTGGCGTCCCGAGTGGTCCGACAACCCTCTACTCCTCCCGCATTCCACGCTTCGCGCCGTAGTAGCCAGCGGCTTCGTGCGCGGTGTCGCGACCGGCTTGGGCGTGATCAATGTGTGGATCGGATTTTGGGAGGCGATTCAATATCGGGAAGAGGAATAGATAACGGTCGTTGGTCGTTGGTCGGTCGCGAACAACGGCCTTTGGCTGCAGCCCCATTCATCGACGAAGAACGACTGACGACCATCGACTAGCGACCGACGACTGATTTACTTATGACTGATCACAGACTCAAGCCCGCTCCGCTCGCGTATCGGAACGAACCATTTCTCAACAGTCCTGACGGCAGAATTCTGCGCCTGCTGTCCGAGTACAGCGAGCCGCTCTCGCGCTTCCGCCGGGAGCAGATCCAGGACACGGTCGTCTTCTTCGGCTCCGCCCGCGTCGACAGCCACAAGAACGCCGCGCACCGGCTGACCGAAGTCCGCGGCAACAGCGCTCAGTTCTCCGAAGCGCAGCAAGCCAAGGATATGAAGCGCGCCGAGGCGGCGGTTGACATGGCTCGCTACTACGAGGACGCGCGCCGGCTGGCTCGCCTGCTGACCGAATGGTCCACCCATATCCCGGCCAAGCGCCACCGCTTTGTCGTCACCACCGGCGGCGGCCCGGGCATCATGGAAGCGGCGAATCTCGGCGCCCACGAAGCGGGAGGAAAAACCATCGGCCTTAATATCAACCTGCCGTTGGAGCAGAATCCGAATCCTTACATCACGCCTTCGCTCAACTTCGAGTTCCATTACTTTTTCATGCGTAAATTCTGGTTCGCATACCTGGCGAAAGGATTGGTGATATTTCCCGGGGGCTTCGGCACGCTTGACGAACTTTTTGAAATTCTCACCCTCGCGCAGACGGAGAAACTGGCCAAGAAAATTGTCGTCGTCGTCTATGGCAGCGCTTACTGGAAGAAGATCGTCAATTTCGAGGCCATGGTCGACGCCGGCACGATCTCGGCGGGGGACCTCGAACTGTTCAAGATGTCCGATTCGCCGGAAGAAAGTTTCGAGTTCCTGAAAGAAGGACTGACCAAGTACCATCTCGCCCCGCAGCAAGCGAAGCGCACCGGCGAAGCGGCCGTTCCTGAAATCGCCAAGACGCGACCTTGACGCCAGCTTAGTGGCCCATGAGTTCGCGACACGTGAGTTCGGGATACGTGAATTCGCGACATAAGTTTGCGGATAAACTTTCGATGCACGAAGAGACCGCTTGAATCACGACGCAATGCTGCCACCCGCCGAACCAATCCCCAGCGCGCAGCCGTCAGTTGTTGGCAAGATCTTCATCGGCAAAGACGGTCTCCGCGCCGGCTGGAGCCTGCTCATCTTCATCGCCCTACTGGCGGTCGTTCTTATCGCGGCGAACTTCGCCGCCCACAAGATCCACCCACGTAATCCAAGCGCCGCGAAGAACACGTCGGAGATATCCCTCAAGGCAGGGTTCATCATGGAGTCCATCCCCTTGGCCGTCGTCCTCCTCGTCACCTGGATCATGTCGAAGATCGAGCGCCGTCCCAACTCCATCTATGGCCTTGGCGGCAGCCGTAAGGTTGCACACTTTTTCGCCGGACTCGCCTGGGGAGTCGTCTGTCTTTCTCTCCTCGTTTTGAGCCTCTGGAAGACCGGTCTTCTGGTCGTCGACAGGCGCCTGCTCTTTGGCAGCGATATTCTTCGTTATGGGGCAATGTGGCTGTTCGGCTTCCTCCTGGTCGGCCTGTTCGAGGAATACTTCACCCGCGGCTACGTCCAGTACACTCTCACGCGCGGTCTCGCTGGTTTCTACCGGTGGGCCTCTAAGACACGCAACAGCGAAGCGTTCGGCTTCTGGACTTCCGCCGTGATCTTGTCCTTCGTCTTCGGCCACAGCAAGAATCCAGGCGAATCTCCGATCGGACTGCTCTCCGCCGGCTTGGCCGCCATGGTCTTTTGCCTCAGTCTCTGGCGCACCGGCTCCCTGTGGTGGGCGATCGGCTTCCACGCCGCATGGGACTGGTCTCAGTCCTTCCTCTACGGCGTCGCCGACAGCGGAGCCATGGTGCAGCACCATCTTCTCGCCACCCACCCTGTAGGCAAGCCGATCCTCAGCGGCGGAGCCACTGGCCCCGAAGGCAGCATTTTTATCATCGCCGTCGTAGGCCTCACCAGCCTCATCATTCTCCTCACTCTGCCTCGCACTCACGATGGTGACATCCCGGAACGCTCCATTTAACTGCACGCTTTAACTCCACGCTGGCGAAAACTGAACTCAAGGCGCTCCCTGTGCCACCACTAATGTCGATGAGAAGTGGGCGAACTCGTAGTACGCTGAAAATTGATGGCTGACCGCTGTTTGCTCTACTACATCACCGACCGAAGCCAGTTTCGTGGCGATGAACGCGCCCGCCGCCGCGATCTGCTCGCCAAAGTAGCCGAAGCCGCGCGCGCCTGTGTGGACTACATCCAGCTCCGCGAAAAAGATTTGAGCACGAGAGAACTGGAAATGCTGGCACGGGAAGTGGTCGCGATCGTGCGTGAGAATTCATCGTCGACCCGGCTGTTAATCAACTCCCGCACGGACGTTGCGCTGGCTGCGGGAGCCGATGGCGTTCATCTGCGCGGGGACGATGTCGTGCCGCGTGAGGCGCGACAGGTGCTGGAAGCCGGGGGCCTTCAGCGGCTAAAGCCACTGACCACTGACCACTTTCTCGTGGCCGCCTCCTGCCATTCGAACGAGGATGTGATTCGCGCCGACTCCGAGGGCGCCGACTTCACCGTCTTTGCTCCAGTCTTCGAAAAAAACAAGGCTCCCGGAACGCAACCGACAGGCCTCGCCGCCTTGCATGAAGCATGCCGGGCGAAGATCCCCGTCCTCGCTCTCGGCGGCGTCACGATGGGAAACGCCGCCTCGTGCCTGGAAGCTGGAGCGGCGGGCGTCGCCGGCATCCGCCTGTTTCAGGAGAATAAAATCGAAGACGTCGTCCGCGCATTGCGGGCGCTTTGACACCATGGACCCGACGGACACTACGCAACCGACGCAACTGGTCTCTCCGTCACTCTCTCCGTCCCGAGCCGAAGAATCCGTTCCCGCGCTCGTTTGTATCCCGTCGGGATGGTTCCTCATGGGCTGCGACACCGGACAGGACAACGAAAAGCCGGTGCATCGCGTCTGGATTGACGAATTTCTGCTCGCCGCCCGCCAAGTCACCAACGCTGAGTATGGGCGCTTCCTGCGCGACTCGGCGTCGCTGTCACTATTCTTGCCGCCACCGTTCTGGAGCGACTCCGCATTCAACCATCCCGAGCAGCCCGTTGTCGGAGTATCGTGGTACGAGGCAATCCGCTACTGCGAATGGCTCGGCAGAAATTTCCGCTTGCCTACTGAGGCCGAGTGGGAGCGCGCCGCTCGCGGAGGCCGCGAGGGAGCACTATTTCCGTGGGGCGATGCGCCTCCGCAGTCGCTGCCCGGCTACGCCGATCGCTGCGCCGGTCATTGGAAGACCGGCCCCGAGCCCGTCGGCCGCGCCGAACCGAACGCATACGGCCTCTACAACATGTGCGACAACGTGCACGAGTGGTGCAGCGACTGGTATGCTCCCGGCTACTATGCAGTGTCGCCCGAGCGCAATCCGCGTGGCCCAGAAATCGGCGAGCGGCGCGCTTCGCGCGGCGGCTCCTGGCGTCACCACATCAAGATGTCGCGCTGCGCGGCCCGCTCCAGCATCCCTCCGGAGTTCAAGTACGCGGACTATGGGTTCCGCGTGGCGTGCAACGTACAATTGCAGGTCAGAGGTTAGAGGTCGGATTGCAGAGGTCAAAACCTCCTGAAGGAGAAGAATTGCTGAAACTTGAAGTTCTTACCTCTGTAGTCTGACCTCTGCAATAGGACTTCTATGACTGACCTCGCATCGCACTACATCGAAGAAATCAAGCGCCAGTTCCGCGGCCACAAGCGCATGGGCGAAGCTGCCATGGCTCAGCTTGAAGACATGGATTTCTTAGCTACGCTCGATCCGGAATCGAATTCCGTTGCTACCCTGGTCAAGCACATCGCCGGCAACGCGCGTTCGCGCTTCACCGACTTCCTGACCAGCGATGGCGAGAAGCCGGATCGGTTTCGCGATCGGGAATTTGAAGTCTCGGCGAAAACAACGCGCGAAGAAGTCCTGCGCCAGTGGGAGCAGGCTTGGTCGCATGTGTTTTCCGCGCTTGACTCGCTCAAGCCCGAGGATGTGCAACGCATCGTGACCATCCGCCAGGAGCCGCACACGGTCATGCAGGCGCTCAACCGCGCGCTCGCCCACTACGCGCAACACATTGGACAAATCGTCTACCTCGCCAAACACCTGCGCTCTGCACAATGGCAGACGCTAAGCATTCCGCGGGGCAAATCTGAAGACTACAAAACTACGAGCCCGAAGACGCATAGTCGCGGAACATACAAGACGTAGGTGTGTACAGAGCGTAGGTGTGATCTCGAATCCGGGACCATCCGGTGCACTCATCCTGAGCAACCATATCCGGAACAAAGCGGGAAGAATGGAAATACAGTTTGGGCGGTGTAAGATGGTTACTTATTCTTCTAGATTCGTATGGATGAGAGGGCTTCCATGTCAAGCACCATGCTCGCAGTGGTCAAGCCGGAAGCCGCGCCGGGTGCGGAAATCCGCGAAGTCAAGATTCCCGGGTACGGACGCACCGACGTCCTCTGCAAAGTCAAAGTCGCCTCCATCTGCGGCACCGATCTGCACATCTATGAATGGGACCGCTGGGCCCAGGGACGCATTCATCCGCCGCTGATCCCCGGACACGAATTCTGCGGCGAGGTAGTCGCGTTCGGCGATGAAGTCACCAGCGTCAAGGAAGGCGATTTTGTATCCGCCGAAATGCATGTGGCCTGCGGCAAGTGCCTGCAGTGCCGCACCGGCGAAGCCCACATCTGCCAGCACGTGAAAATCATCGGCGTCAACAGCGACGGAGCTTTCGCCGAGTTCGTCGTCATCCCCGAGTCGAATATCTGGAAACTCGATCCGGCCATCCCGCAGGAATACGCTTCCATCCTCGATCCGCTCGGCAACGCCGTGCATACCGTGCTGGCCGGGGAAATCGCCGCAAAAACCGTAGCCATCACCGGTTGCGGCCCCATCGGACTGTTCTCGATCGCAGTCGCGCGAGCGGTAGGCGCAACCACCATCTTTGCGATCGAAGTCAACGAACACCGGCGCAAGGTCGCGACCAGGATGAACGCCGACTACGCGCTCGATCCATCCAAAGAAGATGTGCGTGCCATTGTCGCCGAAAAAACTGGAGGGCTGGGCGTGGACGTGGTCCTCGAAATGGCCGGCGTTCCCGACGCCATCCGCACCGCCTTCGACATCGTGCGGCGCGGCGGACGCATTTCTCTGCTCGGCCTCACCTCGAAACCCATCCCGCTCAACTTCTCCGAGGACATCATTTTCAAAGGCATCACCGTGCAAGGCATCAACGGCCGGCGAATGTTCCAGACCTGGTACCAGATGACCGCCCTGCTCAAAAGCGGACGCCTCGATCTTCATCCGGTGATCACCGACCGCATCCCGATGAGGGATTTTTCCAAAGCCATGGCCCGATTAAAAACCGGCGAAGCCAGCAAAATACTGGTGTATCCAAACGGAACGAAGTGATGCAAAACTTGTTCTGATTTCCATTTGTGCAAATGAATTCGTTCAGCTTAGGCGCTCAGAGAGGTGGATGGACAGGCGGCGATTCGATCCGAAAAGCGGAACAACAGTTACGCGACGCAATGAACAAATGGAGAGGTGACTACTCCAGTGACATAAGAGAATTTGCGTTTCTTCCGAGAATCGATGGTGACATTCACACCTATACCGAATTGTGGAGCATCGTGGGGGCCCAAAGAGCGAAAAGAAAAAGAGATTGGGTCGAGGTTGAGATCGGAATACCGGAAGGCTGGTGGCGAGAAGGCCCACCCGGTTACAAGATGCACCTAGTCGAAGAGGCAGAGAATTCCATGATCCAGCTCCTGCAAAGAAATAAGTGCGACATCAAGGATACGAAACTGATGTCTGATTGGGCAAGGATCAAACGAGAATATTTTGCCAGCCGAGGGCAATAGCCCGATCGGACCGCCGACGACGAAGCGGCACATCTAACAAGCTTCTGCCACTCGCTCACTCATGCCGCTGTTCCTGCCTTAAAATCAAGTCTGTAGTAAAACTGTAGGAGCCGCCGGAGAGGTGGCCGAGTGGTTGATGGCTCCGGTCTTGAAAACCGGCATACCCGAAAGGGTATCGGGGGTTCGAATCCCTCCCTCTCCGCCATTACCTTTGTAATCTAGCACTTGCAAGCCGGTGATACCTATACTGATTCCGAAATCAGCGAGGGTGGTCACCGATGAATCGCGAAGTCAATCTCACCAAAAGGATCCAAACACCGCATGGATGGCGGTATTGCACGGTAGTCCTGTCTGCGAATGGCCGCATCAAGCCAGACCTGGTTCTCGTCAACGGCAAGCAGGAAACCCACAAGGAAGGCGCATACTACCTCGAATGGCGAGAAGGCGCGAAGCGGGTCAGGCTATCAGTGGGTAAAGATGCTGCCGATGCGAGTGCGCGACGCCAGCGGAAGGAAGCCGAACTGAACGCGGTGAACAACGGCGTCTCCGTCGTGCCTAATGGCCAGAACGGGAACCGGTCAGTAGCTGCAGCCGTCGCAGAGTTCCTTGACGAAACCAAGCTCACGAAGAAACCGAAGACGCTAGCCGCGCACTCGACGGCCCTGGCGTACTTCGTAGAATCCTGCCACAAACTCAATCTCGAAGAGATCGACCGAAGGGACCTGCTGAAATTCTCAGCGTTCCTGCGTGACGAGAAGGAACAGGCGCCGCGCAGCGTGTACAACAAGTTCGAGAACGTGATGACGTTCCTGAAGGCGCATGGGATTCGTGGCCTGGTCGGCAAGAACGACTGGCCGCGGTACACCGAAGAAGAACCGGAAATTTACGAGCAGGAAGACCTCGACACGTTGTTCGCAGCGTGTGACTCAGATGAACGGCTCTGGTATGAGTTCTTCCTGATGACGGGCGAACGTGAACAGGAAGTCATGTACACGTACTGGTCAGACGTCAACTTCACTGCATCCACGGTTCGCGTCAGTCACAAGCCAGATAGAGGCTGGACACCGAAGGCGTACAAGGAACGCGAGATTCCTATTCCTGCGAAGCTTGCGAAAAGCCTAAAAGCTTGGAAAGCGAAATCGGACAAGAGCTGCAGCCTGGTCTTTCCAACCGCAGGTTGCAACCCCAAGCTCGTTTTCTCGACGTTCTGAAAGCTGTTGCAGAGCGTGCGAAGCTGGATAAAGAGAACTTCTGGCTCCACAAGTTCAGAGCGACGTTCGCTACGTGGTCGCTGTGGGCTGGGGTCGATCTGCGTACAGTGCAGCAGTGGCTCGGTCACTCCGACATGGAGAGCACCATGCGCTACCTAAAGCCGTCACGCAGCCAGCATGTGCGGGACAAGGTGAACGAGATTTTTGCTTAGTCGCTGTGCTTCCGGGCATACGACTGATCGGAAACCTAGGCCTTCTCTTGGGCCTTCCGCCACTTTGCCCAGCGCGCTTTCTGAGCAGCGACAATCCTCTTACGGGCGGCTAGTGACATCTTGCGCCCTTTGCGGGCACTGATCCCTTGATCCTTGCCCACCGCGCCCGTTGAGCGGCCGCAATTCTCTTCCGTCCCGCAGCCGAAATGATTCGCCTTTTGCGAATTGCGGCAGCTTTCGGTTGGCTCCCATGCATGTAGACGTTCCCGAAGGCGAGCAGGGCGTTTGTTATGCGGTGCAGTTCATCCTCAAGTCGCGTGCGTTCCTTCTGGAGTTGACTGACTACAGACTGCATCAGTGTTTTTGGCATGACGCAATCCTATCACTCGCATTTCGAGAAGAAGGAAATTTACTTCGTAACCTTCAACCGATTGACTTTTTGAGATAGGATTGGTCCGCCTTCTCATGGAGGTCTCCATGGCACAGAACACTTCGGTCGACATCGTACGTCAGGCTTCGACGTTGTCAATTGTGTGGGGCGTTTTGCTGATCGTCTTCGGTATGGTCGCGATCGGTTCGCCACTTCTCGCCGCCGTGGCGGTCAACGTGGCCATTGCCTGGGTCATCGTCTTGGCAGGTGTAGTCCACCTGATGCTGGCCTTGCGCGCTCATGGAGCTGGCAGCATGATCTGGAAGCTGCTAGTCGGAATCGCATATCTGTTCTTCGGGGCATACCTGATCATGCATCCAGTGCTGGGAGTGGCATCGCTTACGTTAGTACTTGCATCGCTTTTCCTGATTGAGGGCATCCTGGACATCATTTTGTTTTTCAAGATGCGCGCGGTGGGAGGATCAAGCTGGGTGCTGGTTGACGGGATCATTACCCTGCTATTGGGGCTGATGATTTACATGCAATGGCCGTCGAGTTCCGCCTGGGCGATAGGCATCCTGGTGGGCGTGAGCATGATCATCAGCGGTGTTACGCGCGTGATGCTATCGTTGGCGGTGCGCAAGGTGAGGACTGCGGTGGCATAGTTTCCGCTGTTCGGCCCTCCAGTGTTCGACACTCCAGAAAGCGCCCACTGAAGCCAGCGTTGTGCCGACGAATGGAGGAAGACCGAATGGGAGGCATGATCCCGTTAGGGGATGTATCGCGACGTCCTAGTCGCGTCCCCATCGTCACGATCCTCATCATCCTCGTGAATTGGATCCTTGACGTAACATCTTGGAAACTCAGGCTCATCCTTGATGACCTGGCAGCCCTTTTTCTTGAGACTCACTTTGGCTTCTTTCACGCTTTTGACAGTAACTTCCAAAACAGGCCCTAGACTCGGACCTCGCTCAACAAACAAATTGATATTTTTCCCGTGGAGGCTGACTAAATTCGATCTCTTATCCGTAATCTCAAAGCCAAGTTCCTTGACATAAAAGTCAGCAGCCTTCATTGGGTCTTCCGACTGAATCAAAATATCTGTACCAAATGTATTTGCCATTAGGCCTCCGAGTCCTGTCATCGTTAACCAATGTATAAACCGTCCCGCGAATCAGAGTTCCGTTGGCGTTGAACTCGACTGTCGCGACGAATCGAATCTCGCGAAATCCGGCACTACTTCATCGGCGAAAAATCCGTCGGACGCATGTACGTCACGTCTATTTTCTCCACCGTTTTGCTGGCCTGCTCGGCTTTGATCACCTCTAGAAACTCTGGGTCGGTCCGCATCGTATCCCAGTTCTTTTTCGCTTCCTGCTGGCTGGAATGAGCCACGAGAAAGATGAATGTGTTGTCCCAAGCGGGGGCACCCTCGGGTACCCAGTAACCCACAACCTTCAGATCGTGTTTGGCGAGTAGCCTTGATGTCGTGTCGCGAAACCGTGACTCCAGCGCCGGTACCTTGCCCGGAACGGTGTGATAAACGCGAAGCTCAAAGACGCGATTGTTATCAGCGCTCACTTGGTTAATGTGCACCAGGCGGGCAGTAACGAGCGATCCAGCAGCAAAGAAAACCAGGGCAATGGCGCAAACAGTCCATCTCTTAGATTTCCAGCCTTTGAATTTCCAGCAGTTGAGTGTCATAGAAGTCTCCTTTTTATCACCACAAAGTATCAAGCCGGCATTTTCGCGTTGCAGTGTATTCGCAGTCTATCCGTTTCTTGCCGCCGATTTTGAATAACCAGTGAAGCTCATGTGCCAGGTGGTGGGGCACCGATCCAGACGTGCTGAACGATTTGCCAACTGCCATTTGGCTGACGCTTAAAGATGATGATGTAGCTGCCTTTGGCGGTGATTTTAGCGCCGGTGGCAATGGTAGTTAGGAGTTCCTGGAAGTCGCCGCTGTCGTAGGCGAGATCGCCGGATGTTTCGAGGTCCTGGCTGTAGAGAGTGAGGTCACTGTTGAAGGTGGCCATCACGGTTTGGAAGAGGGTGCGGAGGGCGGCGGAGCCGGTGATGCGTTCGCCTGTGGGTTGGAGGAAGACGGCGTCTGGGGCATAGAACTTCAGGATGGGTTCGAGCTGTTTGGTGCGAAGGTCTTGGACCCAGGCTTCGCGGATTTTGGCGAGGGTTACCAGAGTAGAGGCTTGAGGGGCGGCGGAGGCGGTGGGGGAGAAAGTCGGTGCGAGGATGGTGGCGAAGGCCACGAACGCTATGGCGGCGCGGCGCGAGCAGGCTAATAGCGGCGATTTGGCTGGTGGCGTGGAAGGGACGTTCATGGCGGCTCCTAACAATCGAATCGATACCCGACGAGTTCATGCTTCCCGAAGCGGTGTGTACCACACCTCAACTATTTGGAACTGTGTCCTCCCCGGTCGGGGTTCTTCGGCCGCGAGACCGAAGCCGGCCGCCGGTGAGGAGCCGAAAAATCTTTGGTGCGCGAACGGGGCTGCTCACCTTTGATCGCGTCGCGGCGACGAACCACTAAAAGTGTCAAGTCGTCGCCCGCTGAGCACGAGTCCGCGAAATCGAGAACGGTTCCGAGCAAAGAGAAAAGGGCTTTACTCGCGCTTGCGCCGGAGACAGCTCTCGCTGCGGCCGTTAGCCGCTCCATTTCGAACTCGTCGTCTTGCGTATTACGGCACTCGGTCAGGCCGTCGGAGTGAGCGACAAACATATCGCCCGGGTTGAGAGTGACACTTCCGGTGTGGAAGGCGGCATTTTTCACAACGCCGAGCAGGGGGCCACCTTCTTCCAGACGTTCCAGCGTCTTGTTGTCCCTCAGTAGCAGAGGGGCTGGCAGGCCAGCATTGCAGTAGGCGAGTTCATTCGCTCGCGGATCGATTCGGGCGAAGAAAAGTGCAGTCAGCGGCGGCGCCCCGTCGTCGTGGCAGAGCTCGTGGTTCACCTCGGCGACGGCATCGGTTGGGTCCGAATGCCGACGTGCAGAACGCTGGATCAGGCCCATGAGATGGGGCAGCCAAATGCCAGCGGATAATCCTTTGCCGGCGATATCCCCCAAGACCACTCCAAGGGCGGAGCCAAGTTCCATTACCTTGAAAAAATCACCCGAGAGATGACGGACCGGGAAAATTTCTCCGGCAACCTCGAACTCGCCCCAGCTCAGTTCGCGCGGTGCACAGAGGCGACGCTGCACCTGGGCGGCTTCAAAGATGGCCTGCTGCAATTTCGCTTGCTCTCGGCGGAGCGCGTTCAGTTCGTCCGGGAGGAACTGGGTGTTGTCCCTCAGATCGGTTCCGGTGGCAGGTAAAGATTGACCTGCCATTTTTTTGCCGATTGCGGTTCGCGTGTTGTCCAGCATTCGTTCAGTCAAGGCCATCATGTTCATTTCATCCTACGAATTTGTAACCTACTCCGTGCACAGTCAAGAAGTAACGAGGTTCCTGGGGAACGGGTTCGAGTTTCTGGCGAATGCGAACAATATGGGCATCCACGGTGCGGGTGGTCGGGAAATTCTCGTAGCCCCAGACCTCGTCGAGAAGCCGCTCGCGGCTCAGCGTCTCTCCGGAATGACAGAGAAAGTGCTTGAGCAGCTCAAACTCCTTGCCAGAGAACTCGACGCGCTGTCCCCCGCGCATGACTTTGTAGCTGCGCAGATTGACCTCGATATCGCCAAAGGTATAACTGTCCTGCTCTTTCGGAAGCGTGAGTGAGCGTCGCAGAACGGCCTTGACGCGAGCGAGGAGTTCGCGAATGGAGAAGGGCTTGGTGACGTAGTCATCGGCACCCAGTTCGAGACCAACGACCTTATCGACTTCCTGGCCGCGCGCCGTAAGCATAATGATGGGAATCGAGGGGCGCTTGGCCTTTAGCTGTTTACAGACATCCAGCCCGCTCATGCCGGGCATCATCACGTCCAGCACGACCAAGTCCGGAGAATCCTTGAGGGCGCGCTCCAGCCCTTCCACTCCGTCGAGCGCCGTTATAACTTGAAAGCCCTCGTATTCGAAATTATCGCGTAGGCCGGCGACCATATTTGGCTCATCCTCAACGATCAGAATTTTGCTTGTGCCCATGACGTCTCCCTTATGGCTTTTCCGGAACATGGCACCACCCCACACTCCGAAGCCCTCATGCGATTGCGGCCCCCGTCCGTGAAGACGGATCCAACGGCAACGCGATCGTGAATTTACTGCCTTTCTCTGGGACGCTTTCGACCTGCACGTCCCCACCGTGCGCCCGGGCGATATGGCGAACGAGCGACAGACCCAACCCCGAACCCTTGATGTTGTGTACCAGGGGATCACCACAGCGGTAAAACTTCTCGAAGATCTTCTCCTGCTCGTCGGGCGGGATGCCGATTCCATGGTCGCGGACTTCCAGCTTCACACAACTGTCGGAGCGGTACAGGCTGACACCGATGAACTTTTGGTCCTTGCAGTACTTCAGGGCGTTGTTCACCAGATTGAGCAACGAGCGGGCGATGGCTTCGCGGTCCACGTTCACCGGGGGAATATCGCGGGAGATGTTTTCCTCGAAGGCAAAACCGTTTTGTTCGATCTGGAAGCGGTAAGAGTCGAGCGTGGAGCGAACGAGATCGGCGAGATTGGTTTCCTTGAACTCGTATTCCTTGCGACCGGCCTCAATGCGGGAAAAGTCGAGGATATTGTTGATGAGAGCCGTGAGTCGCTCGCTCTCCTCGCGAATGATGCGGAAATACTCCGGGTATTTTTCCTTTGCGGTGAGGCGCCCAAGCTCCAAAGTCTCGGCATAAAGACGGATCAGAGCCAGGGGGGTACGCAATTCGTGAGAAACGTTGGCGACGAAATCGGACTTCAGCCGAGCGAGATTCATTTCCCTGGACACGTTTCGATAGCTAAGCAAGATCCCACCAACCAACAGCAGGGAGAGCGCAGCGAGGACGGTATAGTTGTATCTGAGGAGCCTCGCTCCGATGTCGGCAATGGTGGTGCCTGGATATTTAATTGCCCAAACCATGCCTTGAAAAATATCAGCGAATGGGCGCTCTACTTCAGGTTTGCCACCGTCCCAGTTTGCAGAAACCGCCCAGGGAGTGGAATCCTTAGTCGAATGAATCATCATGGCCGGTGGATTTGCATCGGCCCTCAATGCGTTGCTCTTGCTGTTCAATACGTCCTTCATCACGGCAGGAAAAAAACTCTTCTGCAGATAGTCGTCATCAAAAGAGACGACGCCGAGGCTCACCCGATCCCCCGAGACATTCGGAGGGATAAAGTAGGCCACGTTCGAGTACACATGCTGATTCCGACTGAGCCGCCATTCACCATAAAACGCCACGGACGGGTCACCCTTCTCCGCCATCATTCTCAGCTTCTCGCCCATGGTGGGTGCTTCCACAGGCAGCCAGCTCTGCACGATATTGATCTCGTCCTGCATGCGCGCGCAGAAATCGTCATCACCATCGCAGTTGGGCTGCATACGGCTCACCATGAGTTTGTTCTTCTTATCGTAGAGAACCGCATACGCAAATTCGGGATGCTCGGACAGAATCCGGTCGAGCTGGGCATTGATTTTGGGGCCGTCGTCGGGGCTCGGATACTCTTTGCGCACGGGGGCAACTAGCTCGCTGGCCTTTTCCCAGCTCTTCTTCTCGGCAATCTTCAGAACATAGGTAAAGTCGCGCTGGATGGCGGCTTCGATGGCTTGGTCGCGCTGAATGTGCGTGAGGTTCCACATGCTGAAGGCCATCAATGCTGCCGCGGGGAGGACGATGGCCAGCTCCAGCGTGAGGAGCGTTCGCGTGCGGTCCGTCAATCGCCACTTCTTGGACATTCTAAGCCTCTCCAAATCATTCACTCACTTCGTAGCCTAGCGAGACTATAAAGACCCGTCAGGCCGAGTGTGTCAAGCCATCGCAAAGGATTGGGAAACGCGCTGCACTCGACTGTTGGCCAGCCGAGAGTACCGCGAAGCCCGTTTTGGATAACTACCGTGTTACGGGCAACTCTTACCTAACCCGGTAGGGTAAGGTTGGCCGACATTCCATTCATATACGAACTTCCTTCTTGGACGGACTTTGCCTTCATCTGGCGGGGTGCCACATGCTAGCCAACTCTCCGCGATTGTTCCTTTTGCCGCTCCAGCCTCGGCCCGAAGGCTTTCCGCCCGCCCTTCAAAAGTGGTGAGCGGCACCACCGCAGTTTCCATGCGCGGCCATACGGGCAGGCTCGTAATGAGATCATCCAATTCTCGCGCGGACTCAGCGTTGACGATCAGCACGAGTCCAACTGCGCCGCTAGTCGGTCCGCCTGCCAGAATCTTCTTTTCGTCTTGCAGTTTTTTGCAGAGCTCCAGTGTCGGGAAAATATACTGCTCGATGAATGCTGTCCCCTCTTCGGGCGTGGTTGGACGACCCTGAGGTACGAGTTTCATTTGGACCAGATATTGCATTTGCTCGTTCTCCTTCCCTGAGAGATGGCCTTGCGTCTAACGATCTTCTCATAAGATGTATATACAGCCATACGAGATCTTAAAAATTACGCCCGCTGCGATACCCGAGTAATCTCCGCCAGGAGCGCGCTCAGTTCGCCTGTGCTCTTTGCGCCCAGAGCAGTTCGCAACTGCTCTTGGGCCTGCTTCCAGTGGCGCAAAGATTGCTGGAACTTCTCTCGGCCGGCCTTGGTCAAACGAAAAATCCGCATTCGCCGGTCCTCGCCCTCTTTCGCCTGTACCCACCCATGGTCTTTGAGGAGCTTCAGCATTCTCGTTAGGCTGGTCGAATCGAGCGCGAGGATCTCGCCCAACTCGCCCTGAGAGATCTCGCCCACCTGGTCGAGAGCCATCAGGAGCGTGAACTGGGTAATCTCGATTCCGTCGGATTGCAACGCGCGTGTGTAGAGCCGAGTCACCACCCGGGCCGCCCGCCTGAGATTGGCACAGGTACAGGGCAAGAGGGGCAATGGGCTTCGGGCTTCGGATTCTGTCTCTGTCTTAAGCATATAATATGTATATACATCTTAAGTGGTGTTTGTCAACCAACGCACACCATTCATTCCTGGACTCTCCACCCCATCTGTGGCTCTACGCAGACGCCAGGCGGGCGCCAGGGGCGGCGCACCCCAACTCACTTGGGCGCAGTCATCTGCGGCGTTTGTTCCCCGATCTTTGCGGAGTAGATGATGAAATCGGCCCAGTATTCCACCAGTTGCCGCGCGTCATCCGGACTGGTCAGATGGGGCATTTGGATGAAGTAACTCACAGCCCCTTCCAGATATGGGCCGGTCACGTCG
Source organism: uncultured Acidobacteriaceae bacterium (assembly GCA_963797885.1). Taxonomy (GTDB): domain Bacteria; phylum Acidobacteriota; class Terriglobia; order Terriglobales; family Acidobacteriaceae; genus Acidiflorens. The sequence continues at coordinate 47,115 of CAWCRQ010000149.1, read as the reverse complement.
AGGTGCACTCCGGGGAGTTTGCCCGCATCAATGTCGCGCTTCAAATTTAGATCCGCATAAGTGTCCACGCTTCCGGTGGTGCGCATGGTCGTTACGCCCCCAGCAAGATACAGCCGTGGTGCGGAAAATGTCATCTGCGGCACCAGCAGCGGCGCATCAGACTTCCACTGGCTATTCAGGTTCGGACGTGCGACGTAGAAGAGATGATTGTGCAGCCCACGATGCCCGGCATCACCGTGTATCCGCGGAGGTCAAGAACTGTGGCGCCTGCGACCGCCGCAACGTTGACGCTTTTCTGGATCGCTGAAATCTTTCCGTCCTCGATGACTACATTCTGATCTTCCACCGCTGCCGCGCCCGTGCCATCAATCACGCGCACATGCGTCAGCACAACCTTGGCGGCATCCACCCGCACGACCTGTTTCACACTCTTGGAAAGTTCGGCAGTTTGCGCGGTCGCCGGCAGCAAAAAGAAAAACACCGCGAGGACAGACGCAATGATATGTCGCATGCGTACCCCTCCTGAACCTTCAGACAATGTACCGGACTCGTTTTGGCCTGCTATCCGCGCCACGAGGTCACGGCGAACCTTTCCCTATCCGCCCGACGACGAACGGAACGCCACGGCATCTCTGGTGGCCTTATGCTCTGCGACGGCGTGCGGCAGGTGGAAGCCAACATCGAAAGGTGGAGTAGCCGAGCGACTGCGGGTTGTGCTTGGTGCTGATTGCGGGCGAGCGACGGGCAAACCTTACCTTACTGATTAGGGAAGGTTTGCCGACCAACCGGGAGTTGTCTCGCCGCCGCCCCAGTTATCCGCTTCATAAAGCGGGTGTTGTGGGCTCGGCACACTCGGGCCAGAGCCGTCATTCGTTGACTCGCTGATGCAGTCTCCGTAAGATGGAGCGACTGAAATCTACTCATCCCGAATGATTGGCCAAACCATCTCGCACTACCGGATCGTCGAAAAGCTTGGTGGCGGCGGCATGGGCGTTGTGTACAAGGCCGAGGACGTAACCCTCCACCGTTTTGTCGCCCTGAAGTTTCTGCCCGATGACGTCGCCAGAGATGCTCAAGCCCTGGTCCGGTTCCAGCCGGAGGCACAGGCAGCGTCGGCCCTCAATCATCCCAATATCTGCACCATCCATGAGATCGGGCAGCAAGACGGCCATCCCTTCCTCGTCATGGAGTTCCTCGATGGCGTTACGCTGAAGCATCGCATCGCCGGCCGACCGATGGAAACCGATGTTCTGCTCGGTTTGGCAATCGAGATTGCCGATGCCCTCGATGCGGCTCACGCCAAGGGAATCGTTCGTCGCGACATCAAGCCGCCTAACATCTTTGTGACCGAGCGCGGTCACGCGAAGATTCTGGACTTCGGATTGGCCAAAGTTGCGTTCGCTGGCGGTTCCTCTAGCCAGATTGCATCGGCGAACACCGCCGCTCACACCATGGACGAACAGCAACTGACCAACCCGGGCTCGACCATCGGCACCGTAGCTTACATGTCGCCGGAGCAGGCCAGGGGCAAAGAACTGGATGGCCGTTCGGATCTTTTTTCATTCGGATCTGTTCTCTACGAAATGGCGACGGGTACGCTGCCATTCCGTGGAGAAAGTTCGGCCACGATTTTTGAGGCGATTCTGAATCGTGCTCCGGCGCCGGTAATCCGGCTGAATCCGGATCTGCCGCCCAAGCTGGAAGACATCATCAACAAGGCTCTCGAAAAAGACCGCAATCTGCGTTACCAGCACGCCTCCGATATGCGCACCGACCTGCAGCGGCTGAAGCGCGATACAGATTCCAGCCGCCAGGTGCCGGCGGCCGCTGAAGCCGCAGCCGCATCAGGAACTGCTCAGCCCGCGCACGCAAGCAGCAGTTCCGCCGTCGTCGCGGTCGCGAAGCAGCACCGGCTCGGACTCGGCATCGCCAGCTCGGTTGCGATTCTGCTGGTCGCCGCGGCAGCCTACGGCATACGCCGGACCCGTGTATGGCCCTCCGGTGATCCACCGCACTTCGCGCGAAGCCACTTTCGTGTTCGACACCCCGGCCGTCAACGGGAAAGAGCAGAAAGAAAGCTATATGTCGGGATCCACGAGCATGTTCCGTGAAGATTTCCCCCAGTTGGTGAAGACTGTAGTCAGTACCTACTGGCCGACCGTGGTACAAGATGAAAGCTGTCAACACCCTGACGCGAGTGAAGCCTATAGCGGTTCCCAATGCACGGGAACATTCCTGGAAGCCCCTGGGTTCCCCGGGAATTACGCCGCCAACGCCGAGGACGTCGGTGTCCAGCAGAATTTCAATGCCATCGTTGGAAATCATCTGAACATTCTCGTTCAACTGCGTTTGACGCCCAAGGCTTCCGAAGAACGAGCGGCAGCCGGAAACTAAACGCAGTGTTGACGACACGCCGACCGGTGCATTCGGCGGGAAGAAAAAACAGCGGAATCTGGCGTTTTGGAGGGGATTCGATCATCGAGGAGTGCACCACGGCTCACCAAGTGACCACAGAACGAACTCCAAAACAACATCCGTTTTGAGTGGTTAGAGCAGGAGGACGACATCATGAAAGTTGGATTTATCGGTCTCGGGAGTATGGGAGCGGGAATGTCTCACAACCTGATTAAAGCGGGCCACGATCTGGTCGTTTACAACCGCACGCGAAGCCGTGCCCAGGAACTGCAAAGTCTCGGAGCGAAAGTCGCCGATACCGCCTCGGAAGCAGCGGTCGGGGTGGAAGCGCTCATCACGATGCTGGCTGACGATCGCGCTGTGCAAGATGTGATCTTCGAACCCGGGGCTGCGATCGAATCGTTACCGGAGGGAGCGGTCCATATCTCGATGAGTACCATCAGCGTGGATTTGTCTCGCAGACTGGCCAAGTCGCACGCGGATAAACATCAGAACTATATTGCGGCTCCTGTCTTTGGCCGACCGGACGCTGCGGCTGCGGGCAAGCTGTTCATCGTGTCGGCTGGACCAAGTGAATCAATCGAGAAATGCCGCAGCCTGTTTGCCGCGATGGGGCAAAAAACTTTCATGATCAATGAAGATGCGCCCGCGGCCAACCTAATCAAACTCAGCGGAAACTTCCTGATCACCACCGTGATTGAAAGTCTGGCCGAGGGCTTTGCACTGATGCGGAAGGCCGGCGTCGATCCACAAAAGTTCCTGGAAGTGCTCACGGAGTCCATGTTCTCGGCGCCGGTCTACAAAACCTATGGGGGCATCATCGCTTCAGCAAAGTTTGAACCGGTGGGTTTCAAATTGCCGCTCGGATTCAAGGACAACCGATTGCTCCTGGCGGCGGCTGAAGAGGCTTCGGTTCCCATGCCGATGGCCAGCCTTATGCATGATCGATTCGTTGCCGCCCTGGCGCAAGGATTGGAAAACGCGGACTGGTCGGCAATCGCCCGTGTCACCTACAGGAATGCCGGACTGTGAGACGGCAAACATTTACTGATTATCGAGGAAGTTATAGACAACATTACCGGACTAAGAGTGGCAATTCTAATTACAGACGGATTCGAGCAGATTGAGATGCTGAAGCCGCGTGAGGTGCTTGATCGAGCGGGGGCCACGACAAGCATCGTGTCGCCGAACCATCAGCACGTTCGCTCGTGGAACTTCGTGGAGTGGGGTCAGGTGTTTCCCGTTGACGTACCTCTGGATCGTGCCGACCCCGGCAATTTTGACGCTCTTCTGCTACCGGGCGGAGTCATGAACCCAGATTCGCTCCGTATGCTGCCCAAGGCGGTTGCGTTCGCGAAGGCATTTTTCGACGCGGGTAAAACCGGTCGCTGTCATCTGCCACGGGCCATGGACGGTGATCGAGACTGGCTACGCGAAGGGAAAGAAGATTGCTTCGTGGCCGTCGCTCAAGACAGACCTGCAAAATGCCGTTGCGCAGTGGATGGATCAGGAAGTGGTTGTCGATGGCAAGCTCGTGTCCAGTCGCAAGCCCGACGATATCCCTGCATTCAATCGGGAGATGCTCAAACTGTTCAGCCAAGTAAAGCGTCCGGCAGGACGCGTCGCGTAGGTGAGACGCATGACTCGGGCAATGCATCGAAGGTTATATGGATCTTCAACTCGTTGATAAGCGGGCAGTGGTCACGGGAAGTACCGCGGGGATCGGTTTCGCGATCGCCGAAGCTCTCGCGAAGGAGGGCGCTTCGGTAGTAGTAAACGGGCGGACGGAACGACGGGTGAATGAGGCGGTCAACAAGCTTCGGGCATCTGGCGTTAGAGGCAAGGTGGAAGGTGTAGCCGCAGATGTTGGAACGGTTGAAGGAACGAACAAGCTCATACGCTGCTTTCCGGACGCGGAGATCCTGGTAAACAACACTGGGATTTTTGAAGTAAAGCCGTTTGAGCAGATCGACGACGATGACTGGAAGCGTTTTTTTGAAGTCAACGTCCTGAGCGGAGTAAGACTCAGTCGTCACTACCTGCGAGGGATGAAAGAGCGCAACTGGGGACGGATCGTCTTTATCTCCAGCGAGAGTGCATTGCAGATTCCAGCTGAGATGATTCACTACGGAATGACCAAGGCGGCGCAACTCGCAGTCTCACGCGGCCTGGCCGAGACAACGGCAGGGACAAACGTAACCGTCAACTCGGTGCTGCCGGGTCCCACCGCGTCGGAAGGTGTGGAGAAGTTCGTTCAGCAGCTTGCGGCCGAACAGAACACTGACGCCGTGGCGGTCGAACGCGAGTTCTTTCGCACTATGCGCTCCACGTCTCTGTTGAAACGTTTCGCCAAGCCAGAGGAAGTTGCTGCGCTGGTGACGTTTGTGTCCAGCCCGCTCTCCTCGGCGACGAATGGGGCAGCCTTGCGCGTGGATGGTGGGGTCGTGCGGTCAATTGTGTGACTAGTAAGTGGAGTTTTCCCAGATTGAGTGAGAACCAGGGACCAGCGCGGTGTTTAGGACCGCCGCCTTGCGACGCACAAACCGGTAAGTACAGGGGAGGAATATGTCGAGAAATGTATCGGTAAATTCCGATCTCTGAGATTTGTCCAGAACATATCCGTCGGCCCTCATGTGTTCCAGGCGGACGACCAACGAGAACGGTGGCAAAGACGCGGGGCCTGACCCGTATGAATTGCTCCTGGCCGCGCTGGGAGCGTGTGCCGGTATCACTGTTCAAATGTATGCCGACAGAAAACAGTGGCCCCTTGAGGGAGTGCATGCTGTTTTGTCATACGCGAAAGTTCCCGCAGAGGATCGTGCCGACTTCGATACGAAGATGGGGATGGTGGACGGAGTCGAAATGGAGATCTCCTTTGCCGGAGATCTATCCGAAGACCAACAACGCAGACTGTTGGAGATAGCCGGCAAATGTCCAATTCATCGCCTGCTGACTTCGCCGGTCCCGATTCAAACGAAACCGCTTGTTCCTAGCTCTCTTTCAATGTGATTAAGGTCTCGTCGGAGTTACTCGACATCAGTCCGCGAGAGTAGAGTAAGTTCTGCTGCGGAGCACCATAGCTAGAGGTCTTTGCAGCAAACTGTTGAATCGGCGTCCCCGGCGTGATTACAGATCGAACTCTGTGCCCTATCTTGGCTGCCATTCGATCCGCGCCGATGAATCCTCTATACTCACCGAACACTGCGCTGGCGCACGCCGGAATGGCTGGACACCAATCCTCCCGTGGAGGCGGACAATCGTTCGCTGATTCTTTTTGACCGGGGTGACGAAGTTACTGTTCAGGCCGGGGATGATGGAATCCGATTTCTGCTCGTCTCGGGAAAGCCGCTCGAGGAACCCGTCGCTTGGTATGGCCCGATCGTAATGAATACGCAGGAGCAGCTCCGGCAAGCATTCACTGAACTGCAGGAAGGAAGATTCCTAAGGGAGGTGTCAAGGGCGGAATAAAAGCAGACCACAGAGGCGGAGTAAAAGTAGACCAGTAGACCAGAGCAACTGGTAGAAGATTGGGGATTGTCGGGGAGGAGGCGTCTGGAGCGGAGGCCTGCGCCGCCTGAAAGGCGGCGCGTTTAGGCCGCAGCGGAAGATGTCCTCCTCCCCGAGGCGAGTTTGCCGCGGTGGGTGGCGGTCGACAGTCGAGGCGGGTAGTGGGCGGATCAGGAGTTCGGCGGGGAGCCCCGCTTGCGTTTGCTCTGTTTCAGACGGTAGCTTTCGCCGTTCATCTCCAGGATGTGGACGTGGTGAGTGAGCCGGTCCAGCAGCGCGCCGGTCAGCCGTTCCGATCCGAGAACCTCGGTCCATTCCTGGAACGGAAGATTGCTGGTCACCAGGGTGGAGCCGCGTTCATAGCGTTGGCTGAAGACCTCGAACAGTGCGGATGTCCGCCGCGCCTGCGCGGAGTTTCTGGATGCCTGTCGTCTGCGAGGGCACAACGTCGCGAGCAGGCGAGATGGGCTTATAATGGCTGCTGTTTTCGAGGTCAAGACGGGATTCCGATAGGATCGAATTACTCGGGCAGCAGTGGAAGGCCGATTACAATGGCTGCCTTGGGTCCCGGCAGCCCGAGGCAACGCGCTACATTGTCGCGGAGGTTTTTATGGCCGAAGTCGCCTACGTTTCTAACATTCACATCGAGCGCATCAAGGGCCCATTGCGCGTCGCGCGCTTGCCCGGCGAGGCTCAGCCCGTCTATTTCAGCGTACACAGTGAGATCGCGAAGCATTACGGTCTGGACATGTCGCGTTTCGGCGAGTCGCACGCGGCCACTATCGACTACGTCGTCGCCGGACTGGGCGGTTGAATGCTCGGCACCTTTGCCGGCGCGCTGGATGCGCGCAAGATCAACGCTAAGGAAGGCCGCCTCACTGCCGACGTGCGCGGTGAAGTCGAAGAGGAAAACAGGGTCCTGATCATCCGCCGCGTGCACGTCACGTTTCACCTGCGCGCCGCGAATCCCGACGAAGTCCGCGAAACTGTGGATCGCGTTCACAGCGTGTACGCGGAAGGGTGTCCCGTGTACCGCTCGCTGAAACCGGCGTTTCAGATCACCTCCAGCGTGGAGGTGGTGCCCGAGCAGGCGGCAACAATGGAATAGGCATTCGAGGGGCGTCCGGCCAGCTGCTTCTGCGCTCCGAGCGACCCACTCCGAATAGTCCCGGTTACAAATCTTTAAGCCAAAGGTCGTTTGCTCCGTTTAGTCCGTACTTTGCCAGCCGCTGCTTCCATAAGCCAACTCCCGCCTTTTAGACAAGTTCGTCTTCTCAACTACACTGCTGCCTTGCTGTGAATGAATGGCAACTATTTTGTTTCTCATGGCATCATTACTTCGCCGCCGGTCCCCGACGATCGTTTGGATCGATTGCAACGAGGTGTTTGAGTCCGGATTCCAACGGTCGATCGAGCCGATCGAAATTAACGGCGACTACGCGGCAGAATTTCCTAAGCTCTCACCACGTCGGGTCGGGCTCTCAGGGCCGTTGCAAACAATTCGAGATAACTACTTCACCGCTTACCGCAGTCTGAAGCAGACGCGAGATGCCAAGGGTGTGCTCGTCGTTGAATTTCACAGCAACGGCGGGCCATGCACCTTCTCGGCACTCCGTCACACCGAGGTTGTTGACGCGTTTCACCGGATTGCGCAAGATCGAGCGAACAAGATTGTGATCCTGACTGGCGCAGGCGGGGACTTCATTATTGGGGTCGATTGGTCATCTTTCGGCGACGTCTCCGATCCAGGCGTTTGGAGTCAGATTCACGACGAAGGCACTCAGGTTTTGGAAAACATCGCCAACATTCGCGTGCCGGTCATCGCGGCGATCGAGGGACGCGCGCATATTCACTCAGACTATGCCCTGCTCGCCAATGTGATTGTGGCGGCCGAGGGAGCGACCTTCCAGGACGTGGGGCATTACGCGGCGGGCGTCGTGCCCGGCGACGGAATCTTTACCACGTGGAGTTATCGCGCTGGAGCAGGACGAGCCGAAGCGTTCCTCCTCCACCCACAGCCGCTGCCGGTGCGCATGGCCCATGAATGGGGAGTGGTCGCGGAAGTAGTGCCAAACGGTAAAGCGCTCAGCCGCGCGCAAGAATTGGCGGAGATATACCTGCAGGCTCCGGAAGTGACGCGCCGCGACACGCGCATCCACTTCATTCAACCCTTGAAGGAGCGCATCGTGCGTGAAGTTGGCTACGGACTGTCGCTCGAAGGAGCATCCTCGGCCGCTCTCGTCAAACCCAAGCAAGCGAAGAGCGAACCTGTCGCTGAGAAAAGAAAATCCGCGTGAGCAGCGCGTAACAAAATACCAACTCGGGGCACGCCGAACCTCAAACGAGCGTACCCCGTGTGTTCAAGAGCCGGGTGGCGAGCGCCTTAACCGCCGTGAGCGTTGGAAGTGGAAGTGACGCGCATTGAATTTATCGCTTTAGAACGATGTAGAAGTGTAGGCAACTCTCCCACGAGTTTGCTGCATAAGAGATATAGAGATTCAGTAGCATCTACCTCGTGAGTCAAAAAGCTGGGACGCTTGCCCATGCTGCCGGCGCTCATTTGCTAGATTTTGCTGTCGTTTGCCGCACGACGAATCTGAGCGACGCTGAATTGATGCAATAGCGCAGATGTGTAGGTTCCGGACCATCGTCGAATACGTGGCCCAAATGCGAGTCGCATTCAGTGCATGAAACTGCAGTCCTAACCATGCCGAAGCTGGCGTCTCTCGTAGTGCGAACGTTCTCAGGCGCGATCGGCGCCCAGAAGCTCGGCCAGCCGGTTCCGGAATCAAACTTCGCGTCCGAGCTGAATAGGGCATTGTTACAGCAAACACAGCGATAGAGGCCATTCTGGTGGAGGTTCCAGTACTCTCCGGAGTATGCAATCTCGGTGTCAGCCTGGCGAGTTATTGCGAAAGCCCCTCGGGACAGCTGCTTCTGCCACTCGTCTTCAGTCTTGACGACCTTTAGCACATGAACCGTCCTCAGCCGTTCTCCCGAATCAGAGAATTCAGCAATCGTAACTGCCTCGGACGACTCCTGCGACGCCTTCGCTTGCACAAACCTTGGTTTTCGCAGAGACCACAGGATCATGCCCACAGCCGCTGAAATCGAGGTCAAGAGGAACGCCCGCCGTCTGGACTTGACCGCTCCTTCATCTATTCCGAGATCGGAGTCAAACATTAACGCTTCCTCCTGAAGCTCTACTTGCTCGTGTAGAGGTCCGGAAACTGCTGCCGAAGATGAGCAACCTTCGGCGCATCGTTGTACACGATATACGGGTTGTCTGGATGGTGCGCGGCATAGTCCTGATGGTAGGCCTCTGCCGGATAAAAGGCTTTCAATGGGACCACCTGGGTCACGATGGCGCGTGGGAAAACCTTGGCCTTTTCGAGTTGTGCGATATACGCTTCGGCGATCCGTTTCTGTTCGTCGCTGTCATAGAAAATGGATGAACGATACTGGGTACCTTCGTCGGGGCCTTGCCGGTTCAACTGTGTGGGGTCGTGGGCCACGGAGAAAAAGACCCGAAGAAGCTGGCCATAAGTGATCTGTGAAGGATCGTAAACGATCTTCACCGATTCCGCGTGGCCCGTCTCGCCGGTGCTGACCAGTTCATATTGTGCGGCGTTGGCTGCGCCTCCGGAGTATCCCGAGGTCGCGCTGACGACGCCCTTCACGTGCTGGAAAACGGCTTGAATACCCCAGAAGCAGCCGCCAGCGACGACAGCTGCTTGCGTGGCTCTGGCCGAGGCAATCGGAGCGTCCACAGTAGGGTTCGGGAGAGCACTGTTCGCACGGTCGCCTGCATCGCAGGCGGTTACGCCCGCGAGTGTCACCGTCAAGAATATGCCAGACAAGCGCAAAAGAAAGCTAGACATGACAACCTCCTCCAGGTCCCCGGCAAGTCGATTTCGAGCGCCTGGTCCTGTTAGAGTCCGCGGAAAGATAAAAGTTTCGCACCTTCTTGATCCGCAATCTCACGGCCGGCGTAACTTTCATCCCGGTTGGACATCAAGAAAGGTGGACATAAACGAGGCGAAAACCAGGAAGCTTTCACTTATCTCTGCGACAGCTGTACTTTCGATAACAGCCTGGGTGCTGACGCGAGGTTCGGAACCTACACGCGCTGCGGCTGGCCGTACTCCAGTGCTGGTTGAACTTTTTACCTCGGAGGGATGCTCCAGTTGCCCTCCAGCAGACAGGTTCTTGGAGAAGCTGGATCGACAACCCGTGCCGGGTGCAGAAGTGATCGTCCTCAGTGAACACGTCGACTACTGGAACCATATTGGCTGGAAAGACCCCTATTCGTCGCACCTCTACAGTGACCGGCAAAGTACCTATGCCAATCGCTTCGGCCTCGACAGCGTGTACACGCCCCAAAGGGTCGTGGACGGCGCCACCGAATTCGTCGGCAGCGATTCGGTCCTTGCCGACAAAGCCTTCGCCAAGGTGCTGAGCACGCCAAAGGTCGCGGTACGTATATCCTCGGTTTCGCTGGGACCAGCTAAGACTCTTCGAGCTCGAGTGGAAGCAGATGTATTGCCTTCATCATTCAGACAGTGGGAAGCGGAGGTCGATGTTGCTCTGGCTCTCAACCGCGCCGAATCGCACGTCTCGAGCGGCGAAAACGGCGGACGGACACTGTCGCACGTCGCGGTGGTTCGGGACCTCGTAAAGGTCGGACCGCTAAAACGCGATGAGGGCTTTGCCCAAGAAGTACAGTTAAGACTTGAGTCCGGCCTGGATGCCCATAACCTACGGGTGATCGCATTCGTGCAAGAGCCGAAGCAGGGAAAGGTTCTAGGGGCAGCCGAGCGACTAGTCATGCAGTGACGCGACTTGTCCAGCCTGTGTAACTTTCTGGCTGCTGGCGCATCCCATGCGCGCCGCCCGCGTTTGGGCGCAAATTCCGAACAAAAAAGGTAGGAGAATCCATGAGGAAGATGATTTGCAGGGTGATAAAGGAGAAAACCGCGAAAACCAATTTGTATCGCGTCAGCGGAATGCTGGCAATTATGTTCCTGGCGGTCGTGTCGGCGACTGCGGCTGATCACAAACGCGATATGTTCGTGCTGACTAGCACGAATAACGCAAGCGGCAACGATGTGGTCGTGTTCAGGCTGGATACAGCGGGGACGCCTTCGCTGTCATTGGTGGACATGTTGCCGACGGGTGGTAATGGCGGCGCGAGCACTAACGCTGGAGTTCTACAGTTCAGGGACGATCTCGGAGCTGTAGCAAACTACGGATCAAATAGCGTCAGCCAATTGGTGCGGGATGACGGCTTCATCGGCATTGGGCCAACGATAAAGCTGTCGCCTGGCTGCCTGAGCCCCGATTCTGTCGCGCTCACCAAGGAGCAGCTCTTCGTGGTCGGCACGAATTGCGCCGAGAGTCATGCGTGGCCATCGGGCATTGTTGATGGAGCCGTTGTCGGTCTCGCCGATACTTCGGCTGCGCAGATAGCGGTCGGCGAGACCTGGGCGGCTGTCACCCTGACGTCAGGATCCGTCCTTCAACTGCCGCTCACGCAGCAGGGGGCGCTCAGCGGGGCGAGCACTACCGTAACGCTCCCCAGCAATGCGAAAAGCGTCCCGCTCGGAGCCGCGTTCTGGCGAGACATTCTGGGATTCACCCCCGGCCCACAGTGTCGATAGCTTCGCTATTGTGGACGAGAACGGGACTGTTTTCCCGATAGCCGGACCGACACCGTCATACCCCACCAACGCCCCTTGCTGGGTGGCTAAGGGGCCGAGGAGCGCGTGGTATACGGGTAATTCCCCCGGGCATGCTATCTCGATATTCTTCAGCGACAGACAAGGCGGGACATTTTACAAATCCGTGCCCGTGCCGGGCGTACCGACTGACGTAACAGTTTCTCGTGACCGCAAGTGGCTCGCCGTTATTTACACTGCGGCGGACGGCAGCGGTGGGCGCGTCGCTGTCTTTGCTATCGACACCTACGGCGACCTGTCCCTCGCCGCGACTTCAAGCCCCATCGGCGTTGCCGCTTTCAATGGGGTGGCGATTAGCCAGTAGTGTGCCCTTCGTTTCCCCCCAGCCGGCGGGCCTTGCTCGCCGGTTTCTTGGGGTTTCGGATCAGCGAAACGCAACTGGCTATGCAGTGAGGAGACCTGTCCAGCGGAACTTTCCGGCTGCTGGTGCATCCCATGTGCGCCGCCCGCAATTGGGGGCGCAAATTCCAACAAAAACTAGGAGGATTTCATGAGGAAAATGATGTGCAGGTTGATGGGCATGTGTTTCCTGGCAGTATCGCTCGCCGCTGTAGCACAGTCCGGCGACCCCATGAAGCAGGACACGATGAAACAGGGCAACATGAAAGCTGACAACATGGCAAAGAAGGCTGTCAGCGTCACAGGCAAGGTCAGCGATGACAGGAAAATGTTCATGAGCGATAAGGACAACAAGAGTTGGACGGTTAGCAACCCGGAAGCCTTAAAGGGTCATGAAGGACATCACGTCACCGTGAAAGCGCACGTCGATGCCGCCAAGAACGAGATTCACGTCACCTCGGTCAAGATGGCGAAGGGCGAGATGAAAGACACTATGAAGAAAGACGAAATGCAGCACTGATCTCTAGTTGTCGCTCTCGACCGTCCCAGCGGCTCCGTAGTCGCTGGGACTTACCCGACCTCTCAAAGAAGAAGTTTCCGTAGTTCCTTGAATCAGCAAATGGTGCTGGCGAACTCGAAATCCGCTATCAGTAAAGATCAGGCACTCAGGTACTTCTTCATGCAGCGCACGCAGGGCGCGTAACCCTCGTGCATTGCCTCTCGCGCCGCAAGCGTCCGCAATTTCAATTTGTCGTGAATAAATGGGCATCCTGGCACATGAAACGTCTTTCCATCGGTCGCAACTACGACCATCATGTCCGGGGGAACGCCGCCATCAGGCTGGGCATGTTCCGATCGCAATTCGGGATGGCTGAACACGGAGGACCGCGCCAGCTCGAAGCTGCCAGCCACCAGGACTGCTGCCGCCGCTGCGACCATCCAGCCCAAGAAGGTCCTCCGCGCAGGAGCCATATTCTCTTCCAGCCTGCGGTGTAGGCGGTGGCTAAATCCCAGTGGCACTTCGAACATCCGTTCGTCGCCATACAACTGAATGAGGTTGCGCGTGCCATCGAGCACAGCTGTGCAGTGCTTGCAGCCACGGAGATGCTCATCCATAGCAGCGCGCAAGCTTGCATCGACTTCACCTTGGAGATAGTTCGAAATCTCCCGCCACACTTCTTCGCAGCTGACTATCATGGCTTCGTCCCCTTGACAAAAAACAGCTTACTGCTCCAGCTACCACCGAGCCCCGGCGCCAGCAGATCACGTAGCATCAGCCGCGCCCGTAGCAAGCGCGTCTTGACCGATGCGGTTGAGATCCCAAGGGCCTTGGCGGTCTCTTCAATGCTCAAGTGCTGCATATCGCGTAGAACAAAAATTTCGCGGTACTTCTCTCCCAGCGAGGCCAACGCTTCGGCCAGCTTCTGCCGGACCTCCTTGCGTTCGAGGGTCTCCAAAGGGATCTCGCGCCAGTCGGCAAAATCGCGGGGAGTATAGTTGCCTTCCTTCGTCCTGACGGTCAACGATCGGCTCCATAATGTTGGCGTGTTCTTTCCTTCTCCACATACGCGCCTCGTTGATAGTGATCTGGGTCAGCCAGGTGCTGAACCGCGCCTCGGCACGGAACTGCCGAATGTGCTTGAAAGCTTTCAGCACCGCCTCTTGTGCCACGTCTTCGGCATCCGCCTCATTGCGCAAAATGGCAAAGGCCGTGGAGTACACGCGCCTTTCGTGCGGCCGGATCAGCTCGTAGAAAAGATCATGCTCGCCATCCCGGATACGCTGGATCAGCATCTCTTCGTTGAATGGTCTCGCTGGATGTTCCAGCGAAGTCACTTCTTCCAGCATCGCTCCTCACCGTGAACGCACTGCAGTTGCAAACAGTCACAATTCTGATCGGTATTCCGGGTCCTTCTTCCATCCTGTCAAGATGGAGACGAAGTTATTCCAGCCATGGAGCACCACCATCACCAGATGTCCGAACACGAACGCCAGCATCGCCCACATGATCAGGAAATGCCACAGCCGTGCCCAGTGGAAGCCGCCCATCATCCACGCCAGCCACGAGAACTGCACCGGTTTCCATACTGCGAAACCCGTCAGCACCGACAGCACGCCCAACGCAATCGCAGAGGTATACGCATGTTTCTGTAGCGGGTTGTAGGCCTCCCTGGCCGGCGGCTTGGGGCCAAAAAAGAAGTAGTGGCGCACCATCGGCCACATGCCAGGGAGATCACGTCGTACAAAGAGCATCTGCTTGTAGTTTCCGCTGAAGATCTGGTAGCCGATATACAGCAGGCCGGTCGCGATGTAGATCCACATGAAGGTGAGGTGCCACTGTAGCGCGCCTCCCAGCCATCCGCCGAGCGCGAAAGCTTTGGGCCAGTTGAAAAGATCCTTTTGTGGGATCTTTGCGCCGAAGCTCGGGAAAGCGCGGAAGATCTGAAATCCGCTGCCGATCATTACGAACAGCGCTACGGCGTTCACCCAATGGCAGAGGCGAATCACAAAAGGGTGCTCGTACACCGCTTCTGTTACGTCGCCCGTCTTCAAGTCTTCGATTGCTATTGCGCGGATGGCCATAGTCATCTCTCCGGGCGGTAGTGTCCTAATTTGGATTCTGGTGCTATGTTGCTTGGTTATAGGCTTCGGGCAGTCCCTCTCTTTGAAAGCCTTTGTCTCGCGGGTCACCGCCCAGAGGGAAATGATAGACGAAGCCGAATCTGGTTTCATGGAGCCGCATGTACGCATCTCGATAGACCATGATCCCGAAAGCATACAAAAAAGCCTCTTGTCGCGTGACCCGAACGGCCTCTATGCGGTTAAGAATAGGACTAGGCTCAAGAAACTGGATGAAGCCTATCGAATCGCCGGGGACGAGCGGCAAGTCGTTCAGGGGAATTCTTTCGCCATAATCAGGCTCCCTTGGGATGTCCTCCAGCCTATCAACTTTGTAATAACGGATCGCGGTTTCAACCAGTCTCGCTGGACTGTTTCCGGTAGTCTTAAAGGAACAACTAAATACGTTGCGCTTATCAGCGCCCACCAGATGGCGCTCCAAGTTGCTTTCCCCGCCCGGAATGAACCCGATGACGGGTGCAATGTCGGTAGGATTGGCAATGACCCAAGCGCGTTCCGTATCTCTAGTAGTCGCAATCTGATCCGCCATAATGCCAGCCTGACGGCGATACATCAACCACTGCAAAATCATGACCGCAGCTTGAATAACTCCGACGAAAACCAGCAACCCTGTAAACCATACGATTTTCCGTTGAATCCTCAGGTCTTCCTCGTGTGCCTTGCGCTCGCTTTCATTTCGTTGGCTATCTTCGGATGCGGCGCTAACCTGATCCTTCAATACGATGGGAGGATTCGCAGTTTGAGCAGCGGACGTGGTAGGTGGGGTTGGTTTCTGCTGGGGATTGGCAGCATTTGCTTGATTAGTGACCTGAGCACCGTCGGGCTTGGCAGTCCCTTTGCTTTCTGGCGCTTTCGCTGGCTGCTGGGCGAGGATGAACACTGCGAGTATCAGCCATTTCATGACAGCGCAATTGTACTACAAAAATACCTTGACAAATTATATTATTGTAGTACAGTAATACACATGGCAAACGTACTCAGCGCCGAAAAGCAAACCGCGATAATCGGAGCCTTGGCAGAGGGTTCCAGTATCCGCTCAATCGAGCGAATCACGGGCGTACACCGCGATACGATCATGCGGCTGGGCGTCAAGGTCGGTCAGGGATGCGCTACCCTCATGGACACCGCAATGCGGAACCTGCCTTGCAATCGCCTTGAGATGGACGAAATTTGGGGCTTCGTCGGGAAGAAAGACCGGAACGTCCGCGAAGGCGAGGACGCGGTTGGCAGCGTGTGGACGTTCTGCGCGATAGATGCCGAAACCAAATTGGTTCCCGCGTTCAAGGTAGGCAATCGGGACGTGGCCACAGCGACTGCCTTCGTGCAAGACGTGGCAGAACGCATGGCGTACCGGGTGCAAATCTCCACTGACGGCCTGAATGCCTATGTAGCTGCGATGGAAAACGCCTTCGGCGGAGCAGTGGATTACGCTCAGATCATCAAGACCTACGGCCATGAGGAAGTGAGCAATAATCGCCGCTATAGTGCCCCTGAGTTCGTTTCCTCTGAGAAGAAAGTCGTAGTCGGCAACCCGGACGAACGCCTAATCTCTACGAGCTATGTTGAGCGCCTGAATGCTACCACCCGCCTGCACATGCGCCGTCTGACTCGCCTGACGCTGGCATTCAGCAAGAAGCGCGAGAACTTTGAGGCGGCTGTCGCGTTGCACTTCGCCTATTACAATTTCGTAAAGCGCCACAGCACGATCCGCTGTACGCCAGCGATGGCAGCGGGAGTAACGGGTAGCTTCTGGAGCGTGGGCGATTTAGTAGAGGCGGCTGCATGAGCCATATTGACGAACTGAGGGACGCGATTCACAGGCTCCACGGTGCGAAAGCCACGCACCGCGAGAGTGTCCCCGTCAAAGAAGTTTTCAACGGTGAGACAGTCTGGGATGGGATTGTGGAAGTTTTTCATCTGGAAGGGCATCCCAAGGCGAACACGGCCTATGCGTGGTTGCACGATACAGGCGACCCGTCTAAGCCAACCCAGCACGTTGCCGTGCTCCACGTTCCGCCAGTGGTATCTCCTCTAACCGCCGTAAGAGCGTTTATCATTCAGGAGTTTAGAAGCAATGCCCAAGCCTAAGAAGGCTGGACGGCCCAAGCTGCCCAAGGGCGAAGCGATGGGCCGCGTAATCCAGGTTCGCTTTACCGCTGAGGATAACAAGGGAATCGCTTCGGCGGCGAAGGCCAACAAGCAAACCGTTTCAGAGTGGGTACGGAGCACGATTCATGCCAATCTACAAGGCTGAGAAATTCAAATTAGGACACTACCCTCCGGGCTACAGACCATAGAATTCGGAGTAGCCTTGATCTTCCCAGTAGCCGGCCTTTCCCAGTACATGGCTCACTTTGAGGTCGGTGAGGTACTTTGCCTGCTTGTAGCCAATCTTCGTGGGAATGCTCAAACGCAGCGGAGCGCCGTGTTCGCGGGTCAGGGACCTGCCGTACATTTCGTAACAAAGCAAAGACTGCGGATGCACGGCGGTGACCATGTCGAGCGACTCGTAGTAGTCATCCGCGCATTCGACGGTCACGAAGCGGGCGGTCGGATCAGCGCCAATCATCTTCAAGAAGTCGGAGAGGCGCACCCCACCGAACCGGCCAATTACGTCCCATCCCTCGACGCAAACATGTCGTGTGTTTTGCGTGAACTTGGGCAAAGCCTGAATCTGCGCGAGAGTGTAATCTCCCGGTTTCTGTACCGCGCCTGTCACCGTGAGAGTCCACTTGTCGAAATCCACTTGAGGATCATCGACGTCGTAATCGTTAATCGGGAACTTATCGAAAGGGGTCAGGTCGGACTCAGCAAATGTGGGCGCCAAATGGCCGGAGCGGAAGAGCCTTGCCGAGGCCCAATCGCTGAAGCCAAGACCGCCCTTGAGGAGTGGCTTCTGCAGTTGCGGGATGGCAAATGCGCCCAGCGCTACCACCGGTGCGAGTTTCAACAACTCACGCCGGCTGATGGTTTTGAACTTGCGGCTATCGGTTCGGGGGCTCATGATTGCGTTGCCTTACAGGCGACAAGAAACAGAGATTATATGAGATTTGCGAATCTGCAAAAAGTTACAAGGGGACCTTGCGCTCGGACAGCCAGTCCATAGCATTTTGGCGCAAAACATGCATTCGTGGCTCCCTTTCGACAAGGTCCGTGATGTAGACCAGCAACTGCTGTCGGTGCGGCTGCTCGCAGCGTACAAAATCCAGATGTCTCCGTACTCCAGTCTTCGACTTTGTCTTTCCACGGTGTTTTAGAATGACGTGAGCTTCCGTCCCCCATGATGCGGTCGCAATGTGCAGTCATTGCCCACGACCTTCCAACAGCGCGAATCGGGTCCGTTCGTCTATCCGCGCTCGGAATGGCATGAGTTGCGGGCAGGATGCCTGATGTGAATGATCTCAACCCCAACTAGCCCATCATGCTCAGGAAGCCTATATCGGACGCCAACATTCAAAGTGCATATCGCGTTAGGATCACGCTCTTCCTGATCGGTGCTTTCCTGCTCGTTCTTCTTCTGATCTACCTTTCCCAAGGACTTCAGACTCTCAACGCATTAGGGCAAGTAGAACGTGAGCGGGATCAATGGCAGCGTCCCGCTGACGTTATTCAGGCGCTGAACCTCATTCGCGAGTACTTCAAACGAGTACAAGAAGCCGCTTACGACAGGCACCCATCGGTCCGCTGCAACACGATGACACTCTGATCGTCGAGACACGGAGAAGGACCCCTAAACTCCTCCACAGCCGTCACAAGAGCCGATGCTGTCGCGATCGACGGTTCTACCGGTAGGCTGCGTAAGAGTTTGAGTAAGCCTTCGTAGCCCAGTTCTTTGGCGGTTTCGTCCTCACACTCTGTGATGCCGTCCGTGTATAGGATTAACAGATCGCCTTCGGCAAGTCGCACACGGGTCTGCTCGTACTCAGTTCCGTGGACTAGTCCAAGGGGTAGGCCTTCACCTGTTTTTACAGCGTGAGCTGTTTGTTCGTGGAGCCAATCCCATGTGTTCTCATTTCGGTGATACCAAAGAGTAGGTGGATGGCCAGCGCTTGCGAATATCAACTCGCCATTCTTGCAGTCATAGCTGAGCACCGCTGCCGTGGCGTATTGCGCCAAATCCTTGTTATCGCAGCGAAATGCTTCATTTATTTCTCGCATCAGCGCGGATTGATCAAACGTATTAATAATGAAATTGCAGGATGACACATACCACTAAGGACCGTTCTGTTTTCTCGAAAGCGAGCCCCCGAAAGCAATCAGGGCGAGCATCAGGAAAACGATTGTCAACCCAAGCGGCTTCATCGGAGAGAGTAGGCCCCTTTTTTCTGAAGCAGACAAATGGCCAATGGGCCTAGCTGCTCGCCTCCTGTTGCTGTGTTGCGTCGAGGGTCAGGTACGTCATACCGCGGAGATCGAGGAATACGTGCTGCTGAGTATTAACGAATCGGAGCAGTACATGCCCACAAAGCGCACACCGTGCGACGAGTCCGGGGCACTGCACATATAAATGCGCCTCGGCAAAGTGCCTCTTTGCGCCGCAATGCGCACACTGTCCTTCCGCGCTCGTAATGTCCATTACGAATATTCTGCTCAATTCACCCGCGGCTGCATTTCCGTCCAGGTAGTTCATGGGTGCACTCATTTTCGTTCTCCTGTGGCGCCGAAGCGCTCTGTCCTGATGTTTTCGCGACTGTGGCCGGCGGCGATCAAGAGGTCGGTCGCATTTTCAACGAATGATGTCGGCCCGCAGACGTAGCTGGTGGGACCAAGGTTCGAGGGCCATGTACCGGTCGCGATTAGCGTTGCGTCGATGCGGCCGGGCGGGCGCGGCGAATCTTTCGGAGTAACTCGCGTGTACGCGTAGGTGACAATCACAGAATGGTCCTGATCTGATAACGCCTGTAGTTCATTCCGGTAAAAAACTGCTCCTGGTTCCCTGACGGAATACAACAGTCGAAAGGGAGCAGTGCTGCTGCCCGAAGCACGCGAGCGAATCATGGCCATTAGGGGAACGATGCCCGAGCCACCAGCCACGAGCTGGATCGGCTCCGTTTGATCTCGGCGCCATACGAACCAACCGCCAATCGGGCCTCGCAATTCCAGATCATCGCCGACCATGAGTTCCTGCGTCAGGTAGGGTGAGACTTCGCCGTTCTGCAGTCGCTCGACGGTGATTTCGATGCGCCCGTCCGAGTTCGGAGCCGACGCAATCGAGTAGGACCGGACCGCAGAGTATCCGTCTGGAGCTGTCAAACGCACATCAACGTGCTGACCGGCGATGTGACCCGGCCAATCGCGAACCGCCAGTGCGATCGTCCGCGCCGTCGCTGTTTCGTCGCGCAGCCCGACAACCGTGGCGCTACGCCAAGTCACTCGTCCGAGTACCGCTGTTCCTGCCATGGGTCCCCATAGATGTGATAGCCGAGGCCTTCCCAAAAGCCCGGCTTGTCGTGTGACATCAGCGTCAAGCCCTTCACCCATTTGGCGCTCTTCCAAAAATAAAGGTGAGGGACCAGAAGTCGCGCGGGGCCGCCGTGTTCGGGGGCAAGATCTGCACCATTAAATTTGAATGCGATCCAGGCCTGCCTGTTGACAACATCTTTCAAAGGAAGGTTTGTCGTGTAGTCCCCATACGAACGGAACATCGCATAGGACAAATCTGTTTTTACATCTGCAAGCAGGACATCAAGCGAAACCCCCTCCCACGATGTGCCAAGTTTCGACCATCGCGTTACGCAATGTATATCAACCGTGATGGTCTCGGTGGGCAACTCGCGGAACGACTTCCAATCCCATCGCTTCAAAACGTTACTGCCGTCGTCGATAGTAAATTCCCAGCGATCGAGGGATATGTGTGGCGTCGGTCCTGCCGACAAGACAGGAAAGTCAGTAGTGAGGTACTGACCTGGCGGCAGTTTTGCATCTGCTGCGCTGCGTCGACCGGAAAATCCTCTTGAAACGATACCCATACCTATTTTTCCCCCACTGATTGGAGTATCGGCCACAGTGAGTTGTGTAGCCGCTGCTAGACATCACCCTGCAACTGCTGTTCCACACCACAGAGCCCTAAGTTAATATGTTTCTTCAACAATGTGCGTAACTTTATGGCGGTCCCGTCAACGGTCTCA
This sequence comes from uncultured Acidobacteriaceae bacterium, assembly GCA_963797885.1. Classification (GTDB taxonomy): domain Bacteria; phylum Acidobacteriota; class Terriglobia; order Terriglobales; family Acidobacteriaceae; genus Acidiflorens. The sequence goes on along the minus strand of CAWCRQ010000149.1, from coordinate 26,348 downwards.
CCGTGACCCGCCACATCCGCGAGGACAACGCGGGAGAGCACACGCTTGTCGCAGACAGACAGGTAGTACACGTCGCCGCCGGTTGTTGCCGCTCCGGCAGGCTTTGAGTGGATCAATGCCACCAAGCCTGGTAATCTCACAACCTCGTCAGCGACGCTGTTACCGCCCCACACCTCTGTGCAGGCCACTTGGTATCCAGGCTGATCTGTCCCCAGAACAACATGTTCCGTTGAATTCGTATCGAAAGCGTTGAATTTGCCCTTGCGAGCCGTAGACATCACAACCTCATCTCGTGCTTCGTCAGATCTTCGCCACGTTCAATTGGTAGCCCCACCAGATTACCGGCCGGCCGGCCCGGACTGTTTGCTTGTCCGACGGCTTCCAAGCCGGCTTCGGGAGATGAGACGGCACGGATTCGAAAAAGATACGGAAAATCCGTCTTGTCAACAGAGAACTAGACGTGGGTTGCACCCCGGGAAGCCGAAGACGTACACTCGCGTATTGTCGATCCGCACCAGCCAGTGGTGGGGAATGAGCTTTCTCAGCGAAGTTCAACTAGGGGACAAGTTCGGTCCTTTTGTCGTATTTCAGGAGGCCCTCGGGTTCATTCCCAATCTCCTTCGCGCTCAGACCAAGTGTCGCCAGAAGTCCGTAAGGAACTCGAACTGCATCTGTCCCAGTGCCGCGCTTGCCATGTGCTGTACGACTCCAGCTGCAAGACTGTAAAGATCGTGACAGAGAGTGGTTCGTTCGAGTTACCCAAGAACGTCTCCGACCCAATCATAGACCGTGTCATGACGAGGCTGAGAACAGACCGTAGCTAACAAGGTCGAATCCCGTGTTAAACCGCGAGTCATTCACACCTCCGCTGCCGTAAGCCTATCGAAAATTGACATTCACAATTTCATCGGATGAGCATCGCGCATCTTTTTGAGTCCTTCATAGCTCCCACTTCTCTCCAGTATGCGAACAATGGCCCATGCCGATGACAACGCGCGCTTCGGGCATTGCCTGGTTACAGCGGCTTTTTTTCATCATGTAACCTTCGCACGGCAAATGACTCCTATCGCCCGTGAGATATTGACCCCAAAAACGGCAACGATTGTACACCCATTTCTTCTGCTCAATCCCTTCCGAGACGTACTGCTCCTTAGATTTGGTACAGCGGGAGCGTGTGACCCGTCCGCGTCGGCTTCATTATCCACGTGTTTTTGAACGGGTGATTTTTCGCTGTCACTGGACTGCGCGAAGGCCACGCCTGCACTAGAGACACAGGACCGCTGCGAGCAGCGTCATTTCGTTTCGGCGGTTAATTGGTCCTCGGCCTTATACACACACACCCATCCCGCCGCCGCCCAGCTTCTCGACGATGCGTGAACTTTTTGGTAACCGGAAACACGGTCTGCACTTACGGTAGTTGGGCTCGCGTTTTTTGCAACATGCAGCCGACCTGCCGCATCTCAATACAAGATATTCTTGTTGCTAAGGGAGAGTGAAATGATTCTGATCACTGGAGCAAGTGGGAACGTCGGTCGTGAAGTGGTAAAGCAAGCGCTGGCGGTCGGGTTGAAGATGCGCGCTACCTTCCAGTCGCCTGCGGCAGCAGCCCGAGCCCCTGAGGGATTGGAAGGTGTGATCATGGATTACGCCAAACCAGAGACGATTCGTCCAGCATTGCATGGGGTCGAAAAGATTTTTCTGGTCGGACCGCCGGCTCGGGACCTGCCAGCGCTGGAAGCGAATTTCATCAAAGAGGTGCGCGCGGCGGGGCGGCAGCACATTGTTAAGCTTTCCGCGCTCGGTGGGCGGGGGGCGACATTTACGAGCGGGCATCGCGATTCGGAAGAGAACATTGAAGCCTCGGGCCTGCCCTACACGTTTCTTCGTCCCAACGGTTTTATGCAGAATCTGGTCAACTACAGCGCGAGCACGATCAGCTCTCAGAACGCGTTCTACGGATGCCAGGGAAACGGCGCAGTCAGCATAGTTGATATCCGGGATATTGCCGCAGTGGCAGTGATAGTTCTCGCCGCGACGGGGCACGAAGGCAAATCCTACGCATTAACCGGAGGAGAAGCTTTTACCAACGAGCAAGTTGCCGAAAAGATCTCTCGTGTTGCGGGACGCAAAATCAGCTATGTGGACCTGCCCGCGGCCGAATTGAAGAAAGGCATGCTGTCCGCTGGCGTGCCGGAATGGTCTGCCGATGCTCTGCTCGATTTGCAGCGTTTCTATCGCGAGGGGAAAGCGAGTCTACTGACGGACGACGTCGAGCGGCTGACCGGACACAGGCCGATCAGCTTCGACCAGTTTGCGCGCGACTACGCCTTTGCTTTCCGGGATGAAGCCAAGGTCGCGAGTTAACTGTGAAACAGAGGTTTTCTCTTTGGCAGAAGCGGGTTTCACACCTCTTCTATCGGCATAGCCGTGGCAGAACTTCAGGCAAAACTGCGGGGCTGTCGTCTTTCGGAAATTAAAGGCTTTACCAACCGGCGCTCGCGGTCGAACCCTTACAACCATGCACGCTTCCGGTCCGGTGCAAGGCGGAAGCAGGGGCTCGGGATTCCAAGGTAACCACCCAGATGTGGAAAACTTAAGGCACTTCCCCCTTGCGCAGTCGGCGGTTTCATGAGTAACATCAAGGTGTTCCCAATGGCCATGCTTCCAGGCTGGCCGTTCGCGCCAATAAAACTCCAGGCGCCTAGATTAAAAGATAGTTTGGACATCGTTCTCGAATAGCATCCAGCCGATGTGGGGTTTGGTCTGCCGGTAGCCGGTTTGCAGTGGGCCACGCGCAGTGAGGCATGCGTTGCCCAACACGTTTAGAGTGCCGACTAACGTGCCGACCGCAAGGAAAAACGAAACAATCGAGCCTGTGATCCAGGCCGGGGATTAACTTCGGGGATCAACTCCGAAGACTAACAAGAGAAAAAATATGAATGCAGGACCCGGACATTCCTCCGCAGGAGGAGGAAGACACAAACGGCGCCGTGGACGGCGTCCGCCGAGACGAGGCGCGGGTGGCCCGATGGGCCGCGACCGCCAGGAGCATCAGGGCATCTTTACCGCTCCCATGGATCACAGCTACCGCGCCAATATGGGCGGCGACAACGGAAACGGCAACCGAGGACCGCGCCGGCCCGGATTTTCCGCGTCCTACCCGGTGGTCGATCCTGAGCCTTTGCCCGCTCCACGAGAGGACGCGGCTTCGCGCGTCTTCGCGTTCGTCGAAGACCTGTTCTTCCTGAGCAAGATTCAGGAAACGGGACGCAAGATGAACGTGAAGGTGGAGTTCGTTAAGAACGAGAAGGAACTCACCGAGCGGATGAAGAGCAACGGCGAAGAACAGCCTTCCCTCATCATCTTCGACTTGAACAATGCCAATGCCAAGCCTTTGACGCTCATCCCGAAACTGAAAAGCAAGCTGAAGAAGGGGACGTCGATCATCGGGTTTCTCTCGCACGTGCAGGGCGACTTGAAGCAGAAAGCGCACGAAGTGGGATGTGACATGGTGCTGCCGCGCTCGGCGTTTTCGCAGAATCTGCCGCAGTTGCTGCGCCGCCATGGCGCGGCGGACGACGATAGCGTTACGACGCAGTAGGGCTGGTAACCAAGTAGCTAGCAGCCAGAAGCTAGTAGCTGGCGACTTCCCTGATACAATTTCGCCGTGTTCCCTCACAAATTTCTGATCATGACGGCAGCCTTGGCCATGATTGCGGTGGCTTTCGCCCAGCAGCCCCCCGTGAAAGTGAACGTCATCAACGTGTGCGAGCCTGCAGCCGACGGGCAGAAAGAATTATCGTCGGCGCTGGCCAAAGTACCGGGCAAGCCGGCGTTCGCCGCAGACTTCGAAGTGGCTCGCGGGCGCTCCATACTCGACCCGAGCACTCCGATCCCCGGCATGCAACCCTTACCGCCCGGTGCGGTTGCGGCGGCCGACTGGGTCCGGGTTCGGCGCGAGTTCCCCGGCGCCATCCTGTTCAGCAATGTCCAATACTCGTTCAGCGTGGACTCGAAGAATATGGTGGAGACGCTCGTGCTGCGCGTGCGCGAGCCTAAAGATCTGATGCAGATTTCGATTGAGGACAGCGCTTCCGCGGTGGTTTCCGCGACCGCGATGTTGTCTTCCAGTACGCCGGTTTCGCGCGTCAAGCTGGAGCGCTTTGGCAAATCGTCGGTGGTGCTGGCGCGGTGCTCGGGCGAAGAGGGAAGTCCGGCGACGGATCAGAGCGCGTACGAACCGATCTTCCGCGCCGCCTCTTCGATTATGGAGCGATATCGCGAGGCTCTGGGCGCGCGCAAATTGGTGCCCGAGGAACTGGCTCGATTGCGCACGGGAAGCTCGACCGGAACTTCGACCAAGGCGGGTGCTGGCAGCAAGAAGAAACCGTAGCACCGTGACCGCGTGATGACTTATGCGATGGAGGGACGGGCGTCTCGCGAGCCTGCCCTGAGCGCAGCCGAAGCGTCCGGCCGGGCGGGGACGCCCGGCGCTCCACCAGCGGTCTGAAGCGGAATCTATTTTTCAGAATCTATCTACCAGTACTGTTTCTTCAACACGGTTTCTCACCTCTATGGACATACGCAATGTTGTGATCATGGGCTCCGGGTGTGCCGGTCACACCGCCGCCCTCTACAGCGCCCGCGCCAACCTCAAGCCGCTCTTGATCGAAGGCCATGAACCGGGCGGACAACTGTCGCTGACCACCCTGGTGGAGAATTTCCCCGGCTTTCCCGAAGGCATCCAGGGGCCGGAACTGATCGAGAACATGCGCAAGCAGGCCGCGCGCTTCGGCGCCGAATATCGCATGGGCCACGTGGTCAAAGCCGATTTGAGCAAACATCCGTTCAAGTTGAGCGTCGGCAAAGAGACCATTCACACCCGTACGCTCATCATTGCCAGCGGAGCGTCCGCGCGCTGGCTCGGCCTGCCGAACGAGCATGCGCTGATCGGCCACGGCGTCTCTTCCTGCGCTACTTGCGATGGCTTCTTTTTCTCGGGCAAGGAAATCGCGGTGATCGGCGGCGGCGACTCCGCCATGGAAGAAGCGATCTTTCTGACGCGCTTCGCGAGCAGGGTGACGCTCATCCATCGCCGGGAGCAGTTTCGCGCTTCGAAAATCATGCTTGAGCGCGCCCGCGCCAATCCGAAGATAGAGTTTCTCACCGATACCGTGGTGGACGATGTTCTTGATGTTAGCAAGAAGGAAGTCACCGCCCTGCGTCTGCGCAATCTGAAGAGCGGCGAATGCTGGGATCTCCCTGCGAGCGCAATGTTTCTTGGGATCGGCCACATCCCGAATACCAAGATCTTTGAAGGCCAACTCGAAACCGATCCGGATGGCTACCTGGTTACGCAGAAGAACGTCTTCACGCGAGTGCCGGGCGTGTTCGCGTGCGGCGACGTGCAGGACCGCCGCTATCGCCAAGCCATCACCGCCGCTGGTTCCGGCTGCATGGCGGCGCTGGAAGTGGAGAAATTTCTGGAAGAGGAAGGTCACTGATGGCGAGTTTTCGACCGAAACGCTAAGAAGAATCTTTACCACAGAGGACACAGAGGTACACAGGGGAAACCCAAGAATCTGATTGCCCCTGCGTACCTCTGTGTCCTCTGTGGTTAAGGTTTTGTTTCCGCACGCAGCACGTGCTGCCGCGTGGCAACCGGCAGCGTCTCACAGGCCGTCCGGAGCACCAGTCGCGACGCGTTCTTCCGGATCTTCATCAGGTACGGCACGGTGCGCTTCGGATCGGCCTTGGCCATCTCGCGCAATAGCTAGCCCAATCCCTTCTGCACCATGTCGTCTTCGTCTTTGTCATGCAGCAATTGATTCGAAAGGCGCACGATCTGTTGAAAGAACCGCCGCTCGCGCGCTCCCCGGATCAACGCCACACACGCTGCGCGCCGCCGCCAGCGATTCGGCGACTTCGCCCACTGGAAAACTTGGCGGCAACGGGCAGGGTCGGCGGCCACCATCGGCGCCAGCAGATAATGCGCCAGCGCGTCGTGATCGGCCCAGTTCGTGACGCGGTCGAGCCAGGAGGCAAAAAGCTGGAATTCCTTGTCGCCAAAATTCCTCGTCTGTTTTTCGAGCAGGAAAACAGCCATCACCTTTTCTTCAAGAATCCGGCCGGAGAAAAGTTTGTCGGCGACCTGCACCAGGAAATCCATTCCCCGTTCGCGGGCGATGGTGCGCCGGAACCGTACTGCAAATTTTCTCAGTTCGGCCGTGTACCAGCCGCGCGATTGCACTTCTTCCTTGAAAAAATGTTGCACGTCTTCCGAGTGCGGCGCCGACCCGCCATCCTTCAGCACGCGCCGGATGTGGTCGGCAATGTAGTCAGGGATGATTTCCCGTGCGGGCATGTTCTCCTCAAGATGTAGCGATGCCTGTCTCCGCCGGTCAGGGCGCGGAGAGATGCTCATGATAAAAGGAGTTTCAAGTGGATGCTGTGACCTAGCGTCACGGTTGACTGTGATCAGCGTGAGCCAGGATCCATTTGTCATAAATCCAGAGCACACCTGCCGTGGCCAGGCCGACCGCCGTCACGCTCCACCAGATCCGCTCCGGATGATGAGTGACTTCTCCGAAGTGGTGAACCAGCGCGCCGCCAAACCAACCACCGATGAGCGAGCCAATTCCGATCGGCAGGAACGCGAAGCCCATGTATGTGCCCTGCTGTCCGGGAGGGGCGAGTCGCGAAATGTATTCGTAGTAACGCGGAGAGAGAATGATTTCGCCGAGCGCCAGCACAAACAGGGAAAGCACCGCGCCCCAGAGCGTCGGCCGCAGCGCGAGGATCACCCAAGAGAGAGCCGTGATTACGGTGCCGAGAATCACGGCCTGAAATGCAGGGATTCTGCGGGTCATGAAATTTACCGCGAGGGTGAGGAGGATTACGGTCAATCCGTCGGTCACCAGAATGTTTTCGACGTTGGCATTCGAGTTGATGTAGCCGTGAATGTAGCCGGGCAAACTGATGTACTGCTGCCAGAAAACGACCCAGTATCCTGTGAAGATCACAAGGAACCACATGAAGCGGCTGATGCCTGCGAGCACTAGAACCAGCAGTGCACACCAGATCCACCAAGGCACGTTGTATTGGGGATAGATCGCCAATCCGATACGCAACAACAAGGCGAACAGCAACACGGGCAGAACAAGCCGGTAATTGCCCACCACAACGCAAAAGTTGCGGCCGACCGTGGCGATCGAGGGCGGCGGCGCATCCCCGACCTTTCGCGGTTCGCGGAAGAAGATGATGACCACGAAAAACATCGCGAAGACGCTGAGCGCAGCGACGCGGTAAACATTCTCGACACCGAGGTGGTGATGAGCCCATCCTGCTAACAAAGGGCCCAGGGCGCCGCCGATGTTGACCATCGTGTAATAAATCGAGTAGCCGATGGAGCGAACATTCTCTTTGGAAGCCCGGGCCGTCGTACCGACCACGCACGGCTTCACCATCGAAATGCCGAGCGCAGGGAGGATGAGAATGCAGCCGACAAACAAGCCGAGCGGCACCGCGTTGCGCACGGGCCCCAGCCAGGATGCCCCAATCGATCCGATCAGGAAATAGGATGCTGCGAGGATGAGGTAGGCCAGCGAAAGCGCGCGGCGAAAGCCCAGGCGGTCGGCGGCGGCTCCCCCGAAGATCGCGAGAAACCATACCATGCCACCGAACAATCCCGTCAGAGTCCCGGTCTGCTCGGTGGAGAAATTCAGCGTCTCCTGCAGGTAAAGTGCAAGCGAAGCGAAGGCCCCGTAGTAGGAAAGACGTTCGAAGATCTCGCTGATGTTCGCGACCCAGAAGGGCCGTTCGAAGCCGGTGCGGATCTCGTGGAAGCGTTCGGAAAGGGTCAAGCCTGCTCCTGAAAATCGTTGCTCTTGATGCTGCGGCTCCTGATGCCGGCCTTAGATTTTCAAACGCTTTCGAACTTCTTCTGCCGACAAGCCCGCCACGCGGATCACCTTATTTCGGCTGGTCTGGCCGGCTGCAATAGTAACGGAGGAACGCGGCAGGTTCAAAAGTTTTGCGAAAAAGTCTATGCAGGCTTCGTTGGCTTTGCCATCCACGGGCGGGGCGGTGAGGGCTAGTTTCAGGGCGTCGCCTACTTCTCCTGTGATGCCATTCTTCTTCGCGCGCGGGTGGACTTTGACTGCGAAGGTTGCTCCGTCGGGCGAGTTTTTTATTTCTGCCATCGAGAGTCTTTACCACCGGGGGAAAGCAAAACCTTAAACGCAGAGGACACAGAGGTACACGGAGGTACGCTGAGGAGAATCTAAGCTCTCTCCCCGAAGATCGCTGTGCCTACTCGCACATACGTTGCGCACTCTTCAATCGCGACTTCGAAATCGTGCGACATGCCCATGGAAAGAACTGCGCTGCCGATTCTTGGCAGATTACGCGCGGCAACGCTGTCTCGAATCTGACGGAGTTGGCGAAAATAGATACGCGAGCCCTCCGGATCTTCTGTGTAAGGCGGGACGGTCATCAAGCCGTGAATTTTCAGATTTCCCCATCGCGGGGCGCCTTGCAGAATCTGCTCCAGTTCGTCAGAGTCTGGTGCTACTCCGCTTTTTGCCTGCTCGCCACCGACGTTGATCTCGATCAGGGCGGATAATGACTTGCCCGCGCTTTCTGCTAACGCATTCAGTTTCTCTGCCATCCGCACGGAGTTGACCGAATCCACCGCACCAAACAACTCCGCCGCCTTCGCGGCTTTATTTGTTTGCAGATGTCCGATCAGGTGCCATTCGATGTCACTCAAGTCACGCAAAGTATTTGCCTTTCCCGCGAACTCCTGCACTCTGTTTTCGCCGAAAACGCGCAGCCCAGCAGCGTACGCCTCGCGGATGCGTTCAGCCGGAAAAGTCTTGCTCACTGCCATCAGTGTGATTTCGTCCGAGTTGCGGCCCGCGCGATGCGCCGCTGCCGCGATCCGCTCCCGCACCCGGGCGATATTTTCTGCGATCAACATTCCTGAGTTGCTCACATGAACGTGGCGGGGCCGAGCTGCGCTCGGCTTGGACGGGCGAGGGCGCCCGTCCCCACACGAGCATCCCTACACGAGCGTTACATGATTGCCGTTGGCGGCGCCGGATCCTCGGGCCTGCCGGCGTTCGCCAGTGGAACTCGGATCATGACGATGGCCAGCACGGCTAGCGCCGCCAGCGCCAGAAAAAATGGCGGGGTCCACTGGACGAGCGTTACGTCGCGGCCAGAGCCCACCAGGGCCGCGATGAGCAGGCCGCAGAGCGCCTCGCCCGCGATCAGCCCCGAGGCGGTCAGGACGCCTGCGTTTTCCACGCGCGCCTTCTGCGCATCGTTCAAGCCACGGCGATCGCGCAATTTGTCGGTGAGCCAGCGAATCACGCCTCCGATAAAAATGGCAAAAGTTGTGCCCAACGGCAGATACATACCGACCGCGAAAAGCATCACGCTTTTCACCTCGATCATGATCATCGCCAGTCCCAGCAGGATACCAACGATCACGAGCGGCCACGCCATGTCGCCACCGACGATTCCTTTGGACAGCATGGCCATGAGCCCCGCCTGCGGAGCCGGGAGCGCCGAACTGCCGAAGTGGTATGCCCTATCGAGGATCGCGATCGGGAAGAAAAGGACGAGCGATGCCACGACGATGCCGAACAGATCTCCAATCTGCATTTTGGAGGGCGTTCCACCCAGGATGTGTCCGACCTTCAGGTCCTGCAGCATCTCTCCGGCGACCGCCGACGAGACGCAGACTACGGCCGCAACTCCGAGCACGGCGGCGACTCCGCCCGTGCCGGAGACTCCCAGCGCGACCATCAGCAGGGCTGCGATCACCAGCGTGCAAAGCGTGAGTCCCGACACGGGATTGTTGGACGATCCGATCATCCCGACTAGGTTCCCGGAAACGGCAGCGAAGAAGAATCCCACGACGATCATTACGCAGGCCGCGACCAACGAACCCACCAGTATCTTGGAAGCGGAGAGCGTACCCGCGCCACCGATAAAGAAGTGATAGAGCAGGATCATGGCGACGAACACCGCGGCGATGCCAGCGAAGACGGCTTTGGCTGGCAGGTCGCGCTCGGTGCGATTGGCGGCGGCGTGCGCAGCCGCCGACTTTTTCAAATCGGAAACGGCGCGGCTCATGCCGAGGGCCAGTTGCTTGCGCATCTTGAAAAGCGTGTAAGACGCGCCCACGAGCATGCCGCCGACCGCGATCGGCCGCACAATCGAAAAATAGATAGCTTGCGCCAGCAGGGGCCATGCGATGGATTGTCCCTGGGGCGTCGATGCCTGAATGTACGGACCGATGGTGAAGGTCAGGAGTGGTACCAGCAGGCCCCATGCCAGCAAGCCTCCGGCGAAGTTCAAGGCGGCGAGTCTGGGGCCAATGATGTATCCGACGCCCAGATAGGCAGGGCTGATGTCGGGTGCCGTAAACAGCGTAGCGCCACCGGTAATCGTCGTGGCCACGTTGGGATTCGTGCTGGTGCGGAGCAGCAGCTTCTTTCCGAGAGCGCTGATCTTCACCGGGAAAGTGTTGCTGGGATTGAAAACATTGATCGCTCCCAGCAGATACATGAACGCGCCGAAGCCCATGTTGGCAAACAGAATCTTCGCGGCTTTCGCTCCCTGCTGTCCGGCCTTGTGAATCTCGGAGGCGGCCACGGACTCGGGAAACGGCAGATCGGGATCCTCCACCATCACCCGGCGCAGGAGGGTCACGAACAGGATGCCGAGTGTACCTCCAATCAACATCAGAGCTACCGACTTCCAGTACTGATCCTTGTTGAGACCCGGCCAAATCCCCGCCATCACGAAGGCGGGGATGGTGAATATGGCGCCTGCCGCCACCGATTCTCCGATCGAGCCCACGGTTCTCGCGATGTTTTCTTCCAGCAGCGAACCCTTCAGCAACCGCAGCAGCGCCATGCCGATCACGGCTGCCGGGTAGGTCGCGGCAATCGTCATCCCCGCCTTGAGCCCGAGGTACGCGTTCGCCGAGCCTAACAGGGCGGTCAAGAACAGCCCGATCAGTACGGCCCTGAAGGTAAACTCCTTCATTTGCATCGATTCCGGAACATAGGGGCGATGCTTGCGGGGAGCTTCCGTATTCGCCGCAAAAGTGCTCATTGGATCCTCGTGGCCAACAGGGATTTCATTGTCGATTTAGAGTAGCAGCGACGGCGCACCTTAGCACGCCGAAAAGCGGCTTTACAAGTGCAGGGGTATCTTGGGGATATCGGTGAGCGGAGGGCGCGTTTTTATCAGCAACGTTTGGTTCGCAACTTTGCGTCTTGAACAGGTTTAGAATATTTGTGTCCAGGAGTGTATTCCGTGACTCCCGTTGCCAGCCCGACTGGGAGCCGGTTTTTCGAGGAATTCCACTGCCGGGGATGTGGGGGGCAAGAAGCGTATCGCTCCCGCCCTCGCGGTTTCTTTGAGAAATACGTGCTTCCGTTGTTGTTCCTGCAAGCAGTCCGCTGTGAGCATTGCTATCATCGGAGCTACGTCTTGCGCACGATTCCGGCGATCGAACGCCCTCAGACCGAGCATACGCAGTCCCAGAATCAGCCGCCGAGCGGTTGGAAGTCCGATGATAGTGGCTGAAGATGTCCCGTTGGTGTTTGTGGAATGCTGCTCAGATTGTATAACTAGCGATGCCGCACGCTCTTCCTCCGCCCCCTTTAGGGGCTGGGAACGTCTAACCTCCTAGCCTCGCTCAAAGGCGTGTTTTTCTTCCAGCTGTTGACGGGCTGCGGCCATCTCAGATTCGAAGCGGTGTTTCTGATCCATCAGGGCGGGAAGCGCGGTGGCGTAGCGCCGGGCCATGGTGAAGAGCCCGTGGTGCGCGAGTCCGGCGGCGATTTCCGCGATGTGATCGGTGGAGGTATCGAGGTAGAGGGCCTCGGTCGCGTCGCCCAGCCACACATCTCCGCCGACCAGACGCGTCTGCCAATAGACTTTGCGCTCGATCATGCGGGCGACTTCTTCGTCGGTGGCCTTGCCGAAAACCCACCGTTTGAGTTTGAAGTTGTAGTGGCGGCTGGACAAGGGCAGCGGCACCAGCTTGCCGGATTTCACGAACTCCGTCTGCTTGTGGTCGACCTCCTGGCGCAGAGCGTTGATGAGGGGAGCTTCCGTGTCTTTCGGTTCGAGCGAAGGCAGCACTTCGCGCAGCGTGGCGGAAAGGTTCACGGCTACAAGCGCCCGCAGCCCTCCGGAATTTTCCAGCGTGATCACCGTGTGCAGGACGTCAAAGTCGGCGCCGGAGGTAGCATGGCGGAAAGGCCATTCGAGCTCAAAACTGAGCGGGAGGCCGGTGCGAGTCACATAGATGGTCTTCGATATGGGAGTTGGAGTGCTCATGGTTGATCCTTGCTAAGTTGATCCTTGCTAAGTTGATCTTGCTAAGTCGATCCTCGCCAATGTTGTAAGCATATATTTTAACCTGCGTGATTCTGTAGAGATGGGGCTTGCCCCGTCTGCGGAGACGCGGCAAGCCGCGTCTCTACGGGCAATCAGACGCGCCACAACTGCAGCAGGTTCCAGATGGCGGAGGCGCCCAACAGTCCGCACAGGCCAGCCGTCACGAGCAGGCTTTGCTGAGTTTCCAGCAAATCGGAGAACACCCCGCTGACGAAGACGAAGAGGAACACGAGCGTGGCCAGATGGAATCCTTGCCCCGGAAAATTGGGAGCGCCTAGCGCGAGGATGAGCAACAGCACCGCGATCAGGAGCGGCGCGGTGTTGCCGAAATAGCGGGTACGGTTCCATCCCAGGTATGCGATCAGCGCAACGGGGAGGGCGAGCATTAGGGGCGGGCTGCTCATGAAGATCGTTTGCAATAGGTTGCGGTAGGAAACAGACCTGCCAAACGCGACGGGCTCGAGGTCCATCCAGCGCGCGTGCAGCATTCCTTGCCCGAACAACGCAGGTTCAAAAAAGTAAGCGGCAAATAGCAGCACCGCGGCGACTGCCATTGCGGTGGTCCAGATAGCAAGCACGGCGCGCGGCCGGACCGGCGCCACCCAGAACATGAGAGGCAAAATCACCAGCGCCAGCACTCCCAGCGAAAACTGGTTGCCCGCTGCTAGTGCCAGAGACAATCCCAGAAGCAGAATGCGTCGCCAGTTCCAGAGCACAACTTCGCGGGGAGCGTAGAGGGTGTGTGCCACGGCGATGGCGGTGAAGACGATTCCGAACGCTCCCCACACGCCGCCCATTTCACCCACGCTCTGCGCGCCGGCGACGTTGACGATCATGGGCGGCGAAAAGCAGTAGAGCGCGAGGGCGATGTATCCGCCAGGATTGCCGTAGAGACGGCGCGCGACGTACCACAGCGAGGCTCCGAGCATCACGCCGAAGAACAGGTACGGAGTCGCGGCCAGCAACGGCTCGAATGATTGCGGCAACCACGAGTCTGGGCGCAACAGAAGCGGTGCAGCCGCGACGAGGTAATAGAGGGGCGAGCGGTCCCGATCGTAACCGTCGCGCACGTGGAGATGGCCGGACCGGCCCGCAGACGGCACACCGGTGGCGGCTTCGGAACGCAACGACTCGGGTGTTCCCGCGATGGCGCCGCCCTTCCACTGATCGAGCCCCTGGTAGATGCGCAGAGCCTGGTCGGAATCCGGGAGCAGGCCATGCAACGTTTGCACGCGGACCAGCCAGACGCACTGCAGAAGATAGACCAGCAGCAGCGCGGCCGCGGCAAATTGCGGGGCGCGGAAAGCGTCGGATTGTAGAAATCGTCGCAACATTCGCGTAACAGAGGGAGACCGAGTGTTTTACCATGTTCCCGACACCGATGGATACCAATCCGCTTCCGCCCTCTGTTGAACCGTCGGCGTCTCAGTCGATCTCGGACTCTGCGCCGCTCGCTTCTCGCGCGCCCTCGATGCTCGGACAATCGATGCTCCCAGAAGTTCGCCGAGAGTCGCCATTTCGCGAAGTTTTCGCCGGACCCGACGGCATGTATGCCGGAACCCGCTGGCTGATTTATCTGGTCATGGGCGGCACCGTGCTGTTCATCGAAGGCGCGTTCATGCGCTTTGTCCATCCTGAGGCAGGTGAGCCGGTGTGGTGGAGCATGGTAACGCAAATCACCTTGCTGCTGGCCGCGATTCTGCCAGGCTTTGTCATGGCCCGCATTGAGGACCGGCCATTCGGCGACTTTGGGCTTCCGGCGCGCGGGGCGTTTGGCCGCAATTTCTGGGCAGGAACGCTTTGGGGAATCGCGGCGCTCACGGTTCTGATGCTCGGATTGCGAGCGGCTGGAGCCTTCACCTTCGGGTCGCTCAATCTGCACGGGGGACGCATCGTCAAGTTCGCGCTGTATTACGCGGTATTTTTCCTGCTGACGGGATTCTTTGAAGAGTTTCTGCTGCGCGGATATTCGCAGTGGGTGCTGACCAGGGGAATGAGTTTCTGGCCGGCGGCGGCACTGCTTTCGATTTCGTTCGGCGCCATCCACGGCAGTAATCCCGGCGAAGCGAAGACAGGCCTCGTGGCGGCGGGAATGATTGGCTTCTTTTTATGCCTCACACTGCGCCGGACGGGCGATTTGTGGTGGGCGGTCGGCTTCCACATGGCTTGGGATTGGGGCGAGAGCTATCTGTACTCCGTTCCCGACAGCGGTGCGCTTCTGCCCGGGCACCTGCTCAACTCCAGTTTGCACGGGCCCACTTGGCTGGCGGGCGGCTCGGTTGGTCCGGAGGGAAGCTACCTCGTTTTCGTGGTGATCGGAGCGCTTTGGGTGTTGTTTGACCGGGCTTATCCGGAGGTGAGGTACGGCGCGCGACAGTGAATCGTGGATCGTGCACGCAGATCAAGATCGTTGGACGGGCGAGGACGCCCGTCCCCACACGAGCAACTGCGGCGGACAGGAGTTCCGCCCCACACATTAGATGTCCAGGTTCTTCACGTCTAGCGCGTTGTCTTCTATGAATTTTCTTCGGGACTCTACGTCTTCGCCCATTAGCGTGGTGAAGATGGTTTCGCACTCGGCTATGTCTTCGAGGCGGACTTGCAGGAGGGTGCGGCGCTCGGGATCCATGGTGGTTTCCCAGAGCTGCTCGGCGGTCATTTCTCCGAGGCCTTTGTAGCGCTGGACGGTGTACTCTCTGCGGCCTTCGTTCAGGACGTAATCGAAAAGTTCGCGGGCTGTATTTTTCTCGACGATCTCGGGCTCTTTCGCTCTTACTCTGAGCGCCTGCGGCTTGCCGGATTTCTCTTGGGCCGTCTCGGCTTCCCCGGGGTAGCTTACCGAGTCATCGTAGCCTCCGATCTCGTCTCCCTCTCGCTCGTCGGGGTAACTTACCGGGTTATCGTAGTCTTTGATATGGTCTCTCTTATCTTCTGCTGCGCTGGCCGTCTTCTTTGTGGGTCTCGGCACGCTCTCAACTACGAAGGGCGGCTCTAGATACTGCTCGATCTGCTTGAACTTGGCGATTAGCTGGCGGGATTCCGGGGTCGCGGCTAGTTCCCAGTTGATGATGTGCTCGGCTCCCTGCGCGTTCACGAAGGTCAGTGCCCAGAGATTATGTTCTTCGTCGAAGCGCGTTTCCACGCTTTTTAGTTTCAGGTCTTTTTGCAGGCGCTTTAGTTCTCTTTCTAGCTTCTCGATTTTCTTGGGCGGAGTATTCTTATCGCCTTCGAAGTCGGCGCGCTTGGCTAGGTCTAGCTTGGGCAGCAGCGCGGTGATTTGCTCTTCGCGTATGCGCTTGTTTAACTTGTCCAGGAATCCCAGATACTCGTTCAGCACGGTGATGAACTTCGTCAGGGCTGCGCCTTCGAGCTTGGCTGCGCCTTCTCCGTAGCGGATGATCAGGCCTTCGGAGGCGCGCTTCACCATTACCTTGACGAATTCATGCTCGTTTTTTATGTACTGGTGCGACTTACCCTTCTTGATGCCGAAGAGCGGGGGCTGCGCTATGTAGACATTGCTGCGCTTGATCAGTTCCTGCATGTGGCGGAAGAAGAAGGTTAGGAGCAGGGTGCGGATGTGCGAGCCGTCTACGTCGGCGTCGGTCATCAGAATGATTTTGCCGTAACGCACTTTGGTGGGATCGAAATCTTCTTTCGAGATGCCGGTGCCTAAGGCGGTGATCATGGCGCGAATTTCTTCGTGGGCGAGCATCCTGTCGTAGCGCGCTTTTTCTACGTTTAGAATTTTTCCCTTGAGCGGGAGGATGGCTTGGAAGCGGCGGTCACGGCCTTGTTTGGCTGTGCCGCCGGCGGATTCGCCCTCGACCAGGAACAGTTCGCAGCGGCTGGGATCGCGCTCGCTGCAGTCGGCTAGCTTGCCGGGGAGCCCTCCGCCATCTAGCGCGCCTTTGCGGCGGGTTAGGTCTCTCGCTTTGCGGGCGGCTTCTCTCGCTCTTGCAGCGTCTATTGCTTTGTTGATTATTTTGCGGGCTACGGCGGTGTTCTGCTCGAAGAATGCTCCCAGCTTTTCATTGACTACGGCTTGCACTATGCCGGCTATGTCGGAATTCAGCTTGCCCTTGGTCTGGCCTTCGAACTGGGGCTGGGGCATCTTTACGCTGATTACGGCTACCAGGCCTTCGCGGACATCGTCTCCGGTTAGATTTTCTTTTACGTCTTTGAAGAGGCCCATCTGCTGTCCGGCGTAGTTGATGGTGCGGGTGAGCGAGGTGCGGAAGCCGGAGAGATGCGTGCCTCCATCGACGGTGTTGATGTTGTTGGCAAAACTGAAAACGGATTCCGAATAGGCGTCGTTGTACTGGAGGCCGATTTCGATGTGCACGTCATCTTTGTCGGCTTCCATGTAGATGGGCTTGTCGTGGAGCGTTTGCTTGCCGCGGTTGAGGTGCTTGATGAATTCTGCGATGCCTCCGTTGTATTTGAACTCGGTACGCTTGGCTTCGCTGGTCTTCGAGTCGGTCTGCCGCTCGTCGGTTAGCGTGATGACCAGGCCCTTGTTGAGGAACGCTAATTCGCGCAGGCGCTGCGAGAGTGTATCGAAGTTGTATTCGAGGGTGGTGGTGAAGATCGATTTGTCGGGCACGAAGTGAACCTTGGTGCCGGTCTTCACTTTGGCCGCGCCGGTTTTCCTCAGCTTGCTGGTGGGCTCGCCTTTCGAGTACGTCTGCTCCCAGGTGAAACCGTCGCGCCAGATTTCTAGCTCTAGTTCTTCGCTTAGGGCGTTTACGCAGCTTACGCCTACGCCGTGCAGGCCTCCAGAAACCTTGTAGGAGTTACTGTCGAACTTGCCGCCCGCGTGCAGCGTGGTCATCACGACCTGAGCGGCGGGAATTTTTTCGCCGTCGATGTCCATGTTATCGACGGGAATGCCGCGGCCGTTGTCGACTACGGTGATGGAGTTATCGAGGTGGATGGTGACATCGATTTTGTCGGCGTAGCCGGCGAGCGCCTCGTCTACCGAGTTATCGACGACTTCGTAGACCAGGTGATGCAGACCTAGTTCGCCGGTCGAGCCTATGTACATGGCCGGACGCTTGCGCACGGCTTCCATGCCGCCGAGGACTTTGATCGAATCGGCGGTGTAATCTCCGTTGGTGGTTTTGCCGTTCTTGGTCTTCGCGTCGTCGTTCTTCGCGTCGTTTTTCGCGTCGAGGAGTTCGGCTTGCAATTCTTTCGTGGCCATTCTGCTCCGTGGAAAATGCCCAGATCCGACGCCTGGCTGGAGGGACGATTCCGGGACTGCTCGGGTGAGGTCAACTTATTGAATTTTCTGCTATTTAGCTGTCACCAGAGCTTGGACTATTTTAACACAAAGCGGGCTTGTCTTAAGGGCTGGAATCGATACCATAAACGGCGCTTTTTGTTGCTCTTAGGGACGTGGTTTTTGGGCTCAGTGTGGAAGCGGGGCTCTGCCCCGCTTGGACGGGGCAAACCCGTCCCCGCACCAACGAACTTCAGGAACGCTCTAGTATGCGGACGGTTTTGCGTTGCTGAAATGTAGGCCGTCCATCAAGTTGTCTATTTCATCTTCGCTTGCTGCGATGAAGGTGAACGAAACGATCTGACCCTTCGCGAGAAGGACTAGCGTGCACTGGCGCATGGTGAGTTTGTCGCTCCGCGGCTTGACGAAATCGGCGCGTAGAAGGTGGCGCGACTCGACTTCGAGCGCATACGGTTCGCCTTCGGCCTTGAAGCCTTTGGCGGTCGCGAGTTCGGTGAGCGGGCCTAGGTAGTCTTCGGCTTTCTTCAGGCCGGGGTAGGACGCTGCGCTCTCGGAGGCGATTACGACTGCGGAGTTGATGGTGTCTCCGGTGGCCTCGGGGGGACGCTCGAAGAGCGCGAGCAGGACTTCTCCTTTACCGGCCTCGTTTCCTTCTTGCATTTCCCTGGTGCGATGCACCCAGCCGTAGGGGATTTGATAGCGGAATGCGAAAGTGGTGTTGCGGTAAAACTGTGCGTCTTCGCCTGTGGCGGCGGGCTTGGCGGCACGCGTGGCATCTGGCGCGGGTGCAGTCTTGCTTTGCGCCTGCGCCGCAGAAGTCAGACTCAAAGAAACGAGCGCAATCACAGCTATGGAGAGTCCAGCGTTGCTGCGACCACAGACGGCTGCCGAGCTTCTCCACCCCGTCAAGCCAACACCGGGCTTGACGGGGGCCCCGGTTCGCTCGGCTCGGACCCTTCGACTTCGCTCAGGGCAGGCTCGCGAGGGCGCCCGTCCCCACATGAGCCATGAGGGGCAATGCATATGTACTCATGCTACCAGCGCGAGACCCTACTCGTTGCTCGTCACTCGATGAACATGCAATCTCCATAGGAGTAGAAGCGGTATTCTGCCTCGACCGCGTGCCGGTAAGCGTCCATCACCAAGTCTTTACCACCGAGTGCGCACACCAGCATCAGCAGGGTCGATTGCGGCAGGTGAAAGTTCGTCAGCAGCGCGTCTACGATGCGAAAGCGATAGCCGGGATAGATAAACGCGTCGGCTTCGCCTCGTCCGGCTTCTACGCGATTCTCACTGGTTCGCTCCGCCGCAGCGAGCTTTCCCGCGAACTTTCCTGCGGACTCTGCTGCGTACTCTAGAGTGCGGACGGTGGTTGTGCCCACGGCCACCACGCGCCGTCCCTCGGCTTTCGCCCGGTTGATCGCTTGCGCTGCTTCCGCTGGAATCTCGTACTGTTCCCGATGCAGTTTGTGATCTTCCACTTTTTCGGTTCGCACCGGCTGGAAGGTGCCCAGGCCGATGTGCAATGTGATCTCGGCAATCTTGATTCCACGAGTGCGAATCTGCTGGAGAATCGCGGGCGTGAAGTGCAGGCCGGCAGTGGGCGCTGCCACCGATCTTGCCATTGACCGCGGCGTTTGGGCGTAGACGGTTTGGTAGCGCTCCCTGTCGGCCGCGCGGTCGTCGCGGTCGATATAGGGCGGAAGGGGCACGTGTCCGATGCGCTCGACACGGGCGAAGAAATCGACGACTGGGGCGAAGCGGATGCGGCGCTCGCCGAAGCTGCCTCGCTCGGTGACCTCGGCTTCCAGTTCGGAGTCGCATTCGGATGGTTTGCCAAAGTAGAGTTTCTCTCCGATCCCGATCTTTCGGCCGGGGTGTACCAGGCATTCCCACTCATTCGGATCGTCCGCCACCTGGCGCGTCAGCAGAACTTCGACTTGACCGCGGAGAAAATCTCGGGACGCTGGATTGTGCGGGCTCAGGGGTTGGGCCCGCTGTCCGCTCCGGTGGCCGTAGAGACGGGCCGGGAATACTCGCGTATTGTTCAGGACCAGCAGGTCGTCGGGGCGCAGGAGGTCGGGGAATTCGCGGAATTTCCGATCTTGCCAACTCCGATCCTGCCAACTTTCAGGCAGCCGATTCTGGTCGCGCCTTGTGACGTGCAGCAGGCGCGATCCGGCGCGATCCGCCAACGGCTCCTGCGCAATACGTTCGGGCGGCAGATCATACTGGAAGTCTGAGACGAGCATCGAGGAAATTATAGGGTGACCATAGGTTGAAGGCGGTTCCAAGGGCCATACGGTGAAGCGACGGGCGTCTCGCCCGTCCTGCTTTTCGGCGGCCGGGCGGGGACGCCTCGCGCTCCACTGGCTTTTGCAGATTTTGAGCTGCTTGTTCTTGTAAGGTTTCCGAGGCGTGCTGTAACATTGAGCGCAATGGCTAGCGACCGCCAGCATCGTCTTGCGATTGTGCAGTTCGGCCGCTTGCTGCACGAAAACAGGTTTGTTGCAGCCACGGATGGAAACCTGTCGGTGCGTCTCGACGAAACACGCCTGCTGGCGACTCCCACCTGCATAAGCAAGGGCAGGATGCGCACTTCCGACCTGGTGATTGTGGACATGGACGGAAAACGCCTCGCTGGTAGGCGCACGGTTTCGAGCGAAATCGGCATGCACCTGCTGATTTATCGCCTGCGCCCCGACGTGCATGGCATCGTGCACGCGCACCCGCCGACCGCCACCGGGTTTGCCGCTTCGGGCTACGGCCTGAACCGGCCGCTGGTGTGCGAGGTCGTGGTCGGACTGGGCTCGATCCCGCTGGCCCGCTATGGCACCCCGGGCACTCCGGAGCTGGCCGATGCTCTCGCGCCCCTGATTCCGCAGCATGACGCCATACTGATGGCGAATCACGGGGTGGTGACGTTTGGATCGTCGCTCGAAAGCGCCTACATGAAAATGGAAACCGTGGAGCACTTCGCGAGGATCGCGCTGGTCACGCACTTGCTCGGCAACGAGCAACCGCTCGGTGAAAAAGAAGTGGAGAAGCTGCACGAGGTGCGCCACCGCTACAACGGCGGAGCAAACTCCGCCCCGCCGCGCAGGCCGGTTGCGCCGGATAATCTTCGAGCGGATGATCTGCAACCCGATGGCGAGCCGAAAGAGACGGCCGGCAGCAGCCGCTAGAGCTACTCCCCTCCAATGCGCAACCTCACCCCGGCGCGAAAGTTCGCTGTCAGCGCAGGATAGCCCACCACTTCGTTGTAGTGATCGTTGAGCGCATTCTGGACGTTCGCGTATGCCGTGATTCGCGAATTGATCGCATACCATCCGCCCAGATCGACGCGCGCATAACCTGCCGCATGGTTGATGCCGAGGCCGTCAAAGTCGGAATCCGGGCGGCGGCCCACGAAGCTTCCACCCGCGTTTGCGCCCCAGCGTGTCCCCAGATAGCTGAGGAGCGTGGTTGCCGAATGCTTGGGGCGACGGAGCAAAGGATTTCCGGTGTCATATACAGGATCGCAAAAATTCGCTGGAGTGCAGAGCGGCGCTTGCAGGTACTGAGTCGAGGTATAGGTATAGGCCGTGATCAGAGATAACTTCTTCCAGATCTTGCCTTGCAACTCGACTTCGGCGCCATGAGCGAGAGATTGTTGCACATTGAAAAACTGGCCCAGGCCTGCCTGATTGGTTCCATATTCAATCTGATCATGGAAGAGGTTATTAAAGTAGGTCGCGTTCAAGACCCAGCGGCCCTCAAACAAATTTTGCTGGAAGCCGGCTTCGAAGGCTCGGGTGCGCTCCGGTAGCAAAGCACGGTTCGCTGTGTAGTAGGGGAGGTTGGCAAAAGTTTGATAGAGGGCGGGTTCCATGAACCCTGTGGCATAGGAAAAACGCAAACGCGTTCCCGAGAAAATTTCGCCGCCGCGCAACGCCAGCAGAGTCAGAGCAACGCGTGGCACGCCCGTATTGCCGAATGCGCTGTTGTGGACAAAACGCCCTCCCGCGATGACGGACAGCCTGCCTAGCGTGAGCTGCTGTTGCAGGTATGCATCCTGCTCGAGACGTTGACCGGGAGTTTGTGCGCCATAGCTTCCAACAAATCCGTTTTCGTTTTCGATGCGAACTCCGAAAGTAGAGTGTGTCGAGATTTGCTCAGAGGTTCGCTCGGAATAATCGCCCTGGTATTCAAATCCGGCGTGATTGATGTCGTTGTACGTGTGACCCGGAAAGTCGTCGTAGTTGAGAGAATTGCTGCTGAAGTTTACGTCGGTGTAGCGGGAGAGGTAGTCGAAGCCGGTGAAGCGGTGTTGCCAGCCGGAGGGCTCGTTGACGGTGAGTTCCACGCTTCCTAGAAGATTGTTCTGGTGCGACCATTCGCTGGGGTCGGGCTGCAGAAGCGGATCGCCGTTAAAACTCCACTCCCCGGGCACGCCGGTGTAGCTGTTGGAGTGGCGGACCCGGAGTCGCAACGCAATTCGATCGGTAATCGCCAGGCCGACATTCGCGCCCTGCAGCGAATCCGAGTACGCGTCGTTTACGCCCTGTCCGTTGCTGTTGAACTGGTTGGCGAAGAAGTTATAGTCGAAGCGCCGGTGGGCGCCGGCTAGAGACGCGTAGCCGTTGGCCGTTCCGAAATTTCCTCCATCGGCACCGAAGCGGAGTTCGGGGACCGGAGTGTTTCCGGTGCGCGTCCACACCTGCACTACGCTGGTCATGGCATCGGAGCCATACAAAGTGCTCTGCGCGCCCCGCACAAATTCCAGGCGATCGGCTTGCGCCAGGGGCAGAGTGCCAAAGTCAAAGGTTTCGCCCGGGTTGTCGATGGCCACTCCATCGACAATCACTTTGTTGTAGGTGGACTCGCCGCCGCGAACAAAGAGAGACGAGATTCCGCCGCGTTGCCCGGCCGTGTTCACGACCGCGCCCGGCAGGAAGCGCAGGGCGTCGTCCGCGGCAATCGGCTGCATTACTTCCAACTGCTGGCCGCTCAGAGTGTCAACCTGGGCGCCCGCGGCCTGGCTCGGCACTGGAGTGCGGGTCGCGGTTACGACCACGGTTTCCGCTGCTGTTGCCAGGTGGAGCTTGATGGTGGTGACTTCGGTGGTTGGGGAGGCGTCCAGCGTTACTACTTCCGCGGCGAAGCCTGGAGCCAACACCCGGACACGGTAAGAACTGGATGCCGCTTGGCGAAAAATCGCGAGCCCTTCGGAGGACGTGCTTTGAATGGCAGCGGGAGCGGGCTTGCCCAGCTTGAGCAATTGAACTTCGGCGCCAGCGACGGCCGCGTCTTGCGGATCGACGACTTTGATTTTGATTTCGGCGGAAGCGATGGGCGTCAGGATGGACACCAGAGCGATGGCCAACAGAAAATCGATGGCCAAAAAAATGATACTAGCGAACAGACGAGAACAGCGCATGCACGTCTCCTTTATCACGCGAAAGGGTTGTGTGGACGGTTCACGCCGGTCTCCTGGCTTTGCGAGTCAGGATGTGAGCTTGCGCTCGAATGAGCTTTGGCCCAGCATCCGGTTACTACAATCGGCCTTCCCAGGTTGTCATTTTCAGATACCCCAGTGACCGGTTGCGGCTTCCTCGCTTACAGTTGCGCGGCAGCGCGGGAATTGCACCCGCTTCCCATAGCGCCAGCGTGTCGCCGGCCTACGATCATGCGCGAACCTAATTTTGAGAAAGAGCAAAAACAGCAGCCCTGCAAATCTACCGGGCGCGCCGATACAAAGTCAATTGCTTGTGGAGGGACGGGCGTCTCGCGAGCCTGCCCTGAGCTCAGTCGAAAGGTCAAGTCGGGCGGCCGGGCGGGGCGCCCGGCTCTCCATTGTAGGTTGCTAGCTCTTAATTACAGGGAACTCCGGCGATCCTACTTGCGCGACGTGCTTCTCGGCGAAGCGGGTTACGCGTTCGAGAGCTGCTTGCAATTGGCGGTGGAACTCCGCCGTCTGCGCGTCGACGTCTGCATTGGCGGCATCGGTGGGAACTTGCATTTTGGCGCTGAAGCGCACCAGCGCTTTCGAAAATGGCCGGGGGATCATCAGCGCATCCCAGGTATTCAGCACCCAGGCATCGCTGAGCGCCACGTAGAACGCCGCCATCGGAGACGCGCTGGCGCGCGCCAGCAGCACAGGGCCCGGCTTGGCCACGTATTTCGGGCCGCGCGGACCGTCGATCGTAAACGCCACCAGGTTGCCCTGTTCCAGCTGGCTTCGCAAACCGAGCAGGGCTTTCGCGCCGCCGCGGCTGCTCGACCCTCGCACCGCGATGAAGCCGAGTTTTTCAATGGTTCGCGCGATGTATTCTCCGTCGAAGCTGCGGCTCACCATGACTGCGATCCCGGTCCTTCTCCACAGCCACGCGCTCGGGAACACGGCCCGGTGCCAGAAAGCGTAGATCACCGGTTTTTCGTAAATCGCGTCCGGCGGCGACGGGGGCTCTTCCCACGATACGGAATAGCGAAGAGTCGGACCGATCAGCGAAATGGCCAGATAGGTTGCCCAGCTGATGAACCACAGAAGAATTCTTTGTGCGAGCGAGAATCGGAGCGTTTCCAAAACGGAGGGCGGCTCAGGCTCGACGTCGGCGGAAGAAGAACCCACGCCGCTATTGTAGCCGGGTAAGAAGATTTAACTGAAAGCTTACAGCGGAGAGCTGACAGCGGCTTTCTACGCTTCCAGGTAGGCCTCGATCCACTCTTTCAGCCGTTGGCGCCGCTCGTCGGTCGGGTCAAAACGAATTCCGAAGGTCTTGTTGCTTTTCTTCCAGGTCACGTACCCGCGCACCCAGACGCGCGGCAGCGTCAGCAAAGAAAACGACACTTCGACCAGGCTCCCTTGTTCGGGCACGTGATTGCCCTTGAGCGACATCCCCCCCGAACTGATCTCCTGGCTGGTGGTGGTTATGCGCTCACCGTCGGCCAACACGACCGCAACCTCCGTCATGACGGGGATGCGCACATAGCGGCGGAATTCGTGCAGCACCAACATTCGAGTCGAGCGCACCAGTTTCATCGCCGCGGAGCGCTCCAACGGTTCGTGAAACACTGCGTTGATGCACAACTTCGAATAACGCATGGCATCCTGCGCGGTGCCGCCCAGTCCGTAAATGACGATCCGGTTGTTGGAAGCCGATCCTCGGGCCAGCTCGATGATGCTGCCGGCTGCTTCTCCCAGGGGCAAAACGCAGGCCTCGAACTTTTCGCGTTGCAGTCGATCCGCGTGTTCGCGCGCAATCGAAACCGTTTCGATTCCATATTGACGGAAACACTCCGTGATCAGCTGCGCAGACGCCTCGGGCAAATCAAACAGTGCGACGCGCGCAATCGTCTTGCGATGCACGGGAGAAGGGGCGAGAGCGGCAACAGTCGAAGTAGGCATTAGTCCCAGGGGATGAACTCCTCTGAAAGCCCATTCTGGCGCGTCTTTTCGCGGCTGCATAGGTTTCGAAGGGCGTAGCCCCTGTCCTAAAGTGCCATTACGAAAGCTGTACCTGGGTCCATTGCACCCTGCTCCCTTCGTTTCTCTCTACCTGTGTTCAGGTAAGATGTTGCCATCCTTAGTATCCGTAGCCGCAGTCAGAAGCAGTCAGAAAATGATCACACTCAACGACATTCAGTCGGCCCTCGGCCGTATTCGCAACTTTATCTACCTTTCGCCCTGCGCCCGTTCGGAGACGTTTTCTGAATCCACCGCCAACCACGTGTATTTGAAGCTCGACAACCTGCAGCGAACCGGCTCTTTCAAAGAGCGCGGCGCGCTGAACAAGTTGCTCCTGCTCAGCCCCGAAGAACGCGCCCAGGGCGTGATCGCAGCCTCGGCCGGAAATCACGCCCAGGGCGTGGCCTACCATGCCGGCAAGCTCGGCATCCGGGCCCAGATTTTCATGCCTCTGACCACGCCTCTGATCAAGGTCTCGGCGACGCGCGGCTACGGCGCCGACGTGGTTTTGCACGGCGCCAACTACGACGAAGCTTTCGAAGAGTCCGTACGCCGCAGCCAGGCTGAGCACCTCACCTTCGTGCATGCCTTCGATGACGACGCGGTCATTGCTGGGCAGGGCAGCATCGGTCTGGAACTCATGGAGCAGCATCCTGCCCTGGAAGCCGTCATCGCACCGATTGGCGGCGGAGGTCTGATTGGCGGCATCGGCTGCGCGCTGAAAGAATCAAATCCCAAGATTCAAGTTTTCGGAGTTCAGCCCTCGCGCCTGCCGTCGATGAAAGTTGCCGTCGCGGAGGGTAAGCCGGTGACGGTCATGGCGGCCTCCACTATCGCCGATGGCATTGCCGTGCGCCGCGCGGGCGACCGCACGCTGCCGCTGGTTCAGAAGTACGTGGACGACATCGTTACCGTCGAAGAAGAAGAAATCGCCAACGCCATCCTGCTGCTGCTGGAGCGCGAAAAGACTCTGGCCGAAGGCGCGGGCGCGGCCGCCATTGCAGCCCTGGTCAACCGCAAGCTGCCGCTCGTTGGAAAGAAAGTTGCCGTGCTCGTCTGCGGCGGAAACATTGACGTTACGCTGCTTTCACGCATCATCGAGCGCGGGCTCGTCAAAGATGGACGTCTGGTGCGCCTGCGCGTCCACCTGCCCGATTATCCCGGCGCGCTCAATCGCCTCACCTCGATTCTGGCGCAGCATCGCGCCAATATCGTCGAGACGGACTACGACCG
>CAWCRQ010000148.1:0-73063 GCA_963797885.1 uncultured Acidobacteriaceae bacterium | reverse complement strand
GGGTCGGTCCGCCGGAATGTGACGAGGTGATGCGGCTGGCGTGGAGCACTCAGAGCGGCCAGCTTGCCCTGGGGTCGAAATTGATGATCGATGACGCGGGCTCGGTGGGAACCCGAGGTCTCAGATCCGGCTTGTCGGACGCCTTGTGGCACGCGTAGCAACCGGTGAGGGTCTGTCTGTAGGCACTCTCGAAGGCGAGTCGATCCTTCGCGTCGATCGCACCCTTGAGCGGCTCGAGCGGGCCGTTCTCGAACGCCTGAAGGATCGCTTCTAGCTTCACGTCATGCCCCGCGTTATCCTTGCGGACCGGGATCCGGCGCACGGCCCAATGGAGGTGCGACCTGGTCTCGCCCAGGTAGAAGTCGGCCAGCGGCCAGTTCTCGCTCTTGCCGGCAAAACCAGAGATTGGTGAAGTGGTCCGCCACGTCCGCCATGATATGCGCCTGGTCGGGAATCAGGTTCTCGAGGGCCTTCACCCGCACGGCGAGCTCGTCGGTCGGTGCGCCGGCCGGAGCGGCCGGAGCCGGCTCCCCGCAGCCGCTCGTGCCAACCGCCAGGGCAAGCGAGAAAACGGCCAGCAGCAAGCGGCCTTGCGTTCCTCCCACAAAATCGCCGCAAGTCATCCAGGAGGAGAAGTCGCTCACGACGATGAAGCTCCAAGACCAGGCCCGGGCATCACACCCTTGAACACGTCAGGCCGCTCGAGATTCCGGAGATTCGAACAATGTGCATTGCTCGTTACACTATAACCGGAAAGCCGGGTCGGCGCGGCGAGTCAAACTCATGGCCGAGGCTCATCACCTAAGCGGGTCACCAATTGAAAGTTAACAACTGTATTCGGTCCTTCTGGCTAAATCAGGGCACGGTCACCTTGATCATGCAAACTTTCAATTGGTGACCCGCTTAGCGAAACAGGTCGGGCCTGGGTGGCTGCCGTGCCAGTCCTTGCTGGCGGATCCGACGATGCCGGCTTCGATGTGGTGAACCAGGACCGGCAGCGAGCGGCTTCAATCGCACGACTGGCGGAGGGATCGCTCAAGAAATGGTCAAGCAACGCTTGGCTGCTACTGTGAACGCGGTCGCTCAGCGAATGCCCAGGGGAATATTGATCGACTTGCCGTCGAGCTCGACGCTCAAGTCACCGTCCACATCTCCCTTGGCGAAGAGGGGAGGGCCGCTCGGCGTGACCAGGGCATCGCCCTCGCTCTTGAGGGTCACTTTCTTCTTGCCGACCGTGAGGGTTCCGGAACTGGGTGCCGGCGAATACGGAACGGTCATGTCCTTGAAGAAATAAAATGTGGCCTCGCCGCTGGTCGGCTCTTTGCCTGACGCAACCGCCTTCTTGACCACCTCGACGTAGCCCTGGCCACCATGCAGTTTGACAAGATTGCCTCCGTGGGGAGGAGGTGTTCCCGGGTTGGATGTCAAGGAGCCTTGTCCGCACCCGGTGAGCATGGCGGCGAGGAGGAAGCAAGCAGCGCGAGTTATCCTGATCATGGGTAAAATTCCCTGGCAATTCTGGCGAGAGTGAAGCTGGCGTGCCCGCGAAAAAGAAGGCATCGGGAGGGTAGTGCGAACGATCCCGGGGGCGGCCCCGTTGGCCACGGTCCCCGGGTCGCTCGAATGCATCGGCTGGTTCGTCATGCCGCCTGGCGGCCGGATCTCAGTACGCGTCGGCACTGATCACTTCACCACCGGCGCGGGTGGAGAGCGCCTGATAAACACCGAGCTTCGCGGGGATGTTGTTCAGGCTGTTCAACAAGTAGCTTCCCGACTTGATGGCGGGAGCCGTTGCGGTAACGGTCACGAAGGTTGTGTTGTCGGGCATGGCATCGCCGTAGCTGTCGGCATTGCCCGTATTGAATGTCCAGTTGTTGATCGAATTCCTGATGAAGTGGACCGAGCCGTCACAGAACGCGAAGTTCGCGCCGCCAGGGTGTAAGCTACCCGCCGCGGTGGGATAGTAGTAGCTGTCAGTGGTGGTGCCGCCAAACGCGATGTTGGTGCCGTTACCCGTGTTGAGGGGATAGAGTGTCGCGAAGAGACTGTCGTACCAGCGGCCCGAATTCCAGCTACCGTCCGAGACAGCGTAGCCAGGGTCGAGCTTGTAAAGCAGTCCCTTGCTATGCTCGCCGAAGAGGAACGTGTTGCTCGTGCCGTCGGTGATGCCGGAGATCTTGACGCTGCTGTCGTTGTAGATCACGCCGTTGAAAAAGCCGAGGATCGTCGTCGACATCAGGTTCGAGTACCCGAAGGTGAATGTCCCCGCATTGCCGGCATAGCTTGTGAACGCCTGGAGCCAGTTGCCGGGAGGCAAGGGGAAAACGGCATCGACACCGCTGGGGATCAGGTTGAAGCTCCAGCCGGGCGAGACGCCGGTGC
Organism: uncultured Acidobacteriaceae bacterium; assembly: GCA_963797885.1. Taxonomy (GTDB): domain Bacteria; phylum Acidobacteriota; class Terriglobia; order Terriglobales; family Acidobacteriaceae; genus Acidiflorens. Next base: position 70,681 of record CAWCRQ010000148.1, on the reverse strand, counting down.
CGGACTCTTGAGTTGCCGGAATCGGGATCGTGTCGTTCTGAAGGTCGCTGGGGCAGATCAGCGAGGCGACCCGCACACCGCAGATCGTCAGGTTGTTGACGTCGGAAGAACAAAGGTTGAAGTTCGCCGCGTTGTACATCGGCGCCTGCTCGAAGAAGGGGAGCATCCGCACGAAGCAGCTCCAGTTCTCGGGATAGGTGCCCCAGTGCGGTGGGTTGAACCCGTTCAGGCCCGAGTAAGAGCCGCCCGGGAAACAGCCGCTCGATGACTCGTAGTTGTTGGCCGCCAGGGCGATTTGCTTCAGGTTGTTGGTGCACTGGGCGCGCCGGGCGGCCTCGCGCGCTGACTGCACGGCGGGGAGCAAGAGCGAGATCAGGACGGCGATGATTGCAATGACGACCAGCAGCTCGATCAGCGTGAAACCGCGTGATCGCCGCACCAGATTCAGAGCGTTCATACGTTGCGACTCCTCAAGTATGCAGATCCAAGGTGGGGATGGACGGCCCAGATCGCCATGACCGAGTCTTGCCCGAATATGACGTTGACCCAAATCCGGGCAAGATAGTCACAAGTACGCGGGGAGAGGTCAGGAATGAACAGAAGTTCAACGAGTTCTATCCAAGTCTGTAGCTGTACCAGATGACGGAACATACGGCACCAGATGGCCGTTTATACTACCCGTCGAATCCTTAGCTTTTGTGAAAGATCTATGAAACCGAGAAAAATTCACCATTTCTTCGATTTGTCTTCCGCCGGTGTAATACGAGAGGGCTGGTGAAATGGTCTCTTCGTCTGCACTGCGATCGCTACCACGCTGCTGCCGCTCGGGGCAACCGACAACAGCATTCTGCTCACCCTGGCCGACGCTCGTCGGCAACAAAAAAAGCCCCCGGCGTCGAGACGCCGGGGGCCTTGACGGAGAGAGCCGGGACGCGCCGGGTGGAGGATCCGGCGACCGCGGTCTTTCCCCGTTCAGTTCAGTTGCCAGTCTGCCTATTCATTCCATTGAGCCCATGCATGAGCTTCTGCAGCGCCTGGTTCTCGAGCTGGCGAACTCGCTCGCGCGTCAGGCCCAGGTTCTCACCGACTTCACGAAGGGTCATGGGCGGGAACGGTTCGAGGCCAAACCGCATCCGGATCACCGCGGCCTCGCGGTCCTCGAGCTCGTCCAGGCGGCCGAAGATACGGTCGAGGTCGTCGGCCTCGATCATCAGATCCTCGGGGGCCTTGCTCCGCTCGTCGGTCAGCACGTCATCCAGTATCTTGCCCTCATCCTCGCTGCCCTCGGGGTGCGGCATCAGGTTGTTGACCTTGATGGCCTTGGCCACGATGCCAATCTTCTTCTTGGACAGCCGCAGGGCCTTGCCCACCTCGTCAGGCGTGGGCGCCCGGCCCAGACGATCGGTCAGAATCGCGGACGCCCGCTTCCACTTCGAGAGCAGGCTGACCATATACGCCGGCAGCCGGATCGGCTTGCCGTTGTTCATCACCGCGCGGCGGATCGATTGCTTGATCCAGTAGCTGGCATACGTGCTGAACCGCGTCTCCATCATGCCGTCGAAACCCTCGACGGCTCGCATCAGGCCGAGGTTTCCCTCCTCGATCAGGTCTTCCAGGCTCAGTCCCTTGCCCAGGTAGCCCCGCGCGATGTTCACCACGAGCCGGAGGTTCGCCTTGACCATGTGCTCGCGGGCATACGGATCGCCGGCGGCAATCCGCTCGGCGAGCTCACGCTCCTCTTGGGCCGAAAGCAGGGGCGTATCGTTGATGTCGTGCAGGTAAATTTGCAGGGGTGACGCCGCATTCAACTCGCGGCGATCGGCTCGATGCGAAATCATAGCGGGTCGCTCCTGACACTTCGAGTATAGCGCGCCTATCATCGAGGCAGTCTGCCTTGAGTAACCTAGAACGCGGTTTCAAGTTGTCAATTCTGAGATCAGGTTGTCCGCGTTCACGCGCACTGCCTCTCGACTCACACTGATGTTGTAGTCTGGGGAAACCCGTTGGGGAACCCGCGAACCCAGGAGTGCAATTCCCCTTGTGGTCCGCACCACGCTGCCGGTCGGGTGGACTTGCATGCGGATGCGAGTTCGACTCATCGTCCGGGGTGAAGCTGGCCGATGAACGTAACAAACAATCGGGCGCGAGCTGCTGCGCGGGTGGGAGAACCTGCCGGTCTTGCCAGAGCTCGCGACCGCTCCAGGAACCACGGGCGGAACCTGGCCCAGATTGGTTCTCTCGGGACATATTCTCTCGGGACATATACGGAAGGGAAAGGATCTGGTCATGGCAAGGTTTCGAGATGCGGTGCTGGCCGTCGCGCTGGCCACAGGTGGTGTGGGCTGTGCCACGTTCTGCGACGAATGCGACGACTTTCCCGTGCCGGGTGGTCCTGGTGGCTACGCGCTGATGCCGGGCTCTTATGCTGGTGGGCCGCTGAGCGCGGCGCCCGATACGGGACCAGCGGGATCACCCTCACCGGTCCCGGTGCCGTCCTCGCCGTCCCGTCCAGCCGCCGGCGCTCCGGCTGGCGAGGCTACTCCGACACCACCGGCCCCACCACCCGCCAGCCCTGGCCGAGACACAGGGGCAAACGCTCCGGGAGCGAACGGCGCCGCCAGTGCCACACCGGCTCCCACGACCACGGTGACAACCTCCGACTCCGCTCCTCCGGTACTACCGTCAGTCTCCCCCGACGGCGGGCTTCGAGTTCCAGCGGCCAACTTGCCTTCGCTTCCCTGACTCGAACCCGCGTTCCCCGCCCGGCAAGACACGCCAGCGGGCGGCGTGAGGCGAGCGGCCTGAGGCCGCAGACACTGCTGGTTCTGGTCTGTTCCCGCCCCGGGCCGGTTCACGAACCCCGGCCGGATCGATCACTCACGAAAAGGACTTCGATCATGGCGAGGATCGCTCTTGGGCTACTCTCCCTGGCCCTCTTGCTTGGCGTTTCCGGCTGCACCTGGACAGAGACCTATCGCGATTATCCGCCAGGAGTGAGAACGCCGGATGATCATCAGAATCACCACCATCCCGACGTGGTTACAGAGTGAGTCAAGCTCGCTGGGGCGGGTCTTCCCGACGAAAGAAACGGATGAGCCTCGATCCGGGCTTTGTTTACGTCCGCCCGGAGAAACAAGAGTCCTCCTCACCAGGTTGACTCGATGCGAGCAACTCGCATTTTTTCCACCAAATTTCGGCGAGGGAGCCCCCGGCTTCAGCCGCGGGGAGGAATCGCCGCCTCTGAATGTTGAAAGAAATCAATGACTCTTGATAACCGGGGCGTTCCCCGGTACGATTGCGGCGTTGGAACTGGCTTATGGTCAGGACGGACGACCGCGTTGGAGGGAACATGCCCTCTGTAAAAAGCCAGCCGATCGAGAGCAGCATGCCCAAAGGCACTCTCCTCGCAAGAGGGAGAAACAGTTTCGCACGGGCTGTTCGGGTACAGGGTCGACAGGGACGGATCCCGTGTCAGGCGGCCTATAGGATCGGAAAGGGGGGACTCGGAGAGTCCCGCGTCTGGGTAACCAGACACCGAGTACAGGTCCAAGCCCCTAGCTTCAGCTATGGGGTACCTGACAGCCTACCTGGACGCTCACGGTCGGGTCTCACACATCGACCCTTGATCTACAGAATCATGGCCTTGCAGTTGCCTGAATCGCGCTCATCGTCGCTCCCCAATTGGCAAATGTCAGTAATTCCCGGCCGTCTGAGTGTGACTCATCCTGGTTCGCCCATTTTGACAGTGACAAGATGATGCGTCACCATCGGGACGTGGAGAAGGACTTGAGGTATGGGCTGCTGGAGCCCGAACCAGCCCGATTTTGGCGGTCGTCGGCCTGTTTCGGGAGTTGCCGCGATGCTTGAAGCTTCTAATCACTAGAGTACACCGTAAAGTGTACATTGTCACTTGTCAAGGTGGGCGGGTGGTCCACTTTAGCGGGGAAGTATAACGCGGGTTTGTCTAAGAATGCACTTGCGGCACGCCTGAAGGCGTGCCCCGATACGAATCTACTTCGCCTCGTTCGGGATGACAATTTCGGAGGGGATGCTGGTTCGTCAGACTAAGTCACTATGTTTCCGCAAACCTACCGGGCGGCTGCCGAGCTTCGCTCGGCTTGGACGGGGCAAAGCCCCGTCACCACACGAGCTTAGCGCATCGACTCTTCGATCTCTGAGATCCAGTTGGGGCGTTTTAGGACTTCTCTTGGTTTGGGGCCGTCGGCGGCTCCTACTATTCCGTCGCGTTCCATTAGGTCGATCAGGTGGGCGGCTCGGCCGTAGCCTATGCGCAGGCGGCGCTGCAAGAGCGAGGTGGAGGCTTTGCCGAACTCGACTACCAGGCGCACGGCATCGTTGAAGAGGGGGTCGTTATCATTATCATTGTCGTCCGCGGAAACTTCTCTGGAACCGTCGTTGGCGCCGGCTGGCGACTCGGGATCTTCTTTGGGCGTCTCTAGGAATTTCTCCTGGTATTGCGCCACGCCCTGCGCCTTCCAGAATTCCACCACGGCTGCGATTTCCTTTTCGGTTACGTATGGGGCATGGAGGCGGTGGACGCGCGCGGAGCCGGAAGGCAGATAGAGCATGTCGCCGCGTCCGAGGAGGGATTCGGCGCCGTTGGCATCGAGAATGGTGCGCGAGTCGACTTTGGTCGCTACGCGGAATGAGACTCGGGAGGGGAAGTTAGCTTTGATTAGTCCGGTGATTACATCGACCGACGGTCGCTGCGTGGCTAGCACTAAGTGAATGCCCACGGCTCGGGCCATCTGCGCTAATCGAGTTATCGATTCTTCCACGTTGTGGCCGTCGAGCATCATCAGGTCGGCTAACTCGTCGATGATGATGACGATGTAGGGGAGGGGGCCGTCATCGGCGTTGGACTGCTCACTGAACAGGCTGAGCGTGTCGTCGAACAGGCGGTTGTAACTGTCGATCTTGCGGACGCCTTTGGCGGCGAGCAGTTTGAGGCGGCGCTCCATTTCGCGGACCGCGTTGCGCAGAGCGTTGGCGGCAAGTTTGGGCTCGGTGATGATGGGCGTGTAGAGGTGCGGGACGCCTTCGTAATTGCCCAACTCGAGGCGCTTTGGGTCGACGAGCACGAGCCGCACTTCATCGGGTGTCGATTTGTAGAGAATCGACATGATCATAGCGTTGATGGCCACGCTCTTGCCCGTGCCGGTCGAGCCGGCGATGAGCAGGTGGGGCATGCCGGCGAGGTCGGCGGCGGCGATGCGTCCATTGATGTCCTTGCCCATGCCGATCGTGAGCCTGGATTTCGAGCCGAGGAATTCCGGCGACTCGATGTTCTCGCGCAGCCAGATGATTTCGCGTTCGCGGTTCGGGACCTGGACGCCGACGGTGCTCTTGCCGGGCATGCGCTCGACGAGGATGCTTTCGGCGCGCAGCGCGAGGCAGAGATCGTCGGTGAGGCTGACAATGCGGCTGTACTTGATGCCGGCTTCGGGCTTGAATTCGAAGGTGGTGACGACCGGGCCGGGGTTGATCTGCGTGACTTGGCCGAAGACTTCGAATTCCGCGTACTTCGCGGTCAGAACCTGGGCGACGATTTTGAGCTCTTCTTCGTTGACGGATTGCTGCTCGTCGGGGCGGTGCAGCAGGCTCGAGGGCGGGAGCTTGTAACTGCCCGCGATTTTGGGGAGGATCGTTTTCGGCCGGTGCTCGGCGTCGGCGCGGTCAGTGACTTCGACTGCGATTTCGGCGGGCGGATTCTGGGGCGGCGGGGTGAGGGCGGGATTGTCTTCGTTTTCCTCGGCGATCATGCGTTCGATGCCGGTGCGGGGGGCTAGAGCCGCGGACTGCACGCCCGGCATCTCCTGCCCGATTTCCTGCCGATGACGCGGGGCTTCCTGGCGCGGAGTTTCTGGGCGCGCGGGCACGAGTTGTGCCGTGACCGTGGGTTTTTCGGCGCGGCGTTTTTCGAGTTCTTTTTGTTGACGCTTGCGCTCGCGCTCGTCCTGCCAGTCTTTGAAGCGATCTCTGAGCGCCAGGACGAAGGCGAAGCGCGTGGGCGCCCAGAGTTCAATCGCCGAGAACGAGAAGGCGGTGGTGAGGTAGAGCGCGACGGCTAGAACAGTCGTGCAGACAATGTATGCGCCGGCAAGGTTGAGGTAGCGGATTAAAACATCGCCGACGATGCGGCCGGCGAGGCCTTCGATCGGGATGGCCCCCATCCAGCGCACGTGCCCGGGCAGGATGGCGAGCAGCGCGGGGACGAACATGAGCAGCCAGATTACGCCGAGAGTCTTCGCGACCGGAGCTTGCACGGCTCGCGAGCGGAACCAGCGCACGCCGAGCATGCCCATGAAGACGGGCAGCAGAAACGATCCCAGTCCCCAGAATTGCAGGACGAGGTCGGAAAGATAGGCTCCGAAGATGCCGATCCAGTTGCGGGCAGCGTGCGATTTGGTGAGGATGGAGGCGCTGTTCAGCGATGGATCGAGCGGCGAATAAGACGCCAGCGCTAGGAAAAGAAGGAGTGCGGAGACGCACAACAGGAGTCCGACGAGCTCGTTCAGACGCCGGTTCCTGGTGGGCGCAAAAATATTCGAGAAAAATGTCATGGGGCAGCGACGGCGTTGCCGGGGCACAGCTTGCCTGCAGCGCCGTTACATGGCCAGAACCTAATAATTATGACAAGAATCCACCGTTCCTACAACGCGGGAAAGGGCACGGGGTGGCGAGTTGGGTACTGGGCGGGCGAGGCTGGATGTTACGGCTGCCTCCGTCGTTTCGGTCTTGTCCGAGACTTGCAGTCTCAGATGTTGTGGAGATTAGCGCCCGATCATTCCCACAGCATATGCCAACACCAAAATCCCAAGCACAATGCGATACATGGCAAACGGCGCGAAGCCGCGCTTGCGGACATAGCCCATGAACCAGGCGACGGCTCCGTAGGCGACGATGAAGGAGACGACGAAGCCGATGGCGAGGATGACCCATTGGTGCGAGGTGATTTCGTGGACGCCGATCGGGTTTTCATCTTTGCCGGTAAGCGACTTTAGAAGCGTGTAAAGCGTGGCCACCGTCATGGTGGGTATGGAGAGGAAGAAGGAGAACTCGAGCGCGGCGGGGCGTGACATTCCCATCAGTTGTCCGGCGGCGATCGTCGACATGGAGCGCGAGGTGCCGGGGAAAACGGCGGAGAGAATTTGGCAGGCGCCGATCCAGATGGCCTGGCCGCCGTGGATGTCGTCCATTTTCCAGGTGTGAATGGGCGAACCGGCGGCTCCCGGGCCGGCCTTTTCCCAAGGCGCTTTCATGGCGTCGATGATCCACATCACGATGCCGCCAATCAGCAGGGCAGTGCCTATCACGTAGAGACTCTCGAGGTTCTTGCCGATCACGTGCACCAGCAGGAAGGACGGAACGGCGGTCACTACAAACGCGATCATGACCAGGCTCAGCGGATGGGTCAGGTAGTTGCAGTCTTTTTTTTCGCCTCTGGGAAAGGTGGAGATGAGCTTCGAAATGTGTTGGCGAAAATAAATTGGCAGAACCAGGATCGCGCCGAGCTGGATGACGATCGAGTACATCTTCCAATAGCCGCTGGAAAGCGGCACATTCAGTAGCAGCTCCGAAATGCGGAGATGGGCGGTGGAACTGACGGGCAGGAACTCGGTGAGGCCTTCGACAATTCCTAAGAGCACGGATAGAAGATAGTCGTTCAAGTGTTCTCTCCAATCTGGAGACGCGGCTGGCCGCGTCTTATGCGATGCCCAGCCCCGAAAGGGGTGGCTGATTTCGACCGACTACCGGCATCGCTGAAGCGATGCCCTGATACGAAGCACTTGCCGCTGAGACGATGCCGCGTATTAAAAGCGGAGACGGGGCGAGCCCCGTCTCTGCGGGAATTCATTGTCCAATCTTGACAGGTTCCGCGTATCTCCGGAAGAAACTATCTGGCTTCCACTCGGGGCGATGGTCGCCGTTGGCGATGTTGATGAGCAAGGCTCTAACGATCTCTTCGTATTTCGCGGCGGCGGCGAGGTCAACCGGTTGGTCCACGTCGTCCGATGGCGCATGATAGCGCTGGGTGAGCCAGTCTTTGAAAATCTTCACCTCGGGCGAGCCGGGTTCGGGAGCGACGCTCATCATCACCGAAGGTAGGCCGTGGCGGATGAAGTTGTACTGATCGCTGCGGACGAAAACATTACGCAATGGCTCGGGATCGGGTTGCACCTTTATGCCAAGCGATTGCGCGACCTCGCGCACCCGATCACCGAGGTCGGATTCGTCAAGACCGTACACGGTAAGTAACTTCAGAGGCACGATGGGCAGAAACATGTCGACGTTAACGTCGGCGACGATGGACTTCGGCGCGACGGTGGGATGAGCGGCGAAATACTTCGAGCCGAGCAGGCCCTTTTCTTCGCCGGTCACTAACAGCAGGAGAATCGAGCGGCGCAATCTTTCTGGATTCTTCTGAAAGCTTGCAGCCATGTCCAGGACGAGGGCGCTGCCGGAGCCGTTATCCATGGCTCCGTTGTAAATGCGGTCGCCGTTGATGGGCTCTCCGATGCCGATGTGATCGAGGTGGGCGGAGAGCACGACGTATTCATCTTTCAGCGCGGGATCGCTGCCGGGGAGCTTGGCAACGAGGTTGGCCGACTCGATTTTCGTGAGTTCAACTTTCGTTTTCGCGGCGAGCGACAGGGCGAGCGGAAAGTGGGGGAGCGGCCTGCGATCTTTACCGAGCGCGGCGATTTCTTCGAAGGTGTGGCCGGAGCCGGCAAAGAATTTTCCCGCGCTGGCCGGATTCACGGTGACGGCGAGCTTTTCGCCTTCGGTTTCGTTGAACTCGGGATAGTCTAGATCCATGGTGGGATGAGCGCGGTTGAGCGCTATGCGGGACCAGGGAATGTCCATAGAGGCGGGGTTGATCAAAGAAACGATGCCAACGGCGCCGGCGGCGCGCAGCACTTTCCAGCGTTCGGCCGCGGTCTGGTAATGCGACGCGATCGCGCCCGGAATTTCGGAGGGCGATCCGGCAAGGATGACGACGATCTTGCCGCGGACGTCGATGCCGGCGAAGTCGTCATAATTTTTCTCCGGGACTTTAAGGCCATAGCCGGCGAAAACCAGCGGCGCTTCGACCTCGGGCGCGGGCATGATGCGTGTGCTAATGATGGCATCTTCACCGAGCCTGAGCGGCTCGCGTTTGTCTTTGTCCTTGTCCTTGCGGATGAGGGTGAGGCTGCAATCTTTCTCGACGATCTGGCGGGAGACGAACTTGACGGGCTGGTAGAAGCCGTTTACGCCCGCGGGCTCTACGCCGGCGCGTTGGAGCTGCCCGACGGCGTATTTTTGCGCTGCGCGCTCGCCACGGCTGCCAGTGTCGCGGCCTTCAAGTTTGTCGTCGGCGAGGAATTTGACGTGATTCCACCAGGCTTGGCCGTCGAAATGAGAAGTGGGCTGGGCCGCGGCGGAAATGGCAAAGGCGGTGAGGCGGGACGGACGAGCGAAGGTCTGGTCAATTTGCGGGTCGGAGCCCAAGTTGGCTTGATCAATCCTAACCGGGCTGGTTGGATGGCCCATGTAGACTGGGGTGCCGACCCCATCCCATCGCAGCTTAACGAAGGCAGTCTGATCGCCGGCATCTTGCACTTGGAGATGTTCGGTCTGCGTCAAAAAGTGAGGACTCACCGCAGATAACTCATAGCTGCCCGGACGTAGGTCCACGGTGAGTCTGCCGTCATCGCCAGTTTCCAAGTTGCTCGCTGCTGTCGGCTCTGGAGAAAGCCTGATCTGTGCGTGACGCATAACGGCTCCGCTCGAGTCCATCACTACGATACTGACGCTCACGGTGCTCCTTGTTTGCTGGGCCGAGAGCAAAGAGGAGATCGCGATGAGCACGAACGCGAGCAGTAATTTCGATGATTTGATCTTCATAGAGTCCCTCACCAGGCGAAGGTTTCTAGAATATCAGGAAGCGACATTGGTGGAGGTGTGCCGTACGTGTCGACGGCTCCGAGCAGCCCTGCCATGTCCGCAAAGGGCTCGGCAGTTGAGATTTGACACGAGCCTCCATGCCACCTACGATTTGCGTGATCATGCAGAACTCCAGAGCTCACTACTGTCGTCAAATTTGGGTGCGCAACGCCAACAGTGCCGCCGCGAAGAGATTCGCCATTCTCCTTACCCTGCTGGCACTTACATTTCTTTCGCTGGCGGCGCCACCGCCAATTTCCACTGCCGATCCGCGTCGCTTCCTGGATGACATCAAGGCGCTGACCACGCCTGCCATGGAGGGACGCGGCGCTGGCTCGAAAGGGTTGACCCGCGCCGAGCACCTGATCGAGAAGCGGTACAAGAGCCTGGGCCTCGAACCCGCGGGCACAAACTCCTACTTACAGCCTTTCACGGTGATCACCGGCGCGCAGTTGAAGGGGAAGAACAATTTCGCGGTGCTGACTGGAGACCGGAAGGTGGAGTTGAAAGCGAAACAGGATTTTGTTCCGTTCAGTTTTTCCGCTTCGGGATCGGCCAACGGGCCCCTGGTGTTCGCCGGCTACGGCATTTCGGCGGACGAGTTTCATTACGATGACTACGCCGGGATCGACGTCAAGGACAAGGTCGTCGTCGTTCTGCGCTATGAGCCGCCTTCGTTCGGCGAGAAGAGCGGCAATCAGGGCATGACGCAGCATTCCCAGTTGGTGACCAAAGCCATCAACGCCCGGAACCACGGTGCCAAGGCGCTGGTGCTGGTGAACGGAAAGCTGGGAGACGGCGAAGAAGACCTGCTGACGCGATTCGGCAGCGTGAGCGGGCCGGAAAATGCCGGCATCATTTTCCTTCAGGTTAAGAATGCCGTTGCAGAGGGGTGGCTCAAGGCGGCGGGCAAATCGCTCGCGGAGTTGCAGGAGCAGATCAATGCTTCGTCCAAGCCCGCATCCTTTGCGCTGGCGGAAAACCGGACTGCGGCGCTGACGGTCAGTATCGTAACCACGCGGGCAACCGTGAACAATGTGCTGGCCTATCTGCCGGGCAAGACGGACGAATACGTTATTATCGGCGCGCACTACGATCACCTGGGACGAGGCAATTTCGATTCTCTTGCGCCTTCGCAGATCGGACAGATTCATCCGGGAGCGGACGACAACGCTTCAGGCACGGCGGGCGTGCTGGAGTTGGCGCGGCTGCTCGCGCCGCAGAAAGGGCAGTTGCGGCGGGGAATTCTGTTCGCTTCTTTTGCCGGCGAAGAGCTTGGGTTGCTGGGTTCAGCCGCGTGGGTGAAGGATCCGACGCGTCCGCTGGATAAGGCCGTGGCCATGCTCAACATGGACATGATCGGCCGCATCAAGGATCAGAAAGTTTACATAGGAGGCGTTGGGACCGGCTCGACGCTGAAAGCTGTGGTCGAGCAGGCTTCGGAGAAATCGGGATTCAAGATCGAGTACTCGCCGGGGGGATATTCATCGAGCGACCATACGTCGTTCGTGGCCAAGAAAATTCCGGTGCTGTTTTTCTTCTCCGGGCTGCACTCGGATTATCACAAGCCTTCGGATACGTGGGAGAAGATCGATCCGGTGGCCGCGACGCGGTTGCTTGACGTGGTCGGGGCGACCCTCGAGCAGTTGGCGGATGCGGAGAAGCGTCCAGCTTTTATTGTGGTTGCGGAAGACAAGCCGGCGGGCGGGCCGGGAGGCAGCGGCTACGGTCCATACTTCGGATCGATTCCGGATTTCGGCGAGGTGGAAACCGGGGTGAAGTTCTCCGATGTAAGGCCGGGATCGCCCGCGGCGAAGGCGGGACTGAAGGCGGGAGATATTCTGGTGCAGTTCGGCGACAAACCGATCAAGAATCTTTACGACTTCACGGATGCCCTGCGCCGCAGCAAAGTGGGCGATGTGGTGGAGGTCAAGGTGCTGCGCGATGGGCAGCCGGTTACCGCTTCGGTCAAACTCGAACAGCGCAAATAACCAGAAGCCCACAGCGGCTTTCTGGTTTGGCTGAAAAACTCGATGTTGCACTCCGTCTTCGGGCGCAGCGGCTTACGGGAAGGCGGAAGCGGGACAAATCGAGTCCCGCATTGAGGGTCGTGAGCGCAAACGCCTGGTTACATCAACAACGGCTGTTTCATACTACGCGGGGGCGGGAGCTGATGCTTGCTACTCGACCTTGTTCGCGTTCACCCGGTCCCAGAACGAGCTTGTCCTGGAGGTGTTATCCGATCCCCCGGACACACAATAAGCGCGATTGCCTTCGGCCACGCATTGCAGCCCAGCGCAACACGGGTGACCGCCATAACATTGTTCTCCCTTGGTTTGGCAATTGACACCGCCGCTTAGGGAGACAATCTGCGGGCTGTCGGCTGCGCTGTCGGTAACTGAGAGCGTGCCGTTCAAGCTGCCCGTCTGGCTTGGCGTGAAAGTCACATTGATGGTGCAGTTCGCCCCGGACGCGAGAGTCGAATTGCAAGTGTTCGTCTCACCAAAGGCAGTGGTCGTGGTAATACCTGTGATGCTGAGTGTCATCGTGCCGAAGTTGCTCAGCGTAATGGATTGCGCTGAGCTGGTTGTGCCCACGCCCTCGGTGCCAAAGCTCAAGCTGGTCGGCGACAAAGTAGCATTGGGTCCGGAATCACCGCCCGTGCCACTCAAGGGAAGTACTTGTGAACTGACCAAAGCATCGTCAGTGATGGTGATCGAGGCGCTGCGCTGGCCTAGCTGGCTGGGCGTGAAAGTCAGGTTCAGAGTGCAGCTCGCTCCCGCGCTCAGACTCGAACCACACGTACCGCTCTGGTCGAAATCCGTGGCGTTGGTCCCGGTTATCGCCACGCTGTTGATAACCAGCTCCGAGCCGCCGGTATTGGTAAGCGTCTCCACTTGCGGGACGCTGGTGGTTCCGACTACCACCACGGGAAAGCTGAGGCTCGCAGGTGCGGAACTCAAAGTGGCAGGCGTCGGCGGTGGTGCGGATGATCCGCTGCCGCAACCGTAGAGGAGACACAATCCGGAGAGGGTAAGCACGGCCCGCAGAAGATTTTTCATGCGGCCTCCTTCAAGCCGCGTGTTCTGCCGCATACGACCTTGTGCTTGCAAGAACCCCAGGGATGGAAGTACGGCCGAAATGGCTTCGAAAGCCAGAGCCTACGAGGAGGCTCCCACACAGCGTGTTCGAAACAATGCACCAAAGGGGACCCATTGTCAAGGGGCATGAATCTGCATACGGCGACTTGCGGTTTTTCCCAGTCGGCGCTGAAGTCGGACAGTTGTCGTAACATCCCGATAGCACTCATCGACCGGATATGGGCAAGGAATAACGGAATCAGCCGGCGCCGGAAGCTAGCGGCCGGCTTCGAAGCGGTAGCCGATTCCGCGCAGCGTTTTCAGATAGCGGGGATGCCTTGGATCGGGTTCAATCTTCTCCCGCAGACGCCGCACAAAGACGTCAATGGAGCGCGGGGTCACAAACCTCCCATCTTTCCACACCGCGTCAAGCAGTTGGTCGCGGGTAAAGACGCGTCCTCGGTGCCGGGCCAGATACTCGAGCAGCCGGAACTCGCGCACCGTGGTGAGTACTGCTCTGCCCTCGACGCACACGGTCATCGAAGCGACATCAATTTCCAAATCTCCCAACTGAATAATCTCGCGACTGCAGGCCTCGGGCTGAACGCGGAGAACGTTGCGGACGCGCGCAATCAACTCACGCGGACTGAAGGGTTTGGTGATGTATCCGTCTCCGCCGGCGTCGAATGCCTGCAGTCGGTCCGGTTCCTGAGTTCTGGCGGAAAGAAAAATGACGGGCGTCTTGCCCAGTTGGTCGTGCTGGCGGATCTGGCGGCAGAGATCGAAGCCGCTGATTCCGGGCAACATGATATCGAGAAGAAACAGCGCCGGTTGCGCCATGGCTGCCTGGCGAACGACCGGCGCCCCGGAGAAAAATGTGGAGACCTCGTAACCGGCGGTTTGCAGGCTGTATTCGATCAGGCGAGACACATCCTGATCGTCTTCCACCACGTAGATCAGAGCGGGGCAACGCGGTTTGTCTGCCGCTTCCAAAGGATCCATGATAGAAGGAGAGCCTCACGCGCTCTCGAAGAGCTTGCTACGAACCCCACCTTTTCTGAAGCCGCCCCAACTGACAGTAGAGGGAGTGTGTTGCAGCAATGTTGCGCCAGTGTTAAAGGAGAGTTAATTCGCTCCAGGTGTACTTGGAAAGATCGCCCGTGATTTTTGCTCTGTACTCTGCTCACGCGTTACACTGCGACATATGAATACGGCGAACCAACCGAATGTGAAGTTCGTGCAAACCCCCGATTATCGCGAGACCTACTCCAACAGCGTGCAGATCCGGGTGAACGTGTGGGATTTTTTTCTCGTTTTCGGGACGATGCAGCAAAGCTCGGAGACCCAGGTGGAGTTGCGAAACTTTCAGGGGATTTATCTCAGCCCGCAACAGGCCAAGGCGCTCATGGCGCTCTTGCAGCAGAACGTGTCGAACTACGAGGCCGCGTTCGGTGAGATCAAGCTTGATCCGCGCGCCCCAGGTGGACCCGTTCACTGATGCACAGTTCAACGAAGGCTGCGCGGCCGGGGGCGCAGTCCGATCTGAAAAAACCTTCTCGACCGGCATCTTCCGCGTGGGTGCAGCAGTTTTTTCTGTTCGCGCTGTTCTTTGCGGGATTGATGCTTCTGCATGCGCCACTTCTGCGCCTTCCTTATTTCTGGGATGAGGCGGGCTATTACATTCCGGCCGCGCGTGATTTATTTCTGACCGGCACGCTCATTCCGCAGTCCACGCTATCGAATGCGCATCCTCCGTTGGTGATGGCGTGGCTGGCGCTGGCCTGGCGCGTCTTCGGATACTCCACTTTAGTCACGCGCACAGCCATGCTGGCGCTGAGCGCATTCTCGCTGCTGGGACTGTTTCGACTTTCGCGAATCGCCGCGAATCTGCCCGTGGCGTGGGCGACAACCGCGTTGGTGGCGATTTATCCCGTGTACTTCACGCAGAGTTCGATGGCGCAGGTTGACTTGCCGGCCGCTGGATTTACGTTCTGGGCGCTGGCCGCGTATATAGAAGACCGTCCGTGGAAGCAAGTGCTCTGGTTCTCGCTGGCGGCGTTGGCGAAAGAAACTGCGATCCTGGCTCCGCTGGCGCTGTTTGGCTGGGAGCTGCTCGGTTATTTCATTCGCCGTCGTCGGGAGGAAAGATGCGAGGAAAGATGGAACGAAATTCTTCCACCTGCGGGCAGACGCACGCACGCGCTCTATCTGCTGCTTACTGTCGTGCCGCTGGCGGGATGGTACGCCTACCACTACTCGAAGACCGGCTTCCTGCTGGGCAATCCCGAATTCTTTCGCTACAACGTAGCCGCCACGCTCAATCCTCTGCGCGTCCCGCTGGCTCTGGGAATGCGGCTCTGGCAACTCTTCGGGTATTTCGGTCTGTATCTGCTCACGCTGGCGGGATTGCTGGCCATGGTTCGTCCGGCGCAGATGGAAAATGGGGTTGCGCGGCCGCGAATTCCATTCTGGATGCAGGCAGCATTTCTTTCCGTGGTGCTCGCTTACCTTGCCTTTATGTCGGTAGTGGGCGGAGCGGTGCTGGCTCGTTATATGTTGCCGGTCGTCCCGCTCGTGATTCTGACGCTGGTCTCGACTCTTAGGCGGCGCGCGCGGTATTGGAAATTGATTGTGGGAGCGGTCGCAATTGCATTTGTCGCGGGGCTGTTCAGCAATCCTCCGTATGGCTTTACTCTCGAAGACAATCTGGCTTATCGCGACTACATCGTGATGCATGCGGAAGCCAGCCGGTTCCTGGCGATGCGACATTCGGGTGAGCGCGTTCTGACCGCATGGCCCGTGTCGGACGAACTCACGCGGCCATGGCTTGGCTATATTAATCAGCCTTTCCGCGTCTTGCGCATCGAGGATTTCTCAGTCCCCCAGATCGACTTGGCGGCGAGGGCTCGCGACCAGTTCGATGTGGCTCTGGTCTTCTCCACTAAGTACCAGCCGGCGCATGCGATTTTCGAGAACTGGGATGCGTGGCAGCGTATCAAGGAAAAATTCTTCGGCTACCATCGCGACTTGCTGCCCGAAGATATTGCCGAACGTCTTGGCGGAACGGTTGCGTTTCACAAAGAACGGAACGGGCAGTGGATCGCGGTGATTGCGGTGGAGCGTGAACAGGATGCGAGGCGCTGAATCTGGAGGAGACTTTCTCGTGTGGGGACGGGGCTCTGTCCCGTCCAAGCGGGGCCCTTCGGCTAGGCTCAGGGCAGGCTCCGCCCCGCTTCCACACGTTTTACAGCAATCGCTTTCACATCCCCATCAAATGGCAGGAGTGCGTCTTGACCACGACCCAGACGGCTTTGCCTGGTCCCAGTTGGAGAGCGTCGCGCGCCGCCAGCGTTAGGTGCACCTCGAACTCCGTGCCGCCGCAATCCACCATTGCCGCGACGATCACGTCTCTCTGCTCGAGCCGCCGAATCGTTCCCGGCAAAACGTTGCGCGCGCTCAGCCCGTGCGGATGTTCCGTTGCCAGCAGCAGATCACCGGCGCGAACGCCAACGCGCAGGCGCGAGCTCACCTCGGCTCGAACCAGCGGCGTTTCCAGCTCCACTTTGCCGTTACCCAACTGGCAGGTCATGGTGCCGCGAGCTTCGTGCAGCGCCAGCACCGTGGCATCGAAGATGTTTTCGAATCCTGAGAGGTGCGCGACAGTTTCCAGTTGCGGAGCCCGCATGACTTCATGCGGTTGCCCTTGGGCCACGATTATTCCGGCGTCAAGCACAATGACCTCGTCGCCGAGGGCAAACACTTCTTCGCCGTTGTGGGTGACGAAGAGAATCGGAACGCGGTGATGCTGGTTCCACCGGCGCAGATCGCCGACCAGAGACGACTTCGTCGGACGGTCCAGCGCAGCCAGTGGCTCATCGAGCAGCAAGGCGCGCGGTTCGGCCACCAGAGCGCGCGCCAGGGCGACGCGCTGGCGCTCGCCTCCCGAGATTTGCGGCGGTCGCCGGTCGCGCAAGTGATCGATGCGGAACGCCTCAAGCATCTCGCGGCTGCGCGTTTGTCGCTCCGCCGCGCTCAGTGTGCGGAGACCGTACGCGACGTTTTGCTCCGCGGTCAGGTGAGGGAAGAGCGCCAGGTTCTGATGTACGTAGCCGATGCGCCGTTTCCAGGCTGCCACGTTGCGCTTCTTCTCCGAGTCGTAAAGGTCTTCGCCGCCAACAGCGATGCGCCCTTCGTCTGGCTCGCTGAGCCCGGCAATGCAATCGAGCAGCGTGGTTTTTCCCGCCCCCGACGCGCCGAAGAGAATCGTGAAGCCGGCCAGCGCGCGGAAGTGGACATTCAGGTTGAAACTGCCCTCGGGATTAGGAAAGCGCTTGCGGATGCGGACTTCGAGATCGGCGGAGATTGGCTGTGGCGTTGCTTGTAGTGCGGCTGGTGGCGCGGGAGCTGTTTTTATTACCTCCATGGACCCACCGCCCATGGACGCCGGTTTGCACCGTACACAATCGACAGCACAAGGAATGAGATGGCCAGCAGCAGCAGGGCCGTCTGGTTCGCGCTGGAATAATTCGCTGTCTGCACCTGATCGTAAATATCGATCGAGATGGTGCGGGTCACGCCCGGAATGTTGCCTCCCACCATGAGCACAACCCCAAACTCGCCCAGCGTGTGCGCGAAGCTGAGCGCAAATCCCGTGACCAGCCCGGCTTTGGAGAGGGGAAGCACGATGCGGCGAAAAGTTTGCACCGGCGAATGACCGAGTGATGCCGAGGCGCGAAGCAGCGAGGGGTCGACGGCTCCGAATGACGCGGCGAACGGCTGCACGGCGAATGGCAGGCTGTATAACAACGACCCGATCACCAGCCCTTCGAAAGTAAATGCCAAGGTGTGGCCGGTGAGCGATTCCCACCAGCGGCCTAGCGGGCTCCGCGAACCGAGCGCCAGCAGGACATAAAAGCCGAGCACCGTCGGCGGCAGGACGATGGGAAGCGCGACCGCGGCCTCGAGCAGGAATTTCCAGCGCCAGCGCGAGTACGTCAGCCAGTAGGCGATGGGGATTCCGATCGCGATCAAGAGTGTCGAGACGATAGCCGCGAGACGCACCGTCAACCAGAACGCCTCCCAGTTCATGTCAGTGTTTCCCCATTTCAATGGTCTCTGTAGGCAGGCTGAAACCGTAGGTGGTGAGCAGCGAAGCGGCCTCGGGGCTGCGCAAAAATTCCAGGAATCTGCGGGCCGCATCCGGCTGTTTTGATCGCGAGAGCACGACCGTCGCCTGATTCATTGTGGGATAGGCATCGAGCGGGACCGTCCAGTAGCGGCCTTTGTCTTTCATTGCGGGTGCAAGCGCATGCGAGAGCGCGATCAGTCCCGCCTGGGCGTTGCCCGATTC
This sequence comes from uncultured Acidobacteriaceae bacterium, assembly GCA_963797885.1. Lineage (GTDB taxonomy): Bacteria > Acidobacteriota > Terriglobia > Terriglobales > Acidobacteriaceae > Acidiflorens. Next base: position 52,300 of record CAWCRQ010000148.1, on the reverse strand, counting down.
GACGAATTGCGCAGCCTGCGACACGTTTTCTCCCAGGACAAGGCGGCTCGAAACTTGATCGTAAATTCCGAAGTGCCGCAGCGCCGCTTCGGCTGCGCGGCCGTATGGCGCCGTCGCGGGATTCGCGACCGAAATCTTCTTGACCGATGGGTCGAGCAAAGCTTTCATGCCGAGCTTCGATAAGTCCAGCGGCGAGTCGGCGGGCACCCACAGTACCAACCGGCCGACGGCATAGCGGTAAAGCGTGTCTTTTGATGCCAGTCCCTCGGCGATCAACTGTTGCGGATATTCTTCATCGGCCGAGAAGAAGACATCGAAGGGCGCGCCGTTTCGTATCTGATTGGTCAGATTGCCGGATGCGCCGAAGGATAGCTTCACGCTTTGCCCGGTCTTCTTCGTGTAGACTGCGACGAGTTCAGGAAGGACAGCGCTCATATCCGCCGCCGCGGCCACCGTAATCCCCTGGGCGGTTGCGAAGGGCCCTGCGAGCAGGAGGAGGAGCGCCAGCAACTTACTCATCGCAGAAATTTTCATTGCAAGATTCTGTGCCTCGCGTGAGGATCATTGATCCGCCGGTGAACTGGCTGCCGGCAGAATTGATTTCCATATCCTAGCCGCAGCGCGCGAAATGTGGAAGCGTGGAACGGGCGACTGCAGTGAGCTCCGTGGGTTTTCCGGAGCCTGCCCTGAGCGAAGTCGAAGGGCCCTCTCTGGTTAAGGTTTTCCGCCGACTCCGGCGAGCCATCATATAATCGTCTGTCATTTCATCGTCTGTCATTGCGGGAGGAATTTTGGCCTACGACGATCTGCGGGACTGGATCAAAGCACTCGACCGAGCCGGCGAACTGAAACGCATCCGCACGGAAGCGGACCCAATTTTGGAGATTACGGAAATTACCGATCGGGTTTCGAAGAGTAAAGACGGGCAGGGAACCATCGGCGGCAAAGCTCTGCTCTTCGAGAACCTTAAGGGCTACCCCGGCTCGCAACTTCTCATCAACCAGTTCGGCTCCGCCCGCCGCATGCGGCTCGCGCTCGAAGTCGATGCGCTCGACGAAGTCGCCGAGCGTATCCGCGGCTTCATGGATGTGAAGTCTCCGCAAGGCTTCCTCGACAAAGTGAAGATGCTGCCGATGCTCGCCGAGATGGGCAAGTTTTTTCCCAAGACCGTCGACACCGGCCCATGTAAAGAAGTGATCAAGCGCGACAATTTTTCGCTGCTCGATTTCCCCATCCTCAAATGCTGGCCGAAAGATGGCGGACGCTTCATCACGCTGCCCTGCGTGATCACGCGCGATCCGACGACCGGGAAGCGCAACGTCGGCATGTACCGGATGCAGATCTATGACGAGCGCACCGCCGGAATGCACTGGCAGCGGCAGAAAGTAGCGGCGGAACACTACCGCGACCGGATGCGGAACGCGAGTGTAGCTGCTGCGGATTCGCGAGAGGAGCGGGTCGGAGACCCGCTGCCACACAACCTTAGGTCGGCGGCGGTCGACATCATGGCTCGCTCTTCGGGCGGTTCGATGCTCGCCACCGGTGATCGCCCCTCCGGCAGGATGGATGTGGCCGTAGCTATTGGCACCGAACCGGCGCTCACCTTCTGCGCCATCGTCCCCGCGCCGCCCGACGTTGAGGAGTACATCATCGCCGGGTTCCTGCGGCAGAAGCCGGTTGAGCTGGTGAAATGCGAGACAGTTGACCTCGAAGTTCCGGCCACTGCCGAGATCATCCTCGAAGGCTACGTCAATCTCGACGAACTCCGCACCGAAGGCCCCTTTGGCGACCACACCGGCTTCTACTCGCTGGAAGACGAGTATCCGGTGTTTCACGTTACCTGTATCACGCACCGCAAAGACCCGATCTATGCCACGACCGTTGTCGGCAAGCCGCCTCAAGAAGACGCCTGGATGGGCAAGGCGGTCGAGCGCATTTTCCTGCCGCTCATGAAGCTGACCATCCCCGAGCTGGTGGACATCAACCTGCCCATCGAAGGCGTGTTCCACAACCTGATGATCGTTTCCATTCGCAAGTCCTATCCGGGACAGGCGCGCAAGGTAATGAACGCCATCTGGTCGCTGGGGCAAGCGATGTTTACTAAATGCATCATCGTGGTAGACGAAGACGTGGACGTGCAAGATATAGCCAACGTCGCGTTGAAAGTGCTGAACCATATCGATCCCGAACGCGACATCCAGTTCACGCTGGGTCCAGTCGATTCGCTCGACCATGCCTCGCGGTTACCCGACTACGGATCGAAGATGGGGATCGACGCCACGCGCAAGTGGTCGACCGAGGGCTTCGGGCGTCCCTGGCCGGATGAGATCGTGATGGACGCTAAGACTCGGGCGCTGGTGGATGGCAAGTGGAAGGCGCTCGCGAAAGAGCTGGGGATGGAGTAATCGAGACTGCGGCGTGAGTTAAAATACCCCCATGGAAATACGCCTTCGGCCCGAACTTGAGGAGTTGATTAAACAGGACGTCCAGCGCGGTCCCTACGAAACCGTCGACGAATTCGTGGAGCAAGCCGTTTCGATGCTCCATGAACAGGAAGCTTGGTTAGCCGCGAATCGCGCCGACATTCAAGCCAAGATTGGCGAAGGCTACGCCGCCGCCCAGCGCGGCGAGTTACTCGATCCCGACGAAGTACATTCGAGGCTCGCCGAACTTAAGCGCAAGCGCTCCGGCGATCAGCCGCGCTGATGAGCCAGTATCAGTTCACGCCGCAAGCTACCGGCGATCTCTTCGAGATTTGGAACTTCATAGCCCACGACAACCCTGAAGCGGCGGACCGCGTTGAAGAAGCAATTTTTCGGGCCTGTGACCTTCTCAGAGCTCTCCACTCGCCGGACGCATGAGGAAAGATCTGACCGCGTCGCCCGTCCGCTTTTGGGTTGTGCATCCGTATTCGAAGTACCTGATCGTCTACGATCCGGAAAAGAAGCCGCTCCAAATCATCCGAATCCTCCACGGTTCTCGCAATCTCCCGTCGATTCTGATGTAGCGGGTGCCCCATTCATCGCGCACTTTGCGATGAGTGGGGTTCCACCGCAGGCACCCGGCGCGGGTGGCGCGGACTATCACACGCGCCTCCACTTATGAGGGGTTCCCCGCTCAAGCCGTGGTTGCATTCATCAGAATCGACGGAATTTGGTTTACCCCGCGGTGGTTCGGTTCCCACCGGAGCGCTTGCTCTGGTACATCAACTCGTCCGCTCTCCGAATCGCTGTTGCCGCGGAATCGGTGTGGTTCAGCAGGGTCGCGCCGATGGATGCCGTGACCGACACGCGGGTGGCGGCGTGTGCGACCGCCGACTGCGCGATCAGGAGCCGGCAGCGCTCGGCCAGATCGCCTAAAGCAATAGCATGCACGTCCGGCATCAAGACCAGAAACTCGTCACCACCCAAACGGCCGATTAGGTCTACGTTGCGCAGGCACTGCACCAGGGTTTCCGCGACCCCTTTCAGCACGGCATCGCCTGCTTCGTGACCGTGGGCGTCATTGACTTGCTTGAAGCGGTCAAGGTCGAAGAGCAGCAGGCCGCACTCCCGGCCAAACTGCTGATGATCCTGCAAGGCCTGTGCTAACTTCAGTTCCAGGTATCGCCGATTCGGCAGGTTGGTCAGGGCATCGCGGAAGGCCAAGTTCTCCAGTTCGCCGACTCGTTTTTCGGCTCGCCGCTTTGCGGTGGAGTCATTGAAAACCTCCACCGCCCCCACAATTACACCGTCACTGTTCCGCATGGGCAGGACGCGCACACTAACCGGCACGCGATGACCGTCCTTGTGCCGGAGGTAGATCTCGGCTTCTTTGGGCTGCCCGTCCGCCATCGCGGCGCTGAGAGGACATCCGCTGGTGCACAGCGGCTTGCCCGTCTCATCCACGTGCGCCAGGAAGTTGTCGAAGCAGTGCTTTCCGACAGCGTCCTTGGAGCTATACCCAGACAGCCTCTCGGCGCCCGCATTCCAATACGTCATCTTGCGATCCCGGTTTACGAAATAGACGCCGTCATACATGGTGTCCAACAGCTTTTCGTAAAATGAGGAGGAGAAGCGGATGCCCCACAGGGTTTCGCACGACTGGTCCATGCCAACTCCGTAGAGGAATCCTTTGGCGTGCCGTCCCAACGGCGCCACCACGCGGCCTATGGCCTGTTCTTTGGTGCCGACCCGGCGTAAGGAGATCTCCTGTTCGGGTTGCAGCCATCGCGGCAGGGGCAGAGAACAGCCGAAGAGGCTGACCGCGGTCGTCTTGGTTTTCACGCGGAAACGCTTCCCGGAGGGATCAATCCCCGAGGCCACCACCGGAAACGCAATCGGCAGGCGGTCGCTGCGCCGGCGAGCCATGGTGCCTTGTGGGGGAGTTTGCATGCTTCTGCTTCTCTTCGCCTAGCTTCCGATGTAGTGTGCAGGGTTCCGGGATGAGTTTCAATGGCTTGATCCTTTCTTGCATTACTTTTGTCACGGTACTAACGGATCCACGATCAAGGGCTCTTTCGGCAATCCATGGCAAGCGGATGCTCTAAGGCATTCGAGACTGGGCGGGTGTCCCACTCATCGCGCCCTTTGCGATCAGTGGGATTCCACCGCAGGCGCCAGCGCCACAAAAGTTCGGCCTTGAGCCTCCTGCCAACTTGTGTTCTCATTAGGGAACGACGCGGCCCGTGGGGGCCCGTCTGCGCGCTTTAACCTCAACCCTCAATCTCATCCTCGAGGAGAAAAATTATGAAGAAAGTCAGCTACATTCCCAAGGGATACAACACCGTTACGCCGTACCTCATTATCAAGGGCGCTGCGAAAGCGATTGACTATTACAAGAACGTTTTCGGAGCAACCGAAGTCATGCGCATGGCTGGTCCCGACGGCAGGGTCGGCCACGCCGAGCTGCAGATCGGCGACTCGCGCATCATGCTGGCCGACGAAAACCCCAGCATGGGCTACCGCAGCGCCGAGAGTATCGGCGCGTCTCCGGTGAGCCTGCTGGTGTACATTCCCGATTGCGACAAGGTCGTCGCAAAGGCGGTCGCGGAGGGAGCGAAAATCCTGAAGCCGGTCGAAGACCAGTTCTACGGAGACCGCTCCGGCTTCATTCAGGACCCGTTCGGACATTTCTGGTCGGTCGCTACTCACAAGGAAGACTTGTCCCAGAAAGAGATGGAAGAACGCGCCAAGAAAGCGATGCAGGCCGCGTGACGACAGCTATCGGCTCTTAGCTCTTGGCTCGGTCGAGGTCGGATTTGGCTGAGGGCTAAGAGCTAAGGGCTAACGGCTAAGAGCCTAGCGATGGTATTCGCTATTCGGCAAGCGGGTCAGTGGCGAACTCCGATCCACTACTACTGCCGCCCCAGGGCCGGCGCAGCGTTCCAGCCAGGCCCTCGGCCATCACCGAGGGCAGGATGCGGTACAGCCGGGAGCGCAAATCGCGGTAGCCTTGAATCCCGGCAAAAAGATCGCTCATCAGCTGGCGGAAGCTCGCGCTTTGCGCGGTGAGCGAAACCATCCGCTCTAGCACGCTGTCTCCGAAAACCTGTCCGCTGTAGAAGCGCTCGGAAACGCGTGCTGCCAGCTTCAACTCCGGGAGCACTTCATCTTCCAGAAGGACCCGGTAGTGGTCAGGTCGTGCGGCCAACAGCGCTTCGGCGCACAACTCCGCGGAGCGGAGGGCGTAGTAGAGACCCTCTCCGGTAATCGGGTCCACCAGGCCCGCACTGTCGCCGATCATGGCCCAACCATCTCCGCAGACTTCGAGCGTTTCGAAAGACTGGGCGCGATAGGACGGAAGAATGTGCGAGTAAAAGCGGGCGCCGTCCAAATGGAAGACGCTTCCTTCGAGCCGCTGTTCTTCGAGCCAACGCTCCAGCGTGCGGCGCAACTCGGCTGTCGAGGTCTCACCCATCTTGCCCGTAATTCCGGCGGAAACATGATCGATGCGAGGGAAGACCCAGATGTAGCCGGTGATTCCCTTGAGAAACTGGATCTGCATCAGAGAACGATTGCCGGGAGAACCATGGCCAGGGATGAAGTAGCCTGCGGTAACCATCAAATCGCTCGGGAGAATCGGCGAGAGGAACTGGGAACGGAACGAATTGCGTGCGCCCGCCGCGAGGATCAGATAGGACGCCCGGTATTCACGCTGCGGCGTGAGCAGGTGCCAGTCTCCGGTGCTCCCGGCAATCCGCGTGACGCGCTCGTGGTGTATATCAACGCGCACGTCGACGCCGGCGCGCCGAGCTCGTTCCAGCAACAATCCATTCAGCGCCAGGCGCGAAAAGATCGCGACCGGGTGCGGCATGTGGAAGCGTACCCGCTGTCCTGACGGGCTGATCAACTCGCAGTGTTCAACCGGATTGCTTTCGCTCCGGGCCTCCTCCAGAAACGGATACTGCTGCAAAGCTTTGTGCGTCAGTCCGCCGCCGCAGGGCTTTTCCCAGGCAAGCTTTTCGTCAAACAGACGGACGTCTTTTGCCACCCGCCGCCAGCAACGCAGCTGCCAGAGCGCCCGCTGGACCGCCTCCGACCACCGCAATGGGGTGTTGCGCGCACATGTTCGGTCGCGGATTTCGCCCATCGGAAACAGGCCGGCCAGCGGGCAACAACATGCCGCCGCCAAATCTCGCGAGTCTCTCCCTGCGGCGGGGTGGGCAAGGATTCCCGCGAATCCGTGAGCTTCCCGTTACTGCAGCGTGGTGGAGTTGGTCAGTCCCTGATAGATGAACAATCCCGCAATGACCAGGATCATGGCTCCCGACAAGGCGCCGAGCACCTTGACGATCGGTGTGATCCTTCTCATCTTGGCTATAACTTCCGTTTGATCTTTGTGCATCTGGGATTCGGTTTCGTGGAGGAAGATTGAATCGTCCTCGTGCATGGTGAGGGTGCTGCGATAGATCAAGAGGATAATAAGAATCCCCGTCAGAATACCCCACGCGACAAGCAGCCCGAACATAGGAGACATACGCCACCTCGGAGCTTAGATCGAGCCCATCCCCGACGTTGCCATCTTGGTCCCCAGCGAAAACTGTCCTGCCATTCGCTGGCGTTCGGGTACAGGCCCCTACTCTGCACGATTATAGACCCCTTGGCAAGAGGGGGCAGCGACTTCTTGCCCACCCGAAGCATCTAATGAGTAGAGCTGGGAAGAAGTACCGCGAAGAAGTACCGGCTGGCGAAAAGCCTTGCCGAGCCGGCGTCAACGTTTGTTATAATAATAGTTTGCAAGGAGATCAAAGCAGATGGCAACCACTTCCGCACCCGATGTACAGCCCAAAACCGCACCAGTTCTGACCCCGGCCGCAATTGCCAAGGTCAAAGAGATCATGTCCGCGCAGACCCCGGTTCCGGCGGGGTTGCGGTTGTCCGTAGTCGGGGGCGGTTGCTCTGGCTTTCAATACTCCATGGCCTTCGAGAACGGCGCCGGCATGATGGACAAGGTTTTTGACTTTGACGGCTTGAAGGTTTACGTGGATGCCACTTCCCTGATGTATCTGGGCGGAGCCCATGTCGACTACGTCGAGACCCTGGAAGGCGCCGGGTTCAAGTTCGAAAACCCGAACGTGAAGAGCACCTGCGGCTGCGGCTCCTCGTTCAACGCTTAAGCTTACGTTTAGTGCGGATTCGCCATTTCCCGCCAAGCCCCGCTTTCGATGCGGGGCTTTTCTATGGCCGTTTTTCTGCCGGACGAATGTTGCTGGGCATGCGAAGTCTACTGCTGGGGCGTCGGCGCTGGGGTCTGCGGAGTTTGCGTTTGAGGACCTTGGTTTTGACCGCTGTTCGGCGTTAATCCTTGTCCAAATCCTTGTCCGAATCCTTGTCCAAATCCACCTTGCGCCGGCGGACCTCCAGCCAGTCCGGGAGCGGCGCCGTTTAAGTTCGGAGTTGGCATACCAGGATTCACCGGCCCGGTCAGCGTGCCGCCGCGGTCGCCCGCCGGCAGGTAAATAAAGAGCCAGTCGTTGTAATGGTTCTTGCCGTAGAACACGCGGATGGTCTTCGCTTTGCTCGTGCTGGCCACTCCGAGGATCGGTCCTCCGCCGAACGTCGGCCCGTTGAAGCCGGAGCTGGAATTTGGATTGGTGTTAGGGGACGACGACCCAGTTGAATTCGAATTCCCCGATGGATTGCCGGAAGACGGATTGCCGGAATCACCATTCAGATTCTGCACGCCGCCCGTCTGTTGCATCCCGCCTTGCATCCCGCCCAACACTCCCTGTAAGGCCGCGAGTCCGGCTTGTCCCTGCAGTCCGCCTTGTCCCGGGAGTCCACTCTGGCCGGGCATTTGTCCCAATACCGGCCCGACGTTTAAGTTGATATCAGTCTGATGCAGGAATTTGAAGTCCCTCTCCTTGCCCGTGGTCCGGTCAATGTTGAGCGGATCTGTATAGCGCTTGCGAATGAAACGGAGGTGGTTGGTATTCTCCAGTTCCTCGACGCGATTTGGGTACCGTCCAAACTTCTTGTAGAAGTGTTGGATCGCGCGCATGTACGCCGTACCCCTATGCACCATCTCCTCTTCGCGGTCGCGCCGGATCTGCTGTCCAATCTCGGGGAGCACGGCGAGCAGCGCAATCGTGATGAGTGCGAAAGCCAGCATCAGCGTGATCAGCATGTAGCCGCGCTGGCGATTTTGTAATTTTGTAATTTTGTAATTTTGCAATTTCAAACCACGCTGCATAAGCGCTCACTCACCTTCAAATTACCAAATTAACAGATTACAAAATTACAAAATCCCAATCTATCCTGGAGCTCCCTGCGTTAACGGCAGGCTCTGCCGGTTATTATTGACCATATCTTCCACGTCTACCGCTGTCGCCGAGATGTGCAAGACACGGTAACGCCGGTCCACAATGTCGCCCTCAGCGGCGATAAAAATGTCTTCGCCCTGGGACAAAAACACCTTCTTCGTTTCCCCGGGCCGGTTGGCAAAGCCAAAAAACTTGAGCGTGATCGGCGGCGGCGGCGGAATTGGAGGAGGCATGTGAAGGCTGGCTTCCTTTTTGTCCGTCACACCGGGTGCCTTGGGCTTTTCGATCTTGGGCACCGACCCGGCGACAAAAATATTTCTTCCGTTGCCCGCGTACTTGATTTCCTCGCTTTGGCTGAGCAGGTTCAGGTCAAGCGTCGGATCCAGGCGCGGCTCAACCACACGCACCACTCTTCCTGAAGCCGTGCGTCGCGTGGTGGGCTTGGCCGGGGCTGCTCCCGTTTGCGCCGTCGCGGGCGCCGCAGAGGGCGACGAGGGCCAGAATTCATAAGCCAGCAGCCCCACCGCCAGCCCGCCCAATACAGCCAGCGTGATCACTTGCTTCTGGTTTTCGATTCCCAGTTTCACTCAGGCACCCGACCGCAGATAACTGTGTATCGTGATTCCCAGCTTGACCGGTCCCGCGCCTTCGCCCGCCAACTCCACGCCATCGACCATAAAAAAAATCTTCGACCGTTCCAGCGTATTGATGAACCGCACCAGTTGCAGATAGTCTCCGGAAAAACCTCCATGGATTTCGACCGGAATTATGCCGGACTCTTCCGGGTCCTCTTGCTTGTATGTCGCCTGCTGGATCCGGATCCCATTTTGCGCCGCCAGCTTCCCCAGTTCATTGGCCAACTCGGAATCGGTCGCGGCAAAGCGGTCCTTGTAGAAGCCGCCGATCTGATTCTTCGCCAGCACGATCTTCTTGTCCATGCCGCGCAGCGGCGCGACTTCGTGGTTCTTTTTCGTCAGTTCGGCCCTGAGTTCGTAGATTTGCAGCCTCCGCGAATCCACCGAACCCACCAGCGGCGAGAACACAACTGCCACCGCGATTATATCGGCAGCCACCATCGCCCCAATCGCGATTTTTAACTTGCGCCGCGATTTCCCCAAGTCCGGCATTACTTTCCGCTCCTGTCGGGCATGTCAGGTACATAAACTGCGATCACCGAAGCGGTTACCCCTCCTCCGACCTCTCCGCTCTGCGACTCTTGCACCAGTTGCGCTCCCTGGAAATGCCTCGAGCCTTCCATGCGATGGACCAGTTCCACAGCTGCGGCACGGGTTGCGCAAACCACTCTCATCTCCAGCTCCATCTGATTCTGGTCATTCAATTCCGGACGCAGCGAGACCACATGCAGGCTCGAGGGCATGACCAGTTCCAGTTCTTCGAACACGCGGGTCCACGAGAATGCCTTGCGCTGAATCAGTCCATTCAAGAACTGAGACTGATCGCGCGTGCTGCGGTTGACGGTCATATCGAGGTAGGCTTGCGCTTTGGCCCGTTCGGCGTCGCGTTCCACGATCTGGGCCTGCAGTTGCGCGATCTCCTGGCGATCTCTTCCAGCGTGAATCCAGCCTTGCACCGCCAAGACCAGCAGAAGCACCGTCAACAGGCCAAGCAGCCCCACTCCCAATCCCCAGCGCGTCCAGAATTCACGGGCATCCTCATACGGCCGGGTCGCGAGATTGATATCGAGACGCATATTAGCTCTCAGCTCTCAGCTCTCGGCTCTCAGCCCTTGGCACTTTTGCCAAAAGCTTAGAGCCGAGAGCTTGGAGCCGCTCTATGAAATTAAAGCTCCCACCACTCCCGCCATGCGCCAGCGCGGAACCGTGCCCGTAGTGGACCCGATCTGGGACGCTCCCACCAGTTCCTCAACTTGCGCGCCAGACTGATTCTTAAGCGCCGGCGCGGCGCCACCCGTTTCCGGCAGGCCCGCCACATACACGCGCTCAATGTTCAGGTTGTAGGTGTCCTGAAAAAACACCACCGAGGGATAGACTTCCTCCGCCAGTTGATCGCCGGTGATGGTTACGCCCCGCATATTTTCGAGCGTCCGGAACAGCAGCAGTTGCTCCTGATCGAGAATCGCGATGCTGATGGTGCGCGCGTCAACCTTGACCACGAGCGTCGGCCGTTCCGCGTCCGCGGCTCCCAGCGCCGCCAGCATCGACGGCATCACCATCCCCGGGTTGTAGCCCGCGTCGCGAAACGCCGACTCATACTCCTCCAGAACCGTGTTCAGCACCACCGCCGCCACCGCCCGCACACCTTTACCCGAGGACTGCGCGTGATACGAGATGCGGGCATCGTTGAGATCAAACGGCAGCGACTTCTTCAGCCGGAAGCGGACCACGGCTTCGGCCTCCTCCCGCTTCGAGGGGAGCGTTTCGAAATCCAGCAGCACGACGCGCACCGAGGTATCGGGCAGAATCGCGATCACGTCGCGGGACCGCCCGCCGACGCTGCCGAGCGCGCTTTCTATCGCCTGCCGGACCGCGGTGCCGTTCCGCAGATTCGCTTCCATCAAATCGGGTACCACTGTGCCCGGCGCCAGTTCCCGCGCCGACGACATTTCCACCATCCGCCCCGTATCCGCGGCGCGGCCCGCCAGGACGCGGTCAGCCGCGATTTCGCAGGCGAGCGTCGGACGGCGAGCGTGTTTGGAGTTGGAAGTCATTATCTAGTCGGGCTGATCGAAATTACCTCTGCTTCGGCGCTGGGCTCGGGAATGGGTAAGTGGTCTTCCTTAAGCCCATCCAGGTGGAACTCGATTGCTTCCTGGATCAAAGAGCGAACTTCGGTTCGTGTTCGGCCTGTGGTCACCACTCCTGGCAGGTCGGGAACGTAAGCCGCCCATCCGGTACCGGATTTTTCGTAAACAACAACGTATTTCACGGCTTCAATCCTGCTTGCTTAAGAACGCTGTTCAGAGTGCCCGGAGGCAGATCGTCATTCGGATGCCCCGGCAATGTGACGCGTCCTGGCTTCATCGGGTGCTTGTATTGCCGATGACTCCCGCGTGTTTGTTTCAGAAACCAGCCATCCCGCTCCAGCAACTTGATGATATCCCGCACTTTCATGAAGAGAGTAGTTACCTATGGGGATGCCGGGACTAGACTAGCAGATAATAACTAGTCTTTGGCAATCAGCCTCTGCTAACCAGCCTCAGCGCATGGTCTCGATAAAGGTGACCTTGTTGATCTCTTTCAGAGTGGTGACTCCGCCGCGCACCTTGTCCAGCGCCGATTCGCGCAGGAAGCGCATGCCCTCTTCGCGGGCAGCTTTCCGGATTTCCGAGGTCGGCCTCCGCTCCAGAATCATCTCGCGGATACGGTCGGTCAAATCCAGAAGTTCATGAATTGCCGTCCGTCCCCGGAATCCCGTGCCCGCGCACTCGATGCAGCCCTGCCCCTCATACAAAGGAACCTGCGACCACACTTTCGGATCCAGACCGCTGGCCTCGAGCACGTCAATCGGATAATGCACAGCCGTCCGGCAGGAGTCGCAGATGACCCGCACCAGCCGCTGCGCCAGAATACAGTTCAGCGCCGAGACAAAGTTGTAAGGCTCGACGCCCATGTTCAGGAAGCGCCCGAGCACGTCCACCACGTTGTTGGCGTGGACGGTGGTGAACACGAGGTGGCCCGTCAGCGCCGACTGGATGGCGATCTGGGCGGTTTCGTTGTCGCGAATTTCGCCCACCATGATCTTGTCCGGGTCGTGACGCAGGATGGAACGCAGGCCGCGGGCGAAGGTCAAACCCTTTTTTTCGTTGACCGGAATCTGGGTGATGCCGCGGATTTGATACTCGACCGGGTCTTCAATGGTGATGATCTTGTCTTCGTCGGTCTTGATCTCGTTGACGGCGGCGTAGAGCGTCGTGGTTTTGCCGCTGCCCGTCGGCCCGGTGACCAGCACCATGCCGTACGGTTCCTTGATGTAGCGGCGAAAGCGGCGCAGGTCGTCATCGTCGAACCCGACCACGTCGAGCGTGAGCTTCTTGAACTTCTCGCTCATCGACTCCTTGTCGAGCACGCGGAGCACGGCGTCTTCGCCGTGGATGGAGGGCATGATGGAAACGCGGAAGTCGATGGCGCGGCCGCTGTACTTCACGCGGAAGCGGCCGTCCTGGGGCACGCGGCGCTCGGAAATATCGAGCTCGCTCATGACCTTGATGCGCGAAATGATGGTGGAGTGGTGCTCTTTGCCGATCGGCGGCATGGCGTTGGTGAGCACGCCGTCAATACGAAACTTGATGCACACCGAGTCGTCCCGCGTCTCGACGTGAATGTCGCTCGCCCGCCGCTGCAACGCCGTGAAAATCGTGGTGTCGACCAGGCGAATGATCGGGCTCATGTCGCTGCCCGCGGTCGCCGTCAACTTGTCGATGGAGATGGTCTCGTCGTTCCCGGCTTCGTCCTCGCGGATCACGTCGAGCGTGAATCCCTCGCTCGCGTCTTCCAGCACGCGCTTGGACTGCTCGGTCTTCTGCAGGATGTCGGAGATCTGCTTCAGGGTCGAAACTTTGGTGACGATCCGCTTGCCGAGCAGCAGGCTGATCTCGTCGATCATCATCAACTGGCTGGGATCGGCAATGGCAATCGCCAAGCGCCCGTCGGCCGTCTCAGCCAGCGGCACGAACTTATAGCGGAACATCAGATGCACGGGGATCTTCTCGAACAGATCGTGGTGCAGTTGGAAGTCGCTCAGATCGATGAATTCGCAGCGGTAGCGCCGCGCGATATCCCGCGCGCGTTCCAGTTCGTCGGGAACCGATGCCGGTTCCGGCACCAGCTTCCCGCCATTCCCGCCGCTGACCACTACTGTTTTCTTGTCCGCCATGCCTATTCCAGTTTACAGCCTCTATAGACCTTGCCACTTGCCCTTAATGCACGTTCGCTCCCAAGGTAAAAATCGGCATATACAAAGAGATCAGGATCCCGCCGACAAAGACCGCCATGATGATCAGGATCATCGGCTCAATCAGCGCCATGGCTGCGCCCAGAGCCGTCTGCACGTCCTCTTCGTAAAACTCGGCCACCGAACCGAGCATGGCCGGCAGCGCGCCGGTCGATTCGCCGACCTCCAGCATTTCCACCGCGAGATCGGGAAACATCTTCTGTTCCTCCAGGCTATGTGCCAGGCTTTGTCCTTCTTTCACCAGCTCCGCCGCGGCGCTGACCCCGTTCACCATCTGCCGGCTGCTCATCGATTCGCCGGCCGTTTCCATCGCCGGCACCAAGGGCAGCCCGCCCTGCAGCAGGGTCGCCAGAATGCGCGAGAAATTCGCCACCTGGTACTTCATCCGGATTTCCCCGACCAGCGGCAGCGAGAGTAAGAACCGGTCAATGCGTTCGGCCCCGCGATCGCTCTGCTTCCACCGCAACAACAGAACAACTGCCGCCACCGCGACCAGCAGCACAATCCACCCGTACTTCTGCGCGTTCAGACCGAGCGACAGCATGAACACGGTGATCGCCGGCAGCTCCGCTCCCAGGTTGTTGAACAGGTCGGCAAACTTTGGCACCACGTAGGTGATCAGAAAAATCAGCATCACCGTCACCACCGAGACCAGCAGCGCCGGATACACCAGCGACACCAGAAGCTTCTTACGGAAAGTCTGCACCATGCGCTGATACGCGATGTAGCGGCTCAGCACCTCTTCCATGTTGCCGCTCTTCTCCCCGGCCATCAGCGTGGTCGTGTACATCTTCGGAAACATCTGCTGGGCGGCGAAGGCATCGGACAGCAACTCGCCGCCTTTTACCCGCTCCCGTACGTTTCCCAGCAGCCGTAGCAGAGTCTTGTCCCGCTGCCGCTTGATCAAAAGATCCAGCGCCGTCAGGATCGGCAGTCCCGCCTTAATCAGGGTCAGAAACTGCTGGTTGAAGATCAGAAACGCAGACTGTCGCAGCTTGCCGCCGCGCCGCCCGAACTGGCCCCCGCCCGTGCTGAGGATGGTCCGGGGCTTGACCCAGTACACCAGGTATCCCTGCTGCGTGAACCGGTCGTGGACCTCCGCTTCGGAATGGCCGTGCTCCACCTGCTGCCGCAGATGGCCTTGCTCGTCGGCGACTTTGACCAGGAATTGTGCCATTCGCTATCGTCTGCTTCCGAGTTTCTGGTTTGGAGCAGTGTTGAGCGTCTCAGACCAAGTGTAACATTCTGTTCCCAAAGCGCTTACCGCAACCTGTCCATCTGTGTGGTACGCAAGTAACCGCGTCCAAGGCCGCGTGATGAGCCAGATAGTGGAGCGACGGGCGTTTCGCCCGTCCAGCCGGGCGGGGACGCCCGACTCTCCACCAGCAAGCTCGACGCGACGTTCGAGCTACGGTCCCAATTCTCCTTCCACCGTTTCCACTCCCGGCGGAGGGGTGAACTGGAACCGGCTGTCGCTCAGCTCCAGATTCTCTTTCCAGCCCGCAAAGCGGAACTCCGTCGTCGCCCCGTCCGGCTCCATGAGGACGATGCGGACAATCTGGTCGGAGGGCGTGATCTCCAGTTGCACCTCGCTCGCTTGACCCCCCATTGCCTGCGGAACCCCTCGCAACAGGGTGTTGCCCGCGCCCAGAGGTGATTGATCCACAACCTTGGAAAGTCCTCGTAATTCATTCTCCAGCTTGGTCTTACCGAGCAAAAATGCCACCGGTGACCGCACGTCGTCGAGCTTCCGGAGTGCCGTCTTCCTGAGTTGCCGTTCCGCCGGCAGGTAGAACCACACCGCCTGGCCGTCGCTGATAAACAGCTTCTCATTCGGAGAACGGTATTCCCACCGCATCTTGCGCGGCTTTTTCAACCACAAAGTGCCGGATTCCACACGCTCCGGACCATCGCCCCGATAGATCTCAGTGAAGTCCGATTCGAGGCTGCGCAGGTGGTTGTAGTGGGCGTCCACTGCCCGGGCGAGCTGGAGGATGTCCTCGGCTTGCGCGGGGAGGGCGGTCGCCACGAACAGTAGCCAACAAAAAATGTAGCGGCAGTTCAACGGTGGTTTCCTTACCTCAATTCTACTGCGTCGGCTTCTCGCCTGCTGTTAATCGCGCATGAATGCTCGCAACTGTCCCTCTATTGGGTAATCCCCTTTTTATGTAGTAAAGAACGGCAACTCGCTGTTGACATTCGCTAATTCCGAGATTATGTTATTTCCGATTCGGCGGACGGAAGAGTGAGGCTCGACCTGGGTCTCACGTCCGAGGGGGCTTCTACCGCCGGTTTCCCCAAAGGTCAAACTGTGTTCTCCGAGCGCCCTTAGCGTTCTAGCCGACGTGCAGGTGTGAGTTGGAACATAATTTCACTCCAAGGCTCCGGGAAATGGCGAGACTGGGCGGGTTACAGTTTCTTCCTGCAGAGGGAGATCGATACGGAGGTCCTAGCATGAGAGGCTCGTTTAATGTTCTAGTGTCGTTCGCGTTTGCGCTACCCTTCACAGTTCATGCGGCGCAAGCTCAGTCCTGTTCGACTGAGAAAGTAAACCATGAAGACTGTCATATTATGATCGACAGGCGATACCCGGTCACTCTGCCGACTATTCAAATGAGTCCAGGGAAACGGGTCACTGTTTATGTAGATAACCCACTCGAATTCGAGACACTCTCCCTGGACGAAACGGGAGCCACGGCGTTGCTAGGAACCGATCAATTGGCAGCAATTCTTACGGCAGCCGCTCCCGATTTCAAGGGATTTGTGACATCGAATGTCACAATTCCGGCACCGGAAGCGTTGGCTCCTGCGGCAGAGCGTGCCTTCGATGGGGGTAACCCTGACCAAGCTCAGATGGATGTCATCAATAATGAGCTTGCGGTTATGAGATCGATGCTGGTGGCGGCGCAGGCTGCTCCGACCGATGACCCGAATAACGCAAAGCTCTATCAAAGCATTCGGACCGTTTACGCCCAACTCAATCAGGCACTCGCTCCCATTCCGAAGCCAGGCTCCGGTGCTAACGAGTCCTTCGTGCCTCCGCCCGACGCACCGATTACGCCGAATCCCTGGAAGGACTACGCCAATTGGCGGAATTGCGTGTTATACGAATTGGCCGGTGGTAATGCTGACGGGGTGAACTGCCAGACTCCCAGCACACCTCACCCGGACCCTATACCTGTCGTACTTCCCGGTTTCAAAAACGTGCTTGGGCGGATCAGTTTAATTCAGGCGCGCTTGCCTTCGACTCCTCCAGCGGCCGCACCGGTCGATCCCCTGTTCGATCAGGCTACATTCGACGCGTTGGCCAAACACGTGAAGTCGGATATCGAGAAGCTGACTGTGCCGGCGAACCGTACGACCGAAACCGCGGCTCTACAGCAGCTCAAGGAGATTGAGGACAATGTGAATTCGAAGATCGCCGTGCTTGCGAGCACCCTGACCAATGTCCAGAAGGACTTCCTGACCTATTACCAGAATGTCTATCTGGCAATTCATGCGGTGCCACGGCGGGCCACCACAGAAGATCACCACGAGCTTTCCTATAGCACCGTCGGGACCATCGGCGATCCGCAATCGGCCCGGCGGATAAATATTCCCTTTCACTATGCCCGATTTCTGGGTAGACAGGCTGTGTTCTCCGTCAATGCGGTCAATAACATTTCGACCGCGCAGACCTCAGTGACGGTAGCTTCGGCCAGGATTTCGATTGCAACGGTTACGGTGCTTTACGCCGACCCCAGGCTCGAAACTTCAGCGGGGGCGATTGTCTCGTTTGTGCACAACCGCACGTTTGCCAACCAGACGATTACCAAGCCGCCGACGGGCTCCACGCTGATCGCAGGCGACATCGTGATCGCCCAGACGAAGACTGATCCAGAGGTTGTTCCGTTTGTGGCACTGCACTATAGAATCGGCAACGATTATCTGATGCCCGACCATCGAAGGGGAGCGTTCTATGCAACTGCGTGGGTCGGTCTCAATCCATACAGTACAGTTCCCGAGTATGGGGGTGGACCCACCTTTTCATGGCGCTCGCTCATGTTCAGCTTCCTCTACAACAGGGCCCACCAGACAGCACTGATATCAGGGGAGAGCCAAGGGCAGGTGGTATGCAGTCCGACAGCTACTGTAGGCGCTACGCCTCCACCATGCACTCCCGCGCCTCCCGCCCCCATCACCCGGACGAATGCGATCAACGGGTTTGCCATTGGACTGAGTGTTCGCTTGCCCACCTCCTTTACCGCGGGAACGGGAGGCGTGAGCCGGTAGGCCGATTGGCACGGCGGCCGGATGCCCCAGACAAGCGGCGTACTTTGCGAATGAGTGGGCTCTCGACCTCGGCGAAACTCTGGACGGAACCACCTTGTCCCTCATACGATTTACCACGTCATTTTTCATCACAATCCGCCGGTGAGCGCCATCACAGAATTCCTCACGCGCCCGATGCGACCATGATCTCTGACCGGCAAAGCCGGGGCAGCCAGTACTCTTTGAGGATTCCAGCTTCTCTACCCACGGTTCGTTCTCCCCAAACCGCCCCAAAGTGGGAATTTAGGCCGAAAATCGAGCTTAAGTCCATATTCCGGAATATTTTACAAGTAAGTCATTTGAAATCAATATTTTGCGGGAAATTGGGGGGGGGGGGACATAAAACATTGTATAATACCCTAAGAGTAAACAGACTTTCCCGAGAAATAAATCGAGTACTGCTCATTCCCGCCGACTCTGACAAAAACTGAGCTGCCTCCGAGCACCCGCTCCAGCACCGGATTCTTACGGCACCGCTAAAGCGATGCCCTGATACGAAACTCGAGTATTGAGAACCCTGTTCAGCTAAGAGCCAAAAGCCAAAAGCTAAAAGCCAAGAGCTAAAAGCCAACAGCGCTGCTCACTTCGATTCTGGCTGGGTCTCGTGCAGCGGTTGCGGCGGCGCTGCTCCCGGCGGAAGGCCCTTGGTGATAAAGAAAATGCTCTCCGGGTCCTGCACTTCGATCCGCCCATCCGGCATCAACCTGTACGGTCGTCCCTTCGGATCGGCAGGCGTCCCACGGATAAACCCCGCGCGCTCCAGATCGCCCATGCTGGCCGGTAATCGTCCGGTTTGATCACGGTACTTTTCGACCACCTGTTCCAGCCGCGTCACGTCTTCATCCACCTGTAGAGCGAGCAAATGTTGGACCGCATTGTCCCGGATCTGGGCGTCTTTGGTGCTCTCGTAAGTCGTGCGCCACAACATGCGCGCCGTGTCGAATTCGCCCGCATGTTGCGCCATCCGTGCCGCCAGGATGGGCATGAATTCGTTCGTCACCGGAAGCTTCGCTCCCTGGGCAAATGCATCCGCCGCCTTGGCGTAGTCCTTGAACTCGGTGTAGTACAGAAATCCCAGGTTGTAGTAGAGCCGCCACTGGCCGGGATTGTGCTCGATTCCGTACTTCATCAGGAAGAGCGCGGACCCCGGCAATCCCGCGCCGTTGGGTGGTTTTGGAGCCAGAAAGTTGGCCCCAAACTGATACGCTGGCAACAGCTTCGGATCCAGTTCCGTCGTGACTTCGAGCAGCGGCGCCAGCAAGCGGAAATCGCTGGAACCACTATGATGCCGTTCCCCGAAATACTGCACCGCGCGCGTCCAGTAAATGTCGGCCAGCAGGCCGGTGTAGCCGAGGCTCATGCGCCGCAGCACCGTGGAAGAGCGCACGTAAAGCGCTTGCTGCGCCACCGCTCCCCGCCGCGTGTGGTCGATGGCATAGAGCGTCGCGATTGCGCCCGCCATGGAAAACGACAGCACCGCGGTCGCCACCAGGTTCGCCCGCCGCGTGGCCGTCATTTCAGATTCCGGCGCTGGAAGATCAACACCGCTCCCGAGATGGCCATCGCCGAATACAGCAGCGCGTAAACGCTGTTGTAGAGAATCAGTCGCCCGGGTACAGCGTCGCCGTGCGCCACCTGGCTGATCACGTTCAAAGCGGAAAAATTCGGCACCAGATAGGCGACGGCCGTCGCCATCCATCCCCCGACCCCCTGCGTGATTCTGGCAAAGCCGCGCAGATCCTCCGCCAGACTTCCGATCACGAACAAAGCGAAGGTGAAGACCGCCGACATAAGCGGCGTCGAAAAGGACGAGAAAAACAGCGCCAGCGCGCACACGATCAGAAACTGCAAAACGATGAAATACAGCGCCACCAATACCCACGCGTCCATCGTCTCGAATCTGTGCGCGACATAGAGCAGCGCCAGCAACACGCCGATCGCCATGAGGAACGTGTTCACCACCAGCGTTCCCGTGAGCCCGAAGAACTTGCCCACCACGAACTCCCAGCGGCGAACCGGTCGCGACAGCACGGTGTACAGCGTGCGTTTGTCGATCTCCTTCGAAACCAGGCCAATCCCGATGAAGATGGCGATCACCACTCCGAACAGCGACACCGCCGTCAGCCCCAGGTTGACCACCACCAAGCGCTCGACGTCGATCGAAATTTCTCCCACCAGAATCGCCGCCCCGGAAAGCAGCAGCGCAAACGCGATCAGGTTGTACAGAACCCGGTCGCGCACCGCCTCGCGAAAAGTGTTGAAGGCGATATATCCGATTCGCGAGTTCATACGCCCACCCCTTTCCGGTCCGCTTCTTTCCGGCCCTCCGTGGGCCGCAGTTTCTGGATGTAATATTCCTCCAGCGAACTGCGCACCGGCGTCAGCGAAATCAGTTTGATGCGCTCGCGCCGCAGCACTTCGAGTGCCGTGTCCTGCTGCTCTTCCGGCAATACCGCGTTCACCATGTCGCCGCTGAGGCGCGCCTCGGCCCCGAGGCTCGTTAAACTCGCGGGCACGGTTTGTGCGCAAAAAATAATCTCGACTTTGCCTTGCGTCTCGGAAGTCAATTCCGCTACCGCCCCCACCCCGCGCAACTCACCCTGGTGGATAACCCCCACCCGGTCGCAAAGCGCCTCCGCATCCGAGAGAATGTGCGTCGAAAAGAAAACCGTCTTGCCTTCGTGCCGCAGTTGCTGGATCAGATCCCGGACCTCGCGCCGCCCCATCGGGTCCAGTCCCGACATCGGCTCATCCAGAAACACCAGCTTCGGATCGTGCAGGACTGCCTGCGCCAGCCCCACCCGCTGCAACATGCCTTTCGAGAACTTCCGCAGCTGCACCCCAGCCGAGTCGCTCAATCCCACCCGCGCCAGCATCTGCTCCACCCGTGCCGCGCGCCCTTTTGCCGGCATTCCAGAAAGCTGCCCATAATAGTTGAGCAGTTCTCTGGCGGTGAGATGATCGTAGAAATAGGGCTGCTCGGGCAGAAATCCAATCTGCGATTTCACCCGCGGATCGTCCATGTCCATCCCCAGAATCCGCGCGGTTCCAGCCGTCGGGAATACCAGCCCCATCAGGAGCTTGAGGGTGGTGGTCTTGCCCGCGCCGTTGGGACCGAGGAAGCCGAACACCTCTCCCTCTTCGATGGTCAGGCGGAGCGGACGCAGCGCCAGTTTCGGCCGCTTGCGCCAGAATCCGACGAGATAGCTTTTTTCCAGGTCGAGAATCTCAATCGCAGCCATGGCTATGCGCGCAATGCCAAGCCCCTTGCGTGGAATTGATATGGAATCTAATTCTTAATTCTAATGAAGAGAATTATAAGCAATGCCGGCGCGATTGGGGATGTCTGGCTGTCCGGGCGATTACGAAGGTAAACTGCCCGCTGCGACCAAGGCTGGTACGCAAAATCTGCCGCCGCCCTCGGCGCTACTGTTGCGGTGTGACCGTGCCATCGCAGGTCGTGAGCGCCGTCGTGCTGACGCGTATCACCGCATCTTGCACCGAGCAGAAGGAGCGCACGCCCGTATTGCCCGGATTCACTGGGTTTCCATAGGCCATATAACCGTCGGACGTGCCCGTCGCAGTGAAGTTATAGCCGCTCTTGGTGCCCGACGCCAGAACCGAATCGATCAAGCAGGCGCTAGTCGAGGTGGGAACAGTGGACCCGGTGCAGGTGCCCGCCAGAACGGTCAGGCTGGCCGCAAAGCCCGCCGTCGGGTAGCTGGAGTTGTACGAAACCATGGCCGTGTTGATGGTGCGAATCGACGCCACTGCGGACGACTCATTCGCCGCCAGGCGCGAATAGAGAAAACTGGGTACCGCAATCGCCGCAATGATCAGAATGATGGCCACTACAATCAACAGCTCAATAAGAGAGAATCCCTTGGTCCTTCGCATCGCATCTCCCTGATACCGGATGAACGCAACCGATTAAGTTTCAGTCACAACGGTTGCATTTTTCATGCCGGACTTGGTCCAGCCGCACGAACCGTAAGTCCTTGGGAATGCGATGTAATTCGCAGCCCCGTCCCCTGGTTAGCCGCTTTCGTCATTCCGCCGCATCGGAAATGACATTTTGTGTCAGTGGATTTCTGGGCTTGGGAACGAGTAATCATTTAAGACACACACAAGAAAACGCCCCACAATAAAAAAGCAGAGGATTTCTCCTCTGCTTCTTTCCGGCTTGTACCCTCCCCCAGGTACTTTGCCAAATCCAAACTTACTGTAGCGGAGTCTCGGTTCCGGCGCAGGTGCTGACCGGAGCGGTGTTGGTGCGCACCACAGCATCCGCGACCGAGCAGAAGCCGCGCACGCCCGTAGTGTTCACCGTCACCGGGGTTGCCCACGCAGCATAGCCGCCGGACGTGCCCGTCGCAGTGAAGTTATAGCCGCTCTTGGTGCCCGATGCCAGCGTCGAGTCGATCAAGCAAGCGGTAGTCGAGGTGGGAACAGTGCTGCCGGTGCAGGTGCCCGTCAGAACGCTCAGGCTGGCCGCAAAGCCCACCGTCGGGTAGCTGGAGTTGTATGAAATCATTGCGGTGTTGATGGTGCGAAGCGACGCCACTGCGGACGACTCATTGGCCGCAATACGCGCGC
Organism: uncultured Acidobacteriaceae bacterium; assembly: GCA_963797885.1. Classification (GTDB taxonomy): domain Bacteria; phylum Acidobacteriota; class Terriglobia; order Terriglobales; family Acidobacteriaceae; genus Acidiflorens. The sequence continues at coordinate 29,718 of CAWCRQ010000148.1, read as the reverse complement.
GCAGCAGGTTCGGAATAGCAATCGCGGCGATGATCAGGATGATCGCGACCACGATCAGCAGTTCGATCAGTGAGAAGCCCTTTTGTTTCCGCATTTAATTTATCCTCGTCTCCGTTTGACTGTTTTGGTTGGATGACCAACTCCCTTGTACTATCGCACTCTGAGGGCCAGAGACCCGAGTGACGGAAGTGAAATGTCCTTGTGAACGAAACCTCAGTGTTTTCAGCGGCCTTCTGCGGGGCAGTCACCTCCTCAGTCACCCTCGATTCTCCCAGTATGACACTTTCAGAGACCCGGATTGACAAATTTTGACAGTCGGCTCTCGTCTCCATCTTCACCTTCAAGCCGCCGTCAGATGCCGCAACTCCATTCTGAGAACGCTCGCCTCGGCTTTTTTTGCGTCAGCTTTCGCTTGCACTTTTCCGATGGACTAGCAGCCTGTCGTGCAAGTCGATTCGTATCAGGGCATCGCTTTAGCGATGCCGCAAGTTCTTCGAAATCAAACGCGCCTTTTAGAAGTGGGGCATCGAAATGCCATTGGATAACCGCGCTTTACTTCCCGGAGAGGAGCGACTCCGTTGTTTTCTGCGCTTTGGGAAGATCCGGCGAGGAGCGCGCCACGCTCTCGGAAATCGCGTTGGCCTCGTCCGCGTGCCCCTCCTGCTGCAACGCCCGCGCCAGCAGCAAGTACCCAACATCGGTGGGCTGCGCTGCCGCGGCCCGCGAGTACTGGCGAATGGCCTCCGCCAGGTCACCACTGTCCTGGGCGATCAAACCGAGTCCGATCATTGCCCTGGCCCGATCGGGCTCCAACTGCAGCGCCGTCTCGAAACACTGCTTGGCCTTCATCGACTGCCCCATTCCGCGATAGGCAAATCCCAGACTGCCATAGGCTGTAGCGCGCATGCCCACGTCGCCCGCGTCACGAGCCACCATCTGATAGCGCTCGATGGCCGCTGGCAGATTGCCGCGGCCATCCTCGTAGGCGCCGAGATTCAGGTTGGCGGCCAGACCGTTGGGACGGATGGCGAGTGCGGCGCGGAAGTGCGCGGCGGCCTCTTCGGTTCGGTCCTGGTGGAGCAGAAAGTCTCCCAAGTTGTTCTGTGCGATGTAGTTGTCCTGAGTCAGCGCCACCGTGCGCCGCCAGAACGACTCAGTATCGTGCCAGTAGCCAACCTGACGGTAAGTGAGGGTTCCCAGCACCAGCAGACAAGAGACCGCGGGAATGACAAGCCAGCGAACGGAAAGTTGATGAGCCTTGGCCCAGTCGGCAGCCAGCCAGGTCAACATCAGAAACAAGCCAATGAACGGGATGTAGGCGTAGCGATCGGCCATTGCCTGAAGACCCACCTGCACCAGCCCAATCATCGGCACGAAGCTGCCCAGGAACCAGAACCATCCGACGGCGAGATACCGTTGGTCGCGCGCGCGCATGACCAAAGCGGTGACGAGCAGCAATAAGACCACGGCCGTGCCCACTTGCCAGGCAGGATAGAGCTTGGCGGGGTGCGGATACATGGCCACGAGTTTCGATGGCCAGAGCGCCTTCCCGAGATAGCGCACATACGAGATCACGGCAGTCTCCAGCCGCAAGAGCAGGCTGTACTGGGAAAAAGTCTGGACGGCGCCACTGGCTTTCTGCGCCGTCATCGTCACCACCGCGCTCGCTGCGGAGAGCAGCAGGAGTGGCAACTTTTCCAATACCAGCCATCCGCTCCACAATCTGGGCACGCTCCCACCTTGCGCCGCCGGGCCGGCCACAGCCGGAGCGCCAATCCGGCCAAGCGGCCAGTAATCCCACAGCCAGAGCAGAAATGGAAACGCGATCACCTGTGGCTTCGAGAGCAGCGCAAGCGCAAAGAAGCACGCCACTGCGGCGTATCGGCGGAGCCCAGATTTACCAAGCCCAGATTTACCAAGAGCAGGTCTACGCGCGTACCCGACGTAGGCATACAGCGCGAGCAGAAAAAACATCATGCTCAAAACGTTCTTCCGCTCGGCTGCCCATGCCACGGACTCGACGTTTATCGGATGTAGCGCAAACAGAGCGGCAACCATCAGGCTGCGCCAGCGGCATCCCGTGGCGCTCTGCAGCAGTAGAAAGAGAAGGACAACGTTGACCGCGTGCAGCAAGACATTCACGTAGTGGGGTCCGGCAGGATTCAGGCCGAAAAGTTGATAGTCGAGAGCGTGGGAAAGCCAGGTCAGGGGATGCCAGTTTCCCTGATTATAAGTGGTAAAAGCCCATTTCACTGTCGCCCACGTCAGGCCCGCCCTCACATGAGAGTTGGCCGTGATGTATCCATCGTCGTCAAAGTTGAGGAACCCGTTGTGAATTACGGGGTTGTAGAACACAAGCACAACGGCGGTCAACAGCAGACACAAGAGCAAGGTGCGTTGTGTCGGCGACTGAAACAGCTTGGAGGACGCCGAGACTCCCGGTCGTTCGAGGCGTTTCGCCACCGCGGCAGTGGAAGACGAACTCATGGATTCAACTATTCACATTCCCCGAACAGGCGTGGCAGAGACGGCAGGCAAGAGGAAGCCGTCGACTCCAGTGCCCCATTTGGCGGAACGCTCGCCTCGTCTTTTCTTGCTTCAGCCGTTTTCCATCTTCCGACCGCCTGCACTCGCTCATTCGTAAATTCCGCGTTCTGCAAGCGATGCACCAGCAAACTGGATATGGAAATTGTGGCTATCACCATAGCCCATGGAATGAGCGGTGAAATCCAAAAAAACGGCGTGGCAAAGCTGACCAGCGCCATCCAGGCGAGACTCGCAAAGGTACCAAACAAAAATGCCACGCGTCGCGAACCGTATTTGAACGGCAAAGGATAGAGGCATAAAGCTTGCACCATCAGTGCGAATGGAAAAGCGACCACCAGGTCCACGAAATAGTGTTCGCCGATTCCAAGGGTCGCGAAGACGGTGAAAATCACAAAAGCAAGCGCGACGGCGCGTATCCAGCGGGAGAGTCCTTTGGAATTCCACCATGCCAGCAGCACCCAAGCCATGTGCAAAGACGGAATGGCATTTCGCGCACCCGTGACGGGTACCGTTTCCAACGCCAAGTGCATGGCTTGCGCCGTCGACAAGGGTTGCCAGGGAAAGCTTTGTCCAAAAATGTGGACCGGCCCGGTGGCCGGAACCATGTTATAGAACAGCACTCCCATCGGACCGGTCACCAGGAACGCCAGCATTACCGGGAGCGCACTTTTGTTTCTTAGGCGGAGGTGGGCCGCATAGACCAACGCCAGCGGCAGAGGCAAAGCAATGTAGAAGAGCAGGCCGGCGAACCGGAACCACAAGTGCCGCGCGAATATTTGCCCAAGCAGAAAACTGAATTGCACGCGCAGGCTGCAATCGGCGGAATACAAATAAAGATCAAACGTCTTGGGATGCAGCGCCTCAGTATAATCGAGCAAAGTCGAAGCCATGTAGTCCGAAGCCACGAACAGAACCGCAGGAAGAAATGCATATAGAAGAAGCTTGCGATTTTGGTTACGCGCCCATATCGTCTGCGTGCCCAGCACGGCCAAGCTGCTCAATCCTACAAATGAAAACGCCGCCATGAACCTGGGCTGGAACCCCAGGACACGATAGTCGAGTCCCGCCAAGACGAGGCCGCCCACGGCCAGGCTTGCGCAGTTCATCCATGAGGGTCGCACTACCAGCAATGTGACAGCAGCCGCGCCCAAAGCCAAGGCCATGAACGTATCTACCATGGAGGAGTTGTAAAAATCGGCGCTCAACGAAAGTGCCAGCACGATAGCGAGGAGCGCCATTGTAAGCACACTTCTTATCAGATCAGCGCGATTCCACCGGCGCATCCAGGTTCTACGTGTACTGGTTGTACGGCTTTCGAGTTGGCGCATAGTCGTACGGCCTCGTGAGCGAGACCGGTTTTCATCACTAAGGTATCAGCCTCTGAAGGCGTGCACGAAGACTGGCTGGCACCCCATGAGCACTATAGTAATTGCAAGCGCACTACGATGCTTCAGAACTCTTGACTGAAAACGGGTCGGCATAAACCTGATAGGGAGCCGTTACTTTGGGGGGTGGCGAGCGATTCAGAGCCGTCGTAGTCAACACAACATCGCGTTAGAATCGTCATCAAAGGGTGGAATATTGTTTTGAGGAAGCGGCCCACCTTGCAGCCATCGGAGTCGCCTCCACTTATCGACATGTTAGCGTCCCGCGAAAAGCGCCTCGTCATCTTCTGTCTTTTGCTGGCGGTCGCCACGCTCGCTTTCTACAATCCCATCGTCCGTAACCAGTTCGTCGATTTCGATGACTTGGCCTACATTATGAAGAATTCCCACGTTCATGGTGGTCTGACCTGGGACACGGTGAAGTGGTCGTTCACGACCTTTTACCAAGGGAACTGGCACCCCTTGACCTGGTTGTCGCATGCCTTGGACTGCCAGGTCTTCCACCTCAATCCGATTGGTCATCACTACACGAATCTCCTGCTCCACACGGCTAATGCGGTGTTGCTGTTCCTGCTGTTGCAGCGGGCCACGGGATTCACCTGGTCCAGTCTGGTGGTGGCTGCTTTGTTTGCCCTGCACCCGGTCAACGTTGAGTCGGTAGCCTGGGCCGCGGAGCGCAAGAATGTGCTCAGCATGTTGTTCTTCCTGCTCGCCCTCCATGCTTACGACCGGTACGCGCGCACGGGCGCGCGTCATCTTTACCTGGCGGTAACCGTTTTATTTGCGCTGGGCCTGATGGCCAAGCCGCAGATCGTCACTCTACCTCTGGTGCTGCTGCTCTGGGACTACTGGCCGCTGCAGCGAATGGGCGCAGCATCCGCGGCAGGGGGCTTACCTGCGACTTCCACTCCACGTTCGTTCCGCTATCTGGTCTGGGAAAAGTTACCCCTCTTCATCCTTGCCGCAGCGGATTCGGTCGTCACCGTCTTGGCGCAGCGCGCCGGGAACACGGTGCGGGCGCTTTCGGAAGTTCCGGTGTCGCTACGGCTGGAGAACGCATTGGTCTCCTATATAAGATATATCGGAAAAGCGTTTTGCCCGTCTCCGCTGGTTCCCATGTATCCGCGGCCAGAGGGTTCGCTGCCCGGCTGGGAAGTGGCGGGAGCGGCGGCGCTGCTGCTCTTGCTGTCGGCGCTGGTTATTCGCTGGCGAGACCGCCGCTATTTGCCCGTCGGCTGGTTCTGGTTCCTGGGAACTCTAGTCCCGATGATCGGAGTTGTCACGGTTGGTGAGCAGGCAATGGCCGACCGCTACGCGTATCTTCCCTTTATAGGTTTGTTTGTCGCCGTCGTGTGGGGCCTCGGTGAGGCGGCCTCCAAGCGCGGAATCCGCGGGGTTTGGCTCGCTGTTTCCGCGGTTAGCGTACTGTTCGTTCTGGGGAGTCTCACTTATCGCCAGCTGGGCTACTGGCACGACAACGAAACCTTGTGGCGCTATACGTTGAGCGTTACCGCGCGGAATTACACGGCGCACAACAACCTCGCGCTCGCGCTTGCCAGGCAAGGCCGGCCCGGCGAGGCGATCGTGCAGTTCCGCGCGGGCAAGGCACTGCACAAATATCCGCCCGACCAAATCCTCGCCCTCGGCGATTACGAATTGCACACCCTACATCCCCGGGAAGCGATCGAGGAATGCAATGCGGTGCTCGTAGCTTCCGCCGATCCCAAGCTTCAGGCCGCGGCGTGGAGCGAACTTGGTCAAGCCCATCTGCAGTTGCACGACTACGATCAGGCTGCCGAGAGCTACCAGAATGCTCTGCGCCTGAATCCGGACGACGGAACGGCGCTGACCGGTTTGGCCGTCCTGGCGCTCCGTCAGGGGCAGTCCGATGTGGCGGTCGCTCAGCTAGAGCACGCGGTGAAAGTCGATCCCAACGATGTGAATGTCCTTCTCTTCGCGCAAGCTCTGCGCCGGGCCGGTCGCGCTGCGGAGGCCGATTCCGCTGTGGCGCAAGTGCAGAAGATTTCCTCGGATCCAGGCCAGGCTCAATTCGCTGCAGGACAATTCCTCTCCTTCGCCGGCCTCAAGCCATTGTAGAAAGGCAGCTCTCAGCTCTCAGTTTTCAGTTCTCATTAAAACCTTCAACGCAGAGGACGCAGAGACGCCGAGTGCGCGGGAAAAAGCTCTTGACTTCACTGACAACTGGGAGCTGAGAGCTGAGAGCTGACAGCTGGCCTCTCAGTCTCGCTTCAGCAGCAAACAAGTAATGTCATCGTGCTGCGGAGTGTTGCCCACGTACCGGTCCAATTCCGTCAGCAGGCTACGCAGCAGTTCTGTTGGAGCTGACCCCGACTCGCGATCCACCAGTCGCAGCAATGCCGCTTCGCCGTATTCCTCATCCTTCTCATTGACCGCTTCGACCACCCCATCGGTAAAGATCACCAGCCAGTCGCCGCGCTCGAGGCGAGTCGTTCCCACCTGGTAAGGCGCTTCCGCCAGAATCCCTACCGGAATGCCCCCCACCTCCAGCCGCTCCACCAAGCCCGATTTCTTGCGCAGAATGGGAACATTATGCCCGGCGTTGATGTAAACCAGGTCGCCGGTCGCCGCATCCAGTTCGGCAAGAAAGGCGGTGGTGAAGCGATTTCCGCCAGCGCTGTTCGAGCAGGCATAGCGATTCACGCCGGCCACCAGTTCGGCCAGCGCGACGCCGCTCGTCGACAACGTCCGCAGACTAGCCTGGAAGGTCGCCATCAGCATCGCCGCCGGAATGCTTTTTCCCGCCACATCGGCCACCACAAACAGTATGCGGTCGGCGCTCGGTTCCCGGCCCGGCCGCAGGATCACATCGTAGTAATCGCCCGCTACCGTGTTTGCCGGACGCGTCGCATAGGCGATCTGGTATCCGGGAATCTGCAGCGGTGCACCCGGCAACAACCACGCCTGAATATCCTTGGCGATCTCCAGGTCGCGCTTCATCACCACCCGATCCGCCAGCTCCAGCAGCAAGACGACGAACATCAACAGCCCGCCCCAGAAATGCAAGTCCACTCCCTGGACCTCGACATGTTTGTCGCCGTTGGTGTAAGTGAACCCGCCGCCAGGAAAGAACAGCAGAATCAGCGCCAGCAGCAGCAGCACGCGGCGTGCCGGGGTCAGCTTTTCCAAGATCGCCCAGAACAGCGCCTTCGCCATTTGCCAGGCCCGCTTTAATCGGGAGGGCTCCGCCGGCAGTTTGTCCAGCCCCGCCGAGTACAGCCGATAGCTTGACCGCGCGTCCTTTTCAAACTGCGACCAGAGTTGGTTCACAGCCAGCCCCTCGCTGACGCGATACCAGAACTTCCGGGCATTGTTCTTGACTCTGTGTGGTGGGGGAACAGTTTGCTGGGGGGACGTCATGGCAGACGTAACATTATAGGCTGGCGCTGCCTTTGCTTGTGGAGCAACGGGCGTCTCGCGAGCCTGCCCTGAGCGGAGCCGAAGGGTCCAGCAGTTCGGCGGCCGGGCGGGGACGCCCGGCTCTCCACCATCGGCTAGAAGCTAAGCTGCCTCAAAACAATTCCATCTGCGCGACCGCCATATGCGTTCTGCGACTGCCGCGTGCATGCTCGTCCCCAATGCCGTACTTCTGCCGAAAGGCCGCAATCAACACCGACAACCGCCGCGCGTATCCATCCGGCAGAAATGCGCGGCTTTCATAGCGTTTCCGATATTTGTCGACCAGAGCAGGGAAGTGCTCCGCCAGAAACGGCAGGAACACCGCCGCCGAGCACGGTTTCAGGAAAAGCGGATTGGCAAAGATATACTTCGCGCCTGCTTCACTGGCGGCTTTCACCAGGGCCTCGAGATCGCGCGGCCGGTCCGTGATCTCCGGCAGCACCGGTGCACAGATCACGCCCGCATCCACGCCCGCAAGATTCAGCTGGCGAACTGCCTCCAGTCGCAGATCGGGGCGTGGCGCCCGCGGCTCCAGCTTGCGCGCCAGTTCCGCATCCACCGTGGTCACGGTCACATTCACAAAAACCCGGTTGTGCTCGCCCACGCGCCGCAAGATCTCCGTATCGCGCGTCACCAGGTTCGATTTGGTCACAATTCCGATCTCGAGTCCGGAGTGCAGCGCCAGTTCTTCCAGGATTGCCCGCGTCACCTCAAAACGCCGCTCCGCCGGCTGATAGGGATCCGTCGCCGTGCCAATCGCAATCTCCTCTCCACACTTGACCTTTTTCAACTCCGGCCGAAGCAGTGCCGCCGCTTGCTGCTTGACGAAAATCTTTCGTTCGAACTCCACGCCGTCCCGCAGTTCCATGAACTCGTGGGTATAGCGCGCATAGCAATACTTGCAGGCGAACTCGCAGCCGCGATAAGGATTGATGGCCCAGGTAAACGGAAGATTGCGCCGGCTCACCACCCGATTGAGCAGCGATCGCGTCCCCAGCGTAAAGTACTCGACGTTGTGCCCTTCGCGCAGCGACTCGCCCGCAGCCGCAATCCGTGCGATGCCGACCAACTTCGGCGAGGACTCGAAATCAGGGAGCAGCGGATGTGCGGTCATAGGCGCGGGCTGTATTCGCCATTTGTTCGCCTACAATAACTCCAGCCTGGAATCTTGTCAAATGCGAAAATCCTCGCCCGTTGAGAGGCTACTTGCCGCGTCTGGCTGCGGCGCGCGAAGCAAAGTGCCTTACGGATGCTCGCCCTGCTCCGTTAGCACTCCCGGCGGCGGCGGCGGAATCGCAATATCCAGTTTGTTGACCGTCCCGAGTGATGACAATGGCTTGTCGAATTCGCTGACGTTGCCCACCACCAGCACCGCCATCTGCTCGCGGTGGATGTACTTCGCCGCTACGTGCGCTACATCATCCTTCGTAACGCCTTCGATCCCTTTCTGAAAGTTCTCCAGAAAATCCAGCGGATAGCCGTAAAACTCATACGCCATTTTTTCCCGCAAAACCTTCGCCGGTGAATCGAAACGGAAGACAAAAGAATTCAAAATCGCGTCCTTGGCGCGCTTGATCTCCTCATCGTTGATGGGACGCTTGGCGAGGTCGGCGATCTCCTCGTCGAGCGCCTGAATGGATTCGATGGTCGTCTTGCTCTTCGTCATCACCATCAGCCGCAGCATTCCGGGATGATCCCAGCCCGCGCCCACTCCGCCACCGACTCCGTAGGCGAGCCCTTTGGTGGTTCGAATGTCGTTAAACAACCGCGACGAAAATCCTCCGCCGAAGGCCTCGTTGAGCACCGAGGTCGCGAAATAATCCGTAGTGCGGCGCGTGATGCCCACCGCCACCATTTCAATCGTGCTCTGATTCACATCGGTTTTGTCGACCTGGTAATATCCTGGTTTTGCAGGATCTGGCTTAATCTCCGTATCTTTCGGCGCCGGTCCCTTGGGCCAGGACGCTAAAGCCTCGCGCAGACGGGCTTCCATCTTCGCCGAGTCGAAGTCGCCGACCACACCGAGGATGATGTTGTTCGGGTGAACGTACTTGTCATGCCACTCCAACAGATCCTGACGCGTGATCGCCGCCACCGTTCGATACTCGGCGACTCGCGCATACGGATTGTTCGCGCCATACACCAGTATCGCCGCTTCCCGTCCCGCGATCTGTCCCGGATCGTCATTGCGCCGCGAGATGCTGTCATACATCCCCTTCTGCGCAATTCCAATTTTGTTGGCGCGAAACTCGGGAGTCTTCAGCAGCTCCTCGAACACGCGAAACACATCGTCAAAATCTTCTTTCAGACACGTCCAGCTCACGCTCGTCGAGTCGATGCCTCCACCGGTCTCGACCTTGGCGGCGCGCTGCTCCAGATAGTCGTCGAGTTGATCGCCGGTCTGGGACTTCGTGCCGCCGGTGCGCCACACTTCGCCGTAAATCTCGGTCAGCCCCGCCTTGTTTGCCGGAACCGAACGCTCGCCGCCGCGAATGCGAGCGATGCCGTCAATGGTCGGCAACTCGTGGTCTTCCTGAAGAAAAACCACCATGCCATTCGGAAACACGATGCGCTTCGGCTGCTGCGGATGAAACGCCGGCAACTTTGGAATCGGTATCTGCTGCCAGGTCTGGGTTTGCGCCGCAAGCTGCACGTTGCCGCCCAATAAAGTAACGACAATGACGAGGACTACAGCAAAGAGGGATAAGTTTGCGTGCTTCACTGTCCACCTCCTTGCGGCCCTGCGCCAGTTCCCGGAGGCCCGCCGGCAAACTCGATAATCCCCACCGTCCGGTTATCGGGTGTGAACGTCTGATTCGCAATCCGCCGTATATCCGCCTTGGTAACTTTTTCGATCCGGTCGACCGAGCGGAACAGCTCCCGCCAATCGTCATAGCGAGCCTGATAGAGCGCGAGCTCGAACGCCAGACCCTCATTCGATCCGAGCGAACGGATCAGGTTGGCCTTGGCTCGCGTCTTGATCATTTTTAGCTCTTCATTGGAAATGTCTTCTTTCTTCAGCCGTTCAATCTCCACATGAATCGCATTGCCCACCTCCTGCGGCGTGTGGCCCGGGAGCGGGGTAGCGAAAAACGCGAAGAGGTGCGGATATTTATTTCCCGGATACCCGGTAAATCCCTCCGCGTCCGACGCGATCTGCTTGTCGCGAACCAGCGCGCGATAGAGGCGTGAGGTGCGGCCAGTCGACAACAGGTCGGCGATTGCGTCGTAGACCTGGTCATCCGGGCTGCGGTAATCGGGGCGGTGATAGCCTTCGAGATAGAGCGGCTGCGATTGCTCGTGCAGCACGACCGTACGCTCGGAATTCTGCGCCGGCTCGGTGGTCGTTGCCGTGTCGGGCTTGGGGCGCGCCGGAATCCGTGAGAAATATTTCTCTACGATCGGCATGGCTTCGGATGCTTTTACGTCTCCAACCACGGCGACCACCATGTTCGAGGGCACATAGTACTTGTCGAAGAACTTTTGCGCGTCGGTTGCCGAAAAGGAATTCAAGTCCGAGATCCAACCGATGGTCGGGCGGTGATAAGGATGGGCCGCGAATGCCTCTTCGGTGAATTGCTCGAGCAGCCGCCCCATGGGATCGCTGTCCACCCGCATGCGGCGCTCTTCGATCACCACGTTGCGTTCTTTGTAAAATTGCCGCATCACGGGATGCAGAAAGCGCTCCGATTCCAGATAGGCCCACAATTCCAGCCGGTTGATGGGGAATGAGTAGTGGTAGGCAGTTTCGTCGAGATCGGTGGAGGCGTTCATGTCCTCCCCGCCTTCGCCTTCGACGATCTTGCCAAACTCGTTGCTGTACGGCGCGGAAAACTTGTCGGCAGCCGCAATCGCGTCCTTCCAGGCTTGTTCGAGTTGTTTGAGCTTCCGCTCGTCGCGGTCCACCGGTTTGTCGCGCTCGGCAATGTAAGCGGCGTAAGCCTCTTCAACTTTCGCCAGCGCAACTTTCTCGTCCGCATAGTCGCGCGTCCCAATCGTGTCCGTGCCCTTGAAGGCCATGTGCTCGAACATGTGCGCGAGGCCAGTCTTGTCCATGGGATCCTGCACCGAGCCCGCATCCACGTGCGTGAAGAACGAAAAGACCGGCGCCTCCGGCCGCTCGCAGATGACGATGGTGAGCCCATTGGCCAGCTTCTTCACGGTAGTGCGCTTCTCGAAAGCAGCCAGATCCTGCCCCAGAGCCAGCGAGCAGAGCACGAAACAGACAACCATTGTTTGTATAGAAGTTAAGCGGGATTTCATTCTGCCTCCACGACCGAACATCGACGGAACACCAAAAATTTGAAGTTACGTGGAGGCAGGGAAGATTGTCAAACGAGCGGCATCGGGAAAATAGCGGCGCTGGAAATAAAGCGCTACGTTGACCAGCATAATCATGACGGGCACTTCGACCAGGGGACCGATGACGGCGGCGAATGCAGCCCCGGAGTTAATACCGAAAACGGAAACGGCGACGGCAATCGCGAGTTCAAAGTTATTCGAGGCTGCGGTGAATGAGAGTGTAGCCGTCTGCGAGTAGTCGGCGCCGAGTTTCTTCCCCATGTAAAACGACACCAGGAACATCACGACGAAGTAAATCAGCAAGGGCACCGCGATCCGCAGGACATCGAGCGGGAGCCGAACGATGTACGCGCCCTTGAGCGAGAACATCACCACAATCGTGAACAGCAAAGCGATCAGCGTGAGCGGGCTTACTCGGGGAACGAAACTACGCTCATACCACTCGCGCCCTTTGATCCGAAGCAGCAGCGTGCGAGTAACGAACCCGGCAAGAAAAGGAATGCCAAGATAAATAAAAACACTCTTGGCGATTTCCGCGATGGAGACATAGACGATAGCGCCGTGGAGGCCGAGTTTTGCGGGCAGAACCGTGATGAACAACCACGCGTACGGCGAGTAGAAGAACACCTGGAACAGGGAATTGAAGGCAACCAGACCGGCAGCATATTCGGTATCACCCCTGGCCAGTTCGTTCCAGACAATGACCATCGCGATACAGCGAGCCAGGCCGATCATGATGAGTCCAGCCATGTATTCGGGGTAGCCGCGTAAAAACACGACCGCCAAGACAAACATCAGGATCGGACCGATCACCCAGTTCTGGATGAGGGATAGACCGAGCACACGTTTGTTACGGAAAACTTCGTGCAGTTCCTCGTAGCGCACCTTGGTGAAAGGCGGGTACATCATCACGATGAGTCCCACCGCGATCGGAATCGAAGTGGTGCCGACGCTGAAGCGATTCAGGAAAGGTACGACTCCCGGCAGCCGCCATCCCAGTGCGACCCCGAGGACCATGGCGGCGAAGATCCATGCGGTGAGGTACCGGTCCAGAAAGCTGAGGCGGCGGGATGGCTTCGTCATTGTCATGGTCATGTTCATTGCCGCGTCATTGCTTTCCAATGCGATCCACCTCCTTCTTCAGCGCGAGACGATCGAGAGCGGCCAGAGGAAGAGAGAGAAAAAGGCCGATGCGCCGGTCGAGAATAAAAAACGCTTCGCGAAAGGCGCGCTCGATCTCGGCGGCGTCTCCTTGAACCGCAGCAGGATCGGGAACTCCCCAGTGCGCAGTCATGGGCTGTCCCGGCCACAGCGGGCAGGTCTCCTTGGCGGCGTTGTCGCAAACCGTGAAGACGGAGTGCATCGCGGGAGCGTCGGGTCGCCCGAATTCGTCCCAGCTTTTACTGCGCAGGCCCTCTGTGGAAATGCGAGCCCTCGTAAGCTCCTTCAAGGCTTCGGGACGAACTATCCCCGAGGGATGACTTCCGGCGCTGTAGGCCGTGAAGGCAGGCTTTCCTTTGTGGTTGAGGATCGCCTCGGCCATGATGGAGCGCGCCGAGTTTCCCGTGCACAGGAACAGAACGTTGTAATGAACTTCCATGGTCACGGTTTCGGCTTCACCGCGCGCACAAAGGCGCTCATAAACTTTTCGTCGACTTGCGCCGCGATCGCATCCAGGTCAATGCCTGAGGAGGAAAGAAACTCACGAGCGTCCTCAATACGATAAATTCGCGTGGGCTCAATCTCGATTTGCTCAAACCCGGCAGCGGAGAGTTTGCCGCGATAGTCGTTTTCTTCCAAAGCGCCGGCGATGCAACCAACCCACGCCAGCACACTCTGACGAACCTCGGGGACGATTCCGCCGCGCGTGATCACGTCGGAGACAGCGAGCCGCCCGCCCGGTTTGAGCACGCGAAATGCCTCGCGCAGCACGCGGTCTTTGTCAGCGGAAAGATTGATCACGCAGTTGGAAATGATGACATCGGCCGAATTGTCGGGCAACGGGATGTTTTCGATCTCACCCTTCAGAAACTCGACATTCTCCGCGCCCGCCTTGCGCTTGTTTTCGTTGGCCAGCGCGAGCATTTCGTCGGTCATGTCGAGGCCGTAGGCCTTGCCGGTTGGGCCGACTCGCCGCGCAGAGAGCAACACGTCTATGCCGCCGCCTGAACCGAGATCAAGCACGGTTTCGCCGGAGGTCAGCTTCGCGAGCGCAGTTGGGTTGCCGCATCCGAGCGAGGCCAGCATCGCCTCTTCCGGAATCTGCTGCGCCTGCGCCGCGGCGTAGAGATTCGAGGTGATCGGATCGCAGCACTCCCTTGCCGGCGTCGATCCGCAGCAACTGCTGCCGCCCGTCTTATTCGTAACTCGCAAAGCCGCTTGTCCGTATTTTTCTTTTACGACTTCCTTGATGTTGATATTGGCGACATCGTTTTTGGCGACATCGATGTTGGCATCGGGCATGACGGTTTCTCCTATTTACAAAGTTGTATGAGAGTTCGCGGTTTGAGCGCCTTGTTTCGAGTGCAGCACTCGGCGTAAAGAAATTGCAGAATTTCGCGCAGCGCTTCCGTGTTGGCCCTGTAACGCAGAAACGTGCCCTTGCGTTCGACGCGCACCAGGTCCTCATTCTTGAGCTTGTCAAGATGGTGAGAAAGCGTGGAGCCGGGGATTTCGAGATCGTCCTGAATCTCGCTGACGACAAGACCTTCGGGATGCGCGGAGAGCAGCAATTGCATGATGCGCAGCCGCGGCTCGGTGCCCATGGCGGAAAACATGTCGGCATACCGCGCGACGCGCTCACTGTTCGTTCGGAGCTTACTGGTAGTGGCGGCCATAGTTCGATAATACTAGAAATATAGATTCCGAGTCAACCCGCTCGTAGAGACGCGGTCGCCGCGTCTCCGGTCTAGCCGCACGCTTTGGAAATGCAAGCTTCGTATCAGGGTATCGCTCGAGCGATACCGTATAGATGGCCCGGGCAAGAGCGGGGGATGTGCAGCCCCTAAAGGCGCTTTCTATTTCGCAGAGGCTACGGTATCGCTAAAGCGATACCCTGATACAAAACTTTCGCGGAAACTGCATCTATACTGGAAGCCGTTCTGAGTTGCTGGCCGCGCGGCACTCACCGAGCCATGTCGATCCCCACCATCGTCGAAGTCGAGGGCCGCAAGCTCAAGCTCACGAACCTTGAGAAGGTCCTCTATCCCGCCACCGGTTTCACCAAGGGACAGGTGGTGGATTTCTACGTCCGCATTGCGCCGGTGCTGGTGCCGCATCTCGCGGGCCGGCCGCTCACCATGAAGCGCTATCCAGAAGGGGTGGGCGCCGATCAGGAATATTTCTTCGAGAAGAACGCACCCATGCATCGGCCCGACTGGGTGAAGACCGCGCCCATCTGGAGCGAGAGCAACCACCGCACCATCAATTTCATCCTCGCCAACGATTTGCCCACGCTGGTGTGGATCGCGAACCTGGCGTCGATTGAACTGCATCCATCACTCTCGCTGGCCGCCGACATTCGTACGCCGACCGCGATCATTTTTGATCTCGATCCTGGACCTCCGGCGAACATTGTGCAGTGCGCGCAGGTTGGCCTCTGGGTGCGCGAGATTTTCGATCACTTCGGGTTGCAGACCTTTCCGAAAACATCCGGCTCCAAGGGATTGCAGATCTATATCCCGCTGCATACAAAAACCAGCTATGAGCAGACGAAGTCTTTTGCCCAGGCAGTGGCGCGTCTGCTCGAGCAGGAGCATCCCGAACTGGTGGTCTCGGATATGAAGAAGGCCGTGCGCACTAATAAGGTATTCGTCGATTGGAGCCAGAACGACGAGCACAAGACGACGATCTCGATTTACTCTCTGCGGGCGCGTGAGCAGCCGACGGTGTTGACGCCGCTTTTGTGGGACGAAGTCGAGCAGGCGCTGAAGAAAAAAGATGCGGGGCGACTGGTGTTCGAGGCGAACGACGTGCTCGCGCGGGTGGAGAAGATGGGCGACTTGTTCGAACCCGTGCTGAAACTGAAGCAGAAGCTGCCGCAGTTGGCCGGACTGGCTGCCGCATCGGAAAAAGAAGACGCCGAAGGCATCAGCGTCGCAGCCCAGATCGAAGCGCGACCGCGCCCAGAGAAGACGACGAAGACCAAGACCGAGACTAAAGTGAAGCCATCCGTGAAGAAGCGTCGCAAGTTATAATTCCGGCTTGCGCTTGACTGAGCCAGGCGCTGCCAAACCACATGGCGCATCTCTACGTTGGCACCTCCGGATGGGCGTATCCGACATGGAAGCCCGCCTTCTATCCGGAAAAACTCGCGCAGAAGAAATTTCTAAACTTCTACGCATCGAAATTGAATGCCGTCGAAGTCAATTACACGTTTCGCCAATTGGTCAAAGAGACGACCGTCCAGAACTGGATCGCCGAAACGCCCGGGCATTTTCGCTTTACGATCAAGGCGCACCAGGTGCTCACGCATATTAAGCGCCTGAAGAGCGCGGAAGAATTCCTGCAGCGCTTTCTCGGAACGCTGGAGGCCTTAGAGCGCGCCGGACGCCTCGGCCCGTTGCTCTTTCAGCTGCCGCCGAATTTCAAAGCGGATCAGGTGGTGCTTTCCGAATTTCTGAAAAGCTTGCCGCGAACGGTGCGCGCGGCGTTCGAGTTCCGCCACGAATCGTGGTTGAGCGAGCCAGCGTTCGTCGACGCCACGTGCAACACGCTGCGCGAGCGGAACATCGCGCTCTGTGTGGCCGAAACGGAAGAGCGCGACACTCCCGACGTAGTCACCGCCGATTTTGCTTACTACCGTTACCGCAAGCCCACTTACTCCGCCGAAGAACGCCAGGCGATGGGCGCCCGCATCCACGAGCATCTCGCCGCAGACCGCGATGTCTTCGCCTACTTCAAGCACGAAGAGACTCCGGAGGGCGCGCTGTATGCAGTGGATTTGCTGCGGGCCGGGGGCGAGGCGAAGGAATAGAACCGGTCTGCCGATCGATAGAGTGTTTAGAAGGCGAGTGCTTAAGAGCCGCACTATCCGCCCGCATCCCCCTCGTTACTTCTCGGGTTCCGCCTGACATCCCATACTTATCTCATGGCCTCGGATGCCAACGTTCGGACGCTCTCTGCTTTTCTCGACTACCTGCGGGTCGAGCGCGGCTCGGCGAAGTTGACGATTGCCGCTTACACGAGCGACCTGGCACAGTTCGCGGAGTTTCTGGAGAAGCGCCGCGTGGTTCTGAGCGGAGCGCGGCGGGAAGATGTGCGCGAATACATCCAGGAATTATTTTCGAATGCGCTCGACGGGCGCTCGGTGGGACGGAAGCTTTCGGCCATCCGGCATCTTTATCGGCATTTGCTCCTCGATGGAAAGATCGACAAGGATCCGACGCTGAACATCGACCTGCCGAAACAGTGGAAGGTGCTGCCCAAGGCGCTGAGCCGCGACGAAGTCGGAGCCATGCTGGCCGATGCGAAGCTGGCCGAAACGCAGCCGCGAAATGAAACGGCGCGCGGGCAAGCGCTTGCGCTTCGCGACCATGCCATGCTGGAACTTCTCTATGCGGGAGGAGTGCGCGTATCGGAAGTTGCCGACGCCCGCCTCGAAGACCTGAAGCTTGAAATGGGATACATCCTGGTGCGCGGCAAGGGCGACAAAGAACGCATGGTGCCGCTCGGAGTGCCGGCCCAGCAAGCATTACAGCAATATCTGAAAAACGGCAGGGAAGTGATCGCTAAAACGACGACGAAAAGTTCGCCGCTCCTGTTCCTGGGCACGGGAGCACGCCGCCTGACGCGTCAGCGAATCTGGCAATTGGTCGGGAAGGCGGGTCTCGCTTCGGGACTTGCTCCAGGACGACACGCCAGTCCGCACATGCTGCGGCACTCCTGCGCGACGCACATGGTGGAGAATGGGGCTGACCTGCGCACGGTGCAGACCATCCTCGGCCACGCCGACATTTCGACGACGCAGATTTATACTCACGTTGCGCTCGACCGGCTGAAGAGCGTGTATGCGAAGCATCATCCGCGGGCGAAAGCGAGGAACAATTTGTAATCTTGTAATTTTGTAATTTTGTAATTTAAAACCAGCTTGTGCCACGCGGGGCATTTCGGCCGTGATCTGGTTCTCAAATTACCCAATTACAAAATTACCCAATTACCAAATTTCCTTTCATGAGCTTGGCTGCCAACAACTCGCGCACCACCGTCGAACGCGCTACCGACGACTTCCTCCGCCACTTGCGGGAGCGCAATGCCTCGGCGCACACCATCAAGGCTTACACCGGAGATCTCGACAGCTTTGCCGCCTACATAGGTCCGAGAATGGGCCCGCGCGATTGGAATTGGAAAAAGATCGACCACATCGCCATCCGCGGCTTCCTCTCGCATCTCTACGACAAAGGATTGAGCAAGACTTCCGTCGCTCGTGCCCTGGCCGCGGTGAGGTCGCTTTATCGCTGGCTGGCGCAGGAAGGGGTGGTCGAGCAGAATCCGGCGAAGTTGGTTTCGACGCCACGGCTGCCGAAGAAGCTGCCGCGCGTTCCGACGATTGAGGAAATGAATTTTGTGCTCGACGGCAAAATGCCGGAAGTGGCATCGTTTCCCGAGCGCGATCGTCTGCTGTTCGAACTGCTCTACGGCTGCGGTATTCGCAACTCGGAACTGGTGGGCATCAATCTCGACGACATCAGCATGAGCAACGAAGCCATTCTGATTCGCGGCAAAGGGAAGAAGGAACGTTACGTTCCGTTCGGAGGGTCGGCGCTCGCGGCGCTTGCGGTTTACTTGCCGTGGCGGCAACAACTGCTCGCGACTCTGAGAAACGCGCCGAAGAACACAACTTCCGCGAAAAGCAGTCCAGCGAAAAGCATGCCGGCGAAAGTCATGCCCGCGTTGCTTGTCAACCAGCGCGGTGGACGGCTTACGACGCGCAGCGTGGGGCGCATCGTCAAGCGCATCGCGGTGGCCAAGGGACTGTCGCCCGAAGTTCATCCGCACACTCTGCGGCACGCCTTCGGCACGCACATGCTGGAAGAGGGAGCGGACCTGCGCGCCATCCAGGAACTGCTCGGGCATGAGCGGCTGGCGACCACGCAGCGCTATACGCAGCTCTCGGTCAAGCACATGATGGACGTTTACGACCAGACGCATCCTAGGGCGAAGTGACGGTAACTTCTGCCTATTAACTCGGAAGGTATTAACCCGTGTTTACCACTACCCCCCCTCCCCCCGATCTACTGGAATCATAGGGTTAGGGGGACTCTTCCCGCCAAAATCTAGAGCGCACAGGACTTATTTTCAAAATATTCCGGAATAAGGAGTTAGCTCGATTCTTCGCTCTTTTCTCTCAAAACTCATAGTTTCGGCGGCTTGTTGACGGCCGCCCATTGCCACAAATTGCCTCGAATAAAGTTATCAACGAGCCACTAGCAAGTTGGGCTGGGCAGCTTCGAGGGCCGCTTTGGTTGACGGACGCACCTCTGCCCTGACACTACAGGTCAAGCTCCATTGTCGTCGTCGGCCCGTTGTAGGTCTGTGATGGTGCTCACTGCGCGTTTGTGATGAAAAAAGTCAAAGGCCCCGCCCTTCGCTTCGCGATAGGACGGGCCACCCGCCTGAGGCTGCGCCAGTTCCACGGGTGCGGAGCATTCCTCGTCGTCATTGCCCACGGAATTGATCCGAGTGCTGACGGGATAACGCCGCATCAGCCGGGCATCGCTGAGCAGGCTATTCTTTCGTTTCAGATCATGAAGCCTCAATGACCTTCGTAATTTGGGCGCTCCCCGACATCGTGATGCAATTCAGGATGGAGACGAGCTATGGTTCGTTGGGGGAGCACCAAATGAAAACCACAATCGCAACAATCCTGATCGGGCTGGCACTGTGCTTGTCAGCGGGGGCGCAAGACAAACCCGAGGTTGCTCCTACCACGCCCCCAGCAATGCATACATGTGGTCCGGCTGGCTGCACGCAAGCCGACTACGAGGCAGCAGGTTGTATCGGGAAACCTACTTGCCCAAACATACAGACACAATCAGAAGCGTATTGGGGACGAGCGGATGACCCCAACTCAAGGATATCCAAAGAGAATGCCGCTCGGGATGCTTTCAGAGCTAAATGTGAGGCCGAGGATACTAGACGCATAATGGCTGGTGAACAAAATTTCATTACCTCCTGTGCCTCTACGCCTGCCACATCCAAACCCAGTCACCTCGAAGATTACATGCCTATGGTCAAACACCGACCCGACGGCTCCATATTGGTTACGCCTGTTGGAGGCGAACCGAACTTTAAACCGCGCACCGTCGTCAACACAAACGGCGACATTGTTGAGTCGGACTCACACGGCGCGGTGGTTGTCACGCGACCAGACGGGTCTATGCATTTGGCTACACCGGGAAACTACCGTGTGGTGCCGAAGAACGGTGAGCCATGGAGTTGGCCCATACCTCCAAACCCAAATGATCCGGGGCAAAATTATGCGGGGAGCCCAGAATGGCAGAAGAAGCATGGCTCCATGGTGACCAAACCGGCGCAACCTCCACCTATGTCACGGGCCGGATTTCCAGCTCCCGTGAACGATCAGACAAAAGGTCGGCCCCTTACCCCCGAGGAACTTGAAGCGGGTCGGTTGAAGTACGAAGCCACACCCGAAGGGCACGCTTACTGGGAAAAATTGAGAGCTGACCCTAAATATCGTGCCTACGAGATACGAATGAAGAAAGGCTCCATAGTTGCTCCAGTGGATGACAAGAATGGGGTAGTTGTCACTCCCGCAACAGGGCGTCCCGGCGATCCCAATTGGGAAGCAGCACAAAAAGCAAAGAAAGGTTCCATGGTAGTGAAGCCCGCATGGAGTGCAACGGAGCCTCCACCGAAATAGGTAACTTACTACTGACCTTCGAGTATCGTACACTCGCCCTACGGGGAAAAACACGGGTCAACTAGGAGACGCACCATGGCATCACTTGTAGATGATAGTTCCCCCTACGATGTTTTAAGCCCAGTAACACAAGAACCCTCAGACACCACAGATACCTCAACCACGGAAGACGTGTCCGTCGATCCCGGCGTGGACACCGAAACTCCAGAATCAGATGTGGACGTAGACGCTACGTCGCCAGAAGGCGAAAGCGCAGCGGAAGCAGGTGATCCCGATCAGCAAGTCGTGGACGCCAAGGCGGACGACGCGCAATGGAAGGCGAAGGACGGATGGGTTGCTCCGTCTAATGGAGACATGATGACTCCTGATCTCAATGCCTTTTGCGAGGATTTGTACAGAGAGGTCCAGCAATACTGGGAAGACAAACTAAGCGTGCTTCCCCGGACAGGAGAATTAAAGTTTGGAATCTTCTACAGCCCGGTCCAGTATCGTCCAACGCTGATGATAATCGGAGCAAATCCGGGATTTGACACAGACGATGACACGAAGGGCCCACCTCCAGAGAATCTATTTTATGAGTATCCCCCGCCAGAAGGACGCATGAAAGAGCAGTGGGAAATAGCCCGGGTGCTGCGACAACTCTTCAAGCTAGCTCATCACGAGGAGACACTGCGCGGCAGTGTTGTTACAAATCTGCTTTTCTTCAAGAGCAGATGTTTAGACACGGATAAGAAAACGTGTCAGGGTTGGCGCGACAACGGGAATGCGAAGGCTCGCCGTGAAATCGAGGATTATTGTCGGGATAAGGTTAAGGACATTGTCAGCCAACTCGACCCGACTCAAATTCTCGTACTTGGAATGGCTAGCTGGGATAAGCTTGCTGATGGGCAGATCAAGTTGCCTGTTGTTAGACCTAAACGGAACGTACGCCTTGCAGTGATGGGAACCGTTTTCAACAAGAGCGCTCTGGGCATCATTCACCCAACAGGCGCAAGAATCAGCCGTGACGAGTGTAGCAAGATTGCCGAACACTTGGGCGAATTCCTGCGGCATTGAACAAGTCCGTTCTCTCCCCATCAGGCGGGTGGCCCACCCTACCATTGAAAATCCGGAGGGTGCCCCGTCCAAGCTCCGCTTGGGCGGGCTCGTTGATGTTGTCAACCTCTCGAAGTACCCCGAAAATACCTCATCTCTTTTTCATCACAAACGCCCAGTGAGCACCATCACAGACTCCCAACCGCCCGTCCGCGACAATGGAGATCGACCTGTTAGCAGGCCCGAGGTGTGACCGTCACCAAGATGCTCCTCGAAGCCGCCCCAGCCCCTAGTCGGCGCTCTTTGAAAACACCAATTTGGGAAAATCAGCGGGCGTCAGCCCTCCGCCGGCGCCCCGAGAGAAGCGACAAACGAGCTAAGTCATTGACGAATAAATATTTTACCTCCAAGCCCTTTAAACTCAAAGATTTTGCGGGAATTTCCTCCTAACCCCATGATTCCACACGGGAGGGGGAGGGGGGGGTGGGTATATCCACGAGACAATACCTCAAGAGTAAACAGGCAAAGATTACGCGAGAAGCGAACTCTGGAAACGAGCCACATATCGCAGCCGTGAACCGCTGCGCCACCCAAAAGGCTCCAGCCTGGGAGGCAGAGAGTCGGCGAAAGGCAGAAAAACGACCGGCGATCACTGGGGAGGCCTTGCGGCGGGAGTGAGTGACTTGAGATAGCTCACGATCTGCCACCGCTGCGGTTCCGGCAGCTTGGACCACACCGGCATGCCGCGGCGCACCACCCCGTTGGTGAGGATCCAGAAAAGCGTGCCGGGCGTGGCCTGCTGCACCGGATCAGCAAGCAGACTCGGCGCCTTCCGGCCACCTTCCGCCATTTCGCCATGGCACCCGGCACAGTGCGACTCAAAGAGCTTCGCGCCCGCGGCCACGGCATCGGGATCGCCTTCCAGTGGATTGCCCCGAGTCGTCGCTTTCTTCGGAGCTTTCGCAAGCTCCGCATAGACGGAGTTGACCTTCTTCGGAGGCGAGGAATTTTCCTTCTGCGCAGTAGCGAGAGGTACGGTTAACGCCAGGAGGAAGGCCGCCGCGATCATAGGAGTACTTGTCGTCATCTTGGTCATGGCTTGCGCCCTCCAAGGAGACGGCTGATCGTCGCACCGAAGCCGGAGAACTCGCGCGAAACTCCCCAGCGCAGCAGGAAACGATGGCTATTGTCGTTCAAGCCGAAGCCGGGTGACAGGCGCAGGGTCCAGTCCGAGGGCAAGTTCCAGGCGACCACCGGCGCTAAGTAGTGAGATGTGTGGTGCAGGCCAAAGCTGTATCGGTCGCCGAGACCGCCGTACATCTCAACTCCGGCGATGAAGTTCTCGCGGCAGAAATTGCACCGGTGGGCCGAGGCTTTCAGGGCCAACGGGCGGCTGGCGCCAGTGGCATAGCCGAACTCCCAGGGATTGCCGCCGGTAAGATTCTTGGTGGCGATGGTATTCTCGGCAATGTTCCAACCTTTGAAAGTCGTCGAAAGCAGCAGCTTGGATTCCAGTTCGTGATCGTGTTGCTTGCGGGCGAGGGCGTTGGGGACGGCGTAGTCGGATTCGACGTCGTGCCCTTCGACTTCTTTCAGGATCTTGTCAGCACCGCTGGTTTGCTCGTATTCGATGTAGAGGACCGGATTGATAAAGTGCTCCCGCTGCAGCAGGCGAAAGCGATTCTCCCAGCGAAAGCCGGTGAAGATTGTGCTGTCGTTGAAGGTAGTCTGGCCGTCGAAATAGAGCTCAGTCGTCCACCAGGCCGTGGCGCCGTACTCGAACTCAGCCCAGAAGGCGTGAAAGTCGTTGCCGCTATGCTGCGTGCCGAAGGTTGAAAAACACTCCACCTCGAGGCTGCCGGGCTCCTCAAGATAATGGTCGTAGGTGACGATGTAGGGATTCTCCTGCGCCGGAGCGGGCAAGGCAAATCCGGCCACGACCAGCGCCATCAGGGAAAAGGAAAAAACACGAACCGAGCGCAGTCCCGCCAGTACCCAGATCGTGGGGGCGAGCGGGTCGGATGCGCGAGGCGGAGATTGTGCATGGAACATAAGGGAGTTCATAGAGAGTCAGCATCCCGACACCGCCTATTCGCGGGGGCTGCTTGTGGCTCGATACTCAGTTGCAACAGTGTCGCATCTAGGATACATTCATGATATTGCCGGATGTCTCGTGGCCCCGTCAAGCGCCGGCGGAAGATTCCGTCGCAGCCTGGTTGCGACCACTTGCGACAGAAGAGGAACGGTTCCTATGCCACTACCCCAAACTGAAATGCCGGGCCGGTTGCAAGCTCATTTCGCTGACCGCGGAATCCGCATGACCCAGCAGCGCCGCGCCATTCTGCGCGTGATGGAGACGGCCACCAAACACCTGGATGCGGCCCAACTCTTGCGCAAGGCACAAAAGCTGGATGCCAGCGTGGATCGCAGCACGGTGTATCGCACCCTGCAACTGCTCAAGCGTCAGGGGCTGATTGACGAACTCGACCTGATGCACATCCACGGCGAAGGGCACTACTATGAGCGCAAGCTGAACCGGGACCACATCCACATGGCCTGCCTGCGATGCGGCAAGATCATGGAGTTCGTCAGCGATATTTTCGAGAAGCTGAAGGGGCAGGTGGAGAAAGACTGCCGGTTCCGAATCGTAGTATCGCGGTTGGAAATAGGCGGATACTGCGCGGCATGCTCGAAGTAGTAATCATGATCGAGAGTGTGATCGAAGAGATGAACGTTTACGATCAGACGCATCCTCGGGCGAAGTGACGGTAATTTCTGCCTATTAACTCGGAAGGTATTAACCCGTGTTTACCACTACCCCCCTCCCCCCGATCTCCTGGAATCATAGGCTTAGGGGGACTCTTCCCGCCAAAATCTAGAGCGCACAGGACTTATTTTCAAAATATTCCGGAATAAGGAGTTAGCTCGATTCTTCGCTCTTTTTTCTCAAAACTCATAGTTTCGGCGGCTTGCTGACGCCCGCCCATTGCCACAAATTGCCTCGAATATAGTTATCAAAGAGCCACTAGCAAGTTGGGCTGGGCAGCTTCGAGGGCCGCTTTGGTTGACGGACGGACCTCTGCCCTGACCGACAGGTCAAGCTCCATTGTCGTTGACGGGCGGTTCGAGGTCTGTGATGGTGCTCACTGGGCGTTTGTGATGAAAAAAAGTCAAAGGCCCCGCCCTTCGCTTCGCGATAGGACGGGCCGCCCGCGGTACTGGCGAAGGCAGCGAGGGTACTTCGCGATCGGGGTGCTTCGCTGAGCGGAAGATTTCGACAGGGGAGCCTTTGCTGGTCGCTTAAGCCCTCGGTGCATCCGATGTTATTGTCAACTCACAATTTAGGGTGTTAGATTGCATGTCAAGCCACATGGCAACAAACGCACGCAACGTGGACGACGTGCCACTTAACCGAAGCCTGCACGCCGCCAAGGCGTCCAAGCAGGACGAGTTCTACACCCAGTACGTCGACATCCAGAAAGAGGTCGAGGCCTACCTCGAGTTCGACCCCGACACCTTCCGCGGCAAGGTCGTCTACTGCAACTGCGACGACCCCTTCGAGAGCAACTTCTTCAAGTACTTCGCCGCCAACTTCAACAAGCTCGGCCTCAAAAAGCTCGTCACCACCAGCTACGACGGCTCCCCCATCGCCGGCCAGGGCGCCTTGTTCCCGGAATACAACGAGGGGAACGGCAAGCGCCAGAGGCCCAAGGCGCTCGCCGTCACCCTCGACCGTGTGAAAGACGAGGACGGCGACGGCGCTGCGAACGTTACCGACGTGGAGCTTTTCCTCAAGCGGAACAGGGCCGCCAGAATGGCCCTGAAAGCAGATGAAAAGTACCCCGGGGGCGATTTCCGCAGCCCCGAGTGCATCGCGCTCCTAAAAGAGGCGGACATCGTGTTCACCAACCCGCCCTTCTCACTCTTCCGCGAGTACATCGCCCAGCTCGTCGAGCACGGAAAGAAGTTCCTGATCATCGGCAACGTCCAGGCGATCACCTATAAGGAGGTCTTTCGGATCATCAAGGCCGACAAGCTATGGATGGGCGTCACCATCCATAGCGGCGACCGCGAGTTCCGCGTTCCAGACCATTACCCGCTGAACGCGGCCGGTTGCCGCGTCGACGAAAATGGCGTCAAGTACATCCGAGTCAAGGGCGTTCGCTGGTGGACGAACATGGATCACGGACGCCGCCACGAGAGGATGCCGCTCATGACCATGGGTGACAATTTGAAGTTCAGCAAGCACAAGGAGATCAACGGCAAGGCGGCCTACAACCGGTACGCTAACTACGACGCCATCGAAGTGCCATTCACCGATGCGATCCCCGGCGACTACGACGGCCTCATGGGTGTCCCCATCACATTCCTCGACAAGTACAACCCGGAGCAGTTTGAGATCTTAGGGAGAAGCGAGAACGAGGATTTATATGGCCTGAAGACTCGCGTCTACACTACAAAGGAGTGCCAGGAGGCCTATCTCAGAATCTTCGGGAGGAAGGGTACATATGATATGAACGCGACGCCTGTGCTTGATGGCAGGAAGTTGTATCAACGAATTTTCATCCGCCGCCGATGTGCCCGGCCGAGCCGAGGGAAACAATAAGTGAAGACCACGCTTAGAAGCGACATCACCGTCGCCAAAATCTGCGACGGGTTTGTATACAACCAATTGGAGGGTAAGGGCTTGTTCGGGCTGAGCGGGAAACTGACGATTCAGCCGGAGTACCAGCGGAACTACATCTATGCCCAAAGTGGCGGCATGAAAGAGCAGGCCGTAATCCACTCCCTGCTGAAGAAGTATCCGCTCGGGCTGATCTACTTCAACAAAGTCGGTGACGACAAGTTCGAAGTGCTGGACGGCCAGCAACGGATCACCAGCATTGGACGATTCGTTACGAATAAGTTCGCGATCATGGACAGCGGCAATCCGAAGTACTTCGACAGCCTGCCCGCCGACCAACGAGCCGTGATTCAAGACTCAACGCTTCTGATTTACGAATGCGAAGGGCTCGAAAAGGAGATCAAAGACTGGTTCGAGACCATCAACATCGCGGGCGTTCCGCTCAACGAGCAAGAGAAGTTGAACGCGATTTTCTCCGGACCGTTCGTGACGCTTGCGAAGGCCGAGTTCAGCAATAGCCAGAACGCGAACATCCAGAAGTGGAGCGCCTACGTCAGAGGCAGCGCGAACCGGCAGGAGTTCTTGGAGTGGGCGCTGGACTGGGTGAGCAAAGACAATATCGGCGGCTACATGAGCGCCCATCGCTACGACAAGAACATCAATGAGCTGAAGACCTACTTCAACAGCGTGATCGACTGGGTTTCAACGGTTTTCAAGGATGTCAAGAAAGAGATGCAGGGTTTGGAATGGGGCAAGCTCTACGAGAAATATCACTCCCAGTCCTACGTTCCAGAAAAGGTGTCTGCCGACGTGAGCCGGCTATACGGGGATCTCTACATTAAGAAAAAACGCGGGATATTCGAATTCATCCTCGGCGGCCTTAAAGATACGAAGCTTCTTGAAGTGCGCGTGTTCGACGATGCCACCAAGCACTCAGTCTACGAGAAGCAAACGGGCGCGGCGGAGGCGAAGAGCGAATCCAACTGCCCGCTCTGCGCCATGGGGCACGACGCGAACAAGAGCAGAATCCATAAGCTCGACGAAATGGACGCGGACCACGTTTCCGCATGGAGCAAGGGCGGCGGAAGCTCGGCCGAAAACTGCGAAATGCTCTGCATTACCCACAATCGAGCCAAAGGTAATCGATAGTATGGGAGTGCCACAGCCCAGCGCGTGGAGCAAGGGCGGGAAAGCCGGGTGCCCCATCCTTTTCGAGTACTTTGCGAAAAGGGTGGGTGATGGGGATCATCGGTGCGCGCTACGATCGAGGGCGCGGCAGGAGTCAGCGAAAGATCACAAGATCACAAGCGGTGGGCGCAGAATCCCACCCTTCAAAAACCGAAGGGTGGGGCACCCGGCGTCACTTCCGGGGAATCCCACCCTTGCGCCAAGAACGCGCAAGGAAGGGGCACCCGCGCTTTCCCCCTCGCCACTGCACAAAAGGCTCATGACCCCGGTAACTTTCCTTGGACACTAGAGTGCTTCAACATGTCAGGAAGGGCTTCCTTGCTCGCGCGAGCGGGGCTGGATGATCCGGACAACAGAATCGGGACGATCAAGAATCGGGACAACCACGATGAGTAAATTCGCCAAGGAAAGTATTCTGCTGCTATCGCTGTTCCTGATTGCGGCGACGGTGCAGTTCTATGCCGAGTCGCTGCCGATGGCGCTCTGCTTTTATTTCCTGCCGACTTTGTACTCGGCCTACTACTTCGGACGCCGGCACGCGACTCTCACCGCCTTCGCTTGCGTCTTCCTGGTCGTTCTGTTGGACTTTCTGAACAACCTGATACCGGCACATCGGGTGCTGACGCTGCCCGGGGAGCGGCTCTTCAACTTCGCCATCTGGGCGGGAATTTTGGCGGTTGTGGGCTACGTGATGGGCACACTTTACGAGCGTAAGGAGGCGATGACCGCCGACATCCGGGAAAGTTTCAGCGGGCTGCTGCTGGTTCTGGAACACGTCATGGCCAATGAGAAGCTCGGCAATGGTGAAAACCAGCGGGTGGTGCAGGCGTTGACCAGAATGGCCGAAGCGATGGGGCTGGGTTCGGATCGCGTCGAGTTGCTGCGGTCGGCGGTGTTGCTGCGGGATCTGAGCAAGCTCGGCATCAGCAACGACATTCTCTACAAGGCCGCGGACATGAGCCGCGACGAAGTGGTTGCCAGTTTCCGCAAGCCCCGCAAGGCCGATGCGCGCGCCCAGGCCGTCGGAAATGCGCTGCGGCGGGTGATTCCGATTATCGTCGCGCAGCAGATTTTGCAGGATCAGGGAGCGCGTTCGGTCAACGTTCCGATCGAGGCTCACATTCTGGCCGTGGCCGATGCCTACCAAAAATTGATCAGCGGCGCTGCCGGCAAATCTTTCTCGCCTCACCAGGCCGAAGAGGAGATTGTGGCGGGGGCTGGCCAGAAGTTCCACGCCGGTGTTGTCGAGGCCTTCACCAAGGTCTTGGGCGGGGAAGCTAAGGGCGCGGGCGCATAAAACCACGGATAGATAAAGTTAACGAGGTGCGGTTTCGGGCAGCGCCGAATTCTTCGATTCGGATTCCGGCCGGCTCGAGTTTTTTCCGCGCATTTCGTTTTCGCTCAGTTCTTTTTCTCGCAGTTCTCGTTTTCTCAATTCTTGCCACATCGCCACCACTCTGGTTTTCAACTCGGAAGTCAGCTGCTCGTATGCGGCCTCGCTCGCCTCATTTAGTGGCGGAGGTTGAATCGGCTTGCCGAATGACAGTTGCAAATCGGTGAACTTGGGGAACTTTTTGTGACGCGGCCAGAATTCGTAGAAGCCCTCGATCGCGATCGGGACAATCGGGACTTGGGTGTGAATCGAGAGGATCGCGGCGCCCTTGCGGAATACTCTCGGGTTGCCGTCGTTGGTGCGTTCGCCCTCGGGATACAGAACGAGAATGTGTCCCTGGCGGAGGCCAAAAGCTCCGGCACGCATGGCGGACACCAGGTTCGCGTCCGGATCGAGGACCGCCACGCGCAGCCATCGCGCCAGTCGCCGCAAGAATCCTTTGCCGAAGATGTCGCTCGTGCCCAGCGCAAACGTATCGCGAAACAGGCGCCACGGCAGTGCCCCGGCCATCACCATCGGATCGATATAGCTCTGGTGATTCGAACAGAGCAGGAATGGGCCTTTCTCGGGTAGATTGTCTAGTCCGCGCGTTCTTAAGTGAAGGCAGTCTAGCGCGAAAAGATAAATCAGTTTCCCCAGGAGAAAGAAAAAGACTTCAGCGAAAATATTGTGGCGCGTCAGCGCCAGGACCTCGGGATCGGCCGACAGCTCGTTCAAAGAAGGCTCGCTCAAGATGGCCGACCAGGCCGGTGCTCCCGCGCTGGCTTGGCCCTCGCCGCGGCTCGCGCTGGCAAGGACGGCATCGACCAGGTCGCGTACCGAATAAATTTCCGCCAGCTGCGACTCGGGCACTTCGCCGCCAAGCTGCTGCTCGAGCGCGGTCAGCAATTCAATGCGCTGCATGGAATCGAGTGCCAAATCCAGC
>CAWCRQ010000147.1:0-19355 GCA_963797885.1 uncultured Acidobacteriaceae bacterium | reverse complement strand
CGAGTTGGACGTTGATGCGAAGGCGGGCGCCGGCGCGGCGCAAGGTGCCGGTGAGGACATAGGCCGCACCAAGCTGCTGGCCGACCTGCGCCGGGGTCACCGGCTTGTCCCGAAAAGCAAGAACGGTAGGGCGCGAAAAGATGTTCAGTCCCCGAATCTTGGAGAGCTCGGTAATGACATCCTCGGTGATGCCGTCGCGCAGGTATTCGTCTTCCTTCGCGCCGCTTAGGTTTTCAAAGTAGAGAACGGCCACGGATTTTCCCGTTTGCTTCTGGGCGCCGTGATCCGAATCGGTCTTCTCCCTAGCGCGCCGTGTGCTGGATTCGAGGTCACGCTTGAGGCGGCTGAGATCAGTTTTCAGCTCGGTGGCCGTCTGGCAGCGCAGATTTCGGTCCTTCTCAAGAGTCTTCTCCAGGATACGCACAAAATCGACGGGTAGGATGGGATTCAACTCGGCAGCCGGCCTGGGGTCGCGGTTCAGGATGGCGTCGAAGATCACAGCCGAGGTGTCTCCCTGAAAAGGGAGCGTTCCGGTGGCCATCTGGTAGAGTACCGTGCCGGTGGAAAAGAGGTCCGTCCGGGCATCCACGAGCTGCCCGCGGCTCTGCTCCGGCGACATGTAGGAGACCGTGCCGATGGCCGCGCCCGGTGAAGTGAGTTCGTTGTTGAAGGCGGTCTCCCCCTGCTCGACCGAAGCTTGCTGCGCGATCTCGCCATGGCTCATCTTCGCTAGGCCGAAGTCCAGAATCTTCACCTGTCCGCGCTCGGTAAGAAAGAGATTCGCCGGCTTAATGTCCCGGTGTACGATACCCTTGGCGTGGGCCGATTCGAGGGCGTCGGCGATCTGAATGGCCAAGGGTAGCAGCTTGTCCATTTCCATGGGCTGCCGGCTCATCTTCTGCGCCAGGGTCTCCCCCTCTAGCAGTTCCATGACGATGAAGTGCCGGCGTTCGTGCTGCTCAATCGCGTGGATGGTGCAGATGTTCGGGTGATTGAGGGAGGAAGCGGCGCGCGCCTCTCGCTGGAAGCGCTCAAGCAAGTGGCTGTCTTGGGCCATTTCAGGAGGAAGAAACTTCAGGGCAACCCGGCGGACGAGTTGGGAGTCCTGGGCTTCGTACACCACACCCATGCCACCCGAGCCCAGTTTGCGGAGAATCTTGTAATGCAAGACTGGCCGATGAGGCAATTCCTGTTCATATTGGCCGGTCGATGGTATCCGGCGGAGGGCGTGCCCGTCAAGGAGACCGGTGGGGCTCCTCCAAGGTTTTCCCAGCAGGCCGCTGCATCCCCAGAAGGTCCGGTTTGCGCGTTGAACGAAGCCGCCCGGCGACGAGCTCTGCGCGTTCCATATTCCCCACCGCGATGAGTCATGTGTGCCCCCGCTGCGGCCCTCGTGCCATTCTGGGGTGTGAAAGGCAAAGGTCGCGGGTAGCTTGTCGGCAACTCGGAAACTGGGAACCTGGCTCGTAGTTGACGTTAAATCTCGATTATACTTAAAATCTCCGGTCCGAGGGTCAATGAGCGCTATCGCCTTCCATGAGAATGCCGGTCTATGTCAAGTAGATTTTGAATTGCCTTCCTAAAACCCACCTTCCTTCCTAGCGGAGGGTTTTCAGAGCGGCCCGGAGCCGTCAAGGGCGCGTTGTGTGCGGCGTCAGCGAACCCTTGACGGCGAGGACCGCTCGGCCACACTTCCGCTAGGAAGGAAGGTGGGCCGACGTGCGCTGGATGGTTTTGTCCGATCCGACGCTGTTTCCCAAAGCCCTTTTCGCGCTACCGCTGTCGCCACCCTTCCCTCCGCACTCTCGATGAGCGTTTCGTCGCTCGGTGCCAGTTGGGTGTTCTCGTTTCAGCCGGCGCCGCCACCTGATTATCCCGGCTCTTGCCAAAACGACGCGCATCTTCCAGCGTCAGCACATAGGTCAAACGTGATCAGGGTTCCCACTCCCTTCACTTGTTTCAGCCGCGCCACCTCGGGATAACTCTCCTGGCCCATGCCCTCGATCTGCTCGTTGTATTCGTCGATCCGTTCACTCAGCGATTCGATCTCTCCCAGTAGCGGGTTCCAGCGCCGCGCGCAGCTCCGGACTCAGCTCCGGCCTTCTTCCGGTTCAGGTTCCGCGGATTGCAGCCCCGCAGCCGCTCTCCGTAGGACTTCGTCAGTCCCCGCGCCGTATTGATCAACGACGTCCGCGCCCGTACCAGACCCGCTCGTGCCCGGATCACCATCCGATCCGCTTGCGCCTGCGCACTGCGATGCTTCACCGGCGCCAGCAACTGCGGATCGATCCGCACCAACCGGGCCAGCATTCGGGCATCCAGCCGATCATCTTTCTCCCGACTTTCCCCGATCAACCGCACGTTGCGCGCATGCGCTACGATCACTTCGTGCCCCAACTCGCTCAATAACCGGCTGACCCACGGCGAATGTATCCCCGTCTCCAGTGCGATCCGACTCTGCAGCATCCCCCCGAACCCCTCCTTCATGGCCTTCGGGGTTGTGCTCAGCTTTTGTTCCAGAACCACTTCCCCCGCTCCGTCCAGAATGCAATACCAGCTCGTGCGATCGCCCTGGTCCGTCAGCTTCTGATCCTGAAAATTTCTCGTCTGCTTTGCCGCTGCGGTGCTAATCTTTTTCATTGCCGGTCTCCTTTATCTCTTGCGCTTCGAGCGCGTCGATAACTTGGGAGCGTATCGCATCCCGCCGGAGACCGGCATTCTCATCCCATCTGATAACGTCAGTTACAGCGCAATCACGGTCGGCATGTTGCAAAAAAAACCGCCCAGACATCGGGCGACTTGGCTTGTTCAGAGTCTTTCAAATTATTTCGACTGAGTTCATAGGTTGGCGATGGACCATTTGCGGGGTGAAGGCGGTAAATGGACGGTATGATACCTGTGCGCTGGAATGAATATTAATGAATGCTATTGATGGCTATCAAAGCCTGATGCGAAGCCCGAGGCAGACGCAGAGCAATGCTTTACAATCTGCCGTCACTTCAAGCCTTCGACGAGGTAGAGATCTGAGAGGGTTCGGATATAGCCGTACACGTAAGCCTTGGCGTCCGGGGTTATTGTTATTCCCCGAATCGTGTCGATTCCCGCCGCATCAGCAGGCACCAGTTGCTTCCATAGCTTTCTTTTTCCGGTCGACAACTCGAGCTCAAACACTCTGGCTGGAATCTCTCCAAAACGGAAGAGATAAAGGAATCGTCCATCCGCGGAGAACCCTGTCGGCGCCTCATCTGGCTCTGTGCCGGAGACGAGCACGGGTTCGCCACCGGCGACGGGATAAAGGTAAACTTTGTGATCCGGACCGACGCTGGCAGCAAAGTCGCCCTTCGGAGAGATCACAACTGACGGGTTCACACCTTCCGGGCTGATCGGGCGCGGCTTGCCTTCCCCGGGAGACTCCACATAGAGACGAAATCCGTGTCCGGCCTCGTTGCCCGAGAACACCAGTTGTTTCCCGTCGGGAAGCCAACGCCCCAAGAGGTGATTGATCGAATCGTGGGTGAGGGGCTTCGCTTCGCCGACCCCGGTCGGCAGCAGGACCAGCGGTGACGGAGTGATATTGGGTCGCGCGAGCGCCCATTTCCCGTCCGGCGATAATGCAGTTCCAATTCCTTCACTAAGACGAATCGCCGGCGAACCATCCGTTTTGCGCAGGTAGACCGCATACTTTGGTCCTCCACCCTCCCCGGTTTCGGCAAAAAGGACGGTTCGGCCGTCGGCTGACAGATCGCCTGGCGTGGACCAGTCGAGCCAGGACAAGTCGCGTTCTTTGGCCTCGCCGGGAGCCAGACCGATCATTCCGGCCCGGTCGTTGCCGCGGGTCAGCAGCACATTCCCGTCCCGGCCAACATCGAGCAGCGTCAATTCTCCAGGAACGCGCGCGAGCAGCCGGACGGTTCCCGCGAGGTTGACGGCATAGAGAGACCGGTCGCCACCAGTTCGTGTGGCCGTAAACCAGATCTCATCGCCGCTGGGCGACCATGCAATTCCCTGAATACTGTCCCAGCCGGTACAAAGAGTTGTCTTTTTCCCGGCCAGATCAACCACGGCAACCGCCCCACCATCGTCGCCCAGTTGGGGGTGGTCAATAAAGGCGATGGTGTCTGCTTTCTGGGAAATGCGAAGATGACCAATCCATCCATCGGCTTCGTAGAGCACCTTGCCCGGGGGAAACTCCAGGCGGTGCCGGCCTTGCTCTTGCCGCACAATCGCCAGAGCGCTTCCATCCGGAGACCAATCAGCCCATTCGACATTCTCCAGGATCTCCCGCGGAGCGCCGCCGACCAATGGCACGCGCGCGAGTGTGCCGGAATAGAGGAATTGGGCGACCGGATGGCTTCCCAGCGAAAGCGCCATTTCGCCGGACGACGAGACAGCAAGGATGTCGGCTCCGGCTGGCTCCAACTCATGCGACTCCGGGCTTTCCGGACGCGTGGTGAACAACTGTAAAGATTTGCCTTCCCACGCAGCACTGTAGATGATGGTCTTGCCGTCAGGAGCAAAACGTGCCGCGTGAACCATGCCTCGGCGGAATGTAAGCGGATGGTAGATCGGTAGTGAGGCCTGCACCGGGCGTTGCAACAAAAACCTTCCAGCGGCGAGGCCGGCGATCATCGCGATTGCAGCGGCTGCCAATGCCGTGATCAGCACGCGCCTTCGCGACACCGCAGTCTCAACGGCCGGGGTCGGAGCCGTCCCCGCTGGGGCGGCAGCTGCACTCCCTGCCCGCACGCGTGACGTGTCGAGAGCGCGCTTGATTCGCTTCAAGTCTCCTCGCAGCTCGGCGGCTGTCTGATAGCGAAACTCTCTCTCCTTCTCGAGCGCCTTGAAAATCACTTCCTCTAGCTTAGGAGGTATGGCTGGATTCGCGATCGACGGAAACGGTGGAGTGCGGTTCAGAATGGCCTCTGAGATTACACCACTGCTGTTTCCGGGAAACGCCAGGCATCCGGTGGACATTTCGTAGAGCACCGACCCGAAAGCGAACAAATCGGTGCGCGGGTCAAGTTCTTCGGCCCGAACCTGCTCCGGCGACATATAGGCCACTGTTCCAACCGTGGAGCCGGGAGTAGTCATCATTGCCCCATCGGTAGCCGTTCGCATCGCGGTTTCCGAATTGTCCAGTCGGTCTGCCGGAGCCAGCTTCGCCAGACCGAAGTCCAGTAACTTGGCCTGCCCTCGTTTGGTCACGAAAATGTTCGCCGGCTTGATATCGCGATGAATGATTCCTTTGGAATGCGCGGCATCCAGGGCATCGGCAATTTCAATCGCCAGACTCAGAAGCGTTTCGGTGTCCATCGGACGGCCGGCAATGCGGTGTTTCAGGGTCTGTCCCTCGAGGAACTCCATGACGATGAAAGCCTGGCCGTTTTCCTCGTCAATCTCGTGGATGGTGCAGATGTTGGGATGGTTCAGCGCCGACGCGGCGCGCGCTTCGCGCTGAAAGCGATCCAGGGCTTGGCGATCCTTAGCCAGATCTTCGGGCAGAAACTTTAGCGCGACGAATCGGCCCAGTTTGATGTCCTCGGCTCGGTAAACGACACCCATACCGCCGCCACCGAGCTTCTCAACGATTCGGTAATGCGAGATGGTCTGGCCGAGCATCAGGGGCAAATCTTACGTGGGTGAAACGTTCAAGTCAATGAAAGCTGTGGAGTTGGCATCGAGTCGAGAGGGTTATTGTTGAAAAATCGCCTCTCTGACAATGCCGGCGCTGTCAATCACTTTTTGAGCGTGCTGCTCCGGGCACTCCGAAGAGCGCGCCATTTCGCTCTCGTTGAAGGTTCTGCCATACCAACCAAGGCTCGCTCGTAATCCGTTTCAGGTCAGAAACTCAGTCCGACCCATGCATCTCTTCGGTCACACGTTCGATCATGATTACTATTTCGAACTCTCCCGTGAAGGGGAGCGGGATACCCACTCAATAGCTCGATGTTTTACTTCACACCATCGCGATTTCCGGGCTTTCCCGCGTACGAACCGAACTTTCTCAACTGCTCGTAATCCCATTCCTTCCGTAGCCTCCAGTACAAACGAACCGCCAGCTTGCGCGCCATGGCGACCTTGGCGATCTTCCGTCCTCTCTTCATCGTCAAGTGACAGTACTTACTCCGCCATTCCGGGAGGCTCCGCACCGTCACTTGCGCCGCTTCCACTAACAGGAAGCGTAACCGTGAGTTGCCTTGTTTCGTGATAGGGCCCAGCCGGCGCTGGTTTCCGCTCGACTTCTCCAACGGCACCAGTCCCAGATAACTCGCGATCTGCTTGCCACACTCAAACCGATCCACTTTCCCGATGATCAGCACGAAGGCCAATGCCGTCAGTGAACCCACCCCAGGATGCGTCTTCAGGCGTCGCGCCGCGGGACACTTCTCCACTTCCCAATCGATCGCCTGCGTCAGCTTGCCGATCGTCGGGTGCAGTCGATCCAGCAACTCCAGCAGATCGTCCCGTCGCTGGCTGGCCCACGGGGCTAACTGGAACGCCCCCAGTTGTCCCCGTCCCGCGTCCCGCCACAACTTCTTCTTGCAGCGTAGGCCTTCATTGAGCGCCGCGGCTTGCAACTGATTCATGATCCGTGTGCGCGCTTGCACCATCCCGTGCCGCTGCCACAGCAGTTGCCGCAGATCGCGATGCTCCCAGCTCGGTACCCAGATCTGCGGAAAGTCATCTTTCAACATCAATCGCAGGATCAGCTGCGCATCCTGCCGATCTGTCTTCTGTTTGCGTACCCGCTTCGCACTGATCTCGGCGGCGTCCCCGATCCGCAACTCAAACCGCAGTTCTGCAAGCAATCGTTCAAACCAGCGGGCATGCCCGCTCGCTTCCATCCCCACACGAACCGTCATTGCCCGTGCCGCCAGATCACGGTAGAACTTCTCCGCTTCCTCGCGGTGCTGCAGTCGCCTTTCTTGCAGTTCCCCTGTTTCGGTATCTACGAAAGCAATCTGCTGAAAGCTCGGGTGGTAATCGCATCCTATAATGATCATTGTTCGGCTCCTCTCTCCCCAGCGCTGTTGGTTGGTTCGTAGCCACCAAAGTTTACTCGGGTACAGGAGCCGACATTGTCATGGAATCAATTACGCTCATTGAGGGGGTTATGAGCGCTATCGCCTGGTTGCGACAATTACCAATGGATTACTGGCCGCCCCCGAGGGCTACCGGCCACGAGCGCGCGCTGTGCATCTGCGGCTTTCGTGGGCGCGTATTCCTCAACAACGCGCAGCTTTATCTCCCCGGCTGCAACCATGTTGCGGAGCAGTTCGAGCCATTCGGTACGTTCGAGGACACCGGATACCCTCATCGGCTTGATCTTGATTCCCCGTTCGGCGGGCTTGTCTCCCCAGCTGCGAACTGGAATGTAGATGCCCCCGTCACGGATGGCGCCAAAGGACTTTTCCCCAAGGCTCGCCGTATCGAGCAACGCGTCGACGCCATTGGGCAACTCCCGGCGGATCGCTTCGGCGAAGCCTGGTCCGCGCTCGACCACGATATCCGCGCCGTAGCCGCGTACCAGCTCGGAATCTGCTGGGTTGGCGTCGGCGATGACCTTTATTCCCTGCCGTTTCGCGGCCGCGATCGCGTATTGAGCCAGAAGCCCAGCGCCACCGCTCACGGCTAAGATCTGACCCTTCTTTAGCGCAGCAATTTGCAGCGCGTTGAGCGCAGTCAGCCCGGTCATCAACAGGATAGAAGCCTGCGCCAAAGAAACACCCTCAGGTACCGGAACGACCGAGGCAGCGGGCACCACGATGTGCTGCGCCTGCGCGCCGCCTTCAGGGCGCACTGGATTGACTGCCGCAATCACCTTCTGGCCGGGATGTAGGCGCGATACGCCGGGCCCGACCGATTCAATAACTCCTGCGGCATCCATACCCGGCACGATATTTGAGGTCATATTGGGCCAGCCTGGATCGCGGAAAAGGATGTCGGCCGGATTGACCGCTGCCGCCTTCACCTCGATACGGACCTCACCGGCCGCAGGTGCCCGAACCGTGCGTTCCACGAATTGGATGACCTCGGGGCCGCCTAGAGCCTTGTACGTGACGGCCTTGCTGGTGAGCGGTCGATTCGATGACTGGTCTGACATTCGTCGTTTCCGTGTAAGCTTCCTAGCAAACTAATCGCCATGAGTAAACCACAAATAAACAGTGACCTTTTGCGCCATTTTTAGTTCCTTTCTGCTGCGGTCAGGTCTCCTGCGGTCAGGCCCGCGACTGCAAGCGCGACTGGAACAACCCGGAAAAGGCCGGTCGCACGTCGATGAAGATCACGGCCCACAGTACAGCCACAAAGAGCGCCAGCGGAAGCCCGCTCGGGGCCATCAAGGCGTGGAAAGTAAGGATGTTGACAATCACCGGTGCCAGCATTGCCACCGCCAACGGTACATAGCGGTTGAGCAGCAGAAGCACACCTGCGACGACCTGAAACGCGAAGATCACCCACAGGTAATGCGAGACATAAAGGGCGCCCATGAACTGACCAGCAACACCCGCTGGCGGGGGAAAGGGAATGAAGTGCAGGAAGCCGTTCAGCCCCATAACAAGAAAGATCACGCCCGCCAGATATCGGGCGATTACGGAAGTGGTTCTCATAACCCGGTTCTCCTTTTCGACCGGCGCCATTGCCTTGGCGTCATGTAGATTGACATCAAGACAATTGATGATGATATACTTCTGGGAGATTCAGGTTTTTTATGACCCGAGGCATTCAAGTGACGGACCACGTCTGGCTAGTAATGATGAAGGCGATGCGCGCCCTGACAAGGTACGCAGCCGCTGGTATTGAAGAGAGCGGACTCGGCCTCTCGGATTTCGGCGTGCTGGAAGTCCTGCTCCACAAAGGGCCTTTGCCCGTCAATACGATAGGCCCAATCGTCGATCTGACCCCAGGCTCGATCAGTATCGCTGTCGATCGCCTCGTCGCGAAGGGCCTGGTCAGCCGGGTCGAGAGCGCCGAAGACCGACGCGTTCGGATCGTTGCCCTCACCCCACGCGGCAAGGGTCTCATTGTTTCCGCCTTTCGAAAGCATTCCGGGCAGATGAAAAGAGTGTTCTCCGAACTAAGCCCGGAGGAGCTTCGTGCCCTTGAAGTGAAGCTCAAGAAAGTCGGCAAGCGCGCTGCCGCGCTGATGGAGGAGAGTTGAGCGGCTCCATGCCAATCCGCGTTTTATGCGCCGGGGGAATGCCGCAAATCGACTGGATCTCGGCGACTGTAGCTTTACAGTAGGGGGCTTGGAGGGGAGAAAATGCAAACGATACGCGTTGTACTCATCGCTATTCTTTTCGGACTCTTCGGTTTGGCAAGACCCTTTGTGAATTGCTCCGCACAGCCCGGCGCGAGCCCTGATATAAGAACGGGGGATCAGCGAAACATGTCCAACAGCATATCGACCTTGCTGCTTCGTAATCTGAGTGACGTATTTGGCGAAAATGACCCCGTGCGTCGTCGCGCTGCAATCAATGAGATCTTTCACGAAGAAGCAGTATTCTATGACCCCAAAGGCGGTATATTTCGTGGCCGTGACGAGATCGCCCGCATCGCGGGCGAGATCAGGGCTACCCACCGTGACTTTCGGTATCAGCCAATTGCCGAGCCGGAGGAAGCGGGCAACGGCGGGCGGGTCCGATGGGTAGAAGGCCGCCCTGGTGAGGCGCCAGCTTACGCCGGGACTGATTTCATCATTGCCCGCGATGGCCGGATTGCCGCCCTTTATCTCTTTTTCGACAAGTAACCGGAGCTGAACTCAGCCGTCCTTAAGCATACGGATAGCGAGCGGTTTGTTGGCAATGCGGAAGTAACCAGCCCGGTTCGAAAGCCGTTTTCTTAGGGACGTAAGCGACCACAGGTGTGAAATTTCAGGCTGGTTTGCTAAGTCATTGAAAACATGGTGGCCAGGGACGGAGTTGAACCGCCGACGCCAGCCTTTTCAGGGCTGCGCTCTACCACCTGAGCTACCTGGCCACTTCCTGTCCGCACATATACTGACGGCTAATTTGGCCGTTCTCTGGGCGCTCTCACTGGGCGGGATGCCGCGAAGCAAAACAGCCGATGCGTTGGGACCGTGCGGAACTCTCGAATTATAACAACCCCGTGCCCTTCGCTCAAAATGGTTGCCCACAATTTTTTGCAGCGTCTTTTGCTCACGTTCTTTTTCATCGGGAGATATGGCAGCTCGGCACGCCATTCGTAATCGTCAAAACGCAGCGATTTGCGCCAAACCAGTACGGGATCTCGCGATAGTCACTCACGTCAAACACGGCCAGGTCGGCGTCTTTACCCGCTTCCACGCTGCCTTTGCGGCCGGCTAAGCGAAGCGCCCAGGCTCCGTTGATCGTCGCCGCTGCGATTGCCTCCGCCGGCGACATCTTCATATGCGTGCAGGCCAGCGACATCGCCATCGGCATGCTGAGTGTCGGCGAAGAGCCTGGATTGTAGTCCGTGGCCAGTGCCACCGCCACGCCGGATTCAATGAATCGCCGCGCGTTCGGATATTCCGTCAAACCGAGAAAGTAATTTGCCCCCGGGACGAAAGTTGCGACCGTGTCCGTCTGGGCGAGGACGGGCAGGTCGGCAGCATTCACGTGGTCCATGTGATCGAGAGACGCGGGCCGATAGCGAAGCAGCGGCGCGAGCCGCGTTTCGCCGAACTGCCCCACGTGTGCGCGGACGGCCAGACCGTGTTCTTCCGCAGCCGTGAAAACCCGCGCGGTTTCCTCGGCGCTGAAGGCTCCGCGATCGCAAAAGACGTCCACGAACTGGGCGAGTTTGCGCTTCGCGACTGCCGGCATCATTTCGTTCGAGACCAGGTCGACATATTCCTGGGGACGTCCGCGATATTCCGACGGGACCACGTGCGCGCCGAGAAAAGTGGGAACCACCGTCCCCGGCCACTCGCGCGCCGCCGCGCGGATGGCCTCGAGCGACTTCAGTTCCGATTCGAGGTTCAGACCGTAGCCGGACTTGGCCTCGACGGTCGTGGTTCCGTGACGGGCCAAATCCACCAGTACTGCGGAAACCTTCTGTGCCAGCGCAGCTTTGCTGGCCTTCCGCACGGCGTCAATGCTGGAGCGAATTCCTCCACCCGCCTCGCCGATCTCTTCGTAGTTCGCGCCAGAAATCCGCTGCTCAAAATCCACCAGCCGCGGATGCGTGAACACTGGGTGGGTATGCGAATCGACGAAGCCAGGTAAGACAACGCGTCCGCCGCAATCGATCTCCGTGATCTTCCTGCGATTCTTCTTGAGCCACGGATCGCGCAGCGCGTCTTTGGTGGCGCCGACAGAGACGATCTTCCCGCCCAGGCAGAGCACAGCCGCGTCTTGAATGATTCCGAGTGCGGAAAGCGAAGCGCCCCGGCGCGGGCCGTTTGTCGCTGAGCGCAGGGTGAGAAGTTGGCCGATGTTGACCAGAAAGAGTGCCGATAGCCTACGCATTCTCGCTCCGGAGAAAGAACACCCACCAGGGAGACGCGGAGGCACGGAGAAATTTGTATGTCATAGCACGCGGCGCCGCGCCATCGGTACCTTGACGCCTTCCCGCTTCGCAAACTCCTCAGCCTCGTCATACCCCGCGTCCACGTGCCGAATCACGCCCATCCCCGGATCGGTCGTCAGGACTCGCTCGATGCGCTTGGCCATCATGTCGGTGCCGTCGGCGACCGTGACTTGCCCGGCATGCAGCGAGTAACCAATGCCCACGCCGCCGCCGTTGTGGATCGAAACCCAAGACGCGCCCGCCGCCGTATTCACCAGCGCATTCAGCAGCGGCCAGTCGGCCACGGCGTCCGATCCATCTTTCATGCTTTCGGTTTCGCGAAATGGAGATGCCACCGACCCGCAATCCAGGTGATCGCGTCCCATCACGATGGGAGCTTTGATCGTGCCTTTTTTCACAAGATCGTTAATCGCCAGTCCAAACCGGGCGCGCTCGCCGTACCCGAGCCAGCAGATGCGAGCCGGGAGTCCTTGAAACTTGATGCGCTTGCGGGCCAGTTCAATCCAGCGGCGCAAGCTGCGGTTCTCAGGAAAAAGTTGGAGCACGAGATCGTCAGTGACGGCGATGTCCGAAGCTTCGCCCGAAAGCGCTGCCCAGCGGAACGGCCCGCGCCCTTCGCAAAACAGCGGACGAATATAGGCCGGAACGAATCCCGGAAAGTCGTAAGCATTCTTAACGCCGCGCTGGAACGCGAACGTACGAATATTGTTGCCGTAGTCGAACGTAACCGAACCCATCTTCTGCAGCCGCAGCATACCTTCCACGTGCTTAGCAATGGCGTCGAGCGACCGCTCCTGATAAGCCTGCGGATCGCGGCGGCGCAATTCGAGCGCCTCTTCGAACGTGATGCCGTTGGGCACATATCCGTTCAACGGATCGTGCGCCGAAGTCTGATCGGTGAGGATGTCCGGTACCACCCCGCGTTCGGCGAGTTCCGGAATAATGTCCGCGCAATTGCCCACCAGCCCGACCGAAATGTTTTCTTTTTTTCGGACGGCATTTTTCAGAATGCGCAGCGCCTCGTCCAGCGTGGTGACAAGGAAATCGCAATAGCCGGTCTTGATCCGCTTCTTGATGCGCTCGGGATCGACGTCAATCCCAAGAAAAGCCGCGCCCGTCATGGTAGCCGCCAGCGGCTGCGCGCCTCCCATGCCTCCCATGCCGCCCGAGACAATCAGCTTCCCGCCCAGATCGCCGGAAAAATGATCGCCGCCAAAATGCTTTTCGCCTGCCGCGTTGAACGTTTCGTAAGTGCCCTGCACGATCCCCTGCGAGCCAATGTAAATCCACGACCCGGCCGTCATCTGGCCATACATCATCAATCCGGCGCGCTCGAGTTCGTTGAACTTCTCCCAATTGGAAAAATGCCCGACGAGATTCGAGTTCGCAATTAGGACGCGCGGCGCATAGTCGTGCGTCTTGAACACTCCTACGGGCTTGCCCGACTGCACCAGCAGCGTCTCGTCGTTCTCAAGATTCTTCAGCGAGCGGACGATAGCGTGATAGCAATCCCAATTGCGGGCCGCTTTGCCCGTGCCGCCATAGACAACCAAATCCTGAGGCCGCTCCGCGACTTCCTCGTCAAGGTTATTCATGAGCATGCGCATGGCCGCTTCCTGCTGCCAACCTTTGCAGGAAAGCGTGGTGCCGCGAGGCGCGCGAATGCGGGTGTAAGAGGATGTCGGAGATTCGGTATCGACGGGCATGGGAATATGGTAGTTCGTTCGATAGCCGGTTGCCAGTACTCGCCGCCGATCCGCCGGGAATGGGGCACACGGTAGGGGTACCCCCTCCCTTTTTTTCGCAAAGTCCTAAATCGCAATGACTTGTCTGTAAAGTCTTGAGCAAGTGGGGGTTAGCGGATCATTTCAGTCAAGGTCGCGCGGATGCGAAAACCGAGGTAAGCCGTTTATTTCCTGTCGATTAGGTCGGATGTTGCGTGCCCGATTCGGGCGACTCTGCCTCCCAAAGTCTTCATTATAAATACCTTATATGTAAAGTATTCTGAACAAGGGAGTTACTGGGTCGCGCGCTCGGCGGGCTTCTTGATACTTTGAAGGATGTCAAAGATCATCCCGGGCTCGCTCCTAGGAGCGAGTTAGTAAGTCGATGTACGGGAGTTAGTGACTCTATTATAACTCGACCAGTCAAGAGCTAATGTTATTTCCCGTGACAACAGAACTGTGCTCCTTCGCGATACACAAAATTGTGTTAATATTACACATCGAGGTGGAAACACAAATGCGGACCAATATCGACATCGATGACGGTTTGATGCGCCAGGCAATGAGGCTCGGCGGCATTGATACGAAGAAGGCTACGGTGGAGGCAGCCCTTCGTTTGTTCATCCAGACGCGCTCCCAGGTTGGCATGCGGCGGTTTCGAGGCAAAGTGAAATGGGAAGGAAATCTTGAGGAATCCCGCCTGGGCCGCAACACCGGGTGATTCGAATGGTTATCGTGGACACGACCGTTTGGATTGACTATCTCGGAGGCATTCTGAATGCGGAAACGGAGTGGCTTGACCGCGAAATGCCGCTCCAGCGCATCGGTCTTACCGATATGATTCTTTGCGAAGTGCTTCAGGGCATT
This sequence comes from uncultured Acidobacteriaceae bacterium, assembly GCA_963797885.1. GTDB lineage: Bacteria > Acidobacteriota > Terriglobia > Terriglobales > Acidobacteriaceae > Acidiflorens. The sequence goes on along the minus strand of CAWCRQ010000147.1, from coordinate 5,253 downwards.
CGTGACACTGGCGAATTTCGCCGGATACGAGATCAGCTACTCACGTTCGATGTATTTTCGGCGGGAGGCGTTGAAAACGCGATCGCCGCCGCCACGAACTACCGCGCCCTGCGCCAGCATGGCTACACCATTCGGAAAACTGTGGACTGTTGGATCGCCACGTTCTGCCTGCTAAACGGTCATAAACTTCTGCACTGCGACCGGGATTTTGACGCGTTGGAGAAGGTATTGGGTTTAAAGGTGGTGCACGCGTAGGAATGAGATATTAATTCAGACAATGGGCATCGGCGAGTCTGCGTGGCCCTCGACCCGTTTTCGCTTTGAGCGCAGAATTCTCTGGGTAAGTTCGCCAACGCCGAGCAGGGCGAGGCCAGCAAGCAGCGGCACATACGATTGGAGCGCCATTGCAAAAGAAGCACAAACCACAAACGCCATCAGCCCAGCTTTCTCGGTTCCTGCCGGCTCTCGCTGGGAATGCCTCCAAGTCAGCAATGCTGCAATCAGGCAATAGACGAATATGAATGCAAGCTGCCTTGCGACATCTGTTTTTCCCGACAATAAAAAGAAGGGCGTGCCGATCAGCGCCCTTGCAAAGCCAAGGCCAACAATTCCTAGCAGCCATTTGGCCCAATAACGAGTAGTAATCAATAGCAGGGCTGAAAGCCCGATCAGCGCGATACCACCGAGGATACGATGTTGGCCTTGAGCTTCAATGTTGTTGAGACCCAGAAAGAAAACCGTGCTACCGATCAGCGCGACGATGAATGTGAGCGCGAGTACCATCGATCCCGCGATGCGAAACCCCGAGGCAACTTGCTGGGCCACCGTACGTTTGTGTGTCATGTTAACTGCTTCCTACCGTAACGCCATCCACTCATGCTGGCGCCTACTCCCACTCAATCGTTCCCGGCGGCTTCGACGTGATGTCGTACACCACGCGGTTCACCCCGCGCACCTCATTCACGATCCGATTCGAAATCGTCTTCAGCACTTCATACGGCAGCGGAACCCAATCAGCGGTCATGCCGTCTTCCGAATGAACTGCGCGGACGGCGCAGGTGTATGCGTAAGTCCGCTGATCGCCCATCACGCCGACCGACATCACCGGCAAGAGCACAGCAAACGACTGCCAGATTTTCTGATATAGCCCAGCCTTCTTGATCTCTCCCACAACGATATCGTCGCACTCGCGCAGCAGGTCAACGCGTTCTTTGGTTACTTCACCCAAAATGCGCACCGCCAACCCTGGCCCAGGGAAAGGCTGCCGCTGCAGAATGTCCTCGGGCATGCCGAGATCGCGGCCGATGCGCCGCACCTCATCTTTAAATAGATCTTTCAGCGGCTCGATCAACTTGAGCTTCATCGTCTCCGGGAGTCCGCCCACGTTGTGATGCGATTTGATGACCTGCGACGGCCCGCGCACCGAGCGCGACTCGATGACGTCGGGATAGAGCGTCCCCTGCACGAGCCACTCGACTTCGCCTTCTTCTTTCAGGATGCGGTGCGCTTCGGCGTCGAAGACCTCGATGAACTCGTTGCCAATGATCTTGCGCTTGGTCTCCGGATCGCTCACCCCCGCCAGTTTCTGCATGAAGCGTTCCGTGGCATCGACCGCAACCAGGTGCAGTCCAAGATTGTCGCGCAGATTCTGCTGCACTTTCTCAAACTCGTTTTTGCGCAGCACCCCATTGTTGACAAACACGCAAGTAAGCCGCGACTTGCCGGACGCGTCCCGCATGGCTCGATCCACCAACACCGCCGCGACGGAAGAATCCACTCCCCCGGAAAGCGCGCAGATGGCGCGCCCGCTGCCGACCTGCTGTTTCACCTGGGCCACCGTCGCGTCAATAAAATGCTGTGGCGTCCAAGAAGGCTTCGCGCCACAGATGCCAAGCGCGAAGTTGCGCAGGATGTCCGAGCCGAGCGGCGTGTGGTGCACTTCGGGATGAAACTGCACCGCCCACATCTTGCGCTCAGCGTTTTCGATGGCGGCAACCGCATTCGGAGTTTTCGCCGTCAGCCGAAATCCCGGAGGCAGTTCTTCGGCCGAGTCGCCATGCGACATCCAGACCGCAAGCAGGTGAGGCAGCCCCCGAAAAAGTTGGGAGTCGGATTCTTGTATCTCGACTTTTGCGTGACCATACTCGCGCTTGGCGGCCGGGCGCACCTTCCCGCCCAGCGCGTACACCATGAACTGCAACCCGTAACAGATGCCGAGCACCGGAACGCCGAGATCGAAGACACTCTTGTCGGCCAGCGGCGCGTCTTTGTCGTAAACCGAAGACGGCCCGCCCGAAAGAATGATTCCCACCGGAGAGTAGCTGCGAATCTCTTCCAGGCTGGCGTTGAACGGCAGGACAACCGAAAAGATCTTCTGTTCGCGGATACGGCGCGCAATCAGTTGCGAATACTGCGCTCCGAAATCGAGGACAACGATGGATTGGGTTTCCACGGATGAGTGTCTCACAGAATCGGGTGATCGGGCCATCGGGCGATCTGGTCATTTGAAACCAAGCGGGTTCCCGCGAGTTTCAGATCGCTCGGCGACCTGGTTCGATCGCGATATCCCACTTCACCGTGCACTTGGTAGTACGCCCCAAGGTTACCGGAGAGTAGTCAAGGCTTTCCTGGCTTCGACGAGCCCGAGGATATTACCCGAGCCACCACATTCGAAATTGCCGGCTTGTTTATGACATCTATCGTGACCTCGCCCAAGGCCCGTAGCCGCTCCAGGTGATCCTGAATTATTTTGTCGGCAAGCACAAGAAGTTCACGTTGTTCTACGGGCAGATCGGCAGGTACGACGATTCTGCTGCGCAGCTTGCCATTGAATTGAATGGGGATTTCTATTTCGTCTTCGGCGGCGAGCGCGGGATCGTACTTCGGCCAAGGATGCCGGAGCAGAGTCCCCGCGTCTTCGCCGAGCTTTTCCCAAAGCTCGTGCGCAAGATAGGGGGCGAAGGGAGCGAGAAGGAGCACGATCGCTCTTTTCGCCTCCGCCAAATCTTCAGGGGGAATGTTCCCGTCTGAAATGTCCTTCGCCATGCCGGAGAGCAGGTTGTTGAACTCCATCAGGGCCGCAATTGATGTATTGAAATGCCATCGGCCCTCGAAATCCTTGGAGACCCGCTTAATGGTCTGATGTAGCTCTCGCAGAAGAGTCCGAGCCGCAGGGCCGCGTCTGTTTTCGACAGGTAGATCGGGTGAATGGATAGATGGCTTAGTCTGGTCCGTCACAACGCGGCACACCCTCCCCAAGAACCGCTGAATACCTTCAATCCCAGTTTCCTGCCAGTCAAGATCACGATCCGGAGGCGCGGCGAACAAGCTGTACAACCGCGTAGCATCCGCTCCGTAGCGCGCCACCATCTCGTCCGGCGACACCACGTTCCCCATGTTCTTCGACATCTTCGCGCCGTCTTTGATTACCATGCCTTGCGTGAACAACCGCGCAACCGGTTCGTCGTTTTTCACCAGCCCCATGTCGCGCATGAACTTCGTCCAGAAGCGCGAATAAATAAGGTGGAGAATGGCATGTTCCACGCCGCCAATGTATTGATCAATCGGAAACCAGTACGCGATGGTTGCGCTGTCGAAGGGAGCCTGGTCATTCCGCGCGTCGGCGTAGCGGTAGAAGTACCACGACGAATCGACGAACGTATCCATGGTGTCAGTCTCGCGCCGCGCCGGGCCGCCACATTTCGGACAGGTCGTGTTCAGGAACTCCGGCACATTCATTAACGGCGATCCACCCGAAAGCGTGACCTGCACTCTATCCGGAAGAATCACCGGCAAATCTTTCTCCGCGATCGGCACCACGCCGTCTTTGTCGCAGTACACCATCGGAATCGGCGTTCCCCAATAGCGCTGCCGCGAGATGCCCCAATCTTTTAACCGGAATGTAACCGTCGCCTTGCCGAATTTCTTTTCTTCGGCGCGCGCCGACATCCTTTCGATCGCTTCGTCGCAGCTCAACCCGCTGAACTCGCCCGAGTTCACCAGAATCCCGTTCATGGTCGTAAACGGCAGCGGCGGCTCCGTCATCGTTTCTTCCGGGTCCGTGCTCGCCGGCAAAATCACCAGCCGAATCTGCAGCTTGTACTTCTTGGCGAATTCGTAATCGCGCTCATCGTGCGCCGGCACGCTCATGATCGCGCCCGTGCCGTAGTCCATCAGGATGTAGTTCGCCACCCACACCGGCACCGCTTCGCCGTTATAAGGATTCTTCGCGTAGCGTCCGGTGAACACGCCATGCTTCTCGATGTTGCCAATATCGCCCGCTTCTTTCGCCCGGCGCTGCTCCGCAATCAACTCTTCCACCTGAGTGCGCAGCGCCGCATCGCGGGCAATCATGTCCGCGACAATCGGATGCTCGGGCGCCAACTGGACCGAGGTCGCGCCATAAATCGTGTCCACGCGCGTAGTGAACACCGTGATCGTCGATCCCGCCGGCCCCACCGTTCCGTCCAGCTCGAAATCCACCAGCGTGCCTTCGCTGCGTCCGATCCAGTTCTGCTGCATGATGCGAACTTTTTCCGGCCAGCCCTGCAACTTTTCCAGATCGCGCAGTAACTCATCGGCGTACTTCGTGATCCGCAAAAACCACTGTTCCAATTCGCGCTGCTCTACGGGAGTATCCTCATGCCGCCAGCACATCCCGCCGACGACCTGCTCGTTCGCCAGCACGGTGCAGCACTGTGGACACCAGTTCACCTTGCTCTTCTTGCGATAAGCGAGTCCCGACTCGTAGAGCTTCAGAAAGAACCACTGATTCCAGCGATAGTAATCCGGCAGGCAGGTCGTAACTTCGCACGACCAGTCATAAGCGAACCCAAGGCGCTTCATCTGCACCTTCATAGCCGCAATATTCGCCAGCGTCCACTCCCTCGGCGGAGTGTTGTTCTTGATGGCGGCATTCTCCGCCGGCAGCCCGAACGAATCCCACCCCATGGGATGCAGCACGTTGTAGCCGTTCATCCACATGTAGCGAGCCAGCGCATCGCCAATCGAATAATTGCGCACGTGTCCCATGTGCAGCGCGCCCGAAGGGTAGGGAAGCATCTCCAAAACGTAATACTTAGGCTTGGTCGGATGGGCCTCGGCGGCATAGAGCGACGGATCGCTCTGCCAGCGCTCAGCCCATTTCTGCTCAATGCGCTGTGCGTCATAACGCTCGTCGCGGGCGGGAGGGATGGTTCTGTCTTCCTGTGGCATAGATGAGGATAGCGCAGTAAAGAGTAATCTGTAATTTTA
>CAWCRQ010000146.1:0-25345 GCA_963797885.1 uncultured Acidobacteriaceae bacterium | reverse complement strand
CAAAGTTAGTATATCGTAACACGATATATTATCGATCAGTCACATATACAATCCGGGCCGTCGCGCACGGCAGCAGGCGGAGTATTGGGCACGTCGCCTGTAATCCGTCATCGCAGAATCCCGCTTCTCGAAAAGCGCGAGAAGTGGGGCACGCCCGCCGCTAAGGGAAACCGGCTGCAAGGGGGAGAATTCCGTGACGCGTCTGAGGTCGTGGGAAGGAGTAGGGGTCCTTCGACTCCGCAGAACTTCACTTCGTGAAGTCCCTGCTCCGCTCAGGATGACAGCTTGGAAGATTGTGACAACTGATGGAGAGAATTAAGAATCCCTACCCTGGTTTATACTGAACCCATGTCGGGGACCGGCGACAGGACGTTTTACCTGGAAACTTTTGGCTGCCAGATGAATGCGCACGACTCTGAAAAAGTCGTGGGGACGCTTTTGTCGCAGGGGTATCGGCAGGTTCCTACGGTGGAAGAGGCGGGGCTGGTGCTTTATAACACCTGCTCGATTCGCGACAAGGCGGAGCAGAAGGTCTTTAACCGGCTGGCGGATTATAAGAAGTATCGGGCGCAGGGGAAACAGTTTGGCGTCCTGGGATGCGTGGCGCAGCAGGAGGGGGAGAAGATTTTTGAGCGCGCTCCTTATGTGTCGCTGGTGTGCGGGTCGGCTTCTTACCGCAATCTTCCGCGGATGCTGGTGCAGCTCGAGACTGGTTCGTCGCGGGTTACAGGGCTTGACGATCGCTTGACCGACAAGTGCTTTGAGACGGAGTACACCGCTCGCACCAATCCGCATCGCGGCTACATTACTATTATCGAGGGATGCGACAAGTTCTGCGCCTACTGCGTGGTGCCTTATACGCGCGGCAAGGAGCGGAGCCGGACTTCATCCTCTGTTCTTAATGAAGCGCGGCAACTGGTGGACCTGGGTTATACGGAGATTCAACTGCTCGGGCAGAACGTTAATTCTTACCGCGATCCTGATGGAAAGAAGAGCTTTGCCGAGCTGCTTGAGGCGGTCGCTTCGGTGGCTGGGATGCGGCGGGTGCGGTTTACTACTTCGCATCCTCGCGATTTTGGACGCGATATTGTCGAGGCTATCGACTCCGTGCCGGCGCTTTGCGATCATGTGCATTTGCCCGTCCAGAGCGGATCTACGCGCGTGCTTGACGCCATGCAACGGCTCTACACTCGGGACGATTACCTGGAGCGCATTGGCTGGATTCAGGCGGCTCGGCGGGATATATCGATCACGAGCGATATGATCGTTGGATTCCCGGGCGAGACGGAACGGGAGTTTGAGGAGACCTTGAGCTTGGTGGATCTCGTCGGATATGACAGTGTTTTTACTTTTAAGTATTCTCCGCGGCCGAACACTCCGGCGTTGCGGCTGGAGGATGCGATCTCCGATGCGGAGAAGGCTCGGCGGCTGGCGGTGCTGAATGACAAGCAGAAGCAGATTGGTGCGCGGCGTAATCAGCGGCATGTTGGGGACGTGCTCGAGGTGATGGTGGAAGGGAAGAACCCGGCGCGCGGACAGTGGATCGGGCGGACTTCGCAGATTAAGGTGATGAATTTTACGGTTCCCGCTGGCGTTGAGCTTAAAGCGGGGAGCTACGTCAATGTGCGGGTCACGGGAAGCTTTCCGAACAGCTTGGTGGGGGAGATGGCGGCTGGGTAGCGACGCTCAGCCCCTAAAGGGGCGTCGGATTGCGTCTGAGTTACGGCATCGCTGAAGCGATGCCCTGATACGAAGCTTGAGTTCTTAGCGCAAGCCTGAGTTCTTAGGCAGCCAGTTGGCAACTGTTTTTTGAGGGTCTTATGGAAGTGGAAATGAAAATTCGCGGGCTGATGATGGATCCGGTTTCGAACATGCCGATTGTGCTGCTTAAGGACGTGGGCAGCGACTTGGTGCTCCCGATCTGGGTGGGCGTTTACGAGGCCAACGCCATTGCGCTCGAAATCGAAAAAGTCAGCACGCCGCGACCGATGACCCACGACTTGATCAAGAACGTTCTCACCGGACTGGACGCGCTGGTGCACAAAGTGGTGGTCACGGAACTGAAAAACGATACCTTCTACGCCGTGATCTGGTTGGAAAGGGAAGGACACGTGATCAGCATCGACTCCCGTCCGTCAGACGCGCTGGCGCTGGCGCTGCGCGTGGATTGCCCGATCTTCGTGGAGGACGAGGTCCTGAAGACCTCTAAGCAAGCCTCTAATCCCGTTCCGGCGGTTTCCAGCGAGGAACTGCGCAAGTGGCTGGAAGACCTGGGCGATGACGATCTGGGCAAGTACAAAATGTAGGAAGACAACTCTCAGCTCTCAGCTGTCAGCTCTCAGTTTTCGGGTTCACAAAATTACTAACTCTCTCCATGCCTGATCCCGCCGAACAGCTCCAGCGTCTTTACCTTGCTGGATTCGAACTTCAAACTTTCGAACGCTTTCCCAAGTGCATTGGCGTGATGCGCGAGAGCTGCGTCGCTTTGCTGGTTCCGGGGGTGGACGGCTTGCAAATCCTGGGTGCTCCCGGCTGGCGCATGGGCGAAGTGATGGGCGTGCTTACCGAAAGGGGAGGCCGCAAAGTGTTTCAGGCGAAGAGCGAGGTTGTGGAGGCCACGCCGGAGCGGCTGGAGGAATTGCGGAAATTCGGCGATGAGATTAAGGAACTGCTGCACGAGGACTCGGGGCGACCGGAACCGTAGTTTAGCAAGTTCACATAATACCTGTTATCGGACATTGATGATATGCCGCCTGCCTTAAGCACTCTCGAGCACGTACACGGCCCAAGGCGCAATCTCTACCTCACTCACCCAACTGTAGGGCTCGTCTCCCCGCGCCAGCGGTTCGTACTTCCCTAGCAGGCGTAGGCGGGCCTCTTTAAAGACTTCGCGGTATGACTCGTCGGTCCACAGGATGTCCTCGACCGGGCGCGGATCGGCGTGGTCGGTCACGATGATGCGGACTTTGTCTCCCGACTTCGCCAGTTGGTTCTCGGGAAAGTCTTTCGTCGAAAACGACGCCCACTCGTGGGTGTAGATTTCCGGCCGGGAGACGATCAGCACCAACTTTCCGTCCTGGGTTAGGAGGCGGCCCAAGTCCTGCAGGATGCGCCGCTTGTTGTCGTTGTTCTTGCCCGCGATATTGTCGAAGGTGAAGGCGGCAAGAACGAGATCATAGGTCGCGGATTGAAACGCGCTCAGGTCGTCGCCGGTGACGTCGTCCCTCTGAACGTCGTTGTTCTGAACCTTGTTGCTCTGAATCAGGTTGCTCTGAATCAGGCGGTAGTCGCCGGAGGGGTCCAGTTCCCGCGCTTTGCGGATCATATCCTCGGCGATATCGACTCCCGTCACCTCGAAGCCGAGCTGGCGCAGGAAGCGCGTGGAGCGCCCTGTGCCGCAACCGAAGTCCAAACTCTTGCGGCCGCGAACGTGCTCGCCTAGGATGGCAGGGATGTCGCGATACGCTAAGTGGTAAGTATTCTTGAACTCTAACGTGGCGTAGGCCTGGGCGCGGGTGGCATCTGCATAGCAGTTGGCGAAGGTCACGGACTCCCTTTCCGGCGAGGACACAACTGGTCGGCCTCCGGCGAGAGTATACAGCCCATCGCGCTTTGCGTATGTGAGGTGCGGTCGGGGTCTCCGCGCGGGACGGGCGAGGCGCCCGTCGCTCCATCGTGTGATTCATTGCGCGGAAAATACTATGCTCGGGTGGAAAAGCGTCCCGCCGATTCTGGTTGCGATCGCTATCAGGTCGCGCTGGCCGTAGAAGACTTTTACCTGGGGAGCGCGCGACATTTCCGGCAGATTCACGGCGCGGCCACTGCGAATCAGGGCGGCGCTTTCCTCACTGGCGGTGACACTGGGTAACTGCGGCACGAGCTTTCTCGGATGGACAAGCATTCTAAGTACAAATGACTCAGCGCTTCCCTGCTGCATCGCGCTTTCTAACTCCTGGAGCGAGTGCGCATCTTCGATTGTGAACTCGGCGACGGCGGTGCGTCGCAGGCTGGCCAGATGCGCTCCGCAGCCCAGCTTCTGGCCCATTTCGTGGGCCACCGACCTTATGTATGTGCCCGAGGCCACGCGGGCTCGGAAGGTGGCTTGATCGGCAGTGGTGCCTAGAATCTCGAATTCTTTGATTTCTACTTGCACCGGCTTGAGTTCGACCTGCTGCTTTTTGCGGGCTAGTTTGTAGGCGGGGACTCCGGCAATTTTCTTGGCGGAAAAGGGCGGCGGCATCTGCTCGATGGTGCCTTGAAACTGCGCAGCCAGGGCGCGCACTTCATCGCCATTTATGTCTGCTTCTTGCGGCGGCGTTGTGGGCTCGCCATCGGCGTCGTAGGTGTCGGTGGCGAAGCCGAAGCGAATTACGCCTTCGTAAGTCTTCTCGGAATGGGCGTAGAACTGCGCCAGGCGCGTGAGGGAGCCTAGGACGATCGGAAGGACTCCGGTGGCCGAGGGGTCGAGGGTTCCGAGATGCCCGACCGTACGCTGACCGAGAATTCGGCGCACACGATTAACCACGTCGTGCGAGGTCAGGCCTGGCGGTTTATCGATGACTACGACACCGTTCATGGGGATTTGTAATCTGGTAATTTGTAATTGGTAATTTGAATCCTGATCATGGCCCTGCTCGCGATCTTGCTTCCAGATTACCTATTACAAATTACAAATTGCCAATTAAATGATTCCTCTTCGCGACGATCAGCCCACTTTCTCGACACCGTTCGTCAATTATTTTTTGATCGTGCTGAACGTGGTGGTCTTTCTGTGGGAGCTTTCGGTCGGGATGCAGAGCCACCGGGCGCTGAATTCAGTCATGATCGAGTTTGGCGTGGTGCCTCGCCACACGCTGGCCGTGCTGACCGGACACTCCTACGACGGGCTGGCCACGGCCATTTTGCCGTTGTTTACTTCGATGTTTCTGCACGCTTCATTCTTACACGTGGCTGGGAACATGCTTTTTCTATGGATCTTCGGCGACAACGTCGAAGACTACCTTGGACACTTCACATATCTGGTGTTTTACCTGGTCAGCGGAGTGGCGGCCGGGGCCACGCACATTCTGCTGAACCAAGGTTCGCGCGTCCCCAGTGTGGGCGCGAGCGGCGCCATTGCTGGGGTGATGGGCGCGTACTTTATCCTGTATCCGCGGGCGCGCGTGCTGATCTGGTTTCCGCCGATATTTTTCTTTCACGTTCCGGCCTGGCTGATGCTTGGCTATTGGTTCGTGATGAATTTCCTGAGCGGTACGGCTACTGCGATTGCGGAAACCCACCAGACTTCGGGCGGGGTTGCTTTCTGGGCGCATGTCGGAGGCTTCGTCGCGGGCGTGGTCATGATTAACGTATTTCGGGAACGGCCGCAACGGTATCGGTATGGAACTTGGTGAGAAGCTCTCAGCTGTCAGCTCTCAGCTCTCAGGAAAAACGCTAGCAATGCCTTGGCTTGAAGCTGATCGCGGCCAGTTTGCGGGCTTATTCGCGGCGGGGTTCGGGCGCGGGGCCTGGGGGCAGCACCTCCTGCTCCCCTACATTCACCTTGTGGCGGGTGACGAACCATACCGCTGCGGTCCAGGTGGGAAAGAGATCTGCGGCGGGAATGAGTTTCGCCGCCGCCGTCGGCAAGAAAGCCCAGTGCCATCCGAGCAGACGAATCATCACGAAGGCGACGATCAGGTCGAGTGCTGAGTCGGCGGGAGACATTGCTCCCTCAGCGAAGAGCGGGAACGCGGCGATCTGTAGGACGTCGGCGGCTATGGCCACGGCCCACGCCACGCGGTGCTCCGGTTTTAGCGATTTGAAGTAATCGAGGAATGACATGGTCTTTGCTCGGTCGTTAGTCGTTAGTCGTTAGCGGACAACCGCAAAAGGCCAACAACGAAATGCACTCCATTATTGGATGCTCAGGCAAGCGTCCGCGTCGCCACCACCGGGCGGTCTTCCTACAGTACGCCGCTTGAGGGCATCACCACGAGTTTTTCCACCGTAGCGTTTTCGGGCAAGAGCAGAGCGTCAACCACGGTTCGGGCGACGGTTTCGGCGGACATCATTTTGCGCCTGGGCGCTTTTGGCCACAGCGCTTGCCAGATCGCAGTATCGGTTGCTCCGGGCATGAGGGCAATGACGCGAATGCCTTTTGGCCTCAACTCTTCGCGCAAGGTGTTGGTAAATCCTAGGGCGCCGTGCTTCGACGCATTGTAGGCTGCCGACCCGGGGAAAACGCGCTCGGCGGCGATCGAGAGATTGTTTACGATCGTGCTGCCGCGCTTCATCACGGCTAACGCCGCCTGCGTCATGAGGAACAGGCCGTTGAGGTTGGTGTCGACCACCTCCATCCAGGTGGGATAGGGCAACTCGCCTACGGTTTGATTGGGGTGTCCTATGCCGGCATTGTTGATGAGGATATCGAGGGGCTGGCGCAATCCGCGGACGAGCGCGAAGAGGTAGTCAACCGAGTCGGGGCTGCGGACGTCGCAGGCCTGCGCCAGCACCGGAACATTTAGTCTCTTTGGCAATTTCTCCTGCTGGAGTTTGTCCAGTTCGGTGCGCGCCTTGGCCAAGGCGCGCTGGTCGCGGCCGGTGATGATGAGATTGCAGCCTTCACACGCCAGCGCGCGGGCGATGGCGAGACCGATGCCGCGGTTGGCTCCGGTGATGAGGGCGAGGCGACCGGAGAGCGTGAGTTTGCGCAATGCGGGTTCGCGCAATCTGGGCTTGTGCTTCGGCATGTGGTTTTTTCAGCTTATTCCAACCGCCGCTATCTTTCGAGGAGGAAGTTCACAATTCGGCAATAGTGCTATCGCTTATCCAGAAATGTTGGTGGCCACGGGGCGTGCCGAGCTGTGTTTGGCTTGGACGGGGCAAAGCCCCGTCCCCACATGAAATTGTCCACTGACAAATCAGACGCCATTCGTTCTTTGGCGGATCAGCGACAGGAATTCGGTTCGCGTTTCCTCTTCGTTGCGGAAGCTGCCGAGCATGGACGAAGTTACCGCCGACGAATGTTGTTTCTCGACCCCACGCATCATCATGCACAGATGCCGGGCCTCGATGACCACGCCGACGCCTTGCGGCTCGATGGCGTTCTGGATCGCCTCCGCAATTTGCGTGGTCAAGCGTTCCTGGATCTGCAAGCGGCGCGAGAAGACATCGATGAGGCGCGGTATTTTGCTCAGGCCGATCACTTTTCCGTTTGGAATATAGGCCACATGCACCTTGCCGAAAAAGGGCAGCAGGTGGTGCTCGCAGAGGCTGAACATTTCGATGTCTTTTACGATCACCATCTCGTCGTAGCCGACCGTGAACAGCGCCTTGCGCAAAAGCGCTTCGGGGTCGTCCTTGTAGCCTTTCACGAGAAATCGCATGGCTTTCTCGACGCGCGCGGGGGTGTGGGAAAGGCCTTCGCGATCGGGATCTTCACCGAGGCGGACAAGCATTTCGCGCACCAGTTCTTCGTAGGTGGCGCTGGTCAGGGTGGCGGATAAGTCGGCGGGTGTTTTCATAGTTTTGGTCGTTGGTCGTTAGTCGTTGGTCGTCAGCAAACAGTGTTTGCAAACGACTAACGACCATCGACTAACGACTGCTTTCTCCCCAATATTCGAACGAGTTCATCATGGTCTCTTCAATTCGTACCTTCTCTAGATGAGCCTTGTTGAAGCCGCGCTTCATAATTTCATAGATCGCTATGCACAGGTTTTCCGTGGTTGGAACCTCCTTCACGAATTCTGCAAGCCGGTTCAGATTCTGGTGGTCGTAGCGTTCGAGGATCTGGTTATGCACGAAGCCATCCAGATCGACCAAATTGCAGACCATGCCGGTCTGGTGATCGACTGGTCCGCTGACGGTGACTTCGAGCATGTAGTTATGCCCATGTCCGTAGGGATTATTGCACTTGCCGTAGGTTGCGCGGTTTTCTTCCTCCGACATTTGGTCGCTATGCAAGCGGTGCGACGCCGAAAACATGTATCGCCGGGTCAGGTGGGCCTTCATGCTTCTCGCTTCATGCTTCACCATAGAAATCGGCGAACAGGTCGGGAGTTTCGTATACGCGCACGCGATGCAACTGCGCCGCGTTGAGTTTCGGCGCGAGGCGCTGCCAGATGACGATGGCGAGGTTCTCGGTCGTCGGGATCATCGTCGGAACAGCGGTCGAGAACTCGGGTACTTCCTTGTTGAGGAAGCGATGGTCGAGCACGTCTAGCACTTCCCTGCTCATGACGTCCTTCAATTGCTTCAGGTTAACGACGAATCCCGACTTGGGATCGACCGCGCCTTTCACCGTGACTTCGAGAGTGTAGTTGTGCCCGTGCCCGTTGGGATTATTGCACTTGCCGAAGATGAGTTGGTTTTCCTCCAGAGTAAACTCCGGATTGTGATAGAAGTGCGATGCGGAAAATTCCGCTTTACGTGTGAGATAGACCATAGGAAAAGCTCTCAGCTCTCAGTTATCAGCTCTCAGTTCTTAATCCTTGTTTCTCAATTTGTGGAATTACTTTTGCCGCTTGCGTTTCCCCTGGAGCGCTTCCGCTTGGAGTCCGGATCCTATAAGTACGGCCCTTCCATGATACCTGGCCGATCGCGTGGGCTTTTTTGGAGCGCAGGAGCAGATAGGCGAACATTGGCAGACCTACCGCAATTGCTAACAGGTTATTCACCGTCGTGAAATGGGCGGCGCGAATTCGCCGGTACACTAACAACTGGCACACCAACCACAGAAGAGCGGCGGCGGCAATCCACACGAAATGGCGGCTGAGTGCTGCAGTGGCGGCGATGGCTATCGTGAACCATGCCACGAACCACACGACAACAATCTGTAGCGCCAGCCGGCCGGGACGAGGGAACAAGAGCGCCAGATTCTTGGTCCAGCCTTCTCGAAGTTGAGCCCAGTTGCGGTACATGCGGGTGCGCACGGCGTCTCCGCCATAACGGAAGTACAGGCGCCGGCCGGCATTGCGGAACAGGCGGGCCAGCGCTACGTCCTCGAGTATTTCCGTGGCCACTGCGGCGTGGCCGCCTACGGCGTCGTAGGCGGCGCGACGGACAAGTATATACTGCCCGTTTGCAGCGGCGATTCCCGAACCTTGTCTCGAACCTTGTTTCGAACTTTGTTTCGAACTTTGTCTCGAACTCTGTCCAGAATTCGGATCTCGCACTTTCCGGGGCGGGTAGTGCGCCGCGAGTTCCGCGAAGATTACGGGCATCACGGCCCTTTCGGCGAAGGTGACAACTACCTGCTCGGGCGAGTACGACAACAGATCGGCCCGCTCCTTCTGCGCTTCTTCTAAAGCCCGCGCCAGCGATCCCGGCAGATGCACGGTGTCCGCGTCGGTGAACAGCAGCCACTGCGCGCTCGCTGCTTTGGCCCCGGCAACGATCGCGTTGTTTTTCCCGGTCCAGCTCTTCCCTGCGCAGTCTTGGGGCAGCAACTCCGGGGAAATCGCTCTCACTCCGGCAAAATTCAGCGCGATCTCACGCGTGCGGTCGGTGGAGGCGTCGTCGACCACGATGATCTCGAAAGTCACGCCGGTTTGGGCAATCAGCGACTCCAGACAGTCAACGAGGCTAGATTCTTCGTTCCGGGCTGGAACAATTATCGAGACCTCTGGGATCGGAACCTCCGGGATCGGCACCCTGGGCAGCGCAGTTGGAAGTGAACTATCCATCAGTTTTTCGTTATTATAGCGGTGTGAGACGACAGCTTCTTCCTACGCTTATCGCCGCCCTTATAACCATTGGATTGCTGGCTGCCCTGATCGGATGCTACAGCGGGAACCATCCGGCGCGCATCGGATCGAATGCTCCGGACTTCACTTTGCAGGATTCCGACCACAAAGTCACGCTCAGCCAGTTTCGCGGGCAGGTGGTGGTGCTGAATTTCTGGGCGACGTGGTGTCCGCCATGTGTCGAAGAGACGCCATCGCTGGTACAGATGACGGCGCGTTTTAAAGATAAGGGTGTAGTGGTGCTCGCCGTGAGTATTGACGCGGACGACGCGGCGTATCACAAGTTCCTCAAGGACTACCGCGTCAACATGGTCACGGTGCGCGATGAAGCGCAGAAAGCTTCTTCGCTCTACGGCACGTTTGGCTGGCCGGAAAGTTACGTGATCGATCGCAACGGAGTCATCCGGCGCAAATTTATTGGACCCGTGGATTGGACCAGCCCGGAAGTTACGGATTATTTGAGCAAGTTGTGAAGAAAAGCTCTCAGCTGTCAGCTCTCAGCTCTCAGGCGAACCTTACAAAAATGGCCCGCAATTGTGGTTACCAAAGAGGCTATTGACTGCTTGAGATCGCCGTGCAAACTCTCTTGAGCGCTGAGCGCTACAACCTCACTTTCCGCAAGCGCAGCGAGTTCGTGATTACCGACACCGAGCTGAAGCTCATCGCTGCGGCGGCTAGAATCGGGCTTAGCAGCAGTCCGAATGCGGGATAGAGCACGCCTGCGGCAATGGGCACTCCTATCGAGTTGTAGAGAAACGCGAAGAACAGGTTCTGGCGGATGTTGCGCATGGTTGCCTGGCTCAGCTTGCGGGCACGCAGAATTCCTTCAAGGTCTCCTTTAAGCAGAGTGATGCCGCCGCTTTCCATGGCGATGTCGGTGCCCGTCCCCATGGCGATTCCTACTTGCGCTTGTGCCAGCGCGGGCGCGTCGTTGATGCCGTCGCCCGCCATGGCTACCACTCGGCCTTCGCCTTGTAGCTTCTTAACGATCTCGGCTTTCTGCGATGGCAGGACTTCAGCTTTAAACTCTGTGATTCCGAGGGTCTGCGCGATGTGCTGCGCGGTCGCTTGATTGTCGCCGGTCAGCATGACCAATCGGATCCCGTGGGCTTTCAGTTCGCGCAGTGCGTTCGGAGTTGACAGCTTCAATGGATCCGCCACTGTGATGTTGCCGGCGTACCTGCCATCGACTGCCACAAAGATAGAGGTGGAACCGGCGACTTTAAAAATTCCGATTGTTGTCTTGCTCTCGAAAGCTCCGACTGAGTGCATCAGAGCCATGTTCCCGACCACCACGTTCTTCCCTTCCACCGTCCCGCAAATGCCTTGGCCCGGCACGGATTCAAAATTCGCGGGCTCGATCAAACTCAGCTTCTCTTCATTCGCCTTCCGAACGATCGCCTCGCCCAGCGGATGTTCGCTGGCTCGCTCCAAACTTGCTGCCAGCCGGAGAAGCTCGCTTTCTGGGACGCTTGGCGGATTTCCGGCGGTCGAAATTGCCACTACTTTCGGTTTGCCCTCGGTCAGGGTGCCGGTCTTGTCGAAGACGATGGTGTCCACCTTTTCCAACGTCTCCAGCGCCTCGGCATTCTTGATGAGCACGCCTGCGTGGGCGCCGCGTCCGGTGCCGACCATGATCGCCATCGGTGTTGCCAGGCCGAGCGCGCACGGACACGCGATGATCAGCACGGCCACGGCGTTCACGATGGCATGCGCGAAACGCGGCTCCGGTCCGACGCTTACCCAGACGATGAAGGTCACTACCGCAATCGCAATCACCGCCGGAACGAACCACCCGGCGACCTTATCGGCCAGCCGTTGGATCGGGGCGCGCGTGCGCTGCGCCTGGCTGACCATCTGCACGATCTGCGCCAGCATGGTTTCGCTGCCGACGCGCTCGGCTCGCATCACGAGACTTCCGTTGCCGTTCACGGTCGCGCCTATAACCCGCGTGCCTACCGTCTTCTCTACGGGAACGGATTCGCCCGTGATCATGGATTCATCCACTGCGCTCGAGCCATCGAGCACAACGCCATCGACGGGAATTTTTTCTCCCGGACGTACGCGCAGGCGATCTCCCGGCTTTACGTGGTCGAGCGGAATATCGCGCTCGTCATTTCTGCCGTTATCGCTCATCGTCATCACACGCGCCATCTTCGGGTTTAGATCGAGCAGCGCTCGGATCGCGCTTGAGGTCTGGCTGCGGGCGCGTAGTTCCAACACCTGCCCCAGCAACACCAGGGTGACGATCGCCGCTGCCGCTTCAAAGTAAACATCGGGGCGGTCGCCCATGCTGCGGAAGGACGCCGGAAAGATTTGCGGAAATACGGTTGCGACCACGCTGAAGAGGTACGCGACGCCCGTGCCCATGGCGATCAACGTGAACATGTTGGTGCTGCGGTTGACCAGCGACGCCCATCCGCGCTGGAAGAACGGCCAGCCGCCCCACAGCACGGCGGGGGTCGCCAGAATGAACTCAAGCCACGGCAGTATCGAGCTCCACGGCGTTAGTACTAGCCGGCCGCCTCGCTCGACGAAGATGCCGCCCATGAGCGCGTGCGGCCACAACATGCTTCCCATAGCAATCGCGAGCAGTGGCGCGGTTAGCGCCAGGCTGATCCAAAACCGGCGTGTCATATCGCGCAGCTCGGGATTCGCTTCTTCGACGGTCACCGTGCGCGGCTCCAGAGCCATGCCGCAGATCGGACAGCTCCCGGGCTCGGCTCGCACGACCTCCGGATGCATGGGGCAGGTGTATTCGGTTTTGCTCGCGGGGAGCGCTGGCAACTCGGGATCGAGCGCCATTCCGCACTTGGGACAGGGGCCCGGCCCAATTTGCCGCACCTCGGGGCACATCGGACAAACGTAGACTCGCGTATCTTTTGCGGACGATCCGCCCGGCGAAGGAGGATTGGGAGCCGCGACTGGTTTGTTCAGCGTTGGCTTGACCATGGTTGGCATAACCATGGTCGGCATAATCGTTTTCGGTGTACCAGGCGGACCACCCAGAGACACCAGTCCCGATGTCATCGTCATCGGCTTGGGCGCAGATGACAGAATTTTCTCGGGATTCGCCTGGAACTTCGCGAGGCAGCCGACGCAGCAGAAGAAATACTCTTTGCCGTTGTGCTGCGCTTTGTGGCGAGCGGTCGCCGGATTCACATTCATACCGCAGACAGGGTCTTTCGCTTGCGCTTTGGCAGGGGACGGTGCGGCGTTCGGTATGTTGACGGGGTCGAGGTGGTCCATAGTCTAGCTGTCAGAAGTCTATATCGAAATCAGAGTTCGCCGAGGCCACCGGCAGCTGCCGAGCTTTGCTCGGCTTGGACGGGCGAGGGCGCCCGTCCCTACACGAGCAGATCGCGCTTGGCGGAATCCGGCGCTTATTAGATACTCATAATTAGATTCACCAGAGTAATCCTCGAACCTTATTCCTTTTAGGAGAAAATGAAATGACGTACCTGGAAGTCACGTTTCGCTACCAGACTCCGCCTGGAGAAGCTGAGTTGCGGGCCATTGACAGTGTCCGCGAAGTGTACGGAATACAGCGCATTCAGTTCAACGAGAAAGAGCGGACGGTGCGCGTGCTGTTCGACGCCTCGCGATTGAAGGGCGACGCGGTAGCTAAGTTGCTGCGCGAGGCCGGTATCGACGTGCAGGAGCCACTGGTTCTCGCCTGAGAGCTCTGGCGGAAGGTGAGGAGGAGTAAAACTGCACTCCGCCCGCTTCCCAGCATAGGGGAGGATCCCGTGGAGAGAGAGGCCGGCGAACCGGGCGGAATGCACCTTTAGGCGACAAACATAGCGCCAAACGGAGTATTGCAAGGGGCATTCGGAAAGACCTCTGGCCGAAGTATTTTCCCAAATGCCCCGTTGCGCGCCACTTCGTCTGCCACAAGGAGGAGCATGTCGGATGCCATTGCTAACATCTTTGTCAACATGCATATATAGAACGCCGGGGCGGGTAGGTTTTGCGCGTGGGGGGAAACTTTTACTCAAAATTACAAATGTCGAGAATCTGTCGCCGCCATCCGAGTCGAACTCTACGCTGGCAGCCGCCACAGGACCACCGATTGGGGCAAAGTTCCGAGTTTTGCTGTGCAGATTTTTGGGACATTAATTGGAGTCTTTGGTCAATTAGAGCCTTTAATCCAGAGGAGGTTGCATCGTGAAAACTCGCACTGCGAAGGCATTGTGGCTGTGGCTCTTGTTGAGTAGCGCGCCGGTGTTGTTCGCCGAGACCTATCTGGAGGGGCTCTGGCAGGGATACGACGGCGAGTGGAAGCATGTTTCTCAGCAGTTGATCGCACTGGCGGAGGCGACGCCGGCGGAAAAATTCGCATGGCGCCCAGCGGCAGGAGTCCGTTCCACCAGCGAAGTTTACATGCACATCGTGAGGGCCAATTTCTATCTGTTGAGCGTCACCGGTCCCAAGATGCCTGCGGACCTCAAGGAAGATGCGGGGAAAGCGGTAACGTCCAAGGCCGAAGTGATCGGCTGGCTGAAACGTTCGCTGGACGCAGTCCGAGACGCGCATTTGGCTGCGAAACCCAGCGACCTTGAACGTAAAGTCCACATCTTCGACAGGGATGCAACGGTGGATGGAATGTATCTCCGGATCATCGTTCATGCCAACAAGCACATGGGTCAATTGATCGCTTATGCGCGCATGACAGGCGTGGTGCCTCCGTGGTCGAAGAACTGAAGGACGGAGCATAACGGAGGCGCGGTCGGTTGGGCGAAGCGATTCTGTTTCCGCTATAATTCAGAGACGCAGTTTCCCCACGATGCGCCCGTAGCTCAATTGGATAGAGTGCTTGGCTACGAACCAAGAGGTTGGGAGTTCGATTCTCTCCGGGCGCACCATATTTTCAAAGACTTGCAGCCGATGCGGTTCCCGCTCGAAAGCGACGGTAGGAAGTCTGGGCCGATTCGGGCCTCTTCCAGACTTACGGACGGACATGTCCATCTTTAATCCTTAATCCTTGCGTCTTGGAATTTTCCAGAGCGACAATTCAAGAATGCCACATTCCTCCCGCACGACTGATGTCCTGGTGGATTTTCAGTGCCAGAATTGTTCGTTCAAGGCTGCAGGCACTTACGCCGACGTGGAAACTGCCCGTCGCGCTTTCGCCAACCTCCTTCTGAGATTCCGCCAACTTCACGGCTTTCATTGACTTGCCAGTTTCACAGACGTAAGATTTGCGGCGTGATCGGCGAGACCATCTCGCACTACCGCATCGTCAGCAAGATCGGCGGCGGCGGCATGGGCGTAGTCTATAAGGCCGAGGACGTAAAGCTGCACCGCTTTGTCGCCTTGAAGTTTCTGCCTGACGAGATTGCTAAGGATGAGCAAGCTCTAGCCCGCTTCCAACGCGAAGCGCAAGCTGCGTCTGCCCTGAATCATCCGAACATCTGCACGATTTACGAAATTGGCGAAGAGAACGGCCAGTCCTTCATCGCCATGGAATTTCTGGACGGCGTGACGCTGAAAAATCGCATCGCTGGGCGACCGATGGAAACCGAACTGATCCTGTCTCTGGCAATCGAAATTGCGGACGCACTGGATGCGGCTCACGCGGAAGGCATCGTTCACCGCGACATCAAACCCGCGAACATTTTCGTGACCAAGCGGGGCCACGGCAAGATTCTTGATTTTGGGCTGGCGAAAGTCATGGTCACAGCCAGTTCGTCGAGTAAGGTACTAGCGGCTGGGACGCAGACAGGCTCCATCGATGAACAACACCTGACTAGTCCGGGAACGGCGCTCGGGACAGTGGCCTACATGTCGCCCGAACAGGTGCGGGGCAAGGAGCTGGATGCTCGAACTGACCTGTTCTCGTTTGGTGCTGTTCTCTACGAGATGGCTACCGGGAGTCTACCGTTCCGGGGGGAGACTTCCGGGGTGATCTCCCACGCCATTCTGGATGGGGAGCCGACGCCCGCTGTTCGCTTAAACCCTGATCTTCCGCCCAAGCTGGAAGAGATCATCAATAAGGCGTTGGAGAAAGATCGCGAATTACGCTATCAGGGTGCGGCGGAAATGCGGGCCGACCTAAAGCGACTGAGGCGGGAAACGGAATCGCGGCACGGCGTACCAGCTAGTTCTGGCACGGTGATGGCAGCGCAGGACGTTGGGCTTCCCGCGGTAGCCGCTTCACCACCACCTGCCTCGGGGTCGGCTCCTGCCGTCATTACGTCATCTTCATCGGCTGGTGTGAAGGTCGCCGAAGCTCCCGTCGCGGGCAGGAAACTCTGGAAGATTCTGGTTCCCGCTGCTGTGGTACTCGTCGCCGTTGCAATCGGGGGAGCGTTCTACTTGCGCTCACGTTCAGCAACGCCAACGACGAAGGCCACGCCGCTCACGGAGAAAGACACGGTCGTGCTCGCCGACTTCGACAACAAGACAGGCGATACCGTCTTTGACGATGCGCTGAAGCAGGCGCTCGGAGTGGAACTGGAGCAGTCTCCGTTTTTGAATGTTCTCTCCGACAGAAAGGTCAGCGAGACCTTGCGGATGATGGGCCGCCCGACGAACGAACGCATCACGGTGGATGTGGGCCGGGAACTTTGTCTGCGAACGGGAAGCAAGGCCCTGCTGGGCGGGGCGATCTCGAGCTTGGGCAGCCATTACTTGCTAGCCGTGAACGCGGTGGCATGCAACAGCGGGGACACCTTAGCCAAAGAACAGGTTGATGCCGCCAGCAAGGAAGACGTTCTGAAGGCCTTAAGCCGAGCCGCTTCCAGTCTTCGGGCCAAGCTGGGAGAATCGCTGCCCTCGGTGCAGAAATTTGATGTTCCCATTGAGGCCACGACATCCTCGCTCGAAGCCCTGAAAAACTACAGTATGGGTATCACAGTCGGTTTGGAAAAAGGGGATGCTCCGAGCATCCCGTTTCTAAAGCGAGCCATCGAACTCGACCCTAATTTCCCCATGGCATATGCCGGATTATCGATACGCTACGGCAATCTCGGGCAGCCGTCGCTTGCCGTTGAATATGCAACCAAGGCGTATGGGTTGCGCGACCGGGTCACGGAACGGGAGAAGCTGCGTATCTCTGCGGATTACTTTGCTGCGACGGGAGAATTGGAGAAGGAGTCGCAGACCTACGAACTGTGGATCGCAAACTATCCTCGGGATTTCGTTCCGCATGGCAACTTGAGCGTGATTTACACTTCCATTGGGCAGTATGAAAAGGCTGTCGCGGAAACTCAGGACTCGTTGCGGCTTGCGCCTGAAAACGTGGCTGGATATGCAAATCTGGGTCAGACCTACCTCAGTTTGAACCGGCTGGATGACGCAAAGGCCGCGTTCGACCAAGCATTGACACGCGAATTGGACAGCGGAACTCTCCGGTTATACATGTACAATCTTGCGTTTCTGCGGGGGGATGCCGCGCAGATGGAACAGCAAGTGGCTTGGGGTGCGGGCAAGCCCGGAGACGAAGACGTTCTGCTCTCCGCGCAATCCGATACCGAGGCCTACTACGGACGGCTGAGCAAGGCGCGAGACTTTTCTCGCCGGGCCGTGGACTCGGCCGTTCGCGCAGACTCCAAAGAGACGGCCGCTCTGTGGCAGGTGAGTGCCGCGCTGCGCGAGGCGGAATTGGGCGACACTTACTCTGCGAAGCAAGGCGTCACGGCGGCTTTGGCGCTGTCTTCGGGGCGGGATGTGAAGGAGGTAGCAGCCCTTGCACTCGCTCGCATTGGCGATGCTCCCCGAGCCACAGCACTGGTCGGGGAATTGGAGAAAAGCTACGCAGCGAATACCCTGTTGAAGCTCTACCGGCTGCCGACAATCAACGCCGCCATCGAACTCAACAAAGGCAATGCATCGCAAGCTCTCGTGTATCTGGAAGCCGCCGCGCCTTACGAACTGCAATCAGTAACATCCATCAATTACTTGTACCCGGCCTACGTTCGTGGCCAAGCCTACCTTCTGGCACATAATGGAACGGCCGCAGCCGCCGAATTCCAGAAATTGCTGGATCACAGAGGCATCGTGCTGAACTTTGTTACGGGATCATTGGCACATCTCCAACTCGGCCGCGCCTACGCCGTGGCAGGCGACACCGCCAAAGCGAAAAGTGCATACCAAGACTTCTTTCTGCTCTGGAAAGACGCCGACCCCGACATCCCCATCCTGAAGGAAGCCAAGGCGGAGTACGCGAAGCTGCAATAGCTGGAGAAAGTCCTGCCTAGTGGCTCACTGTGCTAGCGATAGTTGCTGTACCCAGGCGATAGCGCTCAAAACCAAAGTTCATGCTGCGTTCATCTTGACCAATGTCAGTCACAGGTTCTCAACTACTACCGCGTGACCACGCCTCCCACAGCACGTCAAAAGAGCGACCCTCGAACACCGAAGCCAATCCGCTCGTATTAAACAAATCCCTTATGCGCTGCTTTGGATTGGCAATCTTCAGATCACACCTTGTCCTTCTCGCATGCATATAAACACTAACCAGCACCCCGAGACCGGCACTATCGATGTAGTCTACATTCGTCAGGTCTATGACGACGCGCTTGTCCTCGGCGATCAGATCGCGCAGAGTGTTCTCCAGCGCAGCGGATGTTTCTAATACAATCCGACCCGTCGCCCGGACATTCGTTTCAGAGTCTTTCTTCTCCGTTTCGAGTTTCAATTGGGGAGCGCGGCTAACCGGATTGGCAGCCATTGCAGACCTCCTTGTCGTTAAATTCGAAGTAAACCCGCATCATTATTGTGGTGGCATTATTGTGGTGGCCTCCTTTGGAAAGATGCTGACCGCCCACTTGGTCGGACTCCTTCCAACGGAATCGGTGTGGGTTCGACTTAACCGACTAAAGATATATCAAACCATCGCAAAGTCAATGCAAAATCACGCGCTTTCGGCTCTTCCCAAGCCCTTGCCCGGTGGTTCAAAAGGGGTGTTTTCCGCAGAGCCGCAAGTGAACGAAGAGGTTATTGCAACTTCGCGTACTCGGCCTTGGCTTCTTTCAGGATGGGGATGTCGGAGTCGGCGTCTTTCCAGAGGGTAAGGAAGTCCTGATATGCGGCCTTCGTTTTCGCGGTGTCGCCCTGCAGTGCGTCAGCGCGGGCGAGGCCGAGGCGAGCCAGCGCGCCCAATGGAAAGTTCTCGATCAGGCCTCTGTGGTCAACGAATTTCTGGAATTCTGCTGCTGCCCGGTTACCGTCGTGGAGTATGAGATAGGCTTCTCCACGCAAATAGACAGGGACCAGGTTGCCTGTGTCTCCCAGTTCTATCGCGCTTGTCCCCTGCAGTAGCTCGACCGCGCGGTTCGGGTCTTTGCGCTGCAAAGCGACCGCTGCGCGGATGGAAGGCAGCCGATATTTCTGCACCAACGTGTCGAGCGGGAAGTTCTTGTCCAGTTCGGCCGCCAATTTTTCGGCGGTTGCCGTATCGCCTGCGCGGGCCAGGGCCAGCGCCGCCATCGAATGCACGTCGCGGTTGGAGGCGAGCTTCACCGCGGCATCGGCATCGGCGCGGGCCTGCGCCGAGTCTCCTGATTCCACTTCGCGCAGCGCCGCCTCCGCCTGATACCCCGCGGCCGTTTCTTTGGCATCGTTTAGCTCGGCTGAAGTCATCGCACGCCCTGTCAATTCGCGTGCGTCTTTCAACCGCCCGTACCAGGCCTCGGTGTCCGCTTGGGCGGCCAGCAGCACGTCTTCCGTGCCCGGCTTTCCGGTGGCGGCCGAGGCCGACTGCGCCATCTGCGCCTCATCGCCCCTCAAGAAGGCCAATTCGTAGCGGAGCGCGAGCAGCCCCTCGCTCTCCAGCTTGCGCTCCTCAGCCTGCTTGAGCATCGCCTCCGCCTCATCCAGCCGGTTAAGGCTGAGGTAGTCGGCGACGAGCGCTTCGTAGTTTGTTCCAGCGTTAGGCTCCAAGCGGACCGACTCGCGGGCCTCCTCCAGGGCCTTCTCCTGGTTTCCAAGGCTTGCGTAAATAACTCCCAGATGCACGTAAAGCGGGTAGTCCCTGGGGTAGGTCTGCCGCCACATCTCGTATGCCGGTACGGCTTTCTCCAGCTCTCCGGTCCCGGTCCAGTAGTAATTTGCCTCGATGTAGAGCCGCTCCCGCTCGCTCACCTTCCCCCGGAGCTGATAAGCCTTGCGGATATTCTCTGTCTGCCGCCCCGGTTCGCCGAGGTTGCCGTACACAGCCGACATGGCCCGATAGGCGATGGCGAAATTGGGGTCAAGCTCCACCGCCCGCTTGAGGAAGGGAAGAGCGGCGGTGTTGCCTTTGGCAAAAAACGTCTTCCGTCCCAGGCTATAGGCTTTCAGTGCCTCGAGCGATGGCGTGGTTGCCTCCTCCACCGGGGTAGCGTACTTTTGCACCGAGCCGAGCGATTCGCCGAGCTTGCCGCGCAAGCTGACCGCAGCTTTGTCGAGCGCCTTGAGTACGGTTTCCTTGCCTGCGGCTTGCTCCTGTGCTTCCGCCAGCACGTCATCCGTGCTGCAGTTCACCGCCTTCAAACCAATCACGTACTGGCTGCCCAATCCCGCAATCGAGCCGGTCAGCATGGCCTTGCTGCCGGTGCGCTGGCAGACCTCGTGTGTGACCTCAGGCGTCAACCGTTCCCCGGCCTGACGCCCCATCAGCCTGAGTGTCTGGTTCACCTTGCGCTCGGAAAGCAAGTCGAGAAAGGGCGATTGCTCGAGCTGTACAGAAAGTCCCTGCTTCAGGGTGTCATCAAATACCGCGTCTCCGGTGGTGTTGCTGAAATCAGAGAGGACGATGGTGTCTTTGTCGGTGAGCGCGTGCGACTTGCGGGAGAAAAACAACCAACCGCTCACAGCCAGCCCGATGACCAGTATTGTTGCGCCAGCGACCGCCCCCCCTCGAACGGATATACGGGTGGGCTTCGACCCGGCCTCGCCTGCTGGCACAGCTGTCCGGCCCGAATCTGTATCGCGCTTCAGCCGCTGCAACTCGGCCCGCATCTCGGAGGCGTGCTGGTAGCGCAGGTTGCGGTCTTTCTCCAGCGCCCGATTGATGATCTCTTCCAGTTTGGGCGGAAGATCAGGATTCAGCCGCACTGCGGAAAGCGGAGAACGGTTGAGAATTGCCTCGAAAATAACACCCGTGCTTTCGCCACGAAAGGGCATCGCCCCGGTCGCCATCTCGTAGAGAACGGCTCCAAAGGAGAACAAGTCGGTCCGGGCGTCTAGCTCCTTGGCGCGGGTTTGCTCGGGCGACATATACGAAATCGTCCCCAGCACCGATCCCGGACCGGTCAACGTCTGTACAATCGTGATCGTCGATTGCTCCGCTCCAGCCGATTCGCTCTGGCTGAGGACCGGCATTACTTTCGCCAGCCCGAAGTCCAGAACCTTGGCGTGTCCGCGTTTCGTAACGAAGATATTGGCTGGCTTGATGTCGCGGTGGACTATGCCTTCTGCGTGGGCGGCGTCGAGTGCGTCGGCAATCTCGATGCCCAACGACAGAATCAGCTCGGTCTCCATCGGACGACCAGCGATGCGGTGCTTCAGCGTCAGCCCGTCCAGAAACTCCATGGCGATAAAGGTTTGTCCGTGCTGGTCATCAATCTCGTGGATGGTGCAGATGTTCGGATGATTCAGGGCAGAGGCAGCCTTGGCTTCGCGCTGAAAGCGGCTGAGTGCCTGCGGATCTTTGGCTACTTCATCGGGCAAGAACTTGAGGGCAACACAGCGACCGAGCTTCACATCCTCAGCCTTATAGACCACACCCATACCGCCGCCGCCGAGCTTCTCGATGATGCGGTAGTGTGAAATGGTCTGGCCGACGAATTGGGAGGAAGTGCTCATTGGCGGAAATGTTAGGTCGAATTTGGAAAGAGGTCAATTGGGACGGAAAGAACTATTGCAGCTTCTCGTACTCCGCTTTGGCTTCTTTCAGGATGGGGATGTCGTGGTCGGCGTCTATCCAGAGCGTGAGGAAATCTTGGTATGCAGTCTTGGCTTTGGCGGTGTCGCCCTGCATGGCATAAGCGCGAGCGAGTCCGAGGCGAGCAAGAGCGCCCCACGGGAAGTTCATCACCAGTCCTCGGCGGTCAATGAACTTCTGAAATTCCACTGGCGCTCGGATGCCGTCGTGGAGCATGAGATAGGCTTCCCCATGCAAATAAGCGGGGCACAGTAATATCGCTAGCTGCGTTGGCAGGCCAAGTTCGACCGTGCTCGCCACCTGCAATCGTTCGATTGCCCGGTTTGGGTATTTGCGCATAAACAGGCATCAGTGATATGCATCACTGCGCGGTACTTGCTTGACCCCGTAAAGTAGCATTGGATGGGTGCCTATCTGCTGCTCGCCCGCTCCCCCAGGTTCCTGCCCAGTCGAAAGGCACTCCATGAGACCTTCTTGGTTTGGACGTCTCCCCCGCAGCTTGTTCTTGATGTGGATCATCGTCGGCATTGTTCCGATTACCCTGCCCCAGGCTTTCGCACCTCAGCCCATGCGCGATACGGCGGCTGCCGTGTGCCAGCCCGTGTGCGAACGACAGCAACGAGCGCTCTCGGGGTCTGGGTTGTGCTGTGGGAGCGCAGTTCACTATCTCGGGGAGTATTGCTCGGACGGAAAATTTAGAACGACGACGCGAGTCGATCGCCTATGCGCGTTTTATCGGAGTAGTTCCACCGTGGACCGAAGACGCCCAGAAGCAGCAGAAACAAAAAACAGAGGCCGCGCCGAAAACCAAGTAGCCATAATCTTGGAACAAGGCTTCCGCGCTTCCGTCGATCTGACGGGAAGCAGTGGCCTGCAGCGCAGGATGTCTTCGACGGACAGCGATCTTTACCCGCACAAAATCTAGCCCTGCTTCAGCTTCAGCTTGCTCTTATTTTCTTCAATGAAAGCCTTAAGTTCGGGGACAGCGTCGAGCAGCCTCGTCCACTGTTCGTAGTAGAGCGTCACCGGAAAGCGGCCGAGTCCGTAGACGCTGACGCCGCCCTTCTCGCTCACGCGGAACTCTATGGCCCCGCTTCTCTTCTTCGTTTCCACCTGCTTTTCCAGATCGGCAAGGCGAGCTTTTAATTCTTCGTAGGTTGGTTCTGTCATGAATGCACCTCGAATGATCTTTTGTATCACAGGGTGGCAATCGGGTGGCAATCATAGGGTGGCAGGGGGCTTTCGTCGAGGCGGGCGGCCTCTTGTCTTTTGTCTTCGGTCTTCGGTCTTTGCTACGAAACTCCGCTAGGACCTTATTCCACTGCTGCTACCAGCTTCCCTTTAGGTGAAAAACTCTGCACAATCGTCCTTGCGAGCGGGCTCTCCCCCGCCATCTCTTGCTGCCGCAACCTCTTGCGGCGCTTCCGTGGGTCCAGGTATGGAAGCGCGAATGCTAAAATGACTAGAGCAACCAATTTCTGAGGAGAACACAGAATGGCGAAAGTAGCGAAGAAGAAAAATGCACTTCTGGAGAGCGTGCCCGCACTGGTGCTGCTGGGGCTGCTCGCTGGCGCTGTCGGAGGCTTGGGAATCGGCGCGATCCAGTTGAGGGCCATGTCGCAGGCCGCGAGTAGCGCCGTTGGCAAGTAAGTGCCGCCTGCCGCGTAGAGATCAGCGCAAAAATCAACCAAGGTTTGGAGCGGGAGACGGGGATCGAACCCGTGACATCCAGCTTGGGAAGCTGGCGTTCTACCGCTGAACTACTCCCGCTCGATTTCGTTAGACTACCATTCCACCCTATCGAAGACAACGGCCCCCTATCCTGCGTTTGCCTTTCTCCAGCAGTCTTCGTAACATTCCCGGTAACATTCCCGCTCGGGACTTGCGTTCGAATTCATCTCAGGTCACAGGAGGCTGGGTGTCCACCGATTCCCTTCCCCCGAAGTTTAACTCGAAGCACAACTCGCGCCGCAACTTCCTTCGCGCCGGCGTGACGGCGACTCTGGCCACGGCTGCTTACCCGGCGCTCGGCGCGGCTCGCGTGGTTGATCCCACGCCTCCGCCGGCGGCAGACGTCACTGATTTCAAGATCAGTGATTTCAAGAAGGACTTCGAGCTCGACGAGATCACGATTGACGATCTGCAGAGAGCCTTCCTGTCCGGTCAGTATTCTTCCCGTTCTTTGGCCCAGAAATACCTGACACGCATTCAGGAGATCGACAAGGCCGGTCCCATGGTCAACTCCGTTATCGAGCTCAACCCTGAGGCTCTCCCGATCGCCGACGCGCTCGACCAGGAGCGCAAGGCGAAAGGGCTGCGCGGGCCGCTGCATGGCATTCCGGTCCTCATCAAGGACAATATCGATACCGGGGACCGCATGAATACGACGGCGGGTTCGCTGGCGCTGCTCGGAGCGCGCCCTGCGAACGACGCTTTCGTCGCCGCGCAGTTGCGTAATGCGGGCGCCGTAATCCTGGGCAAAACTAATCTCAGTGAGTGGGCCAACATCCGCTGCAGTCATTCCACCAGCGGGTGGAGCGGCCGCGGCGGACTTACACGCAACCCTTATGCGCTCGACCGCAATCCCTGTGGATCGAGCTCCGGAACGGGCGCGGCTGTCTCCGCGAATCTCTGCGTTGCCGGTGTGGGCACGGAGACGGATGGGTCGGTCGTCTGTCCGTGTTCTGCGAACGGTCTGGCTGGGCTTAAACCAACGGTTGGGCTGGTCAGCCGCAGCGGGATCGTGCCGATCTCGCACAGTCAGGACACGGCGGGTCCGATGGCTCGCACGGTTCGGGATGTCGCAATTCTTCTCGGCGCGATGGCTGGAGCGGATCCACAAGATGCCGCGACCGCTGACAGCCGGGGCAAGCTGCCCGCCGATTACACCCGATTCCTCGATCCCGCGGGACTCAAAGGCGCGCGCTTGGGAGTGGTGCGCAAGTATTTCGGCTTCAACGATGCGGTTGACCGGCTCATGGACTCGCTCCTCGGCGAGATGAAGCGTGCGGGCGCTGAGATTGTCGATCCCGCCGATATTCCCACGATTGGCAAGTTCGACGACAGCGAGCTCACCGTCTTTTACTACGAACTTAAGGCGGACCTTGCGGCCTATCTTGCTCGTCGCGGTTCTTCGGTTAAGAGTTTGAAAGATGTGATTGAGTTCAACGAGCTCAATCGCAGCCGGGAAATGCCCTACTTCGGACAGGACATTTTTCTTAAGTCGGAGCAGAAAGGTCCGCTCAGTTTAAAAGAATATCTCGATGCGCTCGCCCTCAATCACCAGCTCACGCGCGCTGAGGGCATCGACTTTGTCATGGACAAATTCAAGCTCGATGCATTGGTCGCCCCCACTGCTGGCCCCGCCTGGATCACCGACTTGATCAATGGCGATCACGTCGCCGGAGGCATCGAGCGCCGCTGCCGTCGCCGGCTATCCCAATATCAACGTTACGGCAGGATATCTGTGGGGATTGCCGGTCGGCATCTCCTTCTTCGGACGCGCCTGGAGCGAACCCACCCTGCTCAAGATCGCCTATTCGTTCGAGCAGTTGACCAAGGCGCGACAGAGGCCGCGCTTTCTGCCGACGATTGATATCAAGGCTTCCTGACACGCCGCTGAAAATCTTAACCACAGAGGACACAGAGGAACACAGGGGAACACAGCGCAGCGACCTCCTCTGTGAGCCCCTATGCCCTCCGTGGTTCAAGCTTTTGTCGCTGCGGAGTTAGGCCTGGATCTTGCAGTGAG
>CAWCRQ010000145.1:0-28316 GCA_963797885.1 uncultured Acidobacteriaceae bacterium | reverse complement strand
CACGCCGGCAACGTGAGCATTGACCTGCATCAATATATCGCGGGCCCGGCGCAGTGCTTGTTTCGTGGTCTGGCCGGAACGAATTACCAGGATGGTGGCGTCGGCGCGGGGCGAGAGCACGACCGCGTCGGTGACGGAAAGGGTTGGGGGAGTGTCGATCACGATGTGGTCGTAGAGTCCGCGCAACTCCGAGATCAGGTCCCTCATGTTGGAGGACGCAAGCAATTCGGCAGGATTCGGAGGCGGCGTACCCGCGGGCATGATGAAAAGATTGGGCAGGATCGGAGAGGTCACAATGGTTTGCTGCAAGGTGGCGCTTCCGGTGAGCACGTTGCTGAGACCGCTGCGCGGGCCCATGCCCAGGGTCTTATGAATACTGGGGCGGCGCAAGTCGGCATCCATCAGGAGAACGCGGGTTCCCTTTTGCGCGAGCACGATGGCGGTGTTGATGCTGGTGGTGGTTTTGCCCTCCTGCGGACGCGCGCTGGTCACCATGATGACTTTCGGCGGCGCTCCGAGATTGGAGAGCAGAAGCGAAGTGCGCAGCGCGCGATAGGATTCGGCCATCTGCGATTGGGGGCGAACCAGGGTCACGGTCTCCACCACTTCCTTGGAGGCAGTCAAAGCCAGCCGCTTGCCCGTCGGTCCATGGTTGCCTGACTTGGAGCCGAGCGGGATCATTCCGAGAGAGGGAAGGGCCGAGAGCGCGGTTGCCTGTTCGGGGGTGCGGACGCTGTTGTCCATGCTCTCGAGCAGGAAGGCCAAGCCGACAGCGGAGATGACGCCCAGCACCAGCGCGAAAGACAGGTTACGCGGAATGTTGGGTTCGCTGGGAGAGGTGGGAACACGGGCCGCATCAATGATGCGAAAGCTATTGGAGCGTAACCCGGCAGTGACACCCGCTTCTTTCAGTTTTCCCAGCAATCCCTCGTAAAGTGTCCTGTTACTATCGAGGTCGCGCTTCAGAATGCTGTACTCGATCGCACTCTCGTTGAGCTTATTGGCTTCCTGTTTTTGCTTCTCGAAGGAGCCGCGCAACATAATTTCGCGCTGTAAAGCTGCGAGGTACTGCCCCCTGAGGTGATCGACGCCCTTGTTCGTTTCGGATTGCAGTTGGCGGTCAATCTCCTTCAGTTGGTTATTGAGCTGTGCGATTTTCGGATACGAGGGGCCGAACTGAGTGTTGAGATCGGCAACCTGAATTCTGAGAGCGGCCTGCTGATCGCGCAACCTGCCCAGAAGTGCGCCGGTTCCACCTCCCGTGTCGATGGCCGCCGCGATCGCGTCCGGATCATCGGTCTGGGTCTGACGATAGGTGGCTTCCTTCTGCATGCGGTCAAATTCGGCGCCCGTCATTTCTTTGTTCAGTACGTCGAGCTTTTCGGTGATGATGTTGGTCTTTTCGTCCGTTCCGAGAATCTCGTGCTCCTTCTGGTAGCGCACGAGCTTTTCCTGAGAGGTTTCCACTTTCATCTGCAAGTCGACGAGTTGTTTGGAAAGCCAGTCGGAGGCCTGCATGGTGGATTCGAATTTGGTCTTGAAATTCTGCTCGACATAGGTGGCTGCCAAGGTATTCACGGCGCTGGCGGCGAGCTGAGGATCGGTGCTGTTGTAATGAATCTCGATGATGCGGGTGTTGGGAATCAGAGTGACGCGGAGGTGTCCCCGAAAACCTCCCAGCAGAGCCGAAACGCGGTTGGAATCGGTCTGCAGGGGATCGGCGACCAGGTTGGGTAGCTTTTGATCGGAATTACCGCCGAACTCGGGACGCTTGTCCAGATTCAATTGCCGGATGACTTGCAGCGCCATCAGATCGCTCTGCAGGATACGGACCTCGGTATCCAGATCGGCTTGGTCGTAGTAGTCGACTACCGGCCCCGAGTCTTTGAAGCTAATGAGGTTGGGATCGGCTTTGTTGACGGCGATGCGGCCTACCGCTTCGTAGACGGGAGTCTGGCGCAAGCTGGCAATGGCGACAGCCATGAAGATGCCGACAATAACCGCGATGACCATCCACTTGCGCTTGATGAGAACGCGCATGTATTCGCGCAGTGTCGATTCCTGCGACGGCAGCACGTTATAAAGCGCGGAGGGGATCGGCCTTAGGAATTCAGCTTCCGCAGGCTGCAGTTCTCGCGACCCGTCGTTACGTGGAACGTCATTTCGTGGATCGTTATTTCGTGGAACCAGCGGTCCCAATGACATCGTTACTCCTTAGCCGCCACCAGTTCGATGCGACAAATCGCTTCGCAACTGGCACATAGGTTCCCGCTTCAGCCGACCTTCCCACAGCAAGCTGGGCAGACAAAAGTAGGCTGTTGTAAGGGATTTGCCTGATTTTAGCATCCTTGGACCGATAAGCAGCCAAAATTCGGGGGGGTGGGGATATTAGTTGCTTCCGGGCCCCTTGGGGTGGCCCCTAGTTTAAAGCTGTCTTTTCCAGATCGTGGCCCGCAGCGCTCAAACCCCTTAGCACCGGTCGGTGATCGAGATAGGCTGCGAAACGTTTGCTTGGGCGCTAGCGCCACCGAGTGGGCGCTTCCGGCGACAAGCTATCAGGGCAGCGGCTTACCGGATCCATCTCGCAGTTCGAACTGCTTCAATAGGATAATATGTCTGGTCGCGACTTTAAGGCACTGTTTTGGATATGGATGCATGTGAGCCCAATCCGGCTGGCCTGGAGAAATGCACGGCCCCGCTCTCTGTTTCCAGACGCAATTCTATTGCCGGCAGATTCCTGGCTCATATTTCCCGCGAGACCAGTTCGGGCCGTTTTATCCCTGAGATGGACGGCCTGCGCTTTGCAGCCATCGGCATGGTCATCTTGTTTCACCTGAACGGATATCTTACAGCGAAGTCGCCGTTCTATCGTGCTGCCCCGCCCAATTCCGACTGGCTTGCCCAGGCGGCTATGGTGGGATTCCGCGGCGTCGAGCTTTTCTTCGTGATCAGTGGCTTCATCCTGGGGCTTCCCTTTGCTGCGCATTACCTTAAGGGGGCCGCTCCCGTGAGTCTGCGCAAGTACTATCTGCGCCGGTTAACTCGTCTGGAACCCCCTTACATTGTCGCGCTGCTTGTCCTGTTCATTCTGGCTGCGGTCATCGAGGGCGCGCCGCCTGCCAGTTTTTATCCGCATTTAGCAGCCAGCTTCTTTTATTTGCACAGCCTGATTTATGGAACATTCAGCCCGGCAATGGGAGTGGCTTGGTCGCTCGAGATCGAAGTGCAGTTTTACGTACTGGTCCCGTTGCTGACCCTTCTCTTCACCATCAGAAGTCGAATGTTACGCCGCTCTTCGATTGCCATTCTGATACTGGCAGCGCTGTCGGGCCAGGCTCTCTTTATGCACCACAGTCCTCGGGCATCGCTTTCCATTCTCGCGTACGTGCAATTTTTCCTGGTCGGCTTCCTGCTCGCCGACGTTTTTCTAGCCAACTGGGGCGAAGCTCCGCGGCGAAACCTCGCGTGGGATTTCGTTGCGCTGGTGGGATGGCCCATGCTGTTTGTGATCCTCCATTCGCCGATCCTCGCCCACTGGCTTTTCCCCGCTTGGATCTTTCTCCTCTACTGTGCTGCGTTTCGCGGTCGTCTCGTCAATCGTTTCTTCTCGAATCGCTGGATCATAGCCATCGGAGGGATGTGTTACTCGATTTACCTGCTTCACTATGACGTGATCTCCGCAGTGGGGCGACTCACCCGGCGCCTCGGCCAGACCGCGCCTTATTGGATCTACCTGTCCGTGCAACTCGTGCTTGTCGGTGCCGCGATTGTAGTGATCTGTGGCGCTTATTTTGTCGCCATAGAAAAGCCCTGCATGCGCCGCGATTGGCCGCGGCAACTGTGGAGCTCCGGGCAGCGACTTGTCTTTGCCAAGTTTCGCTTGGCCGGAACCACAACGGACTAGCCTGCGAATCGCCTTTCGAGCCATTCCTGCCATTGAGATGGTAGGTATGATGGACATGCACTCTCCCATGCGCGAACTCACAACCGTCGGGCAATCGCCGGGTTCGGCGTAGCGGCGCTCCTCCCCCGCGAGCGTGATTACTCCCGTGTGGAACGCAGCTTGCAACCTGCCCGGACGAGGGCGTCCGGGCCTGGGTGGTGAATATGGCGCAACTTTTCGACGAACTCGCGGCGGAGTCGGTGACCGGCCAAAAACCTCGTCCAAGCTTCCCGCTTGCGCGAGGCGCCCTTCAGCGCTGGGGTGGGCCGGAATGCATCCTCAGCTCTACGTCCTCAGCACTTTCCTCAGCTATACTATCGAGCACAAGAACTTACCCGAAAAAAGGAAGTCTCTCCTGGATTCTGGAACCGTCAAGATTTGCCGCCCCCGGCGCTTGCAGCGACTTCCAGATTTCGGGTTGAAGCTAGGCGGGTAACTCGACAGAAGAGGGTTCGAAGGAACAGGAATGGTGAATTGGTCGCAGGAGTCGATACTGGTAACGGGTGGAACAGGGTCGTTCGGGAAGAAGTTTGTGGAGATCATGCTGCGCGACTACCATCCGCAAAGACTAGTGGTGTTCAGCCGGGACGAGTTGAAGCAGCACGAGATGAGAACGGCGGGATTCGATCATCCCAGCATGCGGTACTTCATTGGAGACGTTCGGGATGTCGAGCGGGTGAAGCGGGCGTTCTCGGGCGTGACGGTGGTGGTGCATGCGGCGGCACTCAAGCAGGTGCCGGCTTGCGAGTACAACCCGTTCGAAGCGATCCAGACGAATATCATGGGCGGCCGCAACGTGATTGATGCGGCGATTGATCAAGGCGTGCGGCGTATTCTGGCGCTCAGCACCGACAAGGCGGTGAATCCGATCAATCTATACGGCGCGACCAAGCTGTGCGCGGAAAAGGTGTTTGTGCAGGCCAACGCCTATGCCGGCGCGAAAAATACGCGCTTCAGCTGCGCGCGTTATGGGAACGTGGTGGGCAGCCGTGGGAGCGTGATCCCGGTTTTTCTCGAACAGCGCCGGCGCGGGAAGGTTACGATCACCGATCCTCGCATGACCCGATTCTGGCTGACGCTGGAGCAGGGCGTGAAGTTTGTGATTCGCTGCCTGGAGCAGATGCACGGCGGCGAGATTTTTGTTCCCAAGATTCCCAGCATGCGACTGGTGGACCTGGCGGAGACGATCGCGCCCGGATGCCAGGTGGAGTACATCGGGATTCGTCCGGGAGAGAAGCTGCACGAAGTGCTGGTGTCTGAAGACGAGTCACGGCAGACGCTGGAGACGGAAGATATGTACGTGATTCAGCCGGCGCATCCGTGGTGGAAATCGGAGAACTGGGTGAACGCCAAGCCGCTTGCGGAAGGCTTTCGTTATTCGAGCGACAGCAATGAACGCTGGCTGACGCGGCGAGAACTGGAAGAACTGGTGGCGCCTGAAACCGACGCTGCAGAAGCGGTTCCGACCTCTGCGTAACATGAGTGCATTACCCACAAGGCTGGAACGCTCGCCATCAGCCTGCCGATGTTCCACTCCATGACGGCGCAGGATGTGGGAAACGTGATTCACGCGCCTGGGCAAAGTTTGACCCACTTTGAGCGGAAATATGTAGGGAAAGGCGAGCGCTCGCATTGGCTCGAGAGCAGGCAATCAAAATAAGTCATGTCCAGAACTTCCGAATGGGTAGGGTATCGAGCTCTGGTAGTTGGCTGCGGCTCGATTGGGCGGCGGCACGCCAGGAATCTCAAGTCGCTAGGGGTGCGACAGCTTGGTTTTTGCGACACCAGCCCCGAAGCGCTGAAGCAATGCCGTGAGGAGCTGAACGGGGAAGTCTTCGGCGACTATGACGAGGCGCTGCGGAAATTCAAGCCGGATATGGTACTGATCTGCACTCCGCCGGTGTTCCACGTGGAGGAGGCGCTGGCCGCACTGCGTGCTCACGCCCACGTTTTTATCGAGAAACCTCTTTCGCACGAGTCGAGCGGAATCCAGGCACTGATTGCCGAAGGGCGCCGCAGCGACCGGAACGTTCAGATCGGCTACAACATGCGGTTTCATCCCGGCATGCAGATATTGAAGGAGCTAATCGATTCGGGAAAGGTCGGGCGGGTGCTGTGGCTGAACGCGGAAGCAGGGCAATACCTTCCCGACTGGCGCCCGTGGCAGAACTATCGCGAAAGTTACAGCGCGCGCCACGAATTGGGCGGGGGCATCATCCTCGACGGGTCTCACGAACTGGATTACACTTGCTGGCTGTTGGGGCGCCCTACGGAAGTGATTTGCCGGGCTGAGCACCTCAGCAGTCTGGACGTAGATGTGGAAGATTCGGCGTGGATCTACCTGAGTTTTTCGGAGCGGCGCCGCGCGGAAGTGCATCTGGATTTTGTGCAGAGGGCATACACGCGCACGTGCAAAGTTGTGGGCGAGACCGGCACTGCGCTTTGGGATTTCAGTTCGCAGGAAGTGCGCTGGTTTTCCGCCGGGGAGCCGGGTTGGAAAAGTATTCCGTACGTGTTTGAAGCGAACGACATGTATGTAGCGGAGATGCGTCACTTTCTGGAGTCTCTGGGGGCCGGAACGGGGCCCCTGGTCGATCTGGAACAAAGCCGGGATGTAATCCGGGTGGTGGAAGCAGCCAAGAGGTCGTCGGAAGAGGGAAAGCCGCAGGTGCTAAATTGGACGAGCGAAGCGAGCGAGGGGCCGGTGGTCGCGATCATTCAGGCGCGAATGGGGTCGAGCCGATTGCCGGGCAAGAGCCTGGCGGAGATCGAGAAACGGCCGATGTTGTGGCACGTCATTCAGCGCGTGAAGCGAGCCGCGCTGGTGGATCGGGTGGTGGTGGCGACTTCCACCGCTCCGGCGGACGATGCCATCGAGAAGATGTGCCGGGAGAACGGCGTTCCGTGTCATCGGGGCAGCGAGAACGACGTGCTGGATCGTTATTATCACGCGGCGCGCGCGGAGAAAGCCGCGCAGGTGGTGCGCATCACGGCCGACTGCCCGTTGATCGATCCGGAGGTGATTGATCGAGTGGTGCGCCGCTTTCAACGCGGCGATCTCGACTACGCCTCGAATGCCATGGTGCGGACCTATCCCGATGGGCTGGATACGGAGATCCTGTCGTTTTCCGCGCTGGAACGGGCATGGCACGAGGCGAGTAAGAATTCTGAGCGCGAGCATGTGACTCCGTACCTGCGTTCGGGAAAGTTTCGTACTGCCAACGTCGAGAACGCCTTGGAGTTTTCTCACTTGTACTGTCGCTGGACGGTGGACGAACGGGAGGACCTTGAGTTTGTACGCGCCGTTTACGGGGCATTTCGTGGCCGAGAGAATTTTCTCATGGAGGATATTTTGCAGCTTCTTCGCGACCAGCCGGAACTGGAAAAACTCAACTCGCAGATTATTTCCAACCGCGGGTACTACAAGAGCCTTTTCGAGGATGCGCGTGCAGCGGCGGCGCCGCGCCGGCCGATTGAAAAATCGAAAGCCTGGCTGGAGCGGGCAAGCAAGGTGATCCCTGGTTCTTCGCAGACGTTCAGTAAGGGAGCCAACCAGCATGTCCGCGGGGTGGCGCCGATATTCCTGGCGAAGGGCAAAGGTTGCCGCGTTTGGGATGTGGATGGGAATGAATATATCGACTACATCCAGGCACTGCTGCCGAATATTCTCGGTTACGCCCACGAAGGCGTAAATGCGGCGGTGGCGGAGCAGTTGGGACAAGGACACAGTTTTTCTTTGCCGCACCCGTTGGAAGTGGAATTGGCGGAGCGCCTGACGAGGGTCATTCCGTGCGCGGAGATGGTTCGCTTCGGGAAGAATGGATCGGACGCAACCTCCGGAGCGGTCCGAGCGGCTCGAGCTTTCACCGGCCGCGAACGCATTGCGTGCTGCGGGTATCACGGCTGGCAGGACTGGTATATCGGAAGCACGACGCGCCATGCGGGCGTTCCGGAAGCAGTGCGGGCGTTGACGCATCCCTTCGTCTACAACGATCTGGGATCGCTGCAAAAGCTTTTGGGCGAACACAAAGGCGAGTTTGCGGCAGTCATAATGGAGCCTGTTAATTTCTTTCCTCCGGCCGCGGGTTTTCTTGAAGGCGTCAAGCACGTGGCTCAGGAGCACGGTGCGTTGCTGATCTTCGACGAAATCTGCAGCGGTTTCCACTTTGGACTCGGCGGTGCACAGAAGAGGTTCGCCGTCACTCCAGACCTGGCTTGTTTCGGCAAAGCGATGGGAAATGGATTTCCGATCTCTTGCGTTGTCGGACGGGCCGAGGTGATGAAGATCTTCGAAGAGATTTTCTTCAGTTTCACATTCGGCGGCGAGGTTGCTTCGATGGCGGCCGCCATGAAGGTTCTGGATATTCTGGAGACAAAAGAAACCTTCGTGCGGATGGACAAGAGCGGCCGCGTGCTGCAGGAGGGCTTGAATGCGCTGGCACAGCAAGCGGGATTGCAGGATCGAATCAAGTGCATCGGCTATCCGTTCTGGTCGTTGATCAAGTTCCTCGATGGCGACGGCAAAGACAGTTTTCTGGTGCGCAGTCTGTTTGCGCAAGAATGCGTAAAACGCGGAGTGCTGCTGCTGGCCACGCATAACATGACGGCGGCGCACGATGCGCTGGCGATTGAGCAGACTCTCAAGGTCTATGGTGAAGTTTGCAAGACGATGGGAAAGTGGTTGAGCGACCCGCATCCTGAAGCGCACCTCGAAGGCGAGATGATTCAGCCCGTATTCCGGGTACGATAATGCTCGTCGTCACGGGAGCCAGCGGACTGCTGGGTGCAAGCGTTCTGCGGTCGGCCGTTGAGCTCGGCTGGGAGACGGTAGGCTTTTGCCACCAGCATGTGATACGAGATCCGACAATGCAAGTTACGAGCGTAGACCTGACCGACGACTCGGCCACACGCAGGCTTCTCTTTGATCTACGACCCGACGCGATTGTGCACTGTGCCGCCGCCACCAACGTGGATTGGTGCGAAGACAACCCGAAGCAGGCGGAAGCGATAAATGTCCAAGCGTCCGCGGTTTTGGCCGAGACTGCTTCCACCCTGAATGCGCGTTTTGTGTACGTCTCAACGGATTCGGTGTTCGACGGCAAGAGAGGCGACTACGTTGAGACTGACGAACCCTTCCCGCTGAACGTCTATGCGAGGTCGAAGTTGGCCGGCGAGCGGGAGACACTGCGACGCAATACGGCGGCCATAGTTGTTCGCGTGAGTATCTACGGCTGGAACGCTGAGAACAAGGAAAGCTTGGCGGAGTGGGTCCTGAGACGGCTGGAGGAGGGAACGCACGTTCCAGGATTCACGGACGTTTTCTTCACCCCCATTCTGGTCAACGATCTGGTGCCCGTCTTGTTCGCAATGTTGCAACACGAGTTGGCCGGTCTTTACCACGTGGCGGGGTCGGAGAGAATCAGCAAGTTTGAGTTTGCGCGGAGGGTGGCCACAGCTTTCGGCTTCGATCCAGCCCGAGTCACCCCGTGCCAGGTCAAAGACATGAACCTGAGGGCAGCGCGTCCGTTGGATGTATCGCTCAACACCGAAAAAGTCCGAATTGCGCTGGGCCGTTCGATGCCCGACGTCGATTCGGGTCTATGCGGATTTCGAGAGCTGCGCAGCCGCCAATACCCGCAGCAACTCAAAACCTATTTGGGCGGTGGGAGGCAGCCATGACCGACTTGAAGCTGGGGAGCAAGTTGGTAGGCTTAGAGCATCCAACTTATTTCGTGGCTGACATCTCGGCCAACCATGACGGCGAGCTCGATCGTGCCAAGCTGCTCGTCCGGCGGTGCGCAGGGGCGGGGGCAAACGCAGCTAAATTTCAGAATTTCCGCGCCCGCAAAATTGTCAGCGAGTTTGGTTTCCAAAAGCTGGGCGGACAGCTTTCCCATCAATCGAAGTGGAAAAAGAGCGTGCTTCAGGTCTACCAAGAGGCGACTCTACCGTGGGAGTGGACGCCTGCGCTCAAGCGGGAATGCACGGCCTGCGGAATCGATTATTTTTCGTCTCCCTACGATCTGGAAGCGGTGGACATGTTAGATCCCTTCGTGGATATGTTTAAGATCGGTTCCGGGGACATTACCTGGCCGGAAATGCTGCGCAAGGTAGCGAGCAAGAACAAGCCGGTTCTGCTCGCGACCGGAGCTTCGGACATTGGGGAAGTGCAGCGCGCCGTTCAAGAAATTCTGCAGAGCAATGCGCAGCTGGTGCTGATGCAGTGCAACACCAACTATACCGGAAGTCTCGAAAACTTCCGACACATTCACCTGCGAGTGCTTGAGAGCTATCGCATCATGTTCCCCGATGTGATCCTGGGGCTCTCCGACCACACCCCGGGCCATGCGACTGTGCTGGGTAGTGTGGCGCTTGGTGCGCGTGTAATTGAAAAGCACTTCACCGATGACAACCGCAGAGAAGGCCCGGACCACCCGTTCTCGATGATGCCATCGTCATGGCGAGAAATGGTTAACCGGACGCGTGAGCTCGAGCTGGCCCTGGGCTCTCCCAGGAAATTCGTCGCGGAAAATGAACGCGACACCGTGGTTGTTCAGCGGCGATGTCTGCGGGCGGTCAGGGATCTTACTGCCGGGACCGTCCTCCGAGAAGACATGTTGGAGGCACTCCGCCCCGCACCCCGCGACGCTGTGTCTCCGTTCGATTTGACCCGGGTGGCCGGCAAGAAACTGACTTGCGATCTGCTGGCTGGAGAATGCCTCAAGTGGACGAGCTTAGCCGAGGTTTGTGAGTGAGGATTCTTTACCTGACCGACAATAATTCCGTCCACAATCGAAGATTTCTGGAAAAACTGGCCTTCGCAGGGTACGAAGTGTGGTTTTGGAATCTCACAGCGACCCAACCACCGGAGAATGGGCTTCCCAACGGCGAGCTTCCCAACAATGTTGCGTGGATAGTATCCACGAAGAGTGTCCATGGAAGTGCGACGCCGGGCCAATACCGAGAGTTCTTACCTCAGTGTCAATCTCTGCTAGAGGAACTTCAGCCAGCGTTGGTTCATGCCGGCCCGATCCAGAGCTGTGGATATTTGGCTGCCCTGGCGGATTTCCATCCCATGCTTCTCATGTCGTGGGGTTCGGACCTGCTGGTAGAGGCGGAGCGTAATTCCGAATGGAAGCAAGCGACGGAATTTGCGCTGCAGAAAGCCGATGCCCTTTTTTGCGACTGCGACACAGTTCGTAAAAAAGCAAACAGCTTTCGGGTGTTTCCCGATTCGCGAGTCGTGCAATTCCCTTGGGGAGTGAAGCAGGGTGTGTTTTCGCCAGTGGGGCCATTACCCCCTGGCGACAGGTTCGCGCGAAGAGCGGGGACGACGACTTTTATCTATACGCGCTCGTATGACCCTCTCTACGGAACGGATGTGCTGCTCGACGGATTCCTTAGAGCCCGAAGCGCGAATCCCTCGCTTCGCCTGCTGCTCCTGGGGAACGGGTCCCAGGATCAGAGCATTCGCAGCTTCGTTCAGGCGCACGATTTGAACGACGCCGTGTCGCTCCTCGGGCCGCAGCCAGCGGAGGAGTTGCCGATGTGGTTTCGAGCAGCCGACGCGTATGTCAGTTGTGCGAAGTCGGACGGAACCTCCATTTCTTTGCTCGAGGCGATGGCCACTGGACTACCGGTTGTTGTAACGGACATTCCGTCTAACCGAGAATGGGTAGCGGAGCCAGAAAACGGATGGTTGGCCCCGGCCGAATCTGCGGAGGGGGTGGCGGACAGAATGTTGCAAGTCGCGAACCTCACCCCGCAGGAGCGTAAGAAGGTTTCGGAACGCAATCAACGCGTTGTGGCAGAAAGGGCGGACTGGGACAAGAATTTCCCTCGTCTGCTAGAGATGTACGAACGGCTCGTCGGCCACTCGGCGAGGAAGAGATATTCCAGGTCTTAGGTGTCAGGTCCCCGGTTTCAGGTCCCAGGTTTCAGGGATTTGAGAATTTCTTGAGAACTGAGACCTGACACCTGACCGCTGTTTCTATGCGAGTTCTCCTCTTACATCCCGACGATGACTTCCATGGTTCGTTGACACGTCAGCATTGGGATTCGGTGATCGACCTGGGACGAGCCCCAAAATCTTTTTACGACGAACGGAGTGCCGCGCTGGGCTGTCCGGTTTTCAGCGTTTTCGACTTCGCCGTCGAAGTTGCGGACCTGAAGATTTGGCGCGGCCTGCTTGAACCAGGCATGGGACGGGTGGTGGACCGCTTTGGCATCGACTGGTGGGACGTGATCAGTCTGATGCTGCAGCCGGAATTGCAGGACGTGCGGCTCGCGCTTCGGCTGGCCGAGAAGCTTAGCGGATGCCGCACGCTGGCGGTAAGCCGGCCGTCGGTGACGGCGGAAGCTTTGCGACTGCAGTTGGGAATACCGCTGCAAGTGCTCCACGGGGGACTGCGGAAGCGGCTGGTGCGCAGCGTTTTGCGTCGCGGCAGCGCGTTGGCGAACCTGAGCCTTGAGCAATTGCGGCAGGTGGTGTACGACAAGTACGATCCGCACTACCGTTGGCGAAGGAAACTTGCGGGGTCACCGGCGCAGGCATTGAAATGGAGATTGAAATGGGGATCGAAATGGAAATCGGAATCGGAGCCGGTTGTGCTGCTTCCGTCGGCCTATTCGAATGTCACGAAAACCGCACTCAGTTATGCCGAAATCTTGCCCGAGCAGAAATTCCTCCTGGTTCTCGCCCGCGAGTCCGGGGCCGTCTCGCCGGTTCCGGCGAATGTTGAGACGACGTGTCTGGCGGGGTTTGCAACGAAGAGGTGTGACAGGAATGAATTGCAGAAACTGGAAAACTGCTGGAAGGAGATGGAGCAGTCGCTGCAGGAACATCCGGCATTCCGGTTGCCCGTTCAGATTGGGATCTTGAAAAAGGGGCCGCGTTGGTTGCGCTGGGGACTCGCTGTTCGCGATGCGTGGGTCCAGGTGTTTGAGACGCGCTCGGTGGCCGGCTGCCTGAGCGCCGACGATTCGAATCCGTACACGCGGATTCCTCTGCTGCTGGCGGAGCAGCGGGGAATTCCGGCGGTGGCGTGCCATCACGGAGCGCTCGATTGCCGCATGGCATTCAAGAATCTGCGGTTTTCGAGCTATCTGGCCAAAGGCGAGATGGAGCGCGACTATCTGGAACGCGCCTGCGGAGTCGATGGCGGCCGGATTCGGATCGGAGCGGCGGCAGCGGCGGCGCCGGGGCAAGAGAATGCTTCGCTGTGGCGTGAAGACGCTCCCTGGATCGTGTTTTTCACCGAGCCGTATGAGACGGATTTCTGGCGGGTGGAGGCGATTTATCGCGAGGTGTTGCCGCGCCTCTGTGCGGCAGCCCGCGGGTCGGGCAAGACCGTGATTTTGAAGTTGCATCCGTTTGAGAGCTCGCGGCAGCGGCGGCGGTTAGTGAAACGGACCTTGAACGAGCGCGACCGGAAGCTGGTGAGCGTGACGGATGCACCGTTGTCGGGTGAGATTCTGCGCAACACATGGTGCGCGGTGACGGTGGAATCGACGGTGGCTTTCGAATGCGCGTCGCGTGGAATCCCGGCTCTTCTCTGCGGATGGTTGCGGCACGCTTACGCGGGATATGCTCCGCAATATGTTCGCTTCGGGGCAGGGAGGATGCTCGAAAGTGCGGATGGCCTGCTGCGAATTTCAGATATGTTGAGCGCGGCCAAGCCTGGGCCGGACAGCGCGCGCCGGCTGGTGCAGGCGATTTCTCCGGAGGCGCTGAGGGGAGTTCTCTGCCCGCCGGCGCGGAGTGGTTTGCGGTCAATGCGCGACGGTGGCGAAACGGGTGCGTAACACTCCAGCTCTATGATCACGATATTCACTCCATCGTTCGCCGATGAAGCGAACACGAATGCGCAGAACCTGACCGTGAAAGAGGTCGTAAGCCGTCTTCCGGCGGATCGGTTCAGGGTCGTGATGCTTGGCGACGGAGCTCCCGATCCGCGGATTCTAGCTCGCGAAAACACAGAAATCCTGGCGTGGTCCCGGCATGGAAATACGGCGCGATGGCTTAGCCGAGTACTGCTCTCGAAAATCGACGTCTACTTTTTTCCGCGCGAGGGGCCGCTGGATACGCTGTTTCTGTTTTTCAGGCGTTCTCTGCGCCTACCGGTTGCTTTGGTGACTTATATCGTGATGGCTCTCGACGAAATCGCTGTCGGGCCAACGATGACAAGATCGATT
Organism: uncultured Acidobacteriaceae bacterium; assembly: GCA_963797885.1. GTDB lineage: Bacteria > Acidobacteriota > Terriglobia > Terriglobales > Acidobacteriaceae > Acidiflorens. The sequence continues at coordinate 14,179 of CAWCRQ010000145.1, read as the reverse complement.
CGCGAGGCCGATTGCGTTCTTGGGAACTCGCGCTATGTGTCGCAGACGGTTAAAGATCGCTTCGGAGTTGCGACCGGGACAATTTACGACGGGTTCGAACGGGAGTTGTTTTATCCACCGACGGAGGCTCGCCGGACTGGATCGAAGCTCACGGTGCTCTATGCCGGTTCATTCCAGGCTCGGAAGAGAGTGGATGTCGTCATTCGCGAGGCGGCAAACTGGCCTTCCGTTGAGTTTCGACTCGCGGGGAAGGGCGAAGAGGAAGAGAAGTGCCGGTCTTTGGTGAGCGAATTGGGGTGTCGCAACGTGACCTTCGTTGGCCATCTTTCGCAGGAGGGGGTAGCCGATGAAATGCGAAAGGCCGACGTATTCCTTTTCCCCAGTGTGTTGGAAGGCCATCCGCAAGTTCTCGGGCAGGCGGCATCCTGCGGACTGCCGGCGGTAGCCATGGACAAATATCGACCGGACTATGTTGTCAACGGTGAAACGGGGTACTTGGTAAAATCGGAAAGCGAACTCTCACAGAAACTGGGTTTGCTGCTGTCGGACCAGGACTTGCGGCTTAGGATGTCTGCCGCGGCGGCTCGGCATGCCTTGCAATTCGACTGGGACAAAGTTACGCGAGATTGGGAGCGAGTGTTTGTGGAGGCAGCCGGCAAACGGCGCAGGAAATAAGCCATGCCCTTGAACCTTGTTACATAGGATGGGTCTGCAAAATTTTATTGCCTGGTATCGCTCGACCCTTCTGGGCACGGGCAACGGGTGAAATAGTCGTTTGCAAACCAATCACCGTTTCACTTTTCATTGGCAAACAGCTTAAATTGAATCCACAATGACCTATGCAGCTGAACTGAAGTTGAACATCGGTTGTGGAACCTCGGGGATCGAGGGATGGGTGAATATCGACAACTCGCCCAGCGTCCTGCTCTCGCGTTTGCCGCTCGGGAGACGGATTTTTCACACCCCTGACTGGCCACGTGACGTGCGCCGCCTCGATGTTCGCAAGTGCATTCCATATCCTGATTCGTCTGTTTCTTGCATCTATTCCTCGCATACCTTCGAACACTTTACTTACGAGGAGTCGCGGGGCGTGGCGCAGGAGTGTTTTCGCGTTCTCAGGCCCGGCGGCATCCTGCGGATCGTCGTGCCGGACTTGGGCATTATGGTGCGCGACTATCTTGCCGACACCGCCGATCCCATGGCCTCTCACAGATTTGTTTCGCGGCTTCTTCTGACGACGGGCGTTCGCGACATGGTGCACGCCGGCGCGCATCACAAACAGATGTTCGATGCCCGCTCGCTTGCCCATATGCTGCAGGGAGCTGGTTTTCCGGCGCCTGAATTGAGTACCTTCGGCAGCAGCCGGATTGCAGAGATCGCGGAAATTGAGCTGGAATCCAGACGCTCCGAGAGCCTTTACGTTGAGGCTGCAAGATAATCCCGACTTGCCGGTCGCGCCGTTTTTGAATTCCCGCTCGCGCGTTCTGCGTCTTAAGTGCACTGGTCGAGTGGAGCAACGTGCTTCGTGGATTCATCCGCCACTTTACGCTCACGGGCCGAGTCCAGGGAAGGGAGCCAGACGTTTGTGCTGAAGTTCGCGCAAGACTTGATTTGCCCAATTTCCAGCCTTTGGAACGAGGAGTCTAACCGGGGTCAGCGAACCCGAAGATTGTGCACCTTTGTCGGCTGGCAGCTATGGAAGCGGATCGTTCGCAAACCAATCACCGTTTTACTTTTCAATGGCAAACGGTTTATCGCTTACCCGGACTGCGATGTCTCTTCCGGAGTTTTGTATACGCGTATCCCCAATAGCCGGAACATACTCTTCCTCAGAAAGCACTTGTCGGGGGGGACACTGATCGATGTCGGAGCCAACGTGGGTTCGGTAAGCCTTTTGCTGGCCGACACGATAGAGGACGCGATTTTATTTGAGCCGAACCCAGTGGCAGCCGCACGTGCACGGGAGAATCTTGCCCGGAATCAGCTTGGTTTCAAGGTTTACGAGTTTGCTCTTTCCGATACCAACGGTGAGATCCGCTTTGAGTGCCATGGAGCGGTCGACACGGTAGGTCACGTCGTTGTCAGCCCTCCAAGCAGCCAGACTGCCACCCGTGTGGTCCCATGCATCACGTTCGACGAATTTCTGCGCCAGCATGGCGATCCCGATTTTCCCGTTTCTCTAGTCAAGATCGACGTGGAGGGTCACGAGAACTGGGTTCTTCGTGGAATGCGGCAGTTTCTTGCCAAGAAAAGGCCTCCGCTGGTGATGTTTGAATATCTGCAACGGACGAATCTTGAGCAGACGATGAGTATCTTCGCGGGAGTTGGATACCGGGTTTTCGAATTGGGGAGGAATGGTCCGATCGCCGTCGCCGGTCGAGTCGAACCCCTGCAGGACTTGTTCGCATGTCCTTTGGAGCGCATGCCTGCGATTGGAGTGGCCAGCGCAACGTCATGACCCGAAAGACTGTGATCCTTACGGAAATCATCGCCCCTTACCGTATCCCTGTTTTCAACGCTCTCGCGCGTCGGGACGGGGTGGATCTGCACGTCATTTTTCTGGCAGAGACCGACAGGGCGCTTCGACAGTGGCACATCTATACCGATGAGATCCGTTTTTCATATGAAGTTCTGCCCTCTTGGCGATGGCGCGCGGGGAAGCACTGTCTTCTGGTGAATCGGGGGTTGTGGCCGGCACTAGATGCAGCGTGTCCCCAGGCCATCGTTTGTGGCGGATACAATTATCCCGCGTCTTGGGGATCGCTCTGGTGGGCTCGGCGGCGTAACGTCCGTTTTGTCCTGTGGACAGAGAGTAACCAGCGAGATCAGAGATCTGGACGTGCCAGTGTGGAGCGGCTGAAGCGATATTTTGTGAAGTCTTGTAATGCTTTTGTCGTGCCAGGAAAGTCTTCGTTTGCCTACCTCCGAACTCTCGGAGTCAGCGAGCAGGTCATCTTCACAGCACCCAACGCGGTCGATAACAACTTCTTTGCGACGCAGGCGGAGATCGCAAGGTGCCATCCGGCCGCATTTCGAGAAAAGTTCGGACTTCCGCGGCGGTTCATCCTGCTTGTGGGAAGGTTGATTCCGGAAAAAGGTGCTTTTGATCTTCTCGAAGCTTATGCCAAACTAGAGAGCGGTCTGCGATCGGAGGTGGGCTTGGTATTTGCCGGTGATGGTGTCTCCAGAGAGGAACTGGCGCAACAGGCGAAACGGATCGCCCCGGGGACAGTTTGTTTTGCAGGATTCGCGCAGCGGGAGGATCTGGCTGGTCTGTATGCGCTCGCGGAAACCCTGGTTCTACCGACGCACAGCGACCCCTGGGGTTTGGTGGTGAACGAAGCAATGGCGTGCGGACTTCCGATCATCGTGAGCAGTGTGGCGGGATGTTCGGCCGATCTGGTCGAAGAGGGGTGGAATGGTTACGTGGTGCCTCCCCGAGATTCGGAGAAGCTCAGCGTGGCGATCAATTCTTTGGTGCGGCAACCTGAGCTTCAGCGACAGATGAGCGCGCGAAGCCTAGAACGAATTCGAAACTACTCACCGGAAGCATGCGCCGAGGGCTTGGCCGCGGCCGCGATCTCCGCCGGTACGAGGACTCGATGAATTCCGTGAAACCGCTGCAGTGGGCTGGAATCGTGCTGTGCGTGGGCCTAGCCCTGTATTTTTTCTATCAACATTTGCCGTACTTCGGCAACGTTTCTCTCCTGGGCGGGATCTTGCTGCTGGAGATACTCATCGCCAGCATCTGGAAATATGAGCAGCGGTTTTTCGCTCTGCTGATGATCGCCTTTGTTTGGGCTGGCCTGGGTATCCCCCTGCAGGATACCTGGAGAGGTGGTGGACGCTGGCTCGTGTTGGCCGCGGGTGCGGCCGTGGGCACCCTTGTTTGGACGAAGGCTCCCCGTAGGTCTTTCGGATCGATACATCTGATCGCTTTCTTTTGCATCTCGGCCGCATTTGTCTCCGCTACCGTTTCTCCGTGGGTACAGATGGCGTCCCTGAAGGCTTTGAGCCTGCTCCTTCTTTTTACATATTGTGCTTCAGGCGGTCGCCTGGCCGTTCTCGGCAGGGAGGACCGTTTTTTCCGCGGTCTGATCTGGGGATGCGAGCTCGCGGTCTATATCAGCGCGATCTGTTATTTCGGTCTGGGTGACAGCATTTGGGGTAATCCCAACTCCCTCGGCCAGGCGATGTGCATCGGAGTGTTCCCAATCCTGTTGTGGGGATGGCTCACCAGCGATCGGCCTGGGGAGAAGTTCCTCAGGCTGGCGGCCCTGCTCCTTTGCACGTACCTTGTTTATTTCAGCATGGCACGCGCTGGGATAGTCTCGATAACGCTCGTCACGCTTACCTTCTGTTTTTGCCTGCGTCAGTACAAATTGCTGGTAAAGGTGGTGGCGTTAGTTCTGGTCCTGGTTGCGATCGCTGGGATGTTGGATCCGGGAGCTTTAAACAAGAGGCTGGGGGACATGAAGGATGCAGTGCTCTACAAGGGGCACAAGGAAGAAGGCTTGCTGAATTCGCGGAAGTCGCCTTGGGAAAAGACGATTGCCTCGATCAAAGAGCATCCGTGGTTCGGAACGGGATATGGCACGGCCCCGACAGGCGAGGATCCCGGATACGGTTTTGGGATTGTTTCTTCAACCGCCGAGACGGCTCGTGAGCACGGCAACAGCTACATGGCCATCGCGGAGTGGGTGGGTCTATTGGGTGTGGCGCCCTTCGTTGCGCTCCTGGCGGTGACGGCGTCGAACGTATGGAAAGTCTGCGTGTGGATGAGGCGAACCGCCGACCCACGGCATTATTCGATTCCACTAGCTATGGTGGTGTTATCCGGGCTTGTCCACGCCAACTTCGAGGATTGGCTTTTTGCCGTGGGTTCATATGCCTGCGTGTATTTTTGGGTTTTTGCGTTTCTCCTCGCGGATCTTGTTCCTGGCGCTGTTGAGGTCCCATTAGCCAGGGTTGTTTCCCGGGCTTCGCGTCCGTTGCCAGTCGGTTTGGGAGCCGTCGTGCCCCACCGATGATCAGATTGTTTATCAATGGCCTGGCTGCGAATGCGGGTGCGGGCCTTACGTATCTGCGGAATGTGATTCCCCACCTGGCGCGGCGGCCGGATGCGCAAGCGACGGTCCTGCTGAGTGCCGATTTGCGCAGGGAATTCGCTGAATTTTCGAATATCTCTTATGCCGAGGCCAGCCCGAGCGGCGGGGTAGTGGGACGCTTTGTCTTCGAACAGACCAAACTTCCTGACTTGGTGCGGCGCAGTGGTGCGCAGGTTCTGGTTTCTACCGGGAATTTTGCACTCCGGGACTCTCCGGTGCCGCAGATCCTTCTGTCGGGAAACTCTCTCTACATATCGGTGGATTTCTACCGCGATGTCCGAAAACGGCGAGATTACGTGCTTTGGGTAGACACCTTGATCAAAGGTTGGTTCGCGCGGCGGTCCGTACGCTGGGCCGACGTCACGGTCGCTCCGAGCAAGGCTTTTGCGGAAGACCTCAGCAAATGGACGGGGAAAAATGTGCTGTCTGTTTACCACGGGTTCGATCACGATCTTTTCTTTGGAGACAGCCCCCCTTTGTCGAAAGAAATACGTCAGAAGCTCGATGACACGGCAGGCTCGCTGCGTCTGCTTTTTGTAAGCCACTACACCTACTACCGGAACTTTGAGACTCTCCTGCGTGCACTGCCCGTGCTAAGAGCGGCCCTCGCCCCTCGTAAACTCCGCTTGATTCTTACGTGTGAGTTTCGTCCGAGCGGCGGTTACCATGCCGATCTGGCGGCCGCATTGCTGCCGCGATTGGAGGTTGGAACCGAGGTTGTCCAACTAGGGCCGGTGCCATATCGATCCCTCAGTCATCTATATCGGGCTTGCGATGTGTATGTGACCCCGGCTTACGCGGAGACGTTTGCCCACCCTCTGGTGGAAGCGATGGCGAGCGGACTGCCGGTTATAGCCTCCGATTTGGCTGTGCATAGGGAAATCTGCGGGTCTGCGGCGTTATACTTCCCGCGCTTTTCTCCGAATGAATTGGCGCAAAGAGTTTTGGAAGTGGTGTCTTCCGCTGCGGTCTCCACGCAGTTGGCGGAAAAAGGCATGCAGCGGGCGAGATGCTTTAGCTGGAGCCAACACGTCAACGCAATCGTCTCATTAGCGATCGGACTATCGAGTTCGCGGGTGCGATAGCGGAGGATTTCCGCGGGCGCCATTCTGACGCTATAGTAAACGTGAAAACAGTAGATTTCGGCGCGGCTGCTCCCAGAGTGCCAGTATCATCGCATAAAGGACCTTTGGTCATGATCCTTGAGTGCCTCCCAACCCGTGAGCATACGTGCGATCTCTGCATTGTCGGCTCGGGGCCAGTGGGTATGGCACTGGCTCTCGAATTCGATCGACTCGGACGCGACGTCGTGGTTCTCGAATCTGGACGCGACAGAGTATGCCCTGAACTGGCCGATGCCTCCCGCGCGACGATCGTCGATCCCCAGCGCCATGCGCCGATGGAGATGGCGGTGTGTCGTGCCCTCGGCGGTACGTCTTGGACATGGGGCGGCCGATGCGTGGCTTTCGACGACGTCGATTTTGAGGCGCGTGCGCACGTGCCCCATTCCGGTTGGCCCATTGTCCACGATGATGTCAAGCCATGGTATGCCAGAGCTGCCGAATATCTGCTGTGCGGCGATGACACGTTCTATTCGCCGCCCCGGCATCTGCACAGTCTTGGCGCCGATGTTTCCGTTGCATTCCTGGAGCGGTGGTCAACCGAGCCCCGGCTCGCGTTAATTTACGGCAAACGGATTGAGCGCTCCGAGCGCATCACACTCTGTCTGAACAGCACCGTCGTCGATCTTGACCTCGGTGTGGATGGGCGGGTGGTCGAGAGCGTCTTGGTCGCAGGATCCCGCGGCAAATCGAGGGTCAAGGCTCACGCCGTGATCCTCGCTGGCGGCGGTATCGAGACAACGCGCCTTTTGCTTACCATGCAACGCCGTTGGCCCGGACATTTCGGCGGCAAAGACGGCCCTCTCGGACGCTATTACATGGGTCACATTTCTGGCAAGATCGCGAACATCTTGCTTAACGAGCCAGCAGCGATTGCGGACCTCGACTTCGAACTCGACGCGAGCCGTGCATATGTCCGGCGGCGTTTCATGATTAGCGAGGCAGCGCAGCGGACGCATGGGCTGCTCAACACGGCTTTTTTCCCGGACAATGCGCCATTCCATGATCCTCGCCATCAAAGCGGTGTGCTGTCGGCGGTTTTTCTGGCGCTGGCGCTGCCGCCGATCGGTCGGCGTCTAGTTTCGGAAGCGATCCGGATTGCCCATGTCGGTCCTAAGCCGCACAATTTTGCTGCCCACATCGGGAACGTTCTCTACGGCGCACCTGCCGGTGCACGAGACCTTCTGAGGATTATGCGCGATCGATTCCTGACCAGCCCGCGTAAGCCCAGCTTCCTCGTCCGAAATCGCGACGGAAGATATGCCCTCCACTACCATGCGGAGCAAGAGCCGAACCCCGACAGCCGCGTCGTCTTGACCGATGAAGCTGATGGATTTGGGCTGCCGCGGGTTGCAATCGACCTCCGCTTTACCGAAGGCGATGCGCGTAGTGTGATCGGTTCCCACCAAGTTCTAGATGCAGCCTTGCGCGCTAATGTCATAGGACGGCTGGAATACTGGTATCCGGAGGAACAACTGTTTGACCGTGTCTTAGCACAGGCATCTGACGGCCTCCATCAGGTAGGTACCACCAGAATGGGGCAGGATCCAAAAGACAGCGTGGTTGATGCGGATTTGAAGGTCCACGATATTGCCAACCTTCATGTGGCCTCCTCAAGTGTGTTTCCTACGACGGGACAGGCTAACTCAACTTTTCTCGCAACTGCGCTTGCCATTCGGCTTGCCAACCATCTCGACATGAGGGCCGCTGCCGAAGTCCGAACAGGGAGGATCCGTGACCATGCGCCGTGTTGAGTTCGCGCCTCTCGCGCGGAGCGTCTCGGTAATCGGCTTCGGGAGCGCATCGCTTGGTTCGCGTGTTGACGGCAAACGCGGGACGGCAGCTTTGGCCCGAGCCTACGACGCCGGCGTCACGTGGTTCGACGTGGCGCCGTCCTATGGCAATGGCGATGCCGAGGTCTTGCTAGGCAAGTTTCTCGCGGGCAAGCGCTCACACGTCGCTGTCTGTACCAAGGTCGGTATTGTGCCAGGCCACGTATCACTGTCCATGCGCATTGCCAAGCCGGTAGTTCGGTGGGCCATCGATTTGCGGCCAGAAATGCGCAAACATCTCACCAACTTCCGGTCCCCCGCGCAACGGGTGAGATTGACCGGCTCATTCATAGAATCCAGCACAGTGGAGAGCCTGAGGCGGTTGCAGACGGACTACGTAGATGTTCTCGCACTGCACGAGCCAACCATTGAGGATGTGCAGCGCGACGACGTCTTGCGGGTGCTGGATGATGTCATCGGCAAAGGTTACGCTCGCGCCATCTCCCTGGCGGGCGACCTCGTTGTCGCGCTGGCCGCCGCAGCGATGTCGGAGCGTTTCCGCATCATTCAGTTTGCCAACAACCTCTTCACCCCCAACGTCGCATTGGCGAAACGGCAACTGCCAACGAATCGAGCCTTCAGTTTCATCACCCATAGTGTTTACGGCCATAACGGCTCACTCGACGCATTGACGGCCATGATCGAAAAGGATGCTGGGAAGCGCGGTTTGATCGACTCCGCTGGCTACCGCGATGCGCCGCGAAAGGCGGCCGCCGCGTTCCTTCTCGATTTTGCCTTGGCAAGTAATTCCGACGGCGTGGTTCTGCTGTCGATGTACCAGCCGCAGCACTTTAGGTTCAACCTCAGCCGCCTAACCACCTCCCCACCGGCGGAGGTCGTGTTAGACTTGGCGAGCCGCCTCGTGTCGCCGGACCTTGCATAGAGCCGCTTCATGGAGCGCAAGAATGGCATCTAGCCTGACCCATGCCGTTTGCCCATCCCCTGGTCGAGGCGATGTCGAGTGGATTGTCGGTAGTGGCGTCGGACTTGCCGGTGCATTGGCGGAAACGCTCTCACGAAAAGTTCTCATCCGAGCGCAAGACTTCCGCTGGGACACGCACGTGGAGCGTCTGCTCGCTTTGGCCCAGGGACTTGTGAGCGCAAATCCGAAACAGACCTGATTTCAAGCCTTGGTCGGTCGTGCCGCATTGTTTCGGAACATGTGGAACTGGTCGATCACCTCCAGTCAAGGATTGCGACGGCCCACCGGTGCGCTGCATCGCAATCGAGAGGTGGCGAACCTGGGCTATACTATTTCGACGCGGGGTTGCCGGCTTCGCTCGAAGGCACCGAGTTCGTGCCGGAAATTCAGGATTGCATCGGCCTTAGGGAACTAATCGCCGATCGGTGCGCCCACCGGAGAAGTTGTGAAGCGACGTGAGTCGAATGGAAGCGAGCGTTGAGTCCAGACCTAGCGCACCCCGAGAACGACGTCTCGCCGGCAAAAGGAGCAGGGACTTCCGCACTTCACGTACTAACGCTTACGCCATTTTTCCCGTCCGCTGGCGATGAAGTGGGTGGTTGCTTCATCGCGGAATCGATCAGGCAGCTTAAGCAGTTTGGAGTCGCCTCAAGCATCATTGCCGTAGCCCCGATCCACCATCGTCGAAAGGAGCCGGCCCCATCGGCTCCCGCGGAGTGGGTGAGATATCCGCAAATTCCCGGAAACCTGGGCCTATCGAGCGCGGGGCGGTGGCTCTACGCTCGCTTGCTGGCGGAGGTGCCGCTGCTCCACAGAAAGAAACCTATTGACGTCATCCACGCGCACTCCGCTCTGCCTTGCGGCCACGCGGCAGCCTTGCTGTCGCGGCATTTGCACATTCCATTTGTCGTGACGCTCCACGGCCTCGATGTGTTCAACACCTGCATGCTCGGAGGAGTGCCTGCCGAGTGGAGGCGCAGGGCCTCGATCAATGTCTATCGCACCGCGCGCATGGCCATCTGCATCAGCGACCGAGTGCAACGCCTGCTGCGAGACGGAATGCAGGAGTGGGTCCCCAGCACGGTCGTCTACAACGGCACCGATACCGATTTGTTTTCGCCCGCCCCCGGCGGTCCGCCCCGGCAGCCAGGAAGCGAAATCTTGATCGTTGGCAATCTAAACGCCGCTAAGGGGCATGAACTTGCCTTGAGGGCCGTCCGCCAAATCGGAGCGTCTTTTCCGCAACTGCGCTGCCGGATCATCGGGGAAGGCACCGGCCGCGCCCGATTTGAAGCCTTGGCCCGCGAGCTGGGAATTGAGCCGCAGGTGCGGTTCGAGGGAAGAAAGAGCCGGTCCGAAGTGGCGGATGCCATGCGGGCCTGTACGGTGTTTCTGCTCCCCAGCCGCTACGAAGGATTGGGGTGCGTCTACCTGGAGGCCATGGCTTGCGGCAAGCCGGTGATTGCTTGCCACGGGCAGGGAATTGACGAAATCGTCGAGCACGGGAAAAATGGATGGCTAATTCCAGTCGAGGGACTGGACGAACTCGCGCGGGGGCTTTCGACCTTGCTGCGTTCGCCAGATCTCTGCTCGCGTTTGGGTGCCTCTGCGCGTGAGACGGTCCTCAACGGGCTAACTTTGTCGGATCAGGCGCGGCGCCTGTCACAGATTTACCGCGAAGCGGTCGCAGGAGCGGGCGGTCCGCCATGAAAGCCGGAGAAAGTCCCGCCGCAAAGTTGGTTGCGATTTCCGAGTCAGACATCGTCGAACTCGCGCAATTTGTCGCGTCCCAATCGGGACACGAACCGGCTGGCGTCGAAAGCCATCTGCGCTGGTTCCTGCTCGAAAACCCGGCGCGCGACCCAGCGATCTCCCTAGGTTGCGGATTGCGCTCGCCCCAAGGTGAACTCGTCGGCTGCATTCTGCAAGTCCCGCAAACTTTCCGCTTCCAGCGGCAAACATTTCCAGTTGTCTGGTCGAGTTGTTTTTACGTTGACAAGCGCTTTCGCCGCAACGGTGGTTTGGTGGTCTTTTTCAGGTTTTCGGAGCTAAGCGGCAAACGGCCGCTCTTCGCAAACTCCGCCAACGCCGATGCAGCCAAGTTTTGGAAAGTGCGAAGAGCGGCTCCCATTCCGTATTCCGATCACGAATTGTTTGGCGTGCTTCGCTGGGAAGGCGTGATCGAAGAAGTACTCAACCGCCGCAGCGTGCCTAAGACACTGGCGCGAATCGCTAGCCGCCCCCCTGCGCTTTTGATGGCTCCCTTCAAGCGCTTGAAACTCGCGTCTGTCCGGCCGGGTGACCTGGTTCCGCTGGCTTCGTCCGAGCAGGTCATGCAACTGCCCATTCATGATCCTCGACCCGAACTGACCGCAAACCGCGATCTGCCTTACATCCGCTGGCGTTACTTTTCCAGACGAGATGCCACTGTTGCCGCCTTCGCCTTTCGAAATAAGGATCTCGAATCCGACATCTTGGTGACGGTCAATCAACGTCCGCGTGGATATCGTGGACAGATTCGCACACTCAACCTGCTGGATATCTATCCCCCAGTGACTCCCGAGGCATGCGCGTCGATCGTCGCCGCGCTGGCGGACCGCTATCGCCGTGCCATCGATGCCATCGTGCTGCGCGGCATGGATGAGGCGCGGCAAGACATTTTCTGTCGTCTCGGCTTCACGCGCCGCCAGTTCGATGCGCCCAACGGCTGGTTCCTGGACAAGTCGGGTTTTCTGCCAACCCGGGACTGGTACCTCGTTCCCGCTGATGGCGACTGGCTTATTTGAGGAGGTCTCAGGTGCCAGGTTTCAGGTCGCAGGAAAACCACATCCGAGACCTGAGACCTGACACCACTATAATGACGATCATCCTAATGACGATCATCATAATGACGACCATCGCGAGAGGAATCACGATTTGAAGCGCTGGCTGCGCACGAGCGTGATACAGACGGTCGCCAGTCTTCACTTGGATGAAGTGATGCTCCGGCGTCTCCGCTGGCGGGCTTCGCGCGGCAGTCCTCTCGTGCTGGTGGTTGAGATGCACGAAACTCTCCAGCGGGACGGCGACCAGTTCCGGCGTCAGCTTGAGTGGGCGGCCAAACATTTTACCTTCATCTCTCCCGAGACTTTCTTCGGACTCTGGGATCGCACCCCGCCGCCTCCAAACTGGTCCAAGCCTGCTGTCCTGTTTACTTTTGACGATGGCCGCGAAAGCAACTACACGGTAGGCGCGCCCATGCTTGAATCCATGGGAACGCGCGGCCTGTTTTTTGTGGTGCCGGAGTTTGTCGGGTTGACGGCGCAGAGCGCACGCGACTTCTACTATTCGAGGATCGATATCCGCGGCCTGGCACGCTCCGAAGCGGGGGAGCAATGGACGCCCATGAATCCCGATCAACTCGCCGATCTCACTCGCCGCGGACATTCCATCGGGAATCACACCTTGTCTCACGTAAGTCTCGCTGGCCTTTCACCATCGGATCTGGATCGCCAGATAGGAACCAGTGCCGCGAAGATTTCATCCTGGATCACAGAAAAGCGTGGAAGCCTTTGCCTGGCCGTATTCGTGGAATGCGATCAACCGGGAAGCGTGGGATTTGATTCGGAAAACCCATCGCTTCTGTTTTTCGCCCTGTCCCGGAACGACCAATTGCTCGGAGGACTCGCCGCACCTGATCTGGCGAACCGAGATCGAAGCCTACTATTCCGATTCGCAATACCGGTTCATGTACTCAGGATTGGTAGACCCAGCCTGGGCAGGCAGGCGGCGGCGTCTCAAAGCGATCCTGAGAGCATGAACGTCCGTTTTCTTTTCGGGTGATGTGCTGTGCTTAGCACTCGAAACCTTCATCCGGCTTGACCATCGCGGACGTGTCATTTTCATGCTGCAGCACCGGTGCGAGCAGAACCATGAATGGCACCGCTACGCCCGTCCGGCGGCGTATCTCGGGCAGGAACGGTGTTTCGTAACTGATCCTCCATCGATAATCGGCAAGAACGATCTTGCGTTCAAGAATGCCTTCAATTCAGCTAACATAGTTGAATAACTAGTCGCTAACGGGAATACTGATCGAAACAGTACTGCTCGAAACAAGAATGATCGAAACAAAATCAGAAGCTGAGGTGTCGCAGTCGAGCGCCGCGGTGCAGGTGCTCCCGGTAAGCGTGATCGTTCCGGTCCGCAATGAGGCTCGCAACCTGCCGCGCTGCCTGGAGTCGCTTGCCGGGGTCGGTGAGGTGTATGTCATCGATTCCGAGAGCACGGACGACACGGTTGCGATTGCTCAGTCGCACGGTGCGAAGGTGGTCCAGTTTCATTATGCGGGGGGCTGGCCGAAGAAGCGCCAATGGGCCATGGACACGCTGCCGCTCGCGTACGACTGGATTCTGCTGCTCGATGCGGATGAAGTCCTGACGCCGGAACTGGTGGAAGAAATTCGGCGCGCGCTGCAAAACCCTAACGTGGACGGGTATTCCATCCGCCTGCAAATGTATTTTCTCGGACGGGTCTTGCGACATTGCGATGCGAGTTTCTGGAAGCTGTCGCTGTTCCGTAAAGGGCGAGGTCGTTTTGAGTGCCGCTTGAAGGATCAGGATACCTCGATGGGCGACATCGAGATCCACGAACACGTGGTTGTGGATGGGCCCACGGCAGAGTTGCGCAATGCGCTGGTCCACCACAATGTTGATTCCTTATCGCGCTACATCCTGAAGCACAATGAGTACTCGAACTGGGAAGCGCGCGTGCTTTTGCAGGCGGAAGGCGATTCTAATTCTGGAGAGGTGAGGGCGGATTTGTTCGGCACCCAGGCGCAGCGCCGAAGATGGCTCAAGCGGAATCTCTATCGCTTGCCGGGCTCTCCGGTTCTTCTCTTCCTGTACCGTTACGTTTTTCGTCTGGGGTTTCTCGATGGCGTGCCCGGACTGATCTATTGCACCTTTCAAGCGGTGCAGATGTTTCATACCAAGGCCAAAATTTACGAGCTGGCGGATACGGGAGGAACTGAGGCATGTGCGGCATCAGCGGACTCGTGAACTGCGGCGACCGGGAGACGCTCGCCCGGATGACGAACGTGCAGACGCACCGCGGTCCCGACGACTCCGGGCTCTGGGAGCGGCGTTTCCCCGATGGGGGATACATCGGACTGGGCAGCCGCCGTCTGGCCATTCTCGACCTCTCCGCCGATGGCCACAT
>CAWCRQ010000144.1:0-19203 GCA_963797885.1 uncultured Acidobacteriaceae bacterium | reverse complement strand
CATTACCGACCCGGCGATTTCGTTGACCAAAGCCACTGAGATATTGCGTGAGCAGGACCGCATCATTGCCCAAGATCCGGCGGTCGAGAACGTCGCGGGCAAGATCGGACGAGCCGACACAGCGACCGATCCCGCCCCGATCAATATGACGGAAACGATGATCACGCTCAAGCCGCGGGATCAATGGCCAGACGGAACTACGAAGGAAGACATCCTGCAACGGCTGGACGCGAAGCTGCGCATGCCCGGAGTCACGAATATCTGGACGCAGCCCATTCGCAATCGGATTGACATGTTATCGACCGGAATTCGCACGCAAGTCGGCGTCAAGATCTTCGGCTCTGACCTGACCACGATTGAGCGCCTTTCCGGAGAGGTTGAGCAGGTTGTGCGCCGTGTGCCGGGAGCGGCGGACCTCTATGCGGAGCGCATCACCGGCGCGCCCTACTTGGAGATTGAGACCGATCGTGCCGCCGCCGCCCGCTACGGGATCAACGTCGGTGATGTTCAGGACGTGATCGAAACTGCGGTCGGCGGGAAGAACCTCACGACCGCGATTGATGGACGGCAACGTTTGCCCATCAGGGTACGTTATGCGCCCGACTTTCGAGACACGCCGGAAGCTCTTCGCAATGTGTTGGTCACGGCGTCAAACGGCGTACAGATTCCGCTGACGCAAGTGGCTTCGGTCCGAGTTGTTATGGGGCCTGCGATGATCAGCAGCGAGAACGGTCTGCTTCGTGGGTCGGTTCTGTTGAACGTGCGCGGCAGAGACGTCGGCTCGTTTGTGGAGCAAGCACAGCGTGCCGTAGCCCGCGAGGTGAAGCTACCCGCGGGTTATTACGTGGAATGGAGCGGACAATACGAAAACCAGCTGAGTGCGCGACGTCGCTTGACGCCGGTCATTCCCGCGGTGCTCCTCATCATGTCGGTGCTGCTCTATAAGATTTATGACTCGCTCAAAAGAAGCCTGACACGTCATGCTGGCAGTGCCTTTCGCGCTCACCGGAGGAATTTTCCTGGTGAAGATTCTGGGCTACAACTTCTCGGTTGCAGTATGGGTTGGCTTCATCGCGCTCTTTGGCACCGCCGTGCAAACTGGCGTCGTGATGGTCATTTACCTGGAGGAAGTGGTCGCCCGGAAGAAAGCCGCGATGGGCGCACTCACCGTGCAAGGGCTGCACGAGGCGGTGATGGAGGGTGCGCTTCTGCGCTTGCGTCCCAAAGTGATGACAGTGTTGACAGTGGTTGCTGGCCTACTGCCCTTGATGTGGTCGAGGCCGCACGGGCGCGGAGTTTATGAAGCCCCTGGCGACCCCTGTACTTGGTGGCATGGTGTCCTCGCTACTGCATGTTCTGATCGTGACTCCTGTGATCTTCACGTGGCTTCGCGAATGGGAGATCAGGCGCAAGCGTCTCTAGGCCTGGCGATCTTCTCTGCTGCAGGCAGCGAATCTGATTTACGTGGACACTATCCGGCAAACCGTAAGCGGCCGACTCGCTCTTTCGGCTCGAGCCAGCGGGCGATTACTCCCAGATTGTCGCCAAGCCGGAAGTTGGGAAGTCCGGCCCGGAATGCTGCATCAAAGCTCTAATTAAGGCAGAGGCAGAAAAGATTTGGAAGCGGACATCGCCGAGGCTCTGGGAAGGCTAGAACTTCGCGACGGGCATAGTCTCGGGCATAGTGAACCTATCGAAGCGAGTCCTGACGAACCTACCACTGTTTGATAATCGCATCAGCCTATTGCCGTTAGACGTGGTGCCGGGAGGGGGAGTCGAACCCCCAAGGGCCTGAAGCCCGGCGGATTTTGAGACCTTCTACGGTTGTTCCTAAACCCCATCATTCTCTGAATTTGCAACGGCTTGCGAGAATCGGGCGTTGCGTTCGGTGACGTTCGGGTTTTTCCCTCTTGGAATTTGACGCAAGTCATCCAATTCTGTCCAAATTGTTCCGACGAGTTCCTTAAGCAGGAACTGCGTCCTTTCTTGCCGCAGGCGGGCAGTTCGTAGCGACCCTTGACGCGCAATAAAACGGGCTAAAACAAACCGTGCTTCGCTGCGACCAATTTGGACGGTTCGTCATCTAACCCACCGGGAATAGGCTGTGCTGAGGGGTTACTGGCCGCGCAATTGCCCACTTGGTATCGAAGTTCCATCGCCCGGGTATTGGGGTGCTCGGGCTAGACTAAACCGCTCAAAGCAACCGGTTCTGGAGTTGCAGACTGCGGCAGAACTGAGCAAGAACGACAGCTGCGCACGTCACGGCTACGCTTCGTCCAGTCGCCACGGCCAACTAGGAGGCCCAGGTGCTTGCCACGCAAAATGGCGCCACAGTCCGTTATGAACTCATGGAGCGGCTCTGCGACGCGCGTCGGCGAAGCGACGAAGTCTTTAGTCTGCTGCGCGACGATTCTTTCTATGAGCGGCCGATCCCGGAGCGTCATCGCATTATCTTCTACGTCGGACACCTCGAGGCATTCGACTGGAATCTGCTTTACGAAAACATCTCCGGCCTGAAGAGTTTTCATTCTGAATTTGACCGGTTGTTTGCCTTCGGCATCGACCCAGTTGGCGGCGGACTGCCCAGCGATCAGCCGTCCGATTGGCCATCCTTGGGTGCGGTGCACGACTACGTGACCAAGATCCGAACCGTTCTGGACGAGAAACTGGGCGGCGCAAGGGGTGAACGACACTCTCAGTTCCGCGACGGCTTTCCGGTGGACACGTTACTCAACGTAGCGGTTGAGCATCGCCTGATGCATGTCGAGACTCTCGCCTACATGCTGCATCAGTTGGCACTCGACAAGAAGTTGCGGGCAGAACGTCCACAGAATCTCGACACTGCTCCGGTGGTACACCGGATGGTTGTAATCCCCGCGGGTGTGGCGACTCTCGGCCTTCTCCGCGGCTTGGAAACCTTCGGTTCGGGGAAATCAGCACGAAGCCCACACGGTGGACGTCCCTGCATTTGCCATCGATCAGTACAAAGTAACGAACCGGCGGTATTTGGACTTCATGGCCGCCGGTGGCTATGAGACTCGCGGCTTCTGGAGCGACGAAGATTGGGATTGGAAAACCGCCCAAGGGATATCTCATCCGGTGTTCTGGGGAAAAGCCGGGTGATCGTTGGCTCTACCGGACGATGTTTGACGAAGTGCCACTTCCGCTCGACTGGCCGGTCTACGTGAGCCATGCGGAAGCAAGTGCGTACGTGCGGTGGGCCGGTAAGTCGCTTCCCACGGAAGCGGAGTGGCATCAGGCCGCGTACGGCACCGCAGGCGAAGGCGAGAGGATTTTCTCGTGGGGAAGTGAAGCACCCAACGTCCGTTCCCGTATAAGGAGGTTTGGCAATTTTGACTTTCACCGCTGGAACCCCCACTCCGGTGAACGGATTTCCCGAGGGCCGGAGCGCCTTCGGCGTTGACGACATGTTAGGAAATGGATGGGAATGGACGTCCACCGTGTTTGCCCCGTTTCCCGGTTTTAAGCCCTTCCCGTTCTACCGGGGCTACTCCGCTGATTTTTTCGACGGCAAACACTTCGTCATGAAAGGGGGCTTGGCGCGTACGGCAGCTTGCATGCTGCGGCCCTCGTTCCGCAACTGGTTCCAGGCCCATTACCAATATGTGTACGCGGGATTCCGCTGTGTAAGCCGCTGACCGGAGGGATTGGGGAATGCTTGTCCACGCGATTACCAGTGACCTGACTTACGAATTTGCCTCTGACGTTCGGGCTGGACTAACGCGGCCGGGACAGAAGGAACTTCCTTCCAAGTACCTTTACGATGGTGTGGGCTCGGCCCTCTTTGAAGTGATCAGCCATCTCCCGGAGTACGGGCTAACCCGGGCCGACGAGCGACTGCTGCAGAGGCACGCCAGTGAGATGATTGAGTCTCTGAATCTGGATCGCTTGGCCCCACCTGTTGCCGTTGCTGAATTGGGCAGCGGCAGCGGTAAGAAGACCCGCTGGCTGCTGAAAGCGCTGGGCCGAAGGCAACGCACGTTCTACTATCCAGTCGAAATATCCCGCTCGGCTTTGGCGATGTGCGAGCGGGAACTCAGTGACATGGATTCGATCAGCATCGTTGGTTTTGAGCGTGACTATCTCGATGGGTTGCTGCAGGTGGCAACGACGTACAGAAAGTACGGCCAACAACTCTTGGTGTTGTTCCTGGGGAGCACCATCGGGAACTTCGATCGCCCGGCGGGCGTGAAGTTCCTGACGGAAGTTCGACGAATTCTGGAGCCCGGCGACTCACTTCTGTTGGGAACGGACCTGGAAAAGCCCAGCCCGCAACTGCTTGCGGCCTACGATGATGAACTCGGAGTCACAGCAGCGTTTAATCTCAACCTGCTGGCCCGCATCAATCGCGAACTTGACGCCGACTTTAGCCTTGGACAATTCTCGCATGTGGCGACGATCAATCACGAAGCCCGCAGCGTCGAGATGCATCTGCGGTCCAAGCGGCGGCAGACGGTGACCATCGCAGCAGCGGAGCTTGACGTCGAGTTTCTGGAAGGCGAGACCATCTGGACGGAAAGCAGCCACAAGTATTCGACGAAGGAGATTTTCCAGATGGCCTGCGCTGCGGGTTTCCGCTGCGAGGCGCAGTGGATTGATGAAGAGTGGCCCTTTGCGGAGAGTTTGCTCATTGCGGAATAAGTAGCTCAGCAGCACGCCCAGGAGGAACAAATGCCGGAAGAATGCACCCACCTTGATCAGATCAAGATAAGAGAAACCAACAAACATGTGTGTGAGGACTGTGTGAAAACGGGCGATACGTGGGTCCATCTGCGCCTGTGTCTCATTTGTGGTCACGTCGGTTGTTGCGACTCGTCCAAGAACAAGCATGCGACCAAGCATTTTCACAAAACTAAACATCCTCTAATTCGCTCCATTGAGCCCGGAGAAAGCTGGATGTGGTGTTACGTGGACGAGCTCGAGCCCGGCGAACTTGTAGCCTGAATGTCGCGCGACCGGAACGCGGTGTCGGTTATCTAATGAGAATGTTAGGGTCCGACCAGCTGACTGAAACTGTCCCGCGGCATCATTAAAGCTGAGAGCGATCATCGATATGGCGAAACCGATTCTGTTGAGCGTTGACGACGATACCGATGTTTTGCGCGCGATCGAACGCGATTTGCGGACGCAGTATGGAGCTGACTACCGCGTGATCGGGAGCGATTCCCCGGTCGGTGCGCTGGAACTTCTGAAGCAGTTGAAGGTGCGCAACGACGGTGTGGCTCTTCTCTTGGTGGACCAGCGGATGCCACACATGGACGGAGTTGGCTTTTTACAGGAGGCAAGACAGATCTTCCCCGAAGCGAAGCGGGCACTGCTCACCGCCTATGCCGACACCAGCGCCGCCATCAGCGCCATCAATCAAGCCAGCATCGATTATTTTTTCATGAAGCCGTGGGACCCGCCCGCTGATCACCTCTACCCGCAACTGGACGATTTGCTCGGCGATTGGCAAGCCTCGTATCGGCCGGCGTTCGAGGGAATTCGAGTCCTGGGCACGCGCTGGTCGCCGCGCTCCTACGAACTGCGGGACTTTCTCGCGCGAAACCACGTGCCTTATCAGTGGATTGACGTTGAGGCCTCGGCCAACGACCCGGAAACCAAACGCCTGTTGGAAGCCCTGGGTCCGGAAGCGAGCCATATTCCGGTCGTGCTTTTCCCCGACGGGACGAATCTCCTGGATAGCGTACCCGCGGAAGTCGCGCAAAAGGTCGGATTGCGGACGCGCGCACAAACCGACTTTTACGATTTGGCGATCGTTGGCGGTGGTCCGGGCGGCCTGGCGGCGGCGGTGTATGGCGCTTCGGAAGGCCTGCACACGGTGATGATCGAACGGGAGGCGCCCGGTGGCCAGGCAGGCATGAGTTCGCGTATCGAAAACTATCTTGGATTTCCCACCGGCCTCAGCGGCGGCGATCTGGCGCGCCGCGCCGTTGTGCAGGCGCAGCGCTTCGGAGTCGAAATCCTGTCGCCCCAGGAAGCCACCGCTGTGCGAACCGAGGGTTCCTACCGGATCGTCAAGTTGGCCGACGGTAACGAGATCTCCTGCCACGCTTTGATGATTGCGACCGGAGTGCAGTGGCGGAGGCTGGAAGCGCCCGGGATCGATCGGCTGCAGGGGGCGGGTGTTTACTACGGCGGGGGCGCGACGGAAGCTCTGTCCTGCAAAGGAGAAATTGTCTATGTGGTGGGCGGCGCGAACTCCGCCGGCCAAGCCGCCATGAATTTCTCCAAATATGCCGACCGCGTGGTCATCCTGGTGCGCGGCAGCTCTTTGGCGAGCACCATGTCCCAGTACCTGATTGACCAAATCAAAGCCACGCCCAACATTCAGTTGTGGGCGCACGCCAGCGTGGCCGAGGCCCATGGCGACACGCATCTCGAAGAGATATCTGTCCTCTGTTCCGACACCGATAAGGTCGAACGCGTTCCGGCGAGTTCGATGTTCATTTTCATAGGAGCGCAGCCGCGGACGGAGTGGCTCGCGGGCATCGTCGAGCGCGACGAGCGCGGGTTCCTGCTGACCGGCTCCGATCTGATGCACAATGGTCAGCGCCCCAAAGGATGGGACCTCGATCGCGACCCCTTTCTTCTCGAAACCAATGTCCCCGGTATTTTTGCCGTGGGCGATGTGCGGCACGGCTCGGTGAAGCGGGTCGCTTCTGGCGTCGGCGAAGGCTCCGTGGCGGTGCAGTTCATTCATCAGTACTTGAGCAAGGTTTAAATGGTCGAGAAAGCAGAACTACTTCGTGTCCCGGCGTTCGCGGACTTGCCCGACGATCAAATCGCCTGGTTCCTCAGCCAGTCGCAAGAGTTGCACGTCAAGCCGGGGGATACGTACACGAGCCAAGGCGATCCCGCGGATGCAATGTTTGTGGTTCTCGACGGGCAACTTGAGGCCCGAGGGGAGTTTGGCGGCGAAACCGTCGTAATTCCCATAAAGCCGGGCATGGTCACCGGAGTGCTTCCGTTTTCCAGAATGAAGCAGTATACGGTGAGCGTTCGCGCTATCACAGACAGCCGCCTCTTGCGCTTTCCCGCTGCCATGTTTCCCGAACTCGTGCAGAAAATGCCGGAGTTGACCCAACGGCTCGTGGGTATTATGTCCGACCGGATCCGCGAAGCCACGCGCCTCGAGCAGCAGCGAGACCGTCTGGCCGGTTTGGGAAAGCTTTCCGCAGGCTTGGCGCATGAACTCAACAACCCCGCCTCGGCTGCCAAGCGCGCCGCAAGCCAGTTGCGTGACATTCTGAAAAAGATCAAGGACGCGAGTCATGATTTAGGCAGGCGCGATCTCACCCCAACACAAAAATCGGAAATCGAGAAGTTAGAAACATCCCTCACTCAATTGGACGGTCCCCCACCCGATGCAATGACGGTCAGCGACCTGGAAGACCGAATTGATTCCATGCTGCGCAGCCACGGCCAGAATGACTTGTGGCAGCTGTCGGCCAACCTGGCGCGAAGGAACGTGCAGCCAGAGGTGCTGGAACCGTTGTTCGATAGCCTCGATTCGGACGCTGCCCGAGCCGCGCTGGTCCGAATCGCCTCTTCGGTGGAGGTCGCGGACCTGCTGAGCGCAATCGAGAATAGCACCTCGCGCATCTCAGACCTGGTGAAAGCGATCAAGGACTACACGTATATGGACCAGGCGCCGGTGCAAAACGTCGATATCGCGAAGAGCCTTGAAACCACGCTGATCATCCTGAACCACAAACTAAAGCGCGGCGTAATCGTGCAGCGCGATTATCATGCAGATCCCCTGTTGGTGAATTCGTTCGGGAGCGAATTGAACCAGGTCTGGACCAACATTATCGACAATGCTATCGACGCGATGGGCGGAAATGGCGAACTGCGGGTGCGGACCTATCGAGACAATGGTTGCGCCGTGGTCGAGATTGGAGATAACGGTCCGGGGATGTCGCCAGAGATCAAGTCCCACATCTTTGAACCCTTTTTCACAACCAAGGGAGTGGGTGAAGGAACGGGGCTCGGTCTCGACACGGTCCAGCGCATTGTGAAGAAGCACCGGGGCAATATTCAAGTCACCTCAAAACCTGGCGACACGCGCTTTCAAGTGTGGCTCCCGCTAGCGGAAGCTCCGGTATAGGGGCGGTGCGCTCCTTTGGCGGCTAGGGCCCGATCTACTGAATGCGACCACCGAAAATGCTGCCTAGTCGGTATGCAGTCAATCTTACGAAGAGGCTCGCCACGATTCCCTGCTGTGATAGATAGAAGATAACGTTCGAACTGCCCGACATGGGCCCGATCTCAATTTCCTGTGCGGCGCCTGGAACGCGATTTACCGGAGCTGCTGTCGTTCTTCGCCTTTCCCCGGCACCTATGCCAAAAACTGTGCACCACCAACGTGATCGAACGCTGTTTTGTGGAAGTGCGGCGACGGACCCGTCCCATGGTGTGCTTTGTGAACGTAGAAAGTGTGGATCGCATCATCTACTCCATCTTCCAGAGATTCAATCTGGAGTGGAAAACCCGCACCCTCTGCGTATTTACACAAGCAGCTTGACGTCACCAAAATCGTTTCACATTGACGCGAACAGGGATTGAGGGGACAATAACAGCCGTTCTTAGGGTCAAAAAGGAAATTTCCGCTTAGAGTTTCGAGAGCAAAGCCGGGGTTTGAAAGGAGAAAATGCGATGTCCATGAAGAAAATGATTGTGATGTTGACTGCCCTGATCGTATTCATCGGCACGGTCGCCGCGCAGAACCAAACACCCTGCCCAACGGAGAAAGTCATCGAGCATGTCCCGGTTAAGTTCACGTCGCCTGCATCCGGCAAGGGCATGTACACGGCATACTGTGCCGTTTGCCATGGAACCGACGGCAAAGGTGGAGGTCCCGCGGCCAGTGCGCTGAAGATTCCACCCACCGACCTTACCGTGCTGAGCAAGAACAACGGAGGAAAATATCCGGCGCTGAAAGTCTCGTCCTCCATCCGCAACGAATCCGAGCTTCCCGCGCACGGATCGAAGGAGATGCCGGTCTGGGGAACGCTGTTTTGGAGTGTGAGTAGTGGACACCAGGGTGAGGTGCAGCAACGCGTGGCAAACCTTACGAAGTACATCGAATCCCTGCAAGTGAAGTAGGCGCCGGCTGAGCATCTGTGGATCCGGCGCTGAGCCGGTTGGGGCACGAGCACTGGCTTGTACCCCTTGCTAGTCTCTGGCAGTAGTGACCGTCTTAGTGTTCCGTCGATGGACTGGGGATCCTTCATGTATTGCTGCACCAGCGTCTGTGCCTGCTGCACGACCTGCGGATCGTTGGCGACGTTACCCAGCATCTCGAACAGGATGGAGCGCTTCTGCCGGTCCGTAGGACTGTTGCTGGGCTGCGCCGAATAACCTAGCTGCTGCAGCATGGGCGAGAAGGTTTGTCGCAACCACGCCAGGAATTCAGGACGATTGGCATCGTTCACCCCTCTCGTTTCGACGCCTTGACGTTAGTCGCTATTTTGTTATAGTTAATCTCACATTTTACGGACGTCGCGGGTGGGGACGTTCCGGTAATCGATGCAGGAGGAAAAGACCTTGCCAGGTGCGCTTGCGACACGGAGTGGGGCAGCGGAGACAGCGGGAGAGCAGATCGAGGTCGGGCTGCGGGAGCGGAAGAAGGCGCGCTTGCGGCAGCAGATTATCGAGACCTCGATCAAGTTGTTTCGCAAGCACGGATACGAGAACACCAGAATCGACGACATCGTACAAATGCTCGAAATCAGCCAGCCCACGTTTTTCCGGTATTTTCCCAGTAAGGATGCGGTTCTGCGCGAGGTGGGAGAACGCGGGTTTGCCTGTATCTGCGAGCGGCTGCGTTCGGAGCTTTCGAGCAAGGCGAGGACGGGCGAGCGTTTGCGGCGGCTGTATGTAACCCTGGCGCGGGAGGTGGAATCCGACCGGCAACTGTGGCAAGCGGTGGTGTTGTCGGGCGCCATGGATGCGGTGCGATCGGCAGAACTGCGGGGGCACGAGGAGGCTGCTGCCAGTCTGCTGCGGGAAATTCTGACGCAGGGGCAGAAGCGAGGCGAAGTGACGCGCGCGTTTCCGGTGGTGCATCTGGCGGAGTTCATGGAAGGGCTCTACAACACGGTGGTGCGGCAATGGGCGGTGGATCTGACCGGGCCGCACAAGCTCACCGACCGGATGCGGAGCGCGGTGGAGTTTTTCTTGCGCGGCATCCAGTCGTAAGGTTTTCCGGGATCGCGCCACTTCTTCGTTGTGGCCTGCCGGTTAGAGGGGAGAACGTGATGAAGGCTGCCGTCCTGCACGCATTCAAGACACCGTTGTCGCTGGAGGAGGTGGCTCGGCCGCAAGCTGGCGCGGACGACGTCCTGATCGAGGTGGAGGTTTGTGGTGTGTGCCATTCCGATCTGCACGTGGCCGATGGCGACTGGACGCAATTGGCCGGCATCGTGAAGAAACCGCTGATCCTCGGACACGAGATCGTAGGCCGGGTGGTGGAGCCGGGCGCGGCGGTCCAGAGTGTCAAGGTGGGAGAACGGGTTGGAGTGCCGTGGGTGCAGTGGACCTGTGGGCAATGTGAGTTTTGCCGCGAAGGCAACGAGAATGTGTGCCTGCGGCAGCGCATCACGGGCGTCACGGTGGATGGTGGATATGCGGAATATGCGAAGGCTCCCGCCAGCCACGTCGTCAAGATCCCCGACACGCTTTCTTCGGAACAGGCGGCGCCGCTGCTTTGTGCGGGAGTCACGGTTCACCGCGCCCTGAAGCAGGCCAAGATTCGCGCCGGGCAGCGGCTGGCGGTTTTCGGCGTGGGCGGACTCGGCCACATTGCCGTCCAGATTGGCCGGGAAGCGGGAGCGGGAGTGACCGCGATCGATATTTCCGAGGAAAAACTGGCGCTGGCAAAGTCGCTGGGCGCCACCCGAACGCTGAACGCAGCGACCAGACCGACGTGGTGAAGGAAGTGCGTGGCTCCGGCGGGGTGCACGTTGCCCTGGTCACCTCGGCGGCCAAGTCCGCGTACGACATGGCGTTCTATTGTGTGCGACCGACGGGGACGCTGCTGGCGGTGGGCTTGCCCGCACAGGATATTTCGTTTCCGGCGATTCTAATGGCGGCTCGCGAGATTCAGATCAAAGCTTCCGCCGTGGGCACGCGGGAAGATCTGCGTGAGGTTCTGGCGATGGGGGCAGCCGGGAAGGTCCATTGCCAGGTGAGCACGCGGCCACTCGCCGAGATCCAAGAGGTTCTGGGGCAACTGAGCCGCGGCGAGATCTCGGGGCGGGTGGCGCTCCGCCTCCAGCAGTAGTTCGGGCGCGATTGCGCCGGACATCGGACGCTTCGGCGTACGTGACGGGGCAAGTGCTGGTTGTCGATGGAGGCCAGACGGCCTGGTAGCAAGAAATTCGTTATGAATGTTCCTCTGACGCCCGTGCGATTCCTTCGGTACTCAGAAGAGCAGTTTCCCTGCAAGACAGCGGTGGTGTGCCAGGACCGGCGGTTCACCTATGCCGAGTTTGGCGATCGCGTGGGGCGCATGGCGGGAGCGTTGCGCGGCGCCGGACTGAAGGCGGGTGATCGCGTGGCGTTTCTCAGCCTGAACTGCCATCGGCTGCTGGAAGCCTACTACGGAGTTCTGGAAGCGGGCTGCGTTTTGCTTCCGCTCAATTATCGCCTGGCAGCGCCGGAGCTTGCCTACATTCTGAATGACGCCGGAGCGGCGGTGCTGTTCCTGGCACAAGAGTTTGTTGGTGTCGTAGATTCGTTCCGGCGGGAGCTGCGCACGGTGCGCACGTTCCATCAGCTCGAGTCCCATCAAATCGAGGGGACGCCGCAAGCGGGGTGGCTCTCCGAGCAAACCTACGAGCAGATGCTGGTCTCCGCCACGCCCTACCGCGGAGAACTGATGGCGTTTGACGAGAACTCTGTGGCAGAACTTTTTTACACCAGCGGAACCAGCGCCCGCCCGAAGGGCGTGATGCTCACGCATCGAAACGTGTACCTGCATGCGATGAGCGTCGCTTTGAACCATCACACCCGGTTTGAGCACGTGCTGCTGCACACGATCCCTCTGTTTCACGCCAACGGCTGGGGAGCGGCGCATACGATCACGCTCGTGGGCGGAACGCATGTCATGCTTCCGCGCTTCGTACCGGAGGAAATATTCCGGCTGGTGGAGCAGGAGCGCGTGCATGCGCTGACCCTGGTGCCGATTATGGCCACCGCGCTGGTAAACTCGCCGGCGCGTTCCAAGTACGACCTGAGCAGCGTGGAGTGGGCCGCGATCGGCGGCGCGGCATCTTCTCCGACCCTGATCCGTGATGTGGAGCAGAAGCTGGGGTTTAAATGCTTTTCGGGATACGGACTGACGGAGTGCGCGCCCTCGCTGGCCACCGCCGAACTGAAACCGGACGTGCAGTGCACGGCCGAGGAACGGTACGTGCTGCAGTCCATGACCGGCTATGCTTTTCCGGGGTGTGAGCTGCGGGTGGTCAACGCGGAAGACAAGGACGTGGCGCACGACGGGGTGACGATGGGAGAAATCATTGCCCGCAGTGACGGAGTGATGGCGGGTTACTGGCAACAACCGGATGCCACGGCCGAAGCTATGCGGGGCGGATGGTTTCACACGGGCGACATGGCCGTGATCGCGGAGAACGGGTACATCCTGATCGTGGATCGCAGGAAGGACATTATCGTGAGCGGCGGAGAAAACATCTCGTCGCTCGACGTTGAAAAAGCGCTGTTGGCCCACCCCGACGTTTACGAAGCCGCAGTGATCCCGGTGGCTGACGAGAAATGGGGTGAGGTGCCAAAGGCGTTGGTGGTGGCGAAACCGGATTGCAAGCTCAGCGAAGTGGAATTGATCGAGTTTTGCCGCGCACGTCTGGCCCACTACAAGTGTCCGCAATCGATTGAGTTTTGCGAGAGCTTGCCCAAGAACGCGATGGGAAAGGTTCTGAAAAAGGAGTTGCGCAAGAAGTACCATGTTGGGCCGGTAACGATGCATGCGGATGGTTGAGCGGGCGATGGTAAGGAGAGCTGGATGGATTTGAATCTGACTGCGGAAGAACAGCAGTTCCGCGACGAATTGCGCGGCTGGCTGAAGGCAAGCGTACCGGCGGACTGGAGCGCGAAGCGCGAAGATCCGCTGGAAACCCGCTTCGAGTACTTGCGTACATGGCAACGCAAGTTGTTTGACGGAGGCTGGGCGGGAATCTCGTGGCCCAAGGAATACGGTGGCCGCGGGGCCAGCCTAATGCAGCAGGTCATTTTCTGGCAGGAGATGGCGTTGGCCGGCGCTCCGCCCATGGCCAACGCCCTGGGCCTGGGACTGATTGGTCCCACCATTATTGGCTTTGGAACGCACGCGCAAAAGCAACGCTATCTGTCGAAGATTCTGAGCGCCGAGGAAATCTGGTGCCAGGGATTCTCCGAACCCAATGCCGGATCGGACCTGGCTTCGCTGCAGACATCGGCGCGGCGCGAAGGCGACTTCTACGTGATCAACGGCCAGAAAACATGGACCAGCTACGGCTGGGTTGCGGATTGGTGCGAAGTGGTGGTGCGCACGGATCCGAACGTCCCCAAGCACAAGGGGCTCACCGTGCTGCTGCTGGACATGAAGACTCCCGGCGTCTCGGTCCGTCCGCTGCGCCAGATGACCGGCGAGAGTGAATTCAGCGAGGTGTTTTTCCAGGATGTGCGGGTTCCCGTGGAAAACGTCGTGGGCGAGGTCAATCAGGGCTGGGACGTGGCGATCGGGACGCTCATGCATGAGCGCGGCACGTTCGGGGCGGGACTGCAGATTCTCTACCGGCGCAACATGGACCGGCTGATCGAACTGTCGCATGAACTGGAACGTAACGGACGGCCGGCGGCGCAAGATCCGCTGGTGCGGCAGAAGCTGGCGCAATGCTATGCGGAAATCGAAATCATGCGCTTGAACCAGATGCGCGCCTTCAGCCGCATCAGCGCGACGGGCGTGCCCGGACCGGAGGGATCGATCCAGAAGATTTTTTGGAGCGAACTTAACCAGCGGGTGCAGCAGGTGGCACAGGAATTGCTGGGGCCTTACGCACAGCTTGCCAGTTCTTCTCCGTACGCAGTCAACAAGGGAGTGTGGGCGTATGGATACCTGCGCTCTCGCGGCAACACAATCGAGGCTGGGACGTCGGAGATCCAGCGCAATATCATCGGGCACTTCGTGCTGGGTTTGCCGAGGAGCTACTGAGGACCCCTACATGCAATTTGGATTGAGTGAGAGCCAGGAGATTCTCAAGGACAACGCGCGCAAGTTTTTCGCCGGCGAGTGTCCCATCAATCAGGTGCGGAAGCTGGCGGAAACCGGCAGCGCGTACGACGCCGATCTCTGGTCGAAGATGGCCGCCCAGGGCTTCACGGGAATCATTTTTCCGGAACAGTACGGCGGAATGGGCATGAGCGTGGTCGATCTGATTCTGCTGATGGAAGAGGCGGGTCGGGCGCTGGTTCCCGGACCCTTCTTCGCAACGGTAGCGCTGGCGGCCACGGTGATTGACGCAGTCGCCACGGATGCCCAGAAGAAAAAGTATCTGGCGCCGATTTGCTCTGGCGAAGCACGGTCGACGCTGGCGGAGATCGAAGCGGGGGCCGGTTGGGGCACTCGGTCCGGCGAGAAGATGGCCGCGGTCAACGGCAGGCTGACGGGAGAAAAATTGTTTGTGCCCGACGCTGCCGCGGCGGACTTCCTGGTAGTGACGGCAGGCGGCGGAGTGTTCGCCGTGCCGCGCAATGCTCCCGGCGTGTCGGTCACGCCAATGCCAGCGATGGATTTGACGCGCAGTGTGTATGCAGTGCGGTTCGACAACACTCCGGCCGAGAAACTTGGGGAGGCGAACGAGATGGAGCGCGCGACCAATGTGGCAACGGCCGCGCTGGTGGCGGACATGGTGGGAGGGATGCAACGCATCCTCGACATGAGCGTGGAGTACGCGAAGACGCGCAAGCAGTATGGCAAGGCGATTGGAGCGTTTCAGGCGGTGCAGCATCAGTGTGCCGACATGTACCTGGAGACGGAGAGTTCGCGCTCGGCGGCCTACTATGCGGCATGGGCGCTCGATCATGATCCGGCGCAAGCTGCGACGGCGGTCTCGATCGCCAAGATGTACGCGAGCGATGCTTGCCGCACCGTCGGCAATCGTGGCGTCCAGATCCACGGCGGGATGGGTTTTACCTGGGAGAACGATCTTCATCTTTATTACCGGCGGGCGAAAGCGTCGGAAACCATGCTGGGCGACGCAACCTTTCATCGAGAACGGATTGCGCGCCTGGTCATTGATGCACCCGGGGCGCGGCCCCAGAGAGTTCAGGAGTCTTACAGGAGTGCCCTATGAATAACCTCGTGAGAGTCAGCAAAGATAATGATGTCGCGGTCATTACCATCGACAACCCCCCGGTGAACGCTCTCAGTCCGGGCGTGCCGGAGGGAGTCTTGGCGGCGATCGATGAGATGAACGGCGACCCTACCGTTAAGGCAGCGGTCGTAATCGGCGGCGGCCGCACTTTTGTCGCCGGCGCGGACATCAAAGAATTCGGCAAGATGACCTCCGGAGGACCGCGTAGAAGCCTGCTTCCCCTGCTGCTTCGCATTGAGGACAGCAGCAAGCCGGTGGTGATGGCGATTCACGGGACCGCGTTTGGAGGTGGACTGGAACTGGCCATGTCCGGCCACTACCGGGTCGCGTCGCCGACGGCGCAGGTGGGTCAGCCGGAAGTGAATCTGGGTCTCATTCCCGGCGCCGGTGGAACGCAGCGTCTGCCCCGCCTGGTAGGTATCGCCAAGGCTGTCGAAATGTGCGCCGGGGGCAAGCCGGTTTCGGCGCGCGAGGCGGCCGCTCTTGGACTGATCGACCGTTTGATCGACGGGGACCTGCTCGCCGGGGCGGCAGCTTTCGCACGCGAAGTCGCCGGCAAGCCCGCGCCGAAAACTCGGGCGCGAGCGGAGAAGTTGGGAACGGCTGCCGAGAACGCGGCGATTTTTGCGGCGGCACGCGACGCAGCCGGCAAGAAACAGCGCGGGTTGAAAGCTCCCCTGGCGGCGATCGATGCGGTGGAGGCTGCGACCAAGTTGCCTTTCGAGGAAGGCTGCCAGGTGGAGGCGAAGCTTTTCACCGAATGCCTTTTCTCCGATCAGTCGAAGGCGCTCATCCATGTTTTCTTTGGCGAGCGCGAGGTGGCGAAGATTCCCGACGTTCCCAAAGAAACTACGCTAATCCCGGTGAACCGGGTGGCGATCGTCGGCTCGGGAACCATGGGTGGAGGCATCGCGATGGTGTTTGCCAACGCGGGCGTTCCGGTGTTGCTGAAGGACGTCGATGAGGCGGCGCTCAATCTGGGGATGGAGAAAATCCGGAAGAACTACGCCAGTTCGGTGCAGCGTGGGCGTTTCACGAAGGCGTTCGTGGACGAACGCTTGCAGTTGATCACGCCGGTGTTCAACTACGATGCCTTCTCCGGTGTGGACATGGTGATCGAGGCGGTTTTCGAAGGAATGGCGCTGAAGAAGACGGTGTTCGCAGATTTGGACCGCGCCTGCCGGCCGGGAGCGATTCTGGCGAGCAACACTTCGACGCTCGATATCGATGAAATCGCCGGGGCCACGTCGCGGCCGGAAGCGGTGATCGGAACACACTTCTTCAGTCCGGCCAATGTAATGCGGTTGCTCGAGATTGTGCGCGGAAAGAAGTCGAGCAAAGAAGTGATTGCCACCTGCATGCAATTAGCTAAGAAGCTGGGCAAGATCGGGGTACTGGTGGGAAACTGTCGCGGTTTTGTAGGCAACCGCATGTTTGGCCCATATCGGCGGGAGGCGCAGTTCCTGATCGAAGAAGGAGCGGAGGTGGAGGCGGTAGACAAGGCGCTCGTCGACTTCGGCATGGCGATGGGACCGCTGGCCACGGGCGACTTGGCCGGTCTCGACGTGGGCTGGCGCATTCGCAAAGAGTACCGCCATCTGGAAAAACCGGGAATCCGCCAGCCGTTCGCCGAGGACCGTCTTTGTGAAATGCGCCGGTACGGCCAGAAGACGCTGAGGGGATGGTACCGGTACGACGAGAACCGGCGCGCCAGCGCGGATCCCAAGGTGACCGACCTGGTGCAGAAATGGAGCGCGGACTCGGGAATTCCGCAGCGGCAGATTTCCGCCGAGGAGATCGTCGATCGTTGTATCTATGCGCTGGTGAATGAGGGAGCGCGGATTCTGGAAGAGGGATACGCGCTGCGGGCCGTTGACATCGACATCATCTATCTCAACGGGTATGGATTTCCCGCCTATAGGGGCGGGCCGATGTGGCATGCCGACACGGTGGGATTACAAAAGGTCTACCAGCGGGTTTGCGAATTCCACAAACAGCACGGAGAACTGTGGGCGCCAGCTCCTCTGTTGCGGCGCCTGGCGGAAGAGGGCAAGACTTTTGCCGAGTTCGACAAGGAGCAGGTCGCGGCGGCGTAGGGTTCCGGACCCCCAAGGGACAACCTCGGTGAAACGGGTGGCGAGAGGGGGGCGCGAGGGAAACTCGCTGCGCGTATGACAAAGACATAGGAGAACCTCATGAGAGAAGCAGTCATCGTAGCTAGTTCGCGTACAGCTCTGGCCAAGTCATTTCGCGGATCGTTCAACCTGACGCGTCCAGATGATCTGGCGGCGCACTGCATCCGGGATGTGCTGCGCAAGACACCCCAGCTCGATCCGCGCGAAGTCGAAGATGTCATCCTGGGCTGCGGACAGCCCCATGGCCCGCAGGGACACAACATCGCCAGAGTTGCCGCCATGCTGGCGGGGCTGCCTACTTCGACCGGCGGGGTCACCGTCAACCGCTTTTGCTCTTCCGGTCTGCAGTCGATTGCGCTGGCCGCGTACCAGATTGTGAACGGAGGCAGCGACGCCTTGATCGGTGGCGGCGTGGAAAGCATCAGTCTGATTCCACGCAGCTACGATCCGAATCCCCGGCTACTCGAGCAGATGCCGGGCGTGTACATGGTGATGGGGGATACTGCCGAGGTCGTGGCCAAGCGCTACAAGATCAGCCGGCAAGTGCAAGACGAGTACTCGCTCCTGAGCCAACAGCGCACGGCTCGCGCCCAGCGGGAAGGATTTTTCCAGGGAGAAATCGCTCCCATGCGGGCGCTGCGGGCGACCCTGGATAAGAAAACCGGCGAAGTGATCGCGAAGGAAGAGGTATGCGCGGACAAGGATGAGTGCAATCGTCCGGACACGACGCTCGAAGGTCTCTTGTCGCTGAAGCCGCATTTCGACCCGACGAGCGGCCAGGGCACGGTCACGGCGGGAAATTCCTCGCAGCTTTCCGACGGCGCTTCGGCCACGCTGGTAATGTCGCGGGAGCGCGCCGACCAGCTTGGCATTTCCTACAAATTGGTTTTTCGCGGTTTCCAGGTGACCGGTTGCGATTCCGACGAAATGGGCATCGGACCGGTCTTCGCGGTACCGAAATTATTGCAGCGCACGGGCGTGAAATTCAGCGACATCGACCTTTGGGAACTCAACGAAGCATTTGCGGTGCAGGTAGTCTACTGCCGCGATCGCCTGGAAATCGATCCGGAGAAATTGAATGTGAACGGTGGTTCGATCTCGATTGGGCATCCCTTCGGCATGACCGGGTCGCGGCTGGTGGGAACGCTGGCCAACGAAATGGCCCGGCGCAAGAACAAAGTTCGCTATGGAGTGGTCACCATGTGCATAGGTGGCGGGCAGGGTGCTGCCGGGTTGTTCGAGCGGGCGAACTGAGAAGAACGGAAGAGCATGACCCACGACGGTTGCGGTTGGATCAGAAATCTCACGTCCCTGGCGGCCGCTGAGAGCGCTTGTCGCGTATGAGCCACATCATCCTGGTGCGCCATGGGCAAGCGTCTTTTCTGGGGCCGGACTATGACAAGCTCTGTGCGAACGGCGAGGCGCAGGCTGGATTGCTGGGGGAGTATTGGTCGCGGCGGGGCGTGGTTTTTGGCGGCGTCTATTCGGGCCCGTGTGTCCGGCAACGGGAGACGGCCCGGATTGTGGCCGAGGCATATCGCAGCGCCGGTCTTGCTTTTCCCGACACCGTGGTCATGAGCGAATTCGACGAATATCAAGCGGAGGCGGTGCTGCGGGAATGTCTTCCGCAACTGCTGCGGGTGAATGCCGAGATCAAGGAATTGCGCCGCGCG
>CAWCRQ010000143.1:0-67609 GCA_963797885.1 uncultured Acidobacteriaceae bacterium | reverse complement strand
GGGTTCGACGCATCGGGGGTGCCAGATTCGCAGTCCTGGCAAATGGCGGGGCATTGGTAGGTCGCGATCGCGCATAGCTCGGCCCAGGGGCCGTTGCTTGAGCAATTAAATACGCCGGGGGGGAAAGAGGGGGCACACGGCCCCCCCTGCTGCTGGTTCGTTACTTGACATAAAACCGACGCTTGGCAGCTAGCCGGGACGGTTTGGGCTTCCACTCCAGCTCCAAGTAGACACTGCAGAAGCAAAACCGCCAACCACCTGTGGGAAATCCTTATCGCCATAAAAACCCTCCTCGCCACAATTGAACAGCCAGCCAGCAGGTACACGAAAAGCGACCTCACTCGCCGCTCCAGACTCGCGTTAGTTAGGTCACCGATGTAGTAAAGAATCGCAATGAATCAGTAGAGCACTGGGACATTGAACAAAAGAGATGATTGAAGCTCTGCCCTGTTCTTCTCCAGCACGCATCGGCGCACTCTAAGTTGTGGTCGATAAACCTGTCTGTGATCATAATCACGCACTCGTGTGACCGAAATAGCAGATCGCAGACGCGCTGTGTGGGTCGCTGCGACATATAGCGACATACACTGTGACCTAGGGAGAGATGATTCGATTGAATGGATGCAGCCCCTTGTAACATGGGCATCGCTCTTTGTTCTGATTTCGTAACAAATAATCTCTGGAATCTGTCTTTTGGACGGATTCCTGATAACACCTATTTAGCCGCTAAGTCGTTTACAGTATTTGCCTTGCTGTGAATGAAGATATGTAATGTGTTCGGGTTTCGTAACATAAGTTAACCCTTGACACTTTGTAGTACCTAGACTAAGTGTGCGCGTTTTGTCGCGGAGGTTAGAAGCGGGGTCGGGGACGCAGCAGAGATTTGGGCCAGGTTGTAGGGACGTCTTGTGGTGATTCCGACTGCCATGCTTTTCTCTGGACGAAGGCTGGAGGCATGCAGGACTTGGGTACACTGCCTGGCGGTGGAAGCTATAGTATCGCTACTGGTGTTAATGAACTTACGCAAGTCGGCGGCTCGTCCGATTTTGCTCAACCGTTCATGGGCAGCACCCGTGCCTTCCTCTGGACAAGCACTGCTGGCATGCTTGACCTTGGTACGCTTGGTTGCCCAAACATCACTGGGGCGAACGGGATGAGGGAAAAATCTGGTTCCAGCCATAGCTACAAGCCTCACGGATGGATTCAGCAGTCAGGTTCCTGCCTACGGCGATGCGTGCTGCTTCGCGGATTGTGTCATCTACCTCTGCAAAGATAACGTTTGCGGCCTTCTCGATCTTACGTATGCCATTCGCGTGCAGACCTGGTTTGACGTCCGTAACCCATTGCTTCCGTATTGCTGTCAAGGCCCCACCAAAGGCCTCGATGGTGTCGTGTATGTACAGAACATCTTTGGCCCGGTCGATGCGGTCGCGTTTATGGTGGATGAGAGCCTTCTGCGCCAAAAAGCTCGCGGGGGTGGGAAGCTGTACTCGCCTGGTCTCCGCGGTTGGATAACCATTGGTCGCGTCGATCTCAACTGCCCACGGATTTTTGAGCAGCAAATCAATATGCCTGAGTTTCTGAGAAGACACGCCGGCGATTCGCGTTGTCGCATCCCGCTGACCACCGCGCTTGTATTCGTTGCCTTCAAGTGGCGTCAGAAACTCCGCATAGAAGCCGGTCTCAGCCGAGACGAGGCGGTAATGCGCGGCCGGTGGCTGCGCCTCTCCAAGTTTCTCTTCCAGAAAACCACTCGCTATTAAGCATTCGTGCATGTTCGGTCCTGCTACAGACAGGTGCGCTGGAACGGCAACATCCGTATCAAAGGTTGCAAGGGGTTCGTACTCCAATTGCTGCGCGAGAGGATGCAAGCGATAGAGACGGTACGCCCATCCGCCGATAACGACGATCTGGTTCAGCCACGGATGCAGAGCCTCTATCAGACGCGCAAAATCTTTGACGTCCCGGTTGGCCGTCATGGCGCTTTATCCTTAAAGATCGGGGCCAGCGCGCGACGCCGAATCTCCTCGGCCTGTGCCGCTCCGCGTGCCGGATGAGCGGCCACGTCGAGCCACACCTGAAGAACATCTGCAACCGGGACGCCCTTGCGCAACACGGCGGCGCGGAAGACGGACTCACGGAAGGCAGGAACACGCACAGAAACATCTGATGCCCGCTCTGCCCCTTCTGGCGAGAGCCCAATGCGTGCCAGTGCCTCCCGATCCAGATTTTCAAGATAGAACGACGGCGGAACCCCATGCACAAAGCCGAAACCCAGTTGCTCGGCAGCAGCGAAAAGCCCTAAACATGTCCGTGGTTCCACGTCCCTGCTTTTGTCTGGATGGGCCATATAGTTATGCAGACTCTCCGACAACCGGCGCTCGTTTCCCTTGGCGGGAACGAGCCAGCGCAGAGGCAGCTCAGGCATGGCACGGAGATAAACGGCCTGCCAACGGCGCATCAACTCGTCCCGGCGAACCAGGCGCAGTATCCCGTCGTTGCGGTCCAAAAAGCCCTCGTGCCGTAACTGTCGCACGAGGCGGAAGGCGCTCATCACTGAGACGCCAGCACCCTCCGCCAACTGAGAGGCATTGTGGTACTGTTCGCGCGGCCCGTGCAGAAGACCTTCGGGGATCAGCGGGGCGAGCAGGACTTTGAGCATCCACTGGTTGAGGTCGGAGAAGAGCGGCGCCGACTCCGGCAGCCGATGTTGCTGGCGTCGGACACGGCTGGAGCGTGGAGCATTCAGCTTCTCTAACCCTTGCCCAGCAAAGAATTGCAAACCGTTACTGTCGAGTAGGCCGATAGCGGATTGGGGCGCGTTCTCGGCCAGAAAACGTTGCAGATGGACGACAACGCTGGGAGAAATAACAGGCGCGGCAATTACTGCAAGTGGAAATGCCGGTTCCGGCGACGCCTTCGCAAGGGCCTGTGCCTGTAAGACTGCCTGCGCGAGCAAGGGCACCAGGCGGTCACGCCGCCCTTCGGAAGCCGTCTTCAGTTCCACGATGTAATGAAAGCCATTCTGCGCAACGATCAGGTCTGCTTGTTGATTGCCTAGCGATGGATGAACTTTGACCTGCCAGCCATTGCTCCGGAAAAGGCCGGCGAGCTGACGCTCGTAAACGCTGGCAGAGCCTTTCGGCGGAATGGGTCTTTGATTGGACATGGCTTTATTTGCTCTTGGCACTGCCATCATAAGTATCATGGCCGTGTTATTTATCATGGCCATGTTATCGATAAATGTCAATCCCGGCCTGCTCCGGAAAGGCGGGATCCTGGGATGTTGGAGGCCGCGGATTTTCCGCCGGATGAACATCTATGGCGACGGTGCACTAGAAAAGTTGATTGTGGTGGTGATCGGGGGCTTACCTAAGCCACTGAAGATAGCCGAATCATTCCGGCCCAATCGCTGAGTCCGGCCTCGGCCGGGAATTGTCCAGCAAATTGTCCAGCAAAACCCCAAAGGTACAGCGGTTATCGTGCCTTTGTACGGTGCTAATGCCCTTTAGAATCAATGAGCGGCTGGCAGAGCATCCGGCTGTTAACCGGAGGGTTGTAGGTTCGAGTCCTACCTGAGGAGCCAATTTTTCAAGAAGTTAGGGGCACTCGATAGCGGGTGCCCCTTCTGATTGTCCGCCTTCTGTCCGCCTTTCACTGGACCCTGACGGATTTTTGCGGCATGACCGTGATCTTTTCGGCTTGTGCGGCCTGCTGCTGCCGATAAGCCTCCGTTGCCCGCAGCGCTTCGCGCTGGTCGCGCTCGTTGCAGATGTCGTATCTCTGGAACATGGACCGCGTCTTATGGCCCGAGATGCTCATAGCGACAGTCTCAGGTACGCCAGCGCGCGTGTGGCCTGACGGCGGAACAAGTCGACCGCTACATCGAGCAACGATTATCGGAGGGAGCCGCGCCCGCGTCCGTCAATCGGATTACGCAAGTGCTGGGACAGGCTTACACGCAACATCGGGCGGCAAAGCGTCCAACTCGACGGTTTCGTCCGGGTACTTTCTGAGGAAGGCCTTAGCCCGCGACGACTTCGGCAAACCTTCATCACCAAGCGCGGGCACGCCAAGGTTCTCGACTTCGGGCTGGCAAAGAGGACCGATTCGGGCAGCAAGCGAGAATCAGCGTCGGGGTCGGACGATCCCACGATCGGCGAGTCCACCTTTCCCGACAAAGATCTCACCAACAAAAACGCGGCTTTAGGCACGGTGAGCTACATGTCGCCCGAACAGGTTGCCGGCAAGCCTCTGGATGAACGCACCGACCTTTTTTCCTTCGGCGTGACGCTTTATGAGATGGCCAGCGGCCGCAAGCCTTTTGATCGGGACTCCACGGGAGCGACCTATGGCGCCATACTCCACGAGCAACCGGAGGCGCCCAGTCATTGGAATCCTCAGATGCTGCCTCAACTCAATGGGATCATCGCGAAAGCTCTTGAGAAGGATCGCTCGCTGCGCTATCAGCACGCATCGGAGATGCGATCTGACCTGCAACGGCTGAAGCGCGACACTGAGAGCGGGCACAGTACAGCCCCGTCGGCGGTCGGGAGTAAGGAACAATTCAGCGTCCGCCGATTTCGCTTGGGGATTTCGGCGGTGGTACTAGCGACAGTGGCGATTCTATTCACGCTCCCGCAAGTCCGCAATGTATTTCGCGCGAGTAAGACCAGCGGCGAGCATATCGCCGGAGTGCACGATGACTATCAGAAGGCGCACGATCTTCTGGAGCACTACTACCGGCCACAGGCTCTCGAAACCGCGATTCCGCTGCTCCAGAAAACCGTCGCGCAGGGCCCCCGCTTCGCTCCCGCCTTCGCCGATCTTGGGCGCGCCAACGTGTTGCAGTTCATCCAGCAGCGCGATACCAAGTACATTGAACCCGCCCGCCAGGAAAGTCTTCAAGCGCTGAAACTGAAACCCGATCTCCCCTCGGCTCACGTCACGCTCGGAATGCTGTATACCTCGACGGGCAAGAATGATCTCGCTGCCCAGGAGTTGGACGAAGCCCTCCGGCTGGACAAATTCAACGCGCAGGCTTACGGCGCCCAGGCAGAGCTTTTCTACAGGCTGGGGCGAAACGATGAGGTGGAGACCACATTGCAGAAAGCCATCAGCCTTGCGCCGGAAGACTGGGGCTTGTTGCAGCAACTCGGCTTATATTATCTGGAAACCGGGAAGTTCGCCCAGGCCGCCGAACAATACCAGAAGGCCGCCGACTTGGTTCCGGACAATCCGCGTGCCTATAACAACATGGGAATTGTTTACCGGTTGCAGGGTCAGCCAGCCGAGGCTGAGGCCGCGTTCCGCAAAGCCATCGATCTGGAGCCTACGTTTAAGCGCTATGGGAATCTTGGCAACGTGTTTCTGGAAGAAGGAAATTATGCGGAAGCCAAATCGATGCTTGAACGTGCCATCACTCTCCGGCCGGACGATTACCGCGCCTGGGGATTCCTGGCAACCGTCTATCGCAAAACGGGAGTCGATCGGACTAAGGTTGAGGAGACGTATCGCAAGGCGATTTCCCTCAGTGCAGATCTCCGGAAGCAGAAGTCAAACGACGCGTATCTTCTTGCCGATGTTGGTGGCTATTACGCGGCCATCGGCATGGACCACGAGAGCGTACTGCTGCTGAGGCAGGCCGCTGCGTTGGCGCCGGACAAACCGGAGGTGCTTTACGAGGTGGCCGTCGGCTACGAGAGGCTCCACAGACGGGATCAAGCGCTTTTGGGGGATCGATAGAGCCCTCGCTGCTGGAATGTCCGCGCAGTTTCTGGAACGGACTCAAGAGCTTTCCGACCTTCGCGCCGACCCGCGCTACCGGGCAATTCTCAACAGAGTGCGTTCAACCCAATCCAGAACGGACACGCGAACAAATTGCTGAAGTCCAAGCAGGATAGGGATAATTGCCGAAATCACCCAGGGTTTGCCAAGCCTTCAATCGGTGATTATCCCCTTTATCCTCTCTCTGAAGGAAGCCAAAGCGGAGTATGCGAAACTGCAATAGCCCGACAAAGAGTTGCCCCGTCGCTTGCTGTTTAGCGATAGGTGTCGCTATCAGGCGTGGCTGTTGAAAAACTCCTTTCAGGGAATTCTCAACAGCGAAATTCGTTTGTAGGTTATTGAATGTTGGTTCGCTGCAGACGCTAAAATTCGCTGAAATTACTGCTTTCGTTCCTTTTTCAACACCCACAGGCGATAGCACTCAAAACCATCTAATGCGAATATTTCGAGCAGAAGCTGCCCGCCATGCTGGCCCGGCACAAGGATCCGATGGCCTCCGTCACGACGGTCCTAAACCGCCTGGTGGAATATGGCGAGGCCGAAGCCGTGCACGCCAGCAATGGCAAACGTGCCTGGCGCTGGGTAGCAGATACGAGTCCGGTAATTGAAGCAAGCCCGGTAGTCCCGAACTTTGCACACGCAAGCTGACCGGTCGCTCCACACCGATGCGATGTTGGGTGCACGAAGTCTTGATTAGCCCGGTGGCAGCAGCATTCCTTTTTCCAGATGCCGGGTCACGTGCGCATACGAAGCTGCGTGCGGATCGTGCGTGACCATCACGATCGTCTTGTGAAAGTCCTCATTCAACCGCTTCAGAATCTCCAAAACTTCCGTGGCCGAGTGACTATCGAGGTCGCCCGTCGGCTCGTCGGCCAGCACTAAGGTTGGGTCGCTGACAATCGCCCGCGCGATGGCAACGCGCTGTTCCTGTCCACCGGAGAGCTGCTTCGGCAGGTGGTCAACGCGATCTTCCAGTCCAACCAGTTTCAGCGCTGTCATCACGTGGTCGCGTCGCTGCTGCGCATTCAGCCTGGTCAGCAGCAGCGGCAATTCCACGTTTTCGAACGCGGTGAGCACAGGAATCAGATTGAACGTCTGAAAAACGTAGCCGATGTGCTCGTTGCGCCAGCGCGCGATCTGGCCATCGCTGAAGCGGAAAATGTCCTGTCCTTGCACCAGCAGTTCGCCGCCCGTCGGGCGATCAATGGCGGCGATCATATTCAGTAGCGTGGTTTTGCCCGAGCCCGAAGGACCCATGAGCGCAAGGAATTCTCCCTTGGCGATGTCGATGGAAACATCGTCCAGCGCCTTCACTTCGAAAGCATCGCGCTTGAAGACTTTCGTGACGCCCCGCGCCTGCACAACTTTGGTGCTGGTGGCAACGTTGGTTTGTGCGACTGTGCTCATGATTGCCCTTTCGGAGGATTGTTCTTCTTAGTTTTGACCCTTGATTCTGATTTTGTCCCCGTCCTTCAAAGTTGCCGGCGCGGTCGTGATGATGCTCTCGCCGCCGACCAGCCCGTCAACCAACGCTCCATCGCTGCGCGGGCTCAGTACGTGAATCTCGCGAGCGACAGCCTTGCCGTTGAACGCAACCAGAACAATTTTCTTGCCGTCGCGATCGCGAATCGCCGCCGACGGAACAAAAACGCCGGAAGGTCCTTTCGCATCCTTCGGTGTGTCATTGGCCAGGAATTTTACAGTTGCGTTCATCTCTGGCCGCAGCTGGATCTCGGGATACTTGTCCGGATTCAGCACCTGAACCTTTACTTGCACCGTCGCCTTCTGCCGGTTCGCCTCGGGTGAAATTTGCGCGATGACGCCGTCGTATTCCTTGTCTGGATACGTGTCGGTCGTGACTTTTGCCTTCTGCGCTGGGCTGAGTCGCGCAAAGTCGGCCTGGGCGATGTCGAGCTCCACCTGCAGATCGTTCAGGTCAGCGAGCGATACAACCGATCCCTGAGGCCCGCCTGCGGCCGCGCTGGCAAACTGCGCCGTAATCAGCTCGCCTTTCTCCGCAGTGCGATCGAGAATGGTGCCGGTCACGGGCGCGCGAATGATGGTGGCGTCCAGCTGGGACTTGGCATAATCCAGCTGCCCTTGAGCCTGCACGAGAGCGCCCTGGGCGCGGGCGATCTCTTCCTGCCGCGGACCGATATACGTCAGCTCAAACGCTCTCTGCAGCGAATTCACGCGCTGCTGATCGGCCTCGAACTTGGCGGTCGCGTCGTCTAGTTGCTGCCGTGAGACTACGCCTGCGGCGGTAAGCTCTTTTGTGCGGTCAAGCGTCAGCTTGTCGTTAACCAGCGTGGCGCGGGCCTCGTCGAGATTGTGCTGCGCCTGCTGAATCTCCTGCGGCCGCGAACCGTGCTGCAGTTCTTCGAGATAGGAGCGGGCGTTGGCTACGGCGCCTTCGGCCTGCTCATACGCAGCGCGAAATTCCTGGTCTTCCAGGCGGACCAGCACCTGGCCCTCCTTGACCTTGTCGCCCTTTTCCACGCCAATCCACGCCAGGCGGCCCGTGACCTTTGAGTTTACGTTGATGGTGTGATGGGCCACGATGTAGCCGGTCGCGGACAGCACCGTTCCGCCTACATCGCTCGACTCAGCCGCGGCGCGGGCGACCTCAACTTCCGGCACGCTCGCAGAAAACGCGCGGTAAGCGACTGCGATCAGGCCGAGCAGCACGACCATCGCGATCCCGACGATGATGAAACGCCGCGTCCAGGCCGGCGGCTCGCCGCCGCCATTGTCGCCGCGCTGCGAGCGGTCGATGCGCAGGCTCTGCAGATCTTCGTGTTTGGTATCAATCGCCATATTTGAAAATTACGAACTGCCGTTGAGATTGTGTCATTCAACCTCTCTCCGCATCGCTTTGAAAGGGCGTGGCTTCAGCCACGCCGCCCGAAAGCCCCAGTTGCATTGGGCCTTCAGGCCCTGAGGCAACGCCCCCAGCGGCTAAAGCCGCGCTCGTTGCAGTTGCCTGGCGGCACGCCTTAAGGCGTGCCCTTTCAAAACATTCCGCGCCGAGCGAAGTGCTGCTATCCCCGCAGCGCGTTCAATATATTCTGCCGCGCCGCGTGCCAGGCGGGAGCGAGCCCGCCGAAAAATCCCATCACCAGGGCAAAACACATGGCTGCGATTGCTACCGACCATGTAATGCGCAGGGCGAAAACGACCTCGCTGAACGTGACCTGGTTCGAGGTCCCCGTCTGCATGCCGTTGAACGGCAGCATGAGCACAATGCCCAGCGCCGCGCCCAGTAGAGCCAGAATCAACGATTCCAGCACGAACGACGTCAGAATCGCCGGCCGGGAAAAGCCGATGACCCGCAAAGTCGCAATCTCGCGCCCGCGATACGCCACCGCCGCATACATGGTGTTCATGGCGGCGAAAATCGATCCGATCGCCATAATGATCGCCACCACGATCCCGATGATCTTGATGGGCGTGCCGGAACTGGTTTGCTTGGCGTAATAATCGGTCTCGATCAAACCGTCGAGCTTCAGCCGCTGATCGTCGCTCACGCGATTCTTGAGTGCCTCGGCGGCGATAGGATCAGTCGCACGCAGATACGCCGACGAAAAG
Organism: uncultured Acidobacteriaceae bacterium; assembly: GCA_963797885.1. Classification (GTDB taxonomy): domain Bacteria; phylum Acidobacteriota; class Terriglobia; order Terriglobales; family Acidobacteriaceae; genus Acidiflorens. The sequence goes on along the minus strand of CAWCRQ010000143.1, from coordinate 58,234 downwards.
CCTCCTTGGCGGTCGAAGTCGGAGGCCATCTGATTCACGTCGCCCCAGATTTCAGACTCGTATGCCGAACCGCCCGCGTCAAACACGCCGACTACTTTCCACGATCCTTTGCCGAACTCCATCGTGTCGCCGATATTGGCATGCGCGAAGCGCTCGCGGATGGACTTGCTCACTACTACTTCGCGCTGCCCGGTCTCGAACCAGCGCCCTTCCACAAGCTTCACGCTCGGCTTGCCGTCCGCGCCCGGCAACTGGCGCATCTCAAGCCCGTCGGGCATCATGCCGCGCACGGTTACGTTCACTTCCCCGGTGCCGTCTTTCCGCGGCAGCACGATCACCACGTTCCACTCGCCGGAGGCGAGCGGCTCGCCGTGACTATCTTTGGCGATGCCCGGAAGCACTTTCAGCGTGGGGAAGAGGGCAGCATCGAATCCGCCGGTCAGTTCCGACTCTGATCCCTTGCGCAGCACCAGCACGTTCAGCTTGCTGCCGCTCGAGACGAAGGCGCGGTTAAGCCCGGCCACCAGCGCCATCAGGAAAATCGCCGTGGTGACGGTGAGCGCGATGCCCAGCGCGGTCATAACCGTGAGACCTTTGCGTAGCCTTAGATTGCGGATGTTATAGCTGATCGGAATCGCCATAGTTCAACTCTCTCTGCTCGAAGGATGGCCCACCCTTCGCGGTTTTCGGACGGTGGGAAAGCTTCTTCACCCAATATGCCGTAGCCCCTCCACAATATTCATGCGCGATGCACGATACGCTGGCAGATAGCCGCTCACCACGCCCAGAATCAAAGCCACCAGCAACGCCAATCCTGCGGTCGGCGCTTTCACCTTCATGTCCAAAGGAATGCCGAGCCCGATGAAACGATGTGTCATGCCTGTGATGACCGGGATCGCCACCAGAACTCCCAGCACTCCTCCGGCCACCGAAAGAGCGATGGCTTCGCTCACGAAGATCGAGAGCACGCGCTGTTTCGTAAAGCCGAGCGTCTTTAGCACAGCCACTTCGCGGGTGCGGCTGCGCACCGACATCGCCATGGTGTTGGCCGAAACCAGCATAATGGCGAACATCACCGCGCCGGAGATTCCAAGAATGAATGCCTTCACGTTTCCCAGCGAGGCGACAAAGCCGAGCTGAAACGCCTTCTCGCTCTCGCTCTTGGTCTGCAGCGGCGAGTTACGAAACATGTCATCAATTTGTTTCGACGCGGATGCGACGTGATCCGCTGAATCGACCTGCGCGGCATACCATCCCGCCTGTCCCTTGAACCACGGCACGGCTTCTTCCAAGTATTTAGTGTGGAAATAAAGCGCGTTCTGCGGCGGATCACGATGATAAATGGCACGAATCGTCAGATCGAGATCGTAGGGGAAAATCGTGCCTTGAAGGTGAATGTGGTCGCCGAGTTTCCAGCCGTACTTATCGGCCAAAGTGACGTCCGCTAGCGCGCCGGCGCGATCCTGCTGCCAGGCCTTGACCTGATCCGGCGGCGTGATTTTGTCCGATGCAACCTTCAGATATTCGTCGGGATCGGTGGCCAGCCGCGCAAAAAAGTGCTCGGGGCGGTTGTCGATGTAGCGGCCTTCAAACCAGGTCAGCGGAGCGACTGCGGTGATGCCGGGGACGCTGCGAATCTTGTCGCGATAGTACGCCGGCAGAAAAAACGCCAGCGAAACGCGATCGCGAATGATGAGCCGCCGCGACGCTTCGGGCGCGACCTGATCCACGTAAAACGAGCGCCAGATGGAGATCATCAGCGTCAGCAACAGCAGCGAGAAGCTGATGCTGATCATGGTCAGCAGGCTGCGCCGCTTGTTGCGAAACGTGTTGCGCACGATGAAACTTCCCAGCGTCATAAGTTCGTCCTGATCTCAAGAACCGTCGAGCTTCGCTCGACCGGGCGGACGAGCGCGTCCGCCCCTACACAAAATCAGCCGATGTGGCGCAGTCCGTCGACAATGTTGACCTGCGATGCGTGATACGACGGCACCGCTGAACTCAGCAGCCCCACCAAACCGGCCGTCACCATGGAAAGCACACCAATGCCGGCCGTCACCTTCAGGGGGAAGAAGCTGAAGAACTGCGGCGAATGGGTCAGCCCATACACCATGAGCCAACCCAGGAAAATGCCGATCAGCCCGCCCACTAATGACAGGGCGACCGCCTCACTGACAAATAAGCCAAGAACGCTGCGGCGCGTGAAACCGAGAGTTTTGAGAACGGCCACTTCGCGAGTGCGCTCGCGGATCGACATCGCCATGGTGTTGGCCGAGACCAGCAAAGTCGCGAAAACTACAGCCGAACAGATGCTCAGGATGAACGCTTTCACGTTGCCCATCATGGCCACGAACTCGAGGCCGAAGGCCTTTTCGCTCTCCGCCTTGGTCGGTTGCGGCGAGTTGCGGAACATGTCGTCGATGGAGGTCGTGATCTGGCTGACATCGGAGGGATTGGCCGCAAGCACGCTGAATGTGCCAGCCTGACCTTTGAAGAAGCCGACCGACTCCTCCATGTACTTGGTATGAAAGTAAACCGACTTTGCGGCCGGGTCAGTGTGGTAAATGCCGCGGATGTTTAGTTCAGGATTGAAGGGATAAATCGTACCCTGCAACACGATGCGGTCACCCAGCTTCCATCCATATTTCTGGGCCAGATCGTCCTCGACGATCACGCCTTGCCGGTCCCGCTGCCACGCGGTGATTTGATCCTCGGGCATCTGGATGTCGCGGTAGACCTTGAAGAATTCTTCCGGATCGACGGCGAACTGGGCGAAGAAGTTTTCCGGCTTCTGATCCTTATAAATTCCGCCAAACCACGAAACCGGGACAACGGCAACCACTCCAGGAATCGCCCGGATCTTTTCCCGGTAGAAACTGGGAAGTGAAAACGTCAGCGAAACGCGGTGCCGCACGACCAGGCGCTGCGCCGATTCCTTGCTGCCGTCGTCCAGGTAAAAGCCGCGCCAGATGGCCATCATCAGCGTGAGCAGCAGCAAAGAGAAAGCGATGCTCAGCACGGTGAGAATGCTGCGGCGCCTGTTGCGGAAGGCGTTCTTAGTGACGAACCGGGTCAACGTCATGGGTGAACTCCAGGGAGAAACGGACACGGGGCGATGCAGGGAGACGCGTCCCAGCCTCGCCAGAATAACCGATGCCCCTTACCGCGGACAACCCAGCCGAATTCGGTTCTCACCGTGATCAAGATCCTCAACCTCGTCATCTTGATCTAAGCCGGTACCTGGTGCAGTGCTTGCATTGCCCCGACGGTCTGCCGTAGTTCCAATCCTGCGGCATGGGAGGCCGTCGCCATGGGCAAACAAAGAATCAAGTCAAATTATCGTCGCCGAGTGCTTCGGCTGCCGGATCTGGATCATTGTAAATTGGCGGTGCTCAATAGCCTCGGCTCGCCCGCCTCGCGCCGGGTTTATGAGTACGCCATCGATCAATTTATCGCCTGGTACTGCTCCGAGCCGCGCCTCGCCTTCAATCGTATCGTAGTCGTTCGCTACCGCATGCACCTCGAATCACGCGGTCTGGCCGCCAACACCGTCAACCAACAACTCGCAGCGGTGCGCCGTCTCGCTCACGAAGCCGCCGATTCAGGCTTGTTGAGCCCTGAGTTGGCGGCGGGGATCAGCCGAGTTAAAGGAGTCAAGCAACTCCGGTTTCGCTCCGGTAATTGGTTGAGCGCAGAGCAAAGTTCAGAAGTACTTAACCGTGCTTGTGGCGATAGCATGCGAGCCAAGCGCGACTGCGCGATGCTGGCCATGTTGTTTGGTTGTGGCTTTCGCAGATCTGAGTTGGTCGGCTTGGATTTGGATGAGATCCAGATGCGTCACCGTCACTGGGCAGTGGTGGATCTGATCGGCAAGGGTGGCCACATCCGTACCGTGCCCATTCCAGAATGGGTGAAAGTAGCCCTCGATCAGTGGACACGAGCAGCAAGGGGTCACGCAGGGAAGGATCTTTCGAGCCGTAGCCAGGACGGGAAAGGTGTGGGGGAAAGGCATCTCGCAGAATGTTGTGTGGTATGTAGTCAAGACGTGTTGCGAGAGAGCGGGGCTGGAGCACATTGCACCGCACGACCTGCGGAGAACCTGTGCGAAGCTGTGCCACAGCAGCGGAGGTGAGCTGGAGCAGATTCAATTCTTGCTGGGACATGCCTCCGTCCAGACAACGGAACGCTATCTCGGCTGCAAACAGAATCTCGGACATCCAGTGAACGACCTTTTCGACCTCAGAACGGATGGGCAGCAGCAGGCGAAACATGTGGAATCTGTCCCGGCGGACGGGGCCAGCGAAGCTGTAGAAAAGGCATTCGGGCAAGGGGTAGAATGCGGCCACGGAGGATCGGAACATGACCAGCCCGTCTGTGACTCAAGACAGCTATCCCTACCAGAACGAACCGATTTGGTCGAGGTCAGAAAAGGCCATCGCCCGCACAGCCTTCGACGCTGCCCTGGGGCGAGAGCTTCACGAGGTGATTCAGCAAGCAAAGAAGATGGCCAGCCAGATCCAGCAGTCGTCAGATCTGTGGGACTTGGAACATTACCTGACCCAACGTCGTAAAGAGATCGACCGCAAGTACGACTATCGGTATTCGCAACTCGCGCACGTTTTTGGGAGACTTTTGCACGAAAGCCGACTCAATGAACAAGAGCTGCGCGGTTTACGGGAGGACAAGTTGAAGTTGATTCGTTCCTTCGCCAAATTCTTAGCGGAGGACGCGGCCTGACCTGCATTCTGAGCGCTATCGCCTTCCATGAGAATGCCGGTCTATGTCAAGTAGATTTTGAATTGCCTTCCTAAAACCCACCTTCCTTCCTAGCGGAGGGTTTTCAGAGCGGCCCGGAGCCGTCAAGGGCGCGTTGTGTGCGGCGTCAGCGAACCCTTGACGGCGAGGACCGCTCGGCCACACTTCCGCTAGGAAGGAAGGTGGGCCGACGTGCGCTGGATGGTTTTGTCCGATCCGACGCTGTTTCCCAAAGCCCTTTTCGCGCTACCGCTGTCGCCACCCTTCCCTCCGCACTCTCGATGAGCTGGTTTCAGCCATGCCACGGATCGCCATTCGCTTCTGTTCGTGCCGAGTTCAAAATTGGAGGTATCCCTTGGCCAAGAAGATCATCCCCTCAATCATGTTTCTCCTGTTGGTCGGCTCTCTCGGAATGGCTCAAAATGCGCCGCAACAAAAAGCAAAGCCTGTCCAACCGCCAAGCACATCGGATCTCGTTGACGGCATGGCTCAGCGCCTGAGTCACGATCTCAACGTAAGAACTGTCATAGGGGAGCCGATCAAAGTCGGTTCTGTCACGCTAATCCCGATCCTCATGGTCCACGGAAAATTCGGCAGTGCGGCCACCAAGGTGCCGAGTGGAACCGCCCCACAAAGTGCCGAGTCTCAAGCCAATCTGTTTTATGTGAGCGGTGAAGCGCGGCCTTTGGGCTTTGTCGCCATTACTGGGAAAGGAACTCGTTTCATCAACCTCGTTAAATCAGACGCAAAGTGAGGCAATCCCGTGAAGTCAAAATACGCATGTTTGTCAACAGCACTCTTGCTATTGGGAATTTTTTGCCGTGCCCACGTGCGGGTAGAGTTCTTGAGTGAGCCGGAAGACAAGTCCTCCGTCGTGCGTCAACTGCTTCAGGCTATTCTGGACCACAGAGTGGTCTTCATAGGCAACGGACTGAATATCGGCAATGCCGATGGAAATGTTCAGGATCTGGCCCCCCTGATCTCAAGTCTGGCAAAACTCATTGCGGAGGGTAATATAACAACCATAGGCAATGCCTTAAATGTCGGCAGTGTGAAGCCGGCCAAAAAAGATGCTGCACCAACCGAAGGAAAGCCCAAGCTACCCCAAGGAAGCAAGCCGTAAGGCTTTGCGCAGTCTGTGATGCTGGTCACCGTTCGTCATCACCCGGGAGCAGGTCAGTTGTTGATTCGGGCCACCGAAAGCGGATCGAGAGTTGAAGTTCGAAGCAATTTGCGCTCTGAGACTGGCGTGTGGCAGACTAGCTCCATGAAAACCAGCCCGAACTACCCGCAGTGTCACGAAGACCGCAAAGTTCAAAAACTGGTGGACCGCATTGATAAGAAGCTCCAAGAGAAAGGCACCACGCAGGACTCCCTCCAAGCGGCCTCTCTACGCTTCGCAACAACTGTCAAAACTGCTGAGCCGTAGTCGACGATGATCCGCTTCTAGCCTACATAGAGCAGGTATCCGCATACGGCTCGCATGGCTCGCTGCTCTGTGGACTTCGGACTAGCGCCGGAGGCGAGGCCTAGGTCGACTACAGCGCGGAGAATGGCGATGACGACCCGCTCCGTTGCTGCCGAAACAGGCACTGCCATTTCGTTTTTGCGATCCTGAAACAGTTGCAGCACCATTGCATGGAATGCGACATCGTCGGCCTCGCTTCCGAGTCGTTCCTCTTCAGCTTCCAGCACCCGATTTAGCCGCGGGCGGCGGTAATGCACCATCACGAGTGCCCGCACCAGCAGCCGAAGGCGGCGTTTCAGTTCCTGTCCTCTTCCCGCTTGCACGGCCTCAAGAACGGCATTGTGCAACCCCTCTTCATAACCGCCAATCAAGGCGAGCACGATGGCGTCCTTATTCGGAAAATATTGATAAAGAGACCCGATGCTTACGCCAGCTTTCGCCGCAATCGCGTTGGTATTGAAACCGCGTAGTCCATCCGATTCCAGAATGCGAGCACTGGCTTCAAGAACGACACTTACCGTCTCCTGCGACCTGGCCTGACCCGGCATTTTACGGGCTTGCAGCGTATTTTTGCGGGGCCTGCCTCTGCCATCGTGAACGCGAGTTTTATTTGTGAGCATTTACTCGTATTTTAATGCGGAGGAAAACAATATGCCAGACAAACAAGCAGTTGACAATCCTATGGAAGTGAGATCTGGCCTTGATGGCGAAGAGCCTGAACCTGGGAGCCCATCACAGCGTTTCAGGAGAGGTTCCTGGATTCAACACCCATACATGGCAAACAGGTTACGCACAAATCAAGTCAGGACGGTTCTTAACCGTTTATTCGCCGCAGCGGCCCATGATGATGAAACCCCTCGCTGGCGGAAGCCGGGCGTCTCATGGGAAACCGCAACTGCACAAGAGCGAGCAGACGCCTCAGAGTCCACTTACATGCCTATTTCTGCACTGGGCGGCGACCTGCTCTACATCCTGGCTCGAGCTAGGCGCCCGAACATTATTGTTGAGTTCGGTACGTCTTACGGGATTTCCACCATCTACTTGGCAGCCGCAGTGGCGGATAACGGCACGGGCCATGTGGCTAGTACCGAGCTAAACACCGCGAAGGTTGCCGCCGCTCGCGCCAATTTGGCCGAAGCCGGCCTCGCCAGTCACGTCACGATTCTGCCCGGCGACGCCATGACAACTTTGAACGATATCCCTGGGCCCATCGATCTCGTGCTGCTCGACGGATGGAAGGACTTGTGCCTGCCACTTCTTCGGTCGCTGGAGCCTCGGCTTGCGAGCAGTGCGTTGATCGTCGCCGACGACATTAACCTTTCATCCCTGAGCGGCTATCTGGAGTATGTGCGCGATCCCGCCAACGGATACGTCTCGGCTGCCTTTCTCGTGGAAGACGGAATGGAAATAAGCTGCTGGACCGCTAACGGACTCTGTGGTGAAAGAGGTGCGTTATGACTATGGAAACTGGGACTTCGCTTTCCACTAGTGCTCACTCTGAAGTATCCCGCCGGCCAGTGCGTTCGTTCCGTTCACTTCGATGGTTGAATGGAGGCGTTCACTCGATCAGTGCGGTCGTGCTGGTTTACGCGTTCATCAGCAACGGCGAAACTACGCGTGCGCTGATAGACCCTGTCGCGATGAGAGGAGAAGTGAAATTGGGCCTGGTTGTCGGCTTCATTTTCCTTCTCCGGTTTATCTGGGTGCGAAGCACGCACTCAGGCGGCGGGCGATGGGCCGGGTCGTCCGTTCGAATGCCGCGGTCCAAAATCCGGCGGATAACCGATTGGGGAATCTATCTCGGAGTGGCGGCTTCCGTGGTTTCGGGGCTTCTGATCGCATATCTCCGACCAGGCGTCGAGCTCATCCCCGAGGTCAGAGGGTTTACGACTAGCAGCCCAGCTTTGAATGCTACGATTGATGCACACGCATTCATCTCAGACGCTTTGGAGTGGCTATGCGGTTTCCACGCCGTCTACGCCCTCTGGCACTGGCTCGTAAAAAGAACGCAGTGGGGAAGGATTGCCGGGGGTTCGCTGGAGCGTGTCGCGTCAGCCGCAGGCCGTGTGAGCGTATTGCATCTCAGAGGAAAAAATTTTCGCCTATAAGGCGCCCGCTTGCTTTCAGTCGGACCCGTTGAAGACGTTGTAGGCGCATATTGAAAGTCAGCCCCTTGTGACCAAGGAACCAAAGCCAGTTCGTGGATTGTCGGAGCCACCACCTGGTAGGCAACCTTCTCAATTGGTGAAAAATCCCGATTTCACTCATTGACTTCGGCAAAACAGAAGCTATCCACAAACGGGCTTCGGGGAAGTCAGCGACCGCGGTTCCGGGCGGTTTGTCAGCAACCCTTCCCTAATCGCGTTACGTCAGAGTTGCCCGTAATCGGCTCTCTCCTGATCGCGTGTTACCGTTCAGGCGGCTTTCTCGCTGCCACGCTGGCATCGAATGGCGGGCCAGATGAGTGCCACGGCGTCGGTTCAGCGCAGGTTTACCTAAGCCGCCGCGCTTTGCTTGCCGTACGCCTTGGAGATTTGGCCGACAAGGGTAGCCCAAGGCATATCAAGCGCGTTGTAGACTGCGGCTGCTTCAGGCCGCGCGTTGTCCTTCAGTATCTCAACCATCAGGGTGGCGTAATCCGACACGATCACGCCCGCCTGTTGCATCCGCAGCAACCCGGCCTCGCGTTTCGTGTCGCTGAATGTTCCCGATGCATCGACGGCCACATAGGCCTCATAGCCCTTGCCGATTGCAGTAATGGCCGGGAAAGCGGCACAGACCTCAAGAGAGATGCCGGCAATGATCAGCTTCCTGCGGCCCGTGGCCTCGATCGCTGCAGCCACCCTGGGATCATCCCAGGCATTGACCGTCGATCGGTCGATGATCTTGATGTCAGGTAGGGCCTCCACCAGCTCAGGGAAGGTCGGCCTCCACATGCTGTCTCGGGCGGTGGTGGTTACGACGATCGGCAGCTTCAGCGCTTTCGCTGCCTTCGCCAGCGCGACGACATTGTGCTTCAGCTCGCCCGTCGAATAATCGCGGACGCCTGTCATGAGGCCGACCTGGTGGTCGACGAGAACGACAGCGGCATTTTCCGATGTTAGTGGCTGATAGGGTTGGGCTTGACTGTTCATAGTGTTCTTCCGGGTTTTGCGGGTTTGAATGTTCATTTCTTCTCCTTAATGAATGCAGTATTGCCGACGAAATATCGTTCAGGCGGCCTTCTCGCTGTCCAGTTGGCCAGTCAGGTACGCGTTGTATCGAGTACCTGCGGCCGTTAGTAACCAGGGGGATTTGCCGTTCCAGTCATTCAAGACCAAGACGAATCCGGTCGAACGAAGATCACTGCGCCAGAGCCTGCTGTCCGCGAGGCCATTATATGCTGTGCAGCACAGCACGCGGCTGGAAGGGCAAAAGCCGAGTGCAACATCCTGCTGTGAAGCGGCTAGACCTCATCGAGAGGCTTGATTGGACAAAGTGGACAAACGCCTGGATTCCCGGCTTCGCTGCACCCGAGCACGAGCCTCTTTCGACCACTGACCCTTGCGGATATTCGCTGCCTGTTTGCGAAAGTTGGTTCGCTGGGCAAGCTTTGGTGCCATGATGCGCCACGAGCTGAGGTCATCCTGGTCGAGCCGGAACCACTCACCCCGCATTCGCTTGCTCGCAAAATGCCTGTGGAGTTGAACTTCCAAAAAGCCAGGGTCTTTGCATTCGAAGACATCGATTTGCTCAATAGAAAAACGGGAGAACGCAACAAAGGTCTTTGAATCGGTTCCCGATGTTCCGAGATTTGCCGATCTTGGACCAGCCGAGTTCCCGATTTCCGAATAGGTACACACCCTGCATGTAGTACCAATACTCAGAAAGACAAACGGCTCGGCGGTTTCCAACAACAAAACGACAGCCTCCAGTCTGGCTGCAATTCTCAATGAGCGCTAACGCCTGGTTACGACAGTTATCGTACTCACACTGCCGTCTCTCCCACCGCCAAAAGAAACGAGCCGGAGAAAATGCTCTCCGGCTCGTCACCGCCTACTTTTTATTGGCGGCTGCCGCTCCACCTACCGCATAGATGAAGGTGAGGCCGTTAGGAGTACCCCACCCCGTTGCGTTGTCCCAGCCGTGCTTGACCGTGAGTGAACTGTCCAGCCCGAACCCGAAGTCTGTAACATCGCCCGCATCGATCGGCCAGATTGCGCTGGTAAAGCCTTTGTTGCCCTCGAGCAATCCGCTGAAGAGATCGGAAGCCGAGTACGTGGTGGAACCTTTCACGTCCGTAATCGTCCCCGTCACATTGTTCTTTGTGCTGTCGGTGGTGGGAAGCACGTCCTGAACGCCTCCGTAGGGCAGAGCGGCGATAGCAGGCGCCGCTTGACCGAGGGGATGGCCAGCCTGCTCGTTGGCAATGGCCCAGAACGCGGTGAAGATGGGGCTGGACAGGCTGGTGCCGCCCCAGCAGCATTGAAGCTCCAGTTTCCCGTTAACGGTGACCACGATGGTAACGCCGGTATAGGGGTCAGCCAGCGCGGAGACATCGGGCGTTTGCCGACCTTTGCCGGGAAGCGTCGCCTGCCACGATGGCTTGGGCCAAAAGACACTCTCGCCGCCGCCGCCGCCGCCCCACAAGCCGTACGCGTGCGGCGGGTCTGAAACTGCGCCGCCACTTGCCAGGAAGACCCACGTATCGCCCCACGAGGTGGTAATCGTGGATCCAGGATGGCTGAGGTCGTTCAGGATGGAGGTACCGCCGACGGCGGTGGCATGAGGAGCGACCGAAGGCACGCCGGGTGCTCCTACCGGAGTCCCCAGACCGTTGTCGCCAGAATCGCCGGTGGAGAAATTGACGGAAATTCCTTGGGCGGTTGCGACCTCAATCGCCTCGTCCCAGGAAGTCTGTTCGAGGGGCCCGGCGATGAGGTCGAGGTCTTCTTCATAGCTATTCGAGACTGAGTTGCCGAGACCATTGTTGGCCACGTAGGCAATGGAGTTCTGGAAGTCTTCGCTGTCCTGGCCGTTGGTGGCGACGACAACGATATTGGCCCCAGGAGCGATGGAATGCGCCGATTGCACGTCGAGAGCGATCTCAATGTTCCAACCGGTGAGTATCCCCGCGTTCGGATCGGGAGGCTTGCCCTCGGGGTAGACAATGCTGAAGTTGGACTTGTTCAGCAGCGGCAGACCCGTCAACTTGAAGTATGCATTGGCATCCTTCTCGATGGTGGGATACCCGTAGCCCTCGACCAGAATGATCGTCTGGCCGGTGCCGTTCAGCCCTTGTTCGTAAACCGCATTGAGGCCGTAAGCAGTCTGCAACTGTTGCGGCTGATAGGCGCAGGGTACCCCGAACTGCTGATAAACGGTACCGGTGTAGACGCCTTCCGGCAGAGCGGGAGGGGTCCCGTACTCCAAGGTGTCGGTTTGCGGCGCGAAGAGACACTGCGTGGTGATAAATCCTGTCGGAAAACTGGAAGCGTTGCCGAGCTTGCTAAGCGGCACTACAGGATATGGCTTCTTGGTTCGCGGGTTAAGCGCGCGTGCGTAGAGCGGCCGCACTTGATGGCTTTCCAGACCGGCTACGCTGGAGATGTAGTTCCCCGCCTCGCCGCTAAGCTGGGCGTTTCGGACATTGGCGCGGAACACCTTTCCGCTGTGCGAAAACTGGTGGATTTCGGTGTTGAAGGCGCTTTCGACATTCGCGATGGTGCCGTGGGCGCGGATGGTGAAGCCGATGGGGTCGGTGGACAGAATGGTAAGTCCGTGGTGCTCAAGCTCCCTGCGGACGGCCTGCCGTTGGTTTTCCGTCGGTGCGTACATCTTGAGATCGGCATTGGTCATCCACTTGTGGAAGGTCGGCGAAGCGGGGTCGTAGAGCGCGTCGACAGCTCTGTCGAATGCAGCCTTGTCATTAAGCTTGAGGTGGACTGTGATGTTGATCTCCACTGATGGATCGGCAAGACCGAGGTCTTGAGAAACCTGAATGCCAGCAGGCACGTTAGTTGCTGCCACCTGCGCGTAGGCTGAAGAGCCTCCCACAGCGAGGAGCGAGATCATTACAGTGATGGCCAACCCTCTCAACAATCTTTGAAACGTCATGTTTTTCTCCTTTGCAATCTGGATACACGCACAAAACGCATAAGTGAAACATCATGGAATGAATGGCCTGTGGGAGACTTTCGTCCGAGGGCACTCACCCTAGCTGAAGAAGCGGCTTGACGGCGCTGATGCGCGGATGCTAGCACCGGTCATTCGCCTCAGGGGTGCTGCGTCTCAACTGGCGGGATCCGCTCTTCGGAGAGGCGAAACGGTTCGGCGACACTTTAACGTTTCGCGAGTTCCTTACAAGTCCCCAAATGGCTTAGCCAAAGCCATCAATGTGCATCAGTTTGCACATGGGATAAGCATTGTTGGCGGAACATCGCGATATCACTCACAATCCCATCGGGTGCCCCGAACGGGCGGCGTTCTCCGTCGTATGCTTGCGCATCATATAAGTATGGAGGAAAACCAGACTTCCGCTCCCCCATCGACCCTGAACCCCGCTAGATGGGCTGCTCAGTTGGTGGCTGCCGTAATTCTGGCCGAGGGGATCTGGGGATTGCTTGCTTCTCTCACCAGCAATTTACTGGTGCCGCTGCTGGCTAGGGTGATGGATGGAGACCCTCAGTCTCCGTCGTACCTCGGCAAAGGTGAGTTGAACGTTCCAGCGCTGTTCAACTCGTTTTTGGCGTTTTGCCTTGCAGCAATTGTGTTTGTCCTGCTGCATGGGTGGTCACAGAGGAAGCCCGCCCCAGTGCGAGTGAAAATGATGCGGGTGCCCAAGAAGGTTTCGCAACCGACTGCCGGACCGCTTTCCATTATGGCTCCTCCAGAGCCAGTTCCTGTCGCGCCCCAAACAATGGTGATTCCGCCCCCAGCACCGCAGATTTCGCAGGCACCCGTTTCAGTTCCTCCGGTGCCGGCACCGCCGGAGTCGAAACCGACGCCACCGGCAGTGGTAGCCCCAGCCAAGCCAGCCAAGCTGCAGCCTCCAAAAGAGGTCCACTACAACATTGTCGGGGAGCCCATCAATCCGACCGAGGACGAATAGGCGCATCCCACGAAGATGCGCCATGTTAGCCCGTGATCGAGCCTCCAACTGGTAGGTAATCGCCTCAATTGGCGATAAATCGCGTCTCTGACAATGTCGGCGGTGTCAAGCAAATTTGGGGCGTACCTCACCGCGCACTCGGAGAAGAGCGCCATTTCTCTCTAGCTGAGGAAGTGCCGTTCCAACCCAGGCTCGCATCGTAATCGTTTTCAGGTCAGGAACTCGGTCCGACCCAGCCGTCTCTTCGGTCCGCAACTGCGATCATGATTACTCATTCAGACTCCCCGAAAATGGGGAGCGGGATGCCCAATCAATTACTCGATGTTTCGCTGCACACCATCGCGATTTCCGGGCTGTCCCGCGTGCGAACCAAGCTTGACTAACTCCTCGTAATCCAGTCTCTGCCTCCACATCCAGTACAAACGAATCGCCAGTCGGCGCGCCATCGCCACTTTCGCTGTCTTCCGTCCCCGTCGCATCATCAGATGGAAGTACTGGCTATGCCACTCCGGCAGGCTGCGCACCGTAACCTGGGCCGCTTCCACTAGCAGAAAGCGCAACATCGAACTCCCTTGTTTGGTGATGTGACCCAAGCGTCGCCGGTTGCCGCTCGATTTTTCCAGCGGTACCAGCCCCAGATAACTCGCTATCTGTTTCCCGCACTGAAAGCGCTCCACGTTGCCGATGATCAGCACGAAAGCCAAAGCGGTCAAAGCACCCACATCCGGATGCGTCCTCAGTCGCTGCGCTTCGGGCTGCTTCGCCGCTTCTTGCTCGATCGCCTGGCTTAACTCTGCAATCTTCGGGCTCAGCCGATCTAGCAACTCCAGCAGATCACTCCGCCGTCGGCTGGCCCATGGTGCCAACCGGAACGATTCCAGTTGCTGCCGCCCGCCCGCCCGCCACAGCCGCTTCTTACAGCGCAGTCCTTCATTGATTGCTAGCGCCTGCAACTGGTTCATGATTCGAGTCCGCGCTTGCACCAGACGGTGCCGATGCCACAGCCGTTGCCGCAGATCCCGGTTCTCCCAGTTCGGCACCCAAATCCGCGGAAAGTCATCCTTCAGCATGCGCTTCAGAATGTGTTGCGCATCCTGCCGGTCTGTCTTCTGCTTGCGCGCTCGCTTGCTCTGAATCTCTGCCGCGTCCCCGATCCACAATCCAACTGCAACTCCGCCAGCAGCCGTTCGAACCAGCGAGCGTGTCCGCTGGCTTCCATGCCCACTCGCACCTTCTGACCGGCTGCCGCGAGAACGCGGTAAAACTTCTCCGCCTCCTCGCGATGCATCAGTCGCTTTTCCTGGAACTCTCCGCTGTCCGTATCCAACAACGCGATCTGCTGAAACTCGGGGTGGAAATCTACTCCTATAATGATCATCGTTCGGCTCCTTTCTCCCGAGCCCGTTGGTTGGCTTCAGCACCACCAACTTTACCCGGGAATGGGAGCCGACATTGTCATGGAATCAATTACACTCATTGTGAGTTCGCCGAGTGGGTAGCGTTCGAAAATCAGGTTGTTAGTTGACGAGTTTTTCCGCCCAATCCCGCTACTCAGAATTAGCGACTTGCCGACGAGGATGGAGAAACCTTTTCTGAACGCGGGCTGGATAATCTACATCAGCTCCTTCGCAAACTCAGTTTTGGTTTGATTTCCTCTCTCGCGGAGGGTTCGCCGTCTCCGAGCATGGACCGCCGCTAGGGGCCACGCACGAGCAGCCGGAGTCACTGTTATACCGGCACTGATCCCCCGGGTGGTCAGGTTGGTCACAAACTGGATTGCCACATCCTGGGAACTTGGGGATCTTGCTGCATGCAGAGGATTGGGAGAATTTGTGTGATTGTTCCCACAAACCGATTTCCGGAGCTTCAAATCGCAATTCTTCATGACTCAGCACGTGAAGTTCGACCCCCTGGGAGCCTTTTACCTCCTTCACGCCTCCGTTCACATCTAAGGAATACGGTCCTGAAATCGTAATTCGGGTGTCGGCTGATTTCGGTTTGCCTGGATTGAAGTTGATTAACACTGCGGTCTTGCCGTCCGCCGCTCTGGTGACCGAGATATCACCTGCTGTGACGATCGTTACAGTTGCGCTGCTGTCTTGTTTAAATGTCTCCTGAGATGCTGCGATGTTTACCGCGAGCAGTGTGCATATAGTGATTGTGAAACTCCATCTCAGCCTTGCTTTCATTGATGCTCCATGTCTTGAAAAAATCGGACCGTTACTATACTACCTGTGGGTTTGCACCCGTGGCGTGAATGCAAATGTTCGTTGGCATTCCCCATCACTTTGGATCAGCGACGGGCAGATGCAGCCGGAGAGATGTCTTCTGAACACTGCGGCACGTTGCAGGCAGGGTCGGGGACGTTTGGCACGGGGCAACGAGCCTCACTGTTTTGTGAACCCGGTCGGCTTCCTGTGCTCTCGAATCTGGGAGAAGCTGACGGCAAGCGCTGTGCCGCCGATCACGGCGAAATCGCTGGATCCCGCGTTCGCCCCCGGCATTTCTCGCCGCGAGCCCGGAGGCATGTCGGTCAGAGAAGCGATCGCGCACCTGCATGCCATCACCGGTAAAATCGTCGGCGCCGACATCGTGGAATACAATCCCGCGCAAGACAACACGCAAATCACCGCGACGGTTGCCGCCAAGCTGCTCAAGGAGATCCTGGGCAAGATGATTTTGAACTAGACTACATGTGTTCGAATACTTGGAGTTCAACAGCTTAGAAATTCCGCTTCATGGAGGGCAATGTGGGACTCAGATTAAAGACCATTTCAAAGGACGGTATTCCGGAAGCCATTTCCAAGGTCGAGGTGCATCGCTACCTGAACGAACCGGAGGAAGCCGAGTCCATCTGCCGCGACATCCTGGCGGCCGATCCGGAGAACCAACTGGCACTTCGATTGTTGGGATTGACGCTGACCGACCAGTTCGAGGGCCGGCACTCAGATCGCTATGGCGAGGCGGAAAAGATCTTCCAGAGCCTGACGAATCCGTATGAACTCCACTACTACATGGGGCTTCTGCTCGAGCGGCGGGCCAAGGCTCAGGTGAAGTCAGGGGTAACGGCACATATCCTGGTTGGTTCCCTGCATGAAGCGATGCGCTGCTTCGAGAAAGCCGAGAAGATCCGTCCACCACACAACGACGACGCCATGCTGCGCTGGAACCGGTGTGTCCGGCTGCTGGAGAAACTGGAGCACGCTCCGATCGAAGAGAGACAAACGGCATTCGAAGACCACGACACGGCGCCGATCACGAGTCGGCGGGGCGGACGGATTGCGAAGTAAGCGGATTCAAGCGTTAAAACCCGTAAATGCTTGAGTTGAATCGTGCCCCGCTGGGTCATGAAACCTGGAGTTATTGACGCACTTCGCGCGAAGAGCGCGCAGCAGAGCAGACTCGCCGGGCAGATTGACCGCACGCAGTACCCTTCGAATGTGCGGCATCCAGCGCCTGGGCGATCTAGATGCCAAGATCGAGCACGGTTTCGATCTCCAGCGGCTTGCCGTTGATCCAATGCCGGAGCGTCTGCCCCTCCAACAATTCCATGTTTGGGCGATTAGGACAAACCCGTATGCCAGCATTTCAGTAAGTTAGGGCGTTACGAAATCACACGAGGTTGCCTTCCCTGGATGGTACGTGAAGAACACCTTGCCACCGCCGCTGATCTCGCACAAGCGAAAGCGTCGCTGTTAGCTAGCTCTCAGGACGCACGAAAAGTCCGCATTTTTCGGGGTTGGTGGGCACTCACAACTGCTCTTCAGCAGTTTTACGCAAGCGACCGAATCCGCGGTTTTGTGCGCGCACTTGAGGCTCTGATCTATCCAGAAATAGCCAAAACCGAGAAGCAGTTTGTGCATCGCTGCTCGTTGTTTGCCGCTCCCAGCACCGAAAAAGATACAGCTCGGCAGGCCCTTGAGGAGGCATACAGGATGCGGTGCGACGTAGAGCACGTGCATGAATGGGATCGTTCGCTGACGAAATACGCTGTCGCCGACCGAGAGGACATTGCTTATTGGCGTGCACGGCAGATGGAATCCCTGGCGTGCTCGGCATGCGCGAAGATTTTCGCGGACAATGTCCTTCAGCAGCACTTTCACGCTCGTGCGGCTCTTGACCAATTCTGGCGAAGGCCTGAGCACGAGGTTCGTGATGTGTTCGGCTGTGTGTGCGACATTACTAAGTTGAAGCTCGTGAGCAATACGTCGTTGTCCCGCGGCTTGCCGGCGATGCGATGCTTCAGCGTGGCGCCGTCCAGAAACTCCATGGCAATGAACGCCTTGCCATCCTGCTCGCCGATGTCGTAGATCGTGCAGATATTGGGGTGGTTCAAAGCGGAAGCGGCCTGGGCCTCGCGCTGGAAACGGGCTAGCGCTTGCGGGTCGCGGGCGAGTTCTTCCGGCAAGAACTTCAGGGCGACAAAGCGCTGCAGGCGGGTGTCTTCGGCTTTGTAGACCACGCCCATGCCGCTCGCCCCAAGCGGCGAGAGAATTTGGTGGGCCAAGCTTCGTGCCAAAGGTGAGTGCCATCCGTGGCGGCAATTATAGCGTGCGCAGCCCGTCGGAGAGGATGCGACGATTCCGGGTGTGTTGTCGGCCAACCGGAAGCTATCCAGAAAGGGGCTTGTGGGAAGTGATGACCAGGATTCGGGACGGTTTGTTGGCAAGCCGGAAACTATGCGCGGTCCACAACCTCGATCACGATTACCACCTCGAAGTGATCATTGATGATGACTCTCACGCCCTGACCGAGTTGTCCGCTTTCTGTCCGTGAACTGCGGCCAGCCGTAGCCAAAGTGAGGCAAGGACGCGGCGGCACTTTTCAAATGTTTGGTTGGACTTAGTTGGGTGGAGTTGTTCGGAATTGGGCGGGAATTTCCCCTGTTAACCGGAGGGTTGTAGGTTCGAGTCCTACCTGAGGAGCCATTCTTTTGCCCGCATAAAACCTGCCAGTTTTTGATTTCTTGCCTGAATTGTCCTAGAATTGTACTAGCCTCCCGGCTGGGTAAGGACTAATGGACATCACCGGAAACGAACGACAGTGGGCCGCATGCTGCTTCACGTCATGTTACGACCTCTGACAGGGGAGCCTCCAAGGGTTCAAGTGGCAGGTCGGCTTCGGTAGGAAGATCGGACGGAGCATCCGCCGAGAGGCAGCGGGCGGCGACTTCCGGCGGCAAGGGGTTGTAGAAGAATCCCGAGGCCCACTCGAATCCAGTAATACGAGACACGTGGGGCAGGATTTCTATATGCCAATGGAAGTCCTCCTCGATTGTGTTCCAGTAGTCCCCTCTAGGACGCAGAAACGGTCGGTCGTGCAGCGACAGGTTGTAGGGCGGCCCGCCTACCTTTTGATCCAACTTCTGCAACACGTCACGCAGGATCAGAGCTAAATTCTTGCTTTGAGTTGTCTCGATTCGGCTGAATGCGCTGCTGTGAAACTTCGGCAAGACGCACATCTCGAACGGAAAGCGTGACGCGAACGGAGCAAACGCCACAAAATCCTCATTTTCACCGATCAATCGCTTCCGGCCCTTTAACTCCTGTTGGAGCACGTCGCAGTAGATGCAGCGTTCCTTTAAGGCAAAGTAGTCACGAGCAATCATGAGTTTCGTCTTCACTGCACGTGGCGTTATCGGGAGTGCGACCAACTGCGAGATGGAATGACTAATGGTGTGAGCCCCGGCTCCCTCACCGTGATTCTTGAAGATCAAAACGTAGCGCACACGCTTATCTCCCTCAAGATCATTAATGCGAGCTACATAAGCTTTGATAATGTCGGAGATTTCCTCGATTTCTAACTCATGCAGGCTTCGGTCGTGCCGCGCTGTCTCCACGATGATTTCGTGTGCCCCCACTCCGTTCATTAGGTCGTGCAACGCTTCGGCCCGTCGTGCCAGTTCGCCTTCGATCCTCAAGCGCGGTCGGGAGTTTGGCACCACTCTTACTGACCACCCCGGCCCGTTAGGCGAAGATGTGCGATTACGGATGGCGAAGACTTCCTTGGGCGTTGCGGACTCATGGCTCTCGCAGAATGGGCAGAAGCCCGTGTCCTTTGCGAATTTCTTGAAATGAAAGTCGGTCGGCTGCAACCCGTCGCCGTCCGCCACGATTACCCAGCGGTCAGTGAAGATATCCTTGCGCATGTTTGACATTGGAACCTCCGCGTCCGGAGCCGTAACCGCTCGGAACGACAAACAAAATGGGGAGGCGATATAGGCCGCCTCCCATTTCTTTCACTGACTACTGGTCTTACGCGGCCTTGCCGACGCGCTTCGGCTCTTTGCCTTCCAGCGTCTTCTGGTTGCCGACGTTTACCTTGATCTGCTTCGGCTTGGCTTCGGCCTTTTTGGCGAGGTTGATCTTCAACACGCCCTTGTCATAGTGGGCGCTCACCTGCTCCGGATCGACGGAACTGGGCAGCGTGAACGAACGTGTAAAGCTTCCGTACTGCCGCTCCACGCGACGGAAGTTCTCTTCTTTCTCTTCCTTCTCGATCTTGCGCTCGCCATGGACGGTGAGGGTGGTGTTCTCGATGCGGACATCAATGTCTTTTTCTTCGATGCCCGGAACTTCAAGCTTCAGAGTAATGTTGTGCTCGTCTTCGTAGATGTCCACGGGCGGTGCAAAGCTGGTGGTCGTCAACGCCTCTTCCGGGCCTTCGGGCTTGTACGCCTCACGGAAAAGACGGTTCAAGCAGTTCATGCGGTCCTGCATGGTGGAAAACTCGCGGAAAGGCTCCCAACGGGTCAATAGTGTCATGACGCAATTCCTCCTTCAGAGGGGCGCTAAGAGGAAAAACTTCAGATGGACTGACTTAGTTCAGAGGACCTGAACGAGCAAGAAGAGATGGCTTGCTCAACCCGATGCTAGGCTTGTGCGCCCCTATTGTCAACCTGCTGGTGAAACAGATTTTGCGTTGGCCGACGGCACACTAAATAGGAAGAACTGGGGCGTCTTTTCGATGACTGAACTTGGGGCTCGATTCAGCTAAACATTCGAGCCGATCTGCTGGTGAATTGCGAATCTAGAACTTAGGATTTCCAGTGATGGAGAACCCGTCTCGCACAGCCTGAAGGCGTGTTTTTATTTCCAACACACGGGGAGGGAAAAGGAGTAGCCTTGAGATGTCTCCTCTAGCATCCTTCCGCCGCGCCCAGTCGGGTGACGGTTCCTTGCAAAATCAGATGGCATCCCCCGTTGTTCAAGGAGCCGTTTATGGCCAACAACCGACCTCCACCTACAAAATTCGCCCTGAATTCATCCCTCAACGACGGTGACGGAAACCATCTCCACAACAAGATACTGCTCGACCTCCCGCCCAAAGAATGCGAGACGCTCCTCGCAGGCGGAATAATCCGGCCGAGAGAATGATCCCCAAAGTGCCTGTTCGTACCACGGGAGGGTCGGGGGTTAATTAGGGCGGCAGGTCAGGCGTAACGGGAAGTCATGTTGCGCTTCGTTTTTCAAGGAAAAAGAATTGGGATGCTTATGAATCAAGTGCAAACCCACGTGGATTGGTCGCAACTCTATCGGGCTGCTGTCTTGGAGCTAGACAACGACAAGGTGCTTGATTGGATCGGGCTTGCCGAGAAAGCTATTCAGGGGAGGCTGCGAGAATTGGCAGGGGATAGCAACGGTTCAGGGGAAGAGAAGCGGAAAATTGAACGCTCGCTGGCGATCTTGCATTTGTTGCTCAAACACAAGGCTCAGCGCGGGGTACAAGAAAGCACGCGCCGCAGCGAGTTGACGGGCGCAAGATGAAAGGACAGCTGCTTCTGAAGAAAGTCGAAATGAAGATTTGGTATTTTGAAGGCTTCCAAGTCCGGCTAGTGAAGATCGAGAGCGGCCGGGCTGTGAGGGGAGCTGAACTTCATGTAGGCCACTACAACTTCAAGCGTCGAGCGAAGAACAACCTCACAGTCAAAGAGTTCATAGGCGCACGATTAAAAAGATTCGAGCAGTGCGGATGGACAGGGCACGTTGTCCATGGTGACGGCTCGACGGCTCACGACCACACATCGCTGGAGAGTGTACGGGCTTCCTATTCCTAGCTCAAGAGATTTCACCCGAACGAGGCTGTCCAACATTTCACTGCCAAGTACGCCCGAATGACCGCGCTTGACCCCGCGATGGGGAAAGTTTGAAAGTTCAAACTTTGAACACTAGGCAAGCTCCGCGAGCAGGATATCTGCACAAGGGTGCGCGAGGAGTGGGACGCCTCGGTCGTAGACCTAAGCAAGTTCCCCGGAAATTTGAACCAGACTGGCAGCCGAAGACATGGGAGGAACGGAGGAACGCACCATCGAGGTTCCTGATGAACTTCTGGAAATCCTAAGGATTTGCCACGGCGTGGAAAGCTGGTGTTCCCAGTAAAACCACGACAGACATATTCTTTGGCGATTCGCCATAAGGCAAGTAGCTTATATGCTATGGTCAGGGACAGAGCGTCACCAAAGCCTTCCAGAGTGACATCGTAAGTCTTCTCCAGATCCGATAGCGTGGTCTTCCATTGCTGCGTGCGACATTTTCGTCGTGGACAACTCTTCCAATATAGTGGCGCTGTTGCGAACGTGTGACGAGATGGCGAGGAGCCCTTCCGAGACGACAGGATGTTGCCCCGCTAGAGAGCGGAGGTGATCGCTCACGTCGTTGAGTTTGTGAACTTCGAGCAGAATTGTAGTTGCAGACATTGGCTACCTGATTCCCTAATCGACCCAGAGAGAACCTGCTCTGGGTCGTTTTGCATGCCCATGTCATCGCAATCAGCACGGCGACCTTACGCCGTCGCGTCGGTCGGAGCGGACTCTTGCCGCTTCGCGTCCCCCGCCTTGGCTTCCTTGAGGACGTGAAATGGGCGATCTATCCGGAGAAGTATCGAGACCTCCGAAAGTGGAGTGCGCTAAGCGGAGACGCAACGACGCCCAAGACCAGTCCTGCCAGCGCACCAACTGCGATACAAAGGCTACCTAATATGACCGCGAATATAAGCGTAGCGGCAACCGACCCCACTGTGTCCAATACATCTGTCCAGCCGAGAGTGAGGTTGGTCGCCATTATGTAGGCTCCATAGAAAAACCCGGCGACACCGCCGAGTGATGCGCCGATACGCGCAGACTTCTTTATCCATTCACCGTAAGTGGTCATCGTCGCCACCCCCTTTGTTTGCGCTTGCAGTTACCCCAATTTCAAGGCGGCTGCGATCAAGAGAGCCAGAATTGCGGCAGAAGCAACCGAAGCCGCAACAACACCGAGAGAATAATTAAGAGTGGGATTGCGCGTCATAGCAAACCTCCTTCACGGACGGAAGCAGGGGGCCATGGTCGAAGTCGATTCGTTTCAGCTACGAGAGTTCCGGCCTCGATCTCCTAGGCCCAAAAAGCTCTCGCCTCAGGGGGTGTGCACACCGGGTTGGGAACTGCTCTTCGGTGAGGCGCGAATAGTTCTAATGTCTAGATGAATGAGCGCGTCCTGTCAGTGACAGCAATCACATATTGATGTACGCTGCTCACAGCGAACTCGCCGTGCTGGAAACCAGTTCGATGACTATCGGGGAACCGAAAAGAATACTCGCGTCATTGGTCGCGAGCAAAACAAGCGGCGAATTCCTGCCGCTCGTGTCAGACCTCAGGCCGTCAGGGCTTCTACTAAGTGCGTGCAAAGGGAGGTTTCCAAGTTGTAGTAATTGCAGATGGCGGGGGCGACCAGATAGAGTTTGAGGATTCCTTCCACATGGGGATACCCTTCGCGCTCCCAGCGGTCTGCATCCCGCTTCTCGGCCCAAAGAGTGACGGTGATCCACTTTTCCGTTTTGGTCTCCGGCACGAAGGGCAGGAACTCCATAAATCCCTGCTGTTTCTTTAGGATCGGCAAAACCTCTTTGCGGAGAACGTTCACGATCTCTTTTTTCATTTCCGGCTTGGGAGTAAATTCAACGATGCGGCCAAACATGATGAATCTCCTTTGCTTTTTGATTGGGGCGACCCGCCCGGAGGGGATTGCGTGCGGATCAATCATTAATCAATTCCAGACTATGCCGTCACGGATGAAAATCAGTGACTCAACGCACGACAAGCTGTGAGGTTCAAACACACTCCAGCTCGGCTTGGGGAAAACCGAAAGCTTGTTGAAAACATCATAACGACAATCCCTCTTTCGAGTTGTTGCCTCTACGCAGCCTACTTCTTCTTTCCCGCCTTCAACTTCGTCCACCTTGCCCGCTGAGCGGCTGCAATTCTTTTTCGACCAGCGGCGGATATCGTGCGCTTGGGTTTCGGCGCTCGACTCTTCGTCTTCGCCCATCGCGCTTTCTGCGCGAGGCTCATGCGCTTGCGAGCCGATGCTGACACCCTACGCCCCGGTTTCGCGTGATTGCTCCCGCCGCCCAACTTGCCAAGCACCGAAAGAGCCGCATCAACATGCCGAAGCTCACTCACCAAATTCGTTCTCACCGTCTTCAATTCTGATACAAAGCCAACTAATCCCGTTAGATTTGCCATTGTTACCCCCTCGGCAAAAGATTGTAAATCGATGACTTCTCGTTGCTCAGTGACAGACTGGGATCACCGTCAACATATTGCTCGGTGACGGGGATTGGCTGTTCGGAGGCATTGCAGCTTGGGGGAAATGCCGAGTTGCGGAAAGTGTCGATGGCGACGACATTTTCTTCGGTGGTTCCCGTTCCCATTGCTGCCAACTGTCGCAAGCGAATTGATGATCTCTACGGTGCTATAGTTTTTAGTTCATCGAAATAGAGTTCAGCAATGGTCACCGGATAAGTCGGAGAATATCCGGTCGGTTCTTTAGTTCGCATCCGCGAACGTGATTGGCTACTCCCTAGAGCGCTTTCAATTCGAACTCCTCGACGACTGAAACCGGCGAATCAAATCAATGCTTGGCAGCGTCACGGAAAGCATCGGGCGGGGAAAGGGAGCAGCGTGCGAGAAACAATTTGTCGGAAAGAGTGCCCTTCTGCCATCGGTCGATGTCTGTGAGGGTTGCGGCAGCGACGCCCGCTTTGTCGCCCAGGAACAGTGCCGCCACGCCAACAATTTTCTCTTGGGAATGAGCAGCGGTTCTGTACCCGTCGAGGAAACCTTGCTTGGCAAATTCGATTTGACTCTGCCCAAGCGATTCTTTGGGAATCGCGTGCTTAGGCTGCGCAACCACGAAAAGGGTCGGCTTGTCTTTGAGCGGCAGCCAGCTCCCAGTAAACGGGGCGACTTCCTCACTGGGCTCGGTAAAGTCCGCGGAGTCGTCACTATTATCCCGCTCATTCGGTAGCAGGAGTTCCGAGATCTTTATCCAGCCCCGGCCTGAATCTTGCAGCCGCACATGAACCCACCCGAATCGCGCTTCGGTTACTTCAAATTCATCCTCTGGATCCGCACGTAAGAGAATTTTGGACAATTCATTCGCTTCCTCGTAGATAGGAGCTTGGCGCGTCTTGACCACGGCCAGATCGGATAGGTATGACGAACGGGACGCTATTTCAAAAAATGAAACGAGCGTTGTGTTTACAATTCTTAAGAAGCCCTTGTCAAGAAAATTCGCCAAGGTTTACACAGTTTGACCTTGAGTCGATTTTTGACAATCGATATCGTAAACCCATTCGGAGACAAATACGCGGCCCGGACGTAAACATGAAGAGTAGGAACGGCTCCCCAATTGAATTCGACGGCTGAATCCTGCGCACCTGTGCTGGCACGCGTCACCCCACTACTGTTTGGTAACAGCCTCCACTGGCGATTCCTCCGGCACCGACTTCAATCGGCTCAGGGCCGCGACCGGCCGCGCGAAGGGCACGGGGCTGTCCTTGCTATAAGCGCGCAGCAAGTGATAAGTGATGAGCAATTGCGTTAGGGCCAGCGGATCGCTATGCCGGACTTCGCTGCCGTCGTTGTAATCGCCGAACTGATCGGCGCGCAACGGCCGCAGATCGGGAAGATGCTTCCAGATCGCTTGTTCCAATTCGGTGGTGTGTTCGGGGCTCACGCTGCCGTCCACCTCAAGAAACTCCACCGGCCGTCCACAGTCGCGCCCGAGTTCGAGGCGAATCCCCGCAGTTTGGCCGTTCTTATCGTTCACTAGATAAGTCAGGTCGGGATGAGGAATGGTTGGGCGCAACACGAGATGCACGTTCAAATGCGCATCCGCCTGATCCGATCCCACGCCGCTTTCCGGATAGAAGCGCACGACTATGTCGGCGAATTCGCGCTGTGGGCGGATGAAGTCCCGCGAATCCGGTTCGCGCTTATCCATTTCCTTCAACACTTGCTCGGGCGCATAACCGCGTTTGGTGGTGTCGCGCTTGATTTTCCAAAGGCGCCTCATGTCCTCGGGAGGATCGAGAAAAACCTTGACGTCGTAGAATTGCCGCATCGCTTCCGTGTGAAATCCCAGCAACCCTTCCACAATGACGAACTCGCGCGGTTCCACATACTCGGGCCGCACCAGTGAGCCGGTGCTGTGGTCATAGACCGGCTTGAGCATGGGTTGCCCGTAGTGCGCACGCTCCAGGTGCAACTCCAGAATGTCGAGAAAGTTGCAGTCGGGATGCAGCGGAGTGATGTTCAGACGCGCGCGCTCGGTGCGGTCGTACTTGTGATAGTCATCGGCACACACGTGGGTCACACGTTCCGCGCCCAGCAGCCGGGTCAATCCCCGGGTGATCGTTGTTTTGCCGGCGGCGCTGTCCCCCACGATGCCCAGCAAGATTGGTCTTCTTCTCATCGCTCCTCCTTAGCCTTGCCCTGCACGGGTTGCGGGCCGCTTGCAGCGCCCGCTTCGGTTTCTCCGTCCAGCCCGCCTTGAAAAACCCGGCTCTGACGCACGTCGACGGCGGCGATGCGTACGAGTTGCTCTTTGCCAATGCGCCCGCCCTCACTGACGAGCCGGCTGGCTTGACGCAGCTTCATTCGATCGACGGCATTGCGCACACTGCGAGCATTGGCAAATTGGGGCTGCTTGGTCCGCAATTCAAGGTATTCAACAAACGCCTGTCGCGCCTCGTTATCAAAACTGTAGGTCTGCTCGCGCAGCATCAATTCGGCAATCGTCGTCAGCTCCTGCAACGTGTAATCGGGAAAGCTGATGTGGTGCGCCACCCGGGAGCGAAACCCGGGATTGTACTGAAAGAAGGTCGCCATGCGATCTTGATAACCGGCCAGGATCACGACCAAATCTTCGCGCTGATTTTCCATAGCCTGCAGCAACATCTCAATCGCTTCCTGACCGTAGTCGCGTTCGTTTTCCGGCCGGTAGAGGTAATACGCTTCGTCGATAAACAGCACGCCTCCCATGGCCTTCTTCAGAATCTCCTTCGTCTTGGGAGCCGTGTGGCCGACGTATTGACCGACCAGATCGTCGCGGGTCGCAACCACCAGATGGCCGCGCCGCAGGTAGCCGAGGTGGTGCAGTATCTTCGCCATGCGCAACGCGACGGTGGTCTTGCCGGTGCCCGGATGTCCGGTAAAAGACATGTGCAATGTCGGGCGTTCGTTGGAGAGACCAACCTTCTCGCGCAACCGAGTTACCAGCAGTAGCGATGCTACACGCCGGATGTAGGCCTTCACCGGCTGGAGACCAACCAGTTCACGATCGAGCTCGTCCAGAATTTCGTCGAGATTGGAATCCCGATGTGCCGCGCCGATATCCACGAGGCTCTCCTCGGGCTCACCGCTAGGCGCTCGATCCACGACGGAATCTGTATCCAGTTTGTGCATGGCATTTCTCGCGTTTTAGTGGACAGCCGGCGTCTCCGCCCGGATGACTCATCAACAGCCCTAGTTTGCCGACTGGCTCCTGGAGCGAATGGTGTACTGGATACGGCGATCCTGCGCCTCAGCGCGCTCCAAATAAAACCCAGGCTCTTTCTCGGGCCGCTGCACAATGAAACTCAACATCGTCGTTTGCCGCCCTTTGGTGCGGTCATAGCCGTTCAGCTTGATGTAGTGGTTGGGGAAGGCCTTCCGGCATTCATCGATGCGCTCCATCGCTTCGTTCAGCTCTTGCAATTCAAACATCGGAAGCCCCCACATGTCCCAATACGAGTTCCGGGGATGAGGATCGTCCGTGTGCTCGATGGAGAAAGCCCAGCCATTCTCGAAGCAGTAGCGCACCTGCGCTTTGACCTGGTCTTCCGTGAAGTCGGGCAAATAAGAAAAAGTTCCTTGTGTAATTCGCATGATTCGTCTCTCCATTCACAAACGCAGTTTGGTACAAGCTGGTTACTAAGTGCAGCTCATCCCACCGTGACCGTGCCGACCGCATCGGGCACATCCGTTGACTCAAAGTCGTAACTGACGTCCTTCCAGATGTCCAACGCCTTGCGCAGTTCCGGCGACCAACGGGCAGCCTTGTTCAAGATCTCCGGCCCCTCGCTGAGGAAATCGCGGCCTTCGTTGCGGGCCTGGATTATCGCTTCCACCGCCACGCGATTCGCCGTCGCGCCTTGCGCGATCCCGTCCGGATGGCCGATCGTGCCGCCGCCGAACTGCAACACGACATCTTCGCCAAGAAGGTGCAGCAACTGATGCATCTGCCCCGCGTGGATGCCGCCCGAAGCAACCGGCATCGTTGCCGGCAGTGACGCCCAGTCCTGCTCGAAATACAATCCTTGCGATAGGTCGGCCTCGATCTTGTTCGCGCGTAACGTACTGTAGTAGCCGCGAATCGCGTTGGGATCACCCTCCAGCTTGCCGACCACTGTACCCGCGTGAATGTGGTCGACTCCCGCCAGCCGCATCCATTTAGCGATGACGCGGAAGTTCACGCCGTGCGTCTTCTGCCGCGTGTAAGTTCCGTGACCGGCGCGGTGCAGGTGCAGAATTACGCTATTGCGACGCGCCCACTTGGCCATGGACTGAATCGCGGTATAGCCGATGGTCAGGTCGATCATCACAATGACCGTACCCAGATCCTTGGCGAAATCGGCGCGTTCGTACATTTCCTCCATGGTTCCGGCCGTCACGTTCAAGTAATGTCCCTTGATTTCGCCGGTAGCGGCCACAGCGTGGTTCACCGCTTCCATGCAAAACAGATAGCGGTCGCGCCAGCGCATGAAAGGCTGGCTGTTGATGTTCTCGTCGTCTTTGGTGAAGTCGAGCCCACCGCGCAGCGCTTCATAAACCACGCGCCCATAGTTGCGGGCGGAAAGGCCGAGCTTGGGTTTCACGGTTGCACCCAGCAGCGGACGCCCGAATTTATTCAGGTATTCGCGTTCCATCACGATGCCGTGAGCCGGACCCTGAAACGTTTTCGCGTAATGCGGAGGAATCCGCATATCTTCCAGGCGCAGAGACTTGAGCGCCTTGAAGCCGAACACGTTGCCGATAATCGACGAAGTCAGGTTGGCAATCGAGCCCTCTTCGAAAAGATCAATATCGTAAGCAATGTAGGCGATGTACTGATCCGTGCCCGCGACGGGATCGACGCAGTAGCACTTCGCCTGATAATGCTCGTAGGGTGTTAGGCGATCGGTCCACACCACCGTCCAGGTTGCCGTCGAAGACTCGCCGGCCACCGCTGCCGCCGCTTCGATCGGGTCTACGCCCGCTTGCGGCACCAGACGGAACGCACACAGGATATCGGTGGCTTTCGGTTCGTAATCGGCGTCGTAGTAACCCATTTCCGCGTACGGCGTGATGCCTGCGGCCCAACGGCTTTTCTTTTTGCCCGAGTTGCTGTTACCTGCCATTTCTCTCTCCTTGAACATCTTACGAATCTGTCACAGGCGCGTGCTTGACTGCTCCGCATGCGCCGCGCGGGCAGTTATCTCGTCACGCTAACTTCGGACTGAAAGCGGTCTCGACATGCGGCTGCATGGACGACGAATACGCCTCCGGTCGAGTTTTCGGAACCCCCGCGATACTGCTGTATTGCACCCGTACTTTCTGGCCGGGCCGGACATATTCCACGGCGCTTCTTACTGCGATGGCGGCTTCCGCAAATCCGGTGGCGATGAGTTTTATCTTTCCCGGATACGTAACCATGTCGCCGGCGGCAAAAACACCCGGCAAGTTAGTCTCCATTCGCGAGTTCACGACGATCTTTTTCTCGTCAAACTCAAAACCCCATTTCTCCATCGGGCCAAGATTGATATGGAATCCGATCATCGGAAGCAACGCCTGGGCTTCCACAGTGCGCTCCTTCCCGCGCGAGTCCCGCAGGGTTACTGCTTCCAGATATCCATTGCCATGGGCCGCGGTCAACAGAGTTGAGGTATGCAGGCCAATACGACCGTGATCCGCCAGTTGCTGGACCTGGCGCAGCGTGGAGGCGTGTCCCGCGAACTCCTCGGATCGATGGACTACGGTGATTCGCGCAGCGATCGGCATTAAGTTGAGGACCCAATCCAGCGCCGAATCGCCACCGCCCACAATGACAACCTTCTTTCCACGGAAGAGTTCGGGGTCGCGGACGCAGTAGTAAACTCCATGTCCCTCCAGCCGACCGCAACCCTCCGCTTCGTGTTTGCGCGGGGTGATTAAGCCGAGCCCACCAGCCAGCACCACCGCTCGCGTCTGATAAACCTGCTGGTCGGTAACCACTTCCATAATCTTCTGCTCGTTCTGCAGAGTTAGCGTCTTGACCACTTCGCCCAGACGAACTTCCGCGCCGAATTGCAGCGCCTGCTTAGTCAAGTTATGGACCAGATCTTTGCCCAAAATTTCCGGTAACCCAAACACGTCGTATATATTCTTTTCCGGATAAAGCGCCGTTACTTGTCCCCCAAGATGAGAAGCGGTATCAATGATCCGCGCTGAGATTTCGTGCATCCCCGCGCGGAACGCCGCTGCCAGACCGGTTGGCCCTCCACCGATAATGGTGAGGTCTCGAATGTCCATAGCCCCTCGCTCGTTACCGGGCTTGGTTCGACTCTCCTCCGGGTCCCCCACAGATCTTGGAGTCCAGGACTCGAATCAAGAAGCGGCCGCTATTAGTTCATAAAATCGCGTACCGCCAGCCGGCCTATCCCTCGAACTCCGGCGTCGTCTCGAATACTTGAAATTCTTCCTTAACATAGGCGCGAAGAACGTCCGTTCGCGACACGACGCCGACTAACTTGCCCGCGGAAACGACAGGGATTCGAATAATGTGGTGCCGGGTCATCAACTCGATCGCCTCATCGACCGTGTGGTTCGCCTCCAGACAGATCGGTTCTTTCGTCATGATGTCCTTAGCCACTGCGGTCAACCCATTCTCGCCATTTCGCAGTACTTTCAGGATGTCGAACTCAGTAACAACTCCGATAACGTGTCCATGGTCATCGATCACTGGTAACCCGCTAAGGAAACCTGAGAGCATTTTTTGCACGAGGCTGGTGCAGGATGCATTCGTTTTGGCTGCTACCACACGCGTAGTCATGATCTCGCTGACTTTCATTCGTTTCTTCCCGGTTTCACCGCTTTTTATCGAAAGGCTACAACTTCTAAACTGACTTGCTGCCGCATTCGGGTTGAACTCTTGAGAGACAGCCGGGCTGTTTAGCCCAGCTGCATCTGCGCTTCCTAGCTCTCGCGGCTTCGGCTTCGAGTCAGTGCGGCTGGTTCGCCGGCCGTCACCGCCTGCGCGTGTATTAAAGCAATTTGCGTTCCAACCGGGCTTCAGCGTCTGTAATGACAGATGGCGATTGTATAAGTAGTTGTTGTTTCTTGCGGTTGGGTCCGAGGGGCGGGAACAGAAGGCGGGAAGCACAGGTCCCCGCAACGTGCACCATGAGTGACATAGATGTCCCACAGACAAACGAGGATTAAGGAATGTAATCACATGAAAAATCAATAGTTAATGCCACCCGTCTTCGTGTGGACAATTATGTCTCCCTAGTGAGACTCATATATCTCAGTTGGGGGCACGCGAGGAGCGGGTCGAAATCCTGTGCTTTGCCAGCAGGCGATGAAAGGTGCGGCGCGGAATTTTCGCCAAGGCTGCGGCTTTGGAGACGTTGCCCTCGGCTTTACTCAAATAGCTGGACAACGCTTCCCGCTCAAACTGCTCGATCGCGTGCGCCTTGCTCGGCATGAATCCGATTTGGGGCTTGAGCGACACCACGTCTTGAACGTGAAGAGGAAGGTGCTCGGCATCGACCACGGAGGAGGACGCCAGGACGACGGCCCGTTCAATGATGTTTTCCAGTTCGCGCAGATTGCCCGGCCAGGAATAGTTCTTCAGCAGAGCGAGCGCTTGTGGAGCAATGCTGTCTACTTTCTTGTTCACCTTGGCTCGGGCCCGCAGCAAAAAATATTCCGCGAGAAGCGGGATATCCTCAATCCGCTCGCGCAGTGGCGGCAGGGTGATGGAGAAGGTGTTGATCCGGTAGAACAGGTCTTCGCGAAACGTGCCTTCGCGAATGGCAATCTCCAGATTACGGTTGGTGGCGGCGACAATTCTCACCGAAACTTTTCGAGTTCGCATGTCCCCGACGGCGCGAATCTCCCCGGTTTGCAGCGTGCGCAGAAATTTGGCCTGGATCTCCAGCGACATGTCACCAATTTCATCGAGAAACATCGTACCGCCGTCGGCCTTTTCGAACAACCCTTTGCTGTCGTTGTAAGCGCCAGTAAAGGCGCCGCGCCGGTAGCCAAAGAGTTCGCTTTCCAGCAGAGCGGGAGACAATGCCGTGCAATTCAGCGTCACCAGCGGGTGATTGCTGCGCACGCTGCTGCGATGGATGGCTCGCGCCACCAACTCTTTGCCGGTGCCGCTCTCGCCACGAATCAAGACGGTGGTAGGAGTAGGCGCAACCTTGGAAATCAGCTCCGAGATCTCTTTCATCTTCAAGTTGTTGCCGATGATGAACTCGCCTTCGGCTCGCGCTTCGAGTTCGCGCAGCGCGAGCTGGTATTGATCCTGGAGCGACTCTGTTTGATTCTTGTTTCCCGCGAACTCCGAGAGGAAGCGCGCCGTCTTGCCGCCAACGACTTCGGTCCCGTGGGGCCGCAGACGATAAACGTCCCGGCCAACGTCGGGATCGCCCGTAACATCGATGATGAGGTCGGCGGCATCGGCCTTCAGGAATTTTCTGTAGTTCGTGGCCACGGGTAAGCCAAGTTCCCGGGCGAGCACGATGCCGGGCGCGCCTTCATCCTTGTCAGCGACTCCGACAATCTCGACGCTCGGATCCTTGTGAAATAGTTCTACCAAGGCTCTTCCACCACGGCCGGCTCCGATGAGAATGATTCGCGTCATAGTTCACGTTAAAGATCGTTCACTTCGTTCGCGTTGAGGATCGTTCACGTTGAGAGTTTCCGAATTCGAGGAGTACGCCCGCAACCCGCGCCGAAATCCGGAATCCGCGTGCCAGGCGCGTATTCTACCCCATCTTTGCCGCTACCAGTTCGAACCGGGGTTAGAACGAAGCGCCGGGAGCGTCCGGTTCGTCAGCCCCCATGCGCCCGGCCAGATTAAATTCCAGCGGTAAGTTGAACCTCAAGAGAGAAACATGGCCATCCTGCAGGCGGATCTCGCTCAACGCACCGTTGGCGATCGTAGGAAACACTGTGCGGTACTTTGAGAGCGGCACGCCGAGCAATTTGCAAAGCGCAATTCGGATCAGCGTGTTGTGCGTCACGACGAGAACGCGACCACACGGATGCTGCGTCTCCATCGCTTGGAAACACTCGGCGGCTCGCTCGGCGACATCCCACGGATCCTCACCGCCGGGCAGGGGATGGGCGACGGGATCAGACTGAAAGGCCGCGAACGCTTGCGGAAAAGATTGCCTGATTTCAGTCTCGGTCAGCCCTTCCCCTTGACCGAATTGAATCTCCCTGAGCCGGGAGTTCAACGCGAGCCCTGATGCCGGTCGCATGTTCCGATGGCGCTACCGTCTCCCGCGCTCGCAGCAGGGGCGACACCCAGATGGCGGTGAGATGAGCCGAGGACGCCCAGTTGGCGAGCCGCTCCGCCTGCTCTAAACCACGCGGGCTGAGCGGAATGTCGGTGCTGCCGGCGTACCGGTTCTCCGCGTTCCAGATGGTTTCGCCGTGGCGAATGAGTGCGAGCCGTGTCAATCTACCGGGTCCTCCTTTCTGGGGACGGACGGGTGCTCGCTCTCTCCTGCCAGCTGCGTAGCTGTAGAAGTTGCTGGAACAACGGCTCTAGGTCGGGTTCTAGTCTAGCGGGAGATTGGGGTCGCAGGCTCATCGGTGTTCATGTTGCGTTGATTTTATCTTAGAAAAATCGCCCTTGCCCTTTCGGCGTATTCGCTGCATCGAGATTTCCGGATTGTGTCAATCTTGTCGAAGAGACTGCGAGAGGCGTGTTCACCGATTTGGTGGAGCGGACCAGGCAAACCATGTCGCGGACAAATGATCCGCTGGACGTGGTTCGGATCGCACTAAACTTCGCGCGTCACGTACTTGGGAACGTAGTTCTGGGCTCCGAGCGAACGGGGCTCTCACCCGCCGACTTCCCCGAAAAATGTAGGTTGTCGCCCCGATGCCGAAAGGTGCGTGCCCAGAAGTGCTTGAGCAAGCTGTTTTGCATCGCAGATGAGGTCGCCCGAGCCGCATCTCCTCCCTCCTTCTTGCCGTCTTGCTTCCCGTCACCACGTGTTCGGTCAAAGATCAGCGAGTCGGTTTCCCGCTGCCATGCCGGGAGCAGCACGTCTGTCATGACCGATCCGGCGGTCGCTGCCAATTCCTCCTGAAAGTTTTGAAACTGGCAGTCCTGTTGTGCCTGACAGCGTGCCAACCTACGTTCTGGCGGCGGAAGAGTTCTTTGTGCTCCCTTATCTGGGGTTCATCCAGAACATTCTCGGACGTATGCGGACAATTATTCTGGGCAGCCTGTTCCTTTTTGTGGCAGCCACGTTTGCTGTGTCCAGCTATCCCTTCGACCCGCTCCCGGTTCTCGGCGGCATCTTCCTGGCAGTTTTCTTAATTACCGGCGGGACTATGATTCTCGTTTTCGCCCAGATGCATCGCGACGCCACTCTCAGCCACATCACAAACACCCGGCCTGGCGAGTTGGGTGGCCAGTTCTGGTTGCATTTGATCTTTTAGCTTCGCTGCTTGTTCGAGTTGCTTCACAGCCGCCATGGTCCGTGCGGTGTAGTCTGCACGCTTTCCCGACATCGGGCGTCGGTGGCGTTTGGTGACAGAATCATGCTTTGACATTGGCTCCTCCTGTTGCTGCTTTGGTACCTCACAGGTCTCCATATGACACGCTTCTTGAAGCCCACTCTAGTCTCGAAGCCGCTCTCAAAAATGGTCAATTCTGATCAGGTACTCACTTGACCGCAGTTTGTAATCCACGGGATAGCCAAGTGTCCTCGCATGTGGCAAGCTGGGTTCATGGCAAAGAGCAAACTGACTGCACGTGAGAAGTCCCGACAGGAACGCGAACGGGCCAAATCCCTTGAAGACCGCTCCCGGCAACTAATGAAGAAAGCGACTCAAGTCCAGCAAAAGACCCAGCACGACGATATCCGCCAAGCCGCTGCGGGGATCGCGAAACAAGATGGCGAGGGGAAGTAGGACGGCGCTAACTGCGGAGATCGTCTGCCCAGACTTCCTTCCGATCACGCCGATCTTGATCTGGCGGTCGGCTCCGTCACACGGGCACTTATCCCGCTACTCTATATTGACTTGGAAGGTTAGAGAAGGGTTACCGTATGCAACTGCATACCATAGCCCATCCGCTCCCATAATGAAGTACACGTCCTGCTGGTAAAACCACTCCGGATATGCTCCTGCATAGAACCAATAGCCGCCGTAAGAGTACTCCCGGCGTCCGTAGTCGCGCCCACCACTTGCCTCAAAGCGGGCATGATGGTTAGGACCAAAATGACTTTCGTTGTATTCGTGTCCGTACCTATCTTTCTGACCACTTCGTGCGTACTGGACTTGTGATTGTTGCGCATGGCCACTGGCTTGCTGTTGTTGGTGCTGCTGGTTCTGCTGAGTCTTGGTCTGCTGTTGCTGTTGTTTCTTTTCTTGCTGTTGCTGGCCCTTGGCTTGTGGCTGTGCCTGTTTCTGCTGGTTCTGTTCTTGGCTCTTCGCCTTTTGCTCTTGCTTCTGTGGCTTAGCTTGCTGTTCCTGTTTCTGAGGTTTGGCTTGTTCCTGCTTTGCAGCAGGCTTAGCCTGTTCCTCATGCTGTGCTGGCTTAGCGCTCTCTTCGTGGTGCTCTTCCTGCGCGAAGGCAGGAACAGTGACCCCGAAAAGAAGTAACAGCATTCCAGTGATTACTGGCTTCATGTGGGTTTCCTCCAAAAGCTAATGCCCGTTGGTACAACGGTACAACCTTCTTGCCACTTCTACAAACTGGCCGGCAGAAAACGATTCGAACGTTTACATTCAGTCGAATGCGCTGCCGTTTCGGAGGCCGAGGCCACAGTACGTTGTGGTGTGTTCTGAATGCCTAATTCCGGTGAGACGACCTTATCCCACGATTCTTCTTGATTAGTAAGCGCAGGCCGCCTCTGTTCGAAAGCCCGACATAGCCGACAATACCCGATACGAATCAGCCAAAACTGTTCAATATTGACCAGTTTGCGCAACTCCACTGACGGTCTTGGTGCAGGCGCTTCGGGGCACACTTGGATCGCCAGAGCAGGGCCGGAGTACACTAGCGTTGTGCGCAAGCGCCTAATCACGCCGATTCCGAAGGATGCTCCGGCTCCCGACATAGGCTGGCTGGACCTCGACGGTGTAGCGATGGTCGAAGTCACATCGGAAGAAAAGGATTATCCAGTCGAGTCTGCGCTGGTCTCAGGAGAAACGCGGGGCTGGCGGGCCGCCGATTCCGGCGCTCAGACCATCCGGCTAATCTTCGACCAGCCGCAAAGACTCAATCGCATCTCGCTCGCCTTCGAAGAAACCGAGACAGCGCGTACCCAAGAGTTCGTCTTGCGATGGTCTGGGGATGGCGGGCGCTCGTTTCGAGAAATTGTGCGCCAGCAGTGGAATTTCAGTCCCCCTAACTCAATACGCGAGGTCGAGGAGTATCGGGTTGAACTCTCGGGTGTCACGGTTCTTGAATTGGTCATTGTGCCCGACATCAGTCGAGGAGCGGCTCGCGCCTCGCTCCGGAGTCTGCGCGTGTCTTGACTCGTTGCAGCTCGATGGTCACTCCGAATACCTACAGAGCACTGATCGGCGAATTCCAACTTCCAGCCCCATCCCTATGCCGGAGACGCTTTCTCCCCCGTCGTCACAAACATGTCAAGAACGTGCTCGTTCAGCATCTCGGCGAGCTTCTTGGCGTCCTCGACCTGCGTGCCTCGAAGCAGGTCAAATCCAAACGATAATTCCCTCAGCACCGGAATGGTGTCGCGGTAAAGGTGTACGGCAAGGAAAGGCTTTCCATCTTTCGCTTGCTGGACTGTGAAACGGCAGGCACTACGGTCGGTCTTCTTTTCCGTCATATCGCGCAGTATAGAACGGAACCCGTCACCAACCCCGAAGTTCGAGTCGCCAATATCCCGAGGACAAGCTGGGATGGATGGAAGCGGTGTTCCCAGTGGAGAAGGCTGCTCAGGGGCCAACAGGATTGTATCTGCTGGACACTATCCCACAGCGGCGTCCCACTGGAGTGGTTGCTGACGAGGCAAGCTCTCTTTCCAGTGCTCCTTTTTCAACACCCACGCCTGTTTTCGTCAACTGACCTGACGATCACTCTAAAGGTTCGAAGTGTGGGGATTGAACGCCGAGTGCTGCCAGCGCCTCGTCCAGGGTGCGAACGACATTCAGGAGGGGCCGTGTAGGCTCTCCTATGAGCTGAAACATGCGAGATAGACCAAATCCAACTGCGTCTGGGGCAACGATAACGCGAGGGCGCCTGGTCGCGTCCGACATGGCCGGTTCTTGATTTGCAAGCTGACGTATAAATTCGGTGGATACGGCAAACTCAGTAACGGATGACAAGTCCCAAATCCCCGCACTGGCATCGGTCTCGGTCGAATATTTTCGAGTCGCCCGGTAAGACTCTGCAAGCGATTCATCCGTGAGCCGTCCCTCATATCGGAACAGCAAGAGTTTGTTCACTGGATCGAACTCAAATCGGAAGTTGTTTGGAATCTCGGGGCGAGATGGCGATGCCATGAGATTGGTCCTTCAAACAGAATATAAGTGAAGAGTCGCACGTGACGCTGTGATGTTCGTCACAAGACTGCACGTGGGAGTGGATTCTGTGGAATTGTCTTCCATGTGGGCACCCCGGATTACTGGCGAAAAATCGCCATATCGCTCATTGACAGGGGTTTTGAGTGCTAACGCTTGTGGGTGTTGAAAAAGGAACCAAAGCAGTAATTTCAGCGAATTTCAGTGTCTACGGCGAACGAATATTCAATAAGTTACGAATGAACTTCGTTGTTGAAATGCCCAGAAAAGAGTTTTTCAACAACCACGCTTGGTTGCGACAATTGACAAGTCATGCATTCTATAGGGGAGTGCACTTTACTTGCTCCAGGATCCGCTTTTCCATCGGCTGCCCACAATTCATGAATGGGGTGTACCGCCACTTCGAGAACGCATTCTTAGCTGCATCGACTAAAAGAGGATCGCCCTTCGTGATCTCGACCTCCGAGATTACTTCCGAGTTGCTCGTCCATCGCCTAGAACCTCCGGTTGACCACTGCGCCAATGACCAAGTCAAACGCGCCGTCAGTGCAGGAAGTTGATTGCAAATGGCAAGCCGAGTGCCAGCAGCACACTTTAGACGATTGGGTCAACCGTTAAGTTCTCCGAGGCTCATGCTCCGACGATCTCTCGCACGGCGCGATAGCCCTGATCGATGGCGGTATTGGTGTAGGCATGACCGTCAGCGTCCGAGTTCGCGATCTTGATTCTCCCGAAGGGCTGTCGGCCAATCACACACGGACGTTCGGACGCCGGCCGGTCGAGAGGCTCGAACAATGCGTTGTACTCGTAGGCATATCCGTGAGGCCAGCGGTTGACCGTAATTGCCTGAATGTCGCGAGCGGGATCGAAACCGCCGGCTGAGAGTGTGCGACCAAGTTGATCTCGTACCTGACGCTCGAAGGTCTCGAATTTCGTGTTGACCAGTTCCCACCGTCCTGCCCGGTACTGGTCCTTGCAATTCAGGCCAGGCTCGCAGGGAGTGCGAAGAAGGTGAAGCAGGCAGGATTCATCCGGCGAACTGGGAAAGTGGTAGTCGCCCATGGAAACCGGGAAATCCAATGTAACGTTGCTGAAGTATGCTCCCGGAGCGTAGATCGCGCTAAGGCCGAGTTTCTGAAATGCTTTCCAGTTGCTGATTTGCACGTTCGTGTAGACCAGAGGAGCCTTCACACAGTAAGCGAGAGCTTCCTTTTGTTTGTCTGACATCTCCGGACACAAATAGGGAATGACCGTGTTGTAGCAAGCGAGCACGCAGTTCGCGCCGCGGACCCGGTGGGCCTGTCCGCCGCGAACGTAGGTTACTTCGACTTCCTTCGCCGTCTTTGGATCTGGATCTCCGATGTGCTTGGCTCTCACCGCGGTACTGTTCAGGCGAATGCGAACGGTGGAGGAGGCATCATCCAGGCGAGCATAGTTTGCCCGGGCAGTGACGATGTCTTCCATGGTGTGGCCGGGAAGAGCACCGGGCACCAGGGATCGCACCAGCATTCTGGCAATGGAAGCGTTGCCGTCTGGAAAATGGAAGATGTAGGGCTCATCCTGTTCAGGATTTTCTTCATGGTTCTTGGGGAGATTCATTCCCTTGAAGCCTGGAAATCCTTCACTCGCGCAGTCATACGCCGAAACAGCATCAATTCCGACGGCATAGATATCGTGGGTCGAGCTCTGGAACACTTTGACCACATCGGGATGGACCTTGACCGATTGCAGCAGGAAATCTTTGTAGCTGGTCTTGATCAGCTTGGCTCTTTTCTGCTTCGGAGTAAGGCCTGGCATGTAATCGACGCGGGCGTGCTGCAGACGGATGAGATCCTTGCGGGCGGCTTCTGCGATTGGCATCTGGGAGACATTCTCCAGTGTAAAGTCGACGCCGAAATAGTGGAGGCCCTTCTGGGGCACCAGGCGGTCTGTGCCAAATGTTTCTTTATCGAAGAAGACGGCTTCTTGCAGATGCATCGAGCCAAACAACTTTTGGTCGTAGTACTTGAAGAAGCGCCGCACGTCGATTCCCAGCTCTTGCAAAAGCCCCATCGACTCCTTGCTGTAATTGCCCGGCGCCTCGATGGACTGGGTCCCACCGTATCCGAGCAGCAATCGTTTTCCTGCCTGGAATTCATTGCGCGTGGCGTGCCCGCCGAAATCATCGTGATTGTCGAGGAGTAGAATCTTGGCCTGTTTGCCAACCAACTTGCGATAGAGGTAAGCCGCCGCCAGACCGCTGATTCCAGCACCGACAACGACCAGATCGTACGACTCACCCTCATCCACGGACTCAGCCCAGGCTTTGTCCCTGCCATCGCGCAAGTCATGCGCAACTTCCCAAGAACCATCGTGACTGCCGCGAAGGCCAGTCTTAGCAGGCGGGTAATAAACGGGATCCTTCTCCGGGACGAATGGCGATTGGGGCACGCCAAAGGCTTCCAGCCAGGTGGAATTTGCTGCAAGGAGGGACGTTCCAACGGCGATGGTTATTCCATTCAGGAAATCGCGGCGGGTGATCTCGCGCCCCATACCCAATTCACGATCTCGGCCTTTGCCGTTCATTCGCATCCCTCCCCCAGATTCAGCGCCTAACGATTCTCCTACCCACTTTCCGCCAGCCATTGTGCGCTCAGCAGCACGCAACGGCAAGAAAGCGACTGTTCCTGTGTGGTCGGCAACCCTCCTCTTACTGGATTATGGAAGGGTTGTCATTCAGGGGTCTATGACTTAGACCCGGTGTACAATACCCGCATTCCTGGGTCAACGGAGGAAATCGTGCTGATGATGCTCCGGGGAATTGCACTCAAGAGTTTCAGCGGAATCGTTGCTGTGGCTCTGGCCACATGCGTCTACACTTTGGGTCAAGCTAAATCAGCCCCGGTGGATCCGGGCGTACGCGGTGGCCCGGCGGGTGCTGGCACTCCGTTGAAGGGTCTTACTGCGGACGAAACTGCTTTCTTCCTGGATGGGCAGGCGAGGTTCGCTGAGGTCGAGGTTGTGGCCAACGGCGCGAACAACGGCCTCGGTCCCCGCTTCAACTCCAACCAGTGTTTCTCTTGCCACTCCCAGCCGGATGCCGGCGGAACCAGTCCGGCGAAAAATCCCCTGCCTGCAGTCGCCAGCCTGAATGGGGCGAAGAACACGGTGCCGTGGTTCATCGTGCCAAATGGTCCCATCCGCGAAGCGCGGTTTAAGAAGAGCAACGGAGCCGCCGACGGCGAGGTGCACGACCTCTTCGTGATTACCGGCCGAAGTGACGCTCCCGGTTGCAACATCGCCCAATTCGATTTTCTGCCGGCGGGCAATCCGCTCACGGGCCAGGGCGGGAATTCGAACATAATTTTCCGCATCCCGACTCCTGTCTTTGGCGCGGGACTGATAGAAGCGATTCCCGACTCGGCCATCCTTGCGAATATGCATGCCGACGCATCCCTGAAGTCGGCCTTGGGTATTTCCGGGCACGCCAACTCACACTTGAGCGGGAATGTGAACCTGAGTGCAAACGATGGGACCATTACGCGTTTCGGGTGGAAGGCGCAGAACAAATCACTTCTCATGTTCGCGGGCGAGGCCTACAACGTCGAGATGGGCATTTCGAACCAGCTTTTCCCGCAAGAGCGCGACGAAACCCCGGGCTGTCTCTTCATCCCCACGCCAAACGACACACTAAACTTCACGACGACTCCCACCACTACTGCTCAGTCGAATCCGGCGGTCATTTCGGACATCGAAGCTTTCGGCAACTTCATGCGGATGCTGGCCCCGCCTACCCCCGCTCCCGCCACACCCACGACAGAAAAGGGCCGCGCCACTTTTGCAAAGATCGGCTGTGTTCACTGCCATACGCCGTCTTTTACCACGGGCACAATGATTGCGAGCGGCTCCTCGACCAGCCCGAGTGCTGCGCTTTCCAAGCAGACGGCGAATCTTTTCTCTGACCTGCTCGTCCACCACATGGGCAAAGGCCTCGCCGACGGCATCACGCAAGGCGGCGCCGGCCCCGACGAGTTCCGAACCGCTCCCCTCTGGGGCGTCGGACAACGCGTCTTCTTCCTCCATGACGGACGAACCAGCAACCTGGTAGACGCCATCAGAGACCACCAGAGCCCTGGCAGCGAAGCAAATAAGGTCGTCGAACATTTCAATAAGCTGAGCACTCAGGAACAGCAGGAAATCATCGATTTCCTGCGGTCGCTCTAGCGAGACGAGCGGCTTCCTTTCACCACATCTTCGACTGGTTGGGCACGCTCAGAACTCCAACCGCACCTGAAAAGCGATCATGCGCGGACTGTTATCGCCACCTAAACCGACGCCCAGCAAGCCGGTCGGAGGAGAGGTCGTGTAGGTGAGCGCTCCAAATCCACTTTGCGTGGAAGGTTTTCCTGGAATGCCGGCCTGCACCATGTTGGGAAGCGCAAAATTCGGATGGTTGAAGACATTAAAGAACTGACCCTCAAATCGCAGTTTCACATGCTCGCTCAAGGGGAACCATTTTGTCAGGTAGAAGTCGCTCCAGAGGAAATCGGGACCGCGCAGGGCGTTACGGCCGAGGTTACCGAATTGGCAGGTCTGCGGGCTGTCGCCGCCATTGCACAGCCCTGTGCTTGGATCGACCGCCGAGACGAAGGCATCCGGATTGAGCCATTGAATTGTGCCCGCTGGGGTAGCGGGAAGGCGGCAATGACGGCAATAGGGATCCACTCCCGGCACAAGACTTGCGAACTGCGGCCCACTGCCCTGCACAATTCCCTCTTCCTGCCCGGTGCTTTGATTGATAGCTGAATAAGGCGTGCTCAGCACCGAGAACGGAACTCCGCTACGCCAAAACGCTGTTCCAGAAATCTGCCAGCCGTTGAGCGCGTATCCCAGAGAATGATTACGCACTCGAACCGGCAACTGATACACGTACTGCGCGTTGAGATTGTGCCGGATGTCATAGTCGCAGGGACCATAGTCGCGGGCCAAGTCTCCCGGCAGAGGCGAGAGAATTCCTCCTGCGGAAAACGGAAGGAACCCTCCGTTCGAGACCGTATCCATGCAACGGCTCCAGGTGTAGTTGACCTGTCCTTGCAAGCCATGGCCGAGCCGCTTCATCGCGGTCAGTTGAAGGCCGTTGTAGTGACTGTTCGCGCCGGTGGAGAACTGCGTCACCGCGCCGAATCGTGGGTCGGTAGGCTGCATGTAAGGGAACGGCGCAAAACACCCCTGGCACACGGTTTGGTAGCCGTTGACTTGGGTTGAGTACGGCTGGTTCACGGCCCGCGTGCCCACGTATTGCGCTTTTAGGCTGGCGGTCGTTCCGATTTGATGTTCAATCCCCAGGCTCCACTCCATGAAGTACGGCGCGTGGAGCTTGCCATCCGGGATGGCTGTGATCGCAGGTGGCGGAAGAGAAGACTGGCCCTGGGGAAATCCCGAAGTAAAAGTCTGATTCGCGG
The DNA here is from genome assembly GCA_963797885.1 of uncultured Acidobacteriaceae bacterium. Lineage (GTDB taxonomy): Bacteria > Acidobacteriota > Terriglobia > Terriglobales > Acidobacteriaceae > Acidiflorens. The sequence continues at coordinate 15,416 of CAWCRQ010000143.1, read as the reverse complement.
CAACGATTGCGCCCACTGCGCTGTTCGTCACTCCCGGCGCGATTGCTATGCAGCCGAATTGCGGGTCGCAGCCCGCGGATCCGGCTTTGCCCACGCTGCCAAGCGCTCCTCCCTGAAACGTCTTGTCGTAGGGAGGATTGGTGCCGATCAGGTCGGCCACCGTGCCCGGCAAGATGTCGCTGAAAATCCCAAAGCCGGTGCGGAGCACGGATTTCGGCTCGAATTGCCACGCAATCGCCATCCTTGGCTGCAGAATGGCCACCGGTGTGGACGAGAACAGATTGCCAAGATGAGTTTGAATCGCGGCGTTCAGCGGTAGATTGACATCGGAACCGAAGGGACCTCTAAGACGTGCGACTTGATCATGCGGATTCAATGGATTGGAGTTGAAGGTCTCCCGCAAACCGAACGTCCAGGTCAGCGTGCGAGTCACTTTCCAAGTGTCTTGCGCGTAGACATCGAGGTTGAGAAAGTTGAAGGGCTCATTCGCGTTCGAAGGGAACGTCTCCGACACGGTGTTCGCTACTCCATAGATAAATTGCTGCAAGTTCGCGTAGGTCACGGTGGGAACTGTGCCTTCTCCAAAGTCGTAGTCGTTCAGCCGGAAGATACGGGTATTGGTTCCGAACCGCAGTTCGTGAGCGCCACGGCTCCAGGCGAGATTGTCGTTGATGAAAAAGCGGGATGCGCGCCGCCCTTGAATCCAGGTGTTGTCAAGCCCTCCCATGGGCGTGAAGGCATTCGCGCCGCTGCCCTGCAACACGATCGGGAACGCCGAAAGTGTCTTCTGCAGGTTGCTGGGCCCAAACAGGCTCTCGTACCAGGAGAACGCCGGATTGAAGTAGTTCACCAGGTTCTGCGAGAAGACGTGCGTGTATCCCGCGGCAAGCGAGTAGAGAGGCTGCGGCGAAAACGCATTGAACACCGGATTGATGGGGTCCGTGTATGCGGCTTGCAAACCGGTGTCCGCCTGAAAACGAAACCATGCGGTGTCCTTCTCGTTGACGTTGTAGTCAACGCGGACCGTCTGTACCTGCTCATGGTCGTCGCTGGAATGGGAGACGCTCTGGCGGATGGCGCAACCGTTTCCATTCGGCGGATTGCCCGGTGCCGGAGTGCCGTCTGAATTGAAAGGACACCAGAGTACCTGGGTGGGTGTGCCGCTTGCATTTCCATAGAGCTTGAAAATCTGCTCATAAAAATCAACCTCTTGGGGCGCGGCGGGGTAGCAATTCTTATTTGGCCCGCTAGACACGCAGTCGCTTGTTCGACCTGAGTTAAGTTGCCCCAAGACGTAGGTTTGGAACAGCACACTGGGACTGGGAACAATCGCGGGCGTGACGATCGGCAGTGCGATCCGAACCCATTCGCTGTCAAAGAAGAAAAAGAGTCTGTCGTGCGCAATCGGACCGCCCACACTACCCCCAAAATGGTTCACGGTTGATCTGGGCTTGTGGTTCCCCGGCGTCGCATTGGTGAAGTAGTCCGCCGCATTCAGTAGCGAACCATTCCACAGTTCGTAGAGATTCCCGTGAAACCGATTCGTGCCAGACTTGGTGACGTAGTCGATTTGGGATGCTCCATACCGTCCTTGATCCACGGAATAAGAAAGAGTGTTGACCGTCACCTCTGAAATCGAATTCAATCCCAGGACGAGGTTGGTGGAAAGGCCGCTGTTTAAATTAGTGAGCGGGTCGTTCGTTTCCAGCCCGTCAACGATGTAGCCGTTGGAGAGGGCGGGCAGTCCATTAAACTCCACGTTGCCATAGCCGTTTGTGCCGCCGACGAAGTCGTTGCTGCTACCCGCCGTATTGATGAGGGCTCCAGGCGCAAATTGCAGAGGGTAGGTCAGGTCGCCGCCCGGATTCGGCAGGTCCTCCAGTGCCGGCGCATTCAGGGTCGTGGATGTGTTTGCGTTTTCCGGATTGATGATTGGAGCCTCGCTGCCGACCTCAACCGTCTCACTGGATCGGGCCACCTTTAGCGTAAAATCCACGGTTTGTTTCTGGCCCAGGCCCGAAACGACGTTGTCGTTTTGCCCCGGATCGAAGCCTCGCGCTTCCACTGTGACCGAATAGGCACCCGGCTTTAACTGCGGGAAGTTGAAGCGGCCTGCATCATCGGTCTTGGCGCTACGCCTCAGTCCGGTCTCATGGTTGGCGATCGTCACTGTAGCGCCCGCTACGACGGCGTTGGTTGTGTCTCGAACTTGGCCAACAATGGCGCTCGTGGTTTCGCCTTGCGCCAGCGCTTTCACCGGAAGAAGACACGCCACCGTCAACATAAGAAAAGCAAAGTGCGCTGCCCGCGCCATGAATACCCCACTCATTTGCCCTAAAGCGGCAATGTGTCCCTGGTTTTATCTGTTAACCGGCGATTACTCTGTTTAGTTAACCACAGTTAATACAAACGAGCAAGGGCGGAAGCGGGAGACTGGGCAACCTCGGCGATGGTGTCCGACGACAGGGAGTTAAACTCTGTACGGATCCGGATCGACGATCGCTTGGATAACGGTGAGCCTGCGTTTGGTCCAAGCCGAAAGATTGCCGTTTCCACCTCGGAAGCGGTCTCGCAGACCTTGCCGTGCGCGCCAAACGCTTCCGCCACCTTGGCGATATCTGGATTTGTGAAGTGCACAGCGTTGGGAGGCAATCCCCTGCGTTCCTGCGACATGGCGATAAGCGAGAGGGCGCCGTCGCACAAGACAACAAGATAAGCGGCAATTTTGGGCGCCGGGCGGTTTCCAGTTCCGCCATGCACATGGTTCCCGGTCACACATTTATGTGACACGCATCAAAAGAAGACCACGCTCTCAGCGCTGCAGCAGAGAGCGAAGGCTGGATGGAATCGCATTGTGGTCCCCGCCTGATCGGCTGCTGGCGCGCTACCTTCGAGTGCTCGCAGCCTGTCGTCTGGACGAACTCCACCCGCATCCAAGAGCCCGTTGCCCCCAAGGGAAGCGAGCCCATCCCGCCTCTCCGCCAGCCCAGCTGATCCGGAGCACCTTCAAACCAACAAAAACCCCGATCCTCGCGGATCGGGGTGAAGTGAACTCGTTGAGTGAATTCGTTGGGCGCTGCGTTTAGTTGTTGCGTGTCGCAAACAACTGCCGGTACCCCAGGCTTTCCACGTCGCGAAACATCGGCGTTCCGGGCGGCAGGCCTGCCGGAACGGAGAAGTCCAGGTCGAAAGAGAAATTTCGCGTTGGGACCCCGTATACGGCGGTACAGCACTTGTAGAACCCGGTGTTGTAAGTTGAGTAGTATAGGCTCGCCAGCGAACCCTTGTAATTCTCAACGGATCCGTTGCCCCAGTCTTCCATCAAGTGCAGGAAGTTGTGGATGCCTCCGTCGGTGCCGATGTCATCTTCGGCACCTGTCTCGGGCCAAGCCGCCGGGTTGGTGAACGTCATGTTCTTCCCGGCTGCGATTGCCAACCGGTAGTAGGTGGTCTTAGCCGCCCGGTTCGTATAGGTGGTGGGCGAGGTGTTGCCGGCTACGCTACCCACCATGCTTACCCTGTCGTCCCAGTTGTTTGAGAGGAGAGTGACCGCATCGGCGATCACAGCCGCAGCCGCCATTCCAGTTGCGTCCTTAGGGGTTGCGCTCCAGGTCGTGTCGGCCGCGCTGCTGTTGTAATCGCCCTGAATGTACACCGCATTCTCCGATGCCACCGTGAATCCACCCCAGTAGTTTACTGAGTTATACACCACTGGAGCGGGCATCAGCGGTACGTTGCCGAGCGACCCATCCACCAGTTTCAGAACGTGGCGCGCCCCGCTAACCCAGTTCTTGCGCCCGGTTCTGCCGCAAAAGTTAATCCGATCGCCGCCGCTGGCTGCCACCGTACCATACGGATTGGGTGCCGGGTTGGTGCTGACGATCTTGGCATTCAGGTTCGTGGTATTGTTAGCCGGCAAAACCGTACCGTAGAAGCCTAATCCCAGGTTATACGCGCCCCAGTTGTCGAGTACGCCGTTCTGATTGTCGTCCTCGGGAGAAAAAGCCTTTCCGGTCATCTTCGTCTCCAGCGTGTTGTTGGGTGTGCCGACGATACTTGCGGAGTTAATCGTGTCCTCCAGCCCCGAGTCCCCGCTCTTAGTGTTTGCAGGGTGCGAAGAAGTTAGGTTCGGATTCGGCAGCATGCCCCGCCGATCCGAGAAATACAGTATGTAGCCGTTTTGCGCCGAAGAATTCACACTTTGGCCGCTTCCGGGGGTCGTTCCGTTTAGCCAGTCCATCAGGTTGCTCACATCGATTTCGACCGCGTTCATCACCCCGTTGGTCGTGCAACTGTTGTCCGCCGCCCTGACGGTTGACCAGTCTATGTCCCGAGGCTCGCCTTCGCGGGCATCGTAGAAGTTGATGGGATACCAGTTGTACATGGTGATGCTCTGCGGTGTTGTCGTAGTGGGAGGGGCGGGGGTAAGGCCGAACGCCCAATCGCCCGCTTTCCCTGTCGTCGCTGCCGTCCCTGATGCTGCTAACGCTGCCGTATCCGCCGCCAGTTGCGGCGGCACGCCCGGCGTCCACGTTAGGCAGGTGCTAGTACCCACGGCCCCGCTCCACGTGTTACAGACCGGGGCAGTGGCATTGGGGGTAGCCGTAATACCGGTGGAGAGGGCGGTCAGCGATCCTGCGGGGCAGGAAGTCGAAGTGCAGATGGTGGCGAGCGTGCTAGTCGTGGAGCGATCGGCCGGCTCTTGTAGCAGCAGAATCGCGTTCGGATTGATCGGGTTAGGAGAGGCGGCGGTCGGTGCTGTCACTCCCCGCGCAAATCCCAGTTGCAGCCATTCGTTGGTTACCCCGACCCATTGGCTGGAATTGTTCAGATATTCCACCCGCAGCCAGCCATCAATCAGTCCCCAAGAATCGGAGCTAGTCGAGTTATAGGGGGTTAGGGCGCCGGCGACGACGGGAAGAGAGGGCTTGGGCATAGCGTAGTACGGATAAGTGGTCGTCCAGGCACCATTCGCCTCGCAGTTGGCGGTTGGAGCGGGCGTGCTGGTTGCAATAACGCCTGTTGGTGGACAAAGGCTAACTGTCGGGGCGGGGCCGTTATTCCAGTAGATCGGGGCGTTAGCCGGCACGGGCGCGGCATAGGTGATTCCATCTGCGGCCGCCATCGCGGCCGTCCATTGCACCGGTGGGAGGGACCAGTCGTCTGAGGGGCAGGTAGTGCCCACGCAATAGAAGGGAATTGGAACTGAATTCGACGCGGTGGCAAAGTACAGGTTATAGGTGCCCGCCGACGGCGTCCCGAACGTCGCCGGGACGTAGTTGGCGGCAGAAATCGTAACTCCCCACGGCGTCACTACCGTGTTGCCCGTCGTTTGCGTTACATTCGCCAGCCGGACGTTATTCTTATCCGTAGCTCCGCCCGGCAAGTCCGCCGGATCGTCGCTCAGCAGCACGTGAATCTGCGCCATATTATATTCGCGCGATTCGCCCAGCTGTGACGTGGCCGACTCGCCCGCCGGGGGCCGCCGAATAATTTCGTAAGGGAAGTTGGTCCCGTTGACGAACGGCATCGACAGTTTATTGGCTCCCGTCCCCGGAGGCGTGCTAACTCCGGTGACATAATAGTTCCCGTTGATGAACTGATCGTGAGTGGTGCCGTTCGACCAAGTATTAAAAGCGCTGTAATAGTTCGCCGTCGTCTGCGCCGCACCGGTCCCCATCCCCGTCACACTGCCGTCCCCGTAAGTGGCGGAGGTGACCGCATCGAGCTGCACACAATTATTCCCAGCAGCTGTGGATGGCGGGTTACCTGGCGTAGTTATGCTGCAAGCCGTGGCGCTGTTGGAAGTTGGAACATATACATTGCCGGTTTTTTTTATGCTCGCGGCATTGGTATTGGGCAGCAAGGTCCGAACCATGTTGCCGAATACCGACACCTTGCTCTGAAAGGTCAAGTTGGCGCCACCATTAACGAACGGGTAGAAGTCCCCATTGGCGTGAACGGGGCCGGCAAAAACCATATCGGAGCCGGGGAAGATGGAGCAGTCGCCATCGCAAAACATTCCGAACTGGAACACCGGAATCAGCGCCACCTGCGCCTGCCGTGTCATGCTCACTTCCTGCCCGCCGGTTGTGAAGTCCGCCGTCACCAGCATGTTTACCGGGATGATCTGCGCATACAAACCCGCGTTCGGTCCGGATTGGACCGGTCCCCAGTTCCGGGTCACCGATGTCGTTGACGATGCCGGGCAAGTCAAACCCGGCGATGTCACCGAATAGTCTTTCCAGGTGACTCCCACCATCGTCGGCGGATTGTTGTCTACGCTGCAGATAGCGCTGGCAGAGGGGGCCTGCGCGGCCTGGAACACCGCGGACAGGTCGGAAAACATCTTCTCGATGCCTCCCTCGGCGGCGTGAAAAGCCAGGTTGTTTTGCAGATCGGTCGCGCCCACCTTGCCTTCGGTGTTGACCATCAGCATCAGCCCGATCGCGATCCCCGACAGCAGCAACAACATCAGCAAAGATGCAATCAGTGTGAATCCCTTGGTGTGCAGTCTCGCGTCCTTTCTACTGTATCTCCCCATGGTGGTCGCTCCCATTGCCTCGTTTTCCAACGTCTCGTCCTCTTTCGTCATACTCCGCTTCGCCAGCTCCGCCGCTACGGAGCTGCAACTGGATAGTTGTTGGTGTACGTCAGGTTCCGCGCGCTTACCGATGTCTGCAAATCCATTCTCTGATAACTGCTTCCGCCATATCCCGCGCCCGGCAAAGTGCTATCCATCGCCATGTTCGCAATGTTGATCTTGGTGATCTGGTTGGGCAGAAGTCCAGCCGAAGCGCCACCGCAGCCATCGGGATTAGCGCCAGGGTTGTAACAGCCCACCGCCGGCTTATTGGTGGTGGCGTTGAAAAGGTCATAGGTAAACTGCAGGTAAACCACGTTTTCCGCCACCGGGATAGGTGTGTGTCCACTGACCTGCTGCATCAGTCGCGGCGGAGTGGGGCTGTTGTCGATGTAATAGCTGATCACCAGAAGGCGCGTTCCATATCCGGTAGTGCCCGTCGCCACGTGGGCCAGGCTATTGCTAACTCCTGCCGCTTGGTTCATGTTCAGCGCATCGTTGGCGGCGAAGGTGACGACGTCTCCAGCGGCGTTGGCGGTGACTTCGGCCACCACGTTGGCTGCGCCAAAGGTGAACAAGACCAGATCGCCAGCCGTCAGTCCAACCGCCGAATCGCTCACGGCTTGCACCCCAGGGTTGCCGGTCGGCGAAGTGCAATTCGTGCTCCCCGTCGCAGGCGGCGTGGGCGTGGGCAGTGAGAAGGTCACGGTCGTCGTGTTCGTGATGGTTGCCGTGTAGCAGTCCAAGTAAAAATTGTTGTCCGTGTATACCACCGTGACCACGTCGGTCGGTCCCTGCAACGCGAGCAGCGTAGGCCCTTTTTGATATCCCGGGAGCAGCCCGTAAAGATAAGGCGTGGGATATGGCACCGACCCGCCGTTGATGTAGCACGGCTTCCCCGTCGTCTGAGCGCAGCCATAAACCGGAGGGGTCGCGGACGGCAGGGCGATTTGCGCCCCGAGGGCTAGTCCCGCCCCGGCCAGGCTCAGGTCCTTCGTCAATATGTTGGAGGCGGCCCTAAAATCCTGCTGCATCTCCGCCCGCTGCGTAGTCGTCCAGGCCGCCTGCACCCCCTGGATGTAGATCTGCACCGCTGCGGCCAGCACGATCCCTCCCAGTGCCATGGAGATCGTCATTTCCAGCAGGCTGAATCCACTCGCGCGCTTTGAGCGATCGCTCATAACTCCCCTTCACTGGTATTGCGAAATGTACGAATTCAAAATGTAGGTTTTCGGCGTATTCGTCTGCGGAGTCGAGTACTGCACCGTGATCGTCACGCTTCGCAGCGAAGCCAGCACGTTGCCGTTCGCGTCGGTCACCTGCCCGATCAGAATCGTGCGCTTATAGCCGGTCAAAGGGATAAACGTATCGTCCGCCGTCTGAAAAATCCCGTCGGGCCCTGGGTCCTGTAGAGTTTGCTCGGGCTGGCCCACGTCGTAAGTGGTCCCCAGGATGCCGGCGTAGTTTCCCGTCGCTATCGCCTGGTACATCGGTTGCGGAGTCGTCGGATTCGCGAAGATGCCGCAACTGGCGGCGCCGCTGATGGGGCAGTTGGTGGAGCCCGTATTTTGAATGTCGTCCCAGGTGATCTGACCGGAGTTGCGCGCGGTCACGATAGTCTCGTACGCCTCGTTCGCCAGTTGCTTGGCGATCATGCTCTGCTGCGAAGTCTGCGTCGAAGCCATGGCCAGCCCGAACACGCCCAGCATGCTCACCATTCCCACTGTCAGCACGGCCATCGAGATCACAACTTCCAGCAGCGAAACTCCACTCTCCGCTTGCTTCCGCACCTGAGAACTTTTCCCGCGCCCGATCATTGACGTACCCATTGGTAGCTTGACCCCCCAGTGCTGTAGAGCCGCCATCCGTGAATGCGGCCGGTTGCGCCCCACAGGTCTACCGCCCGCGAACTCATTAGATTTAGCGGATTCGCGATGTACACCACACCATCATCCCAGTTGCCCGAGCCGGCACAAGTGGACGTGGTCTGCGCCGAACCGTCCGGGCAGAAGTAGACCGTCGATTGCCCGCCCGCGCCCCCGTTTCCCGTGTAGCCAAAGTCAATCGCGTGTGCCCCCGAGCCGAAGTTCGCCGTGGTGCTGCTGTCCGGAGGCGTGGTGGAGGCGATCGTCGATGCCGCGTAGAACTTTACATCCGACGGCAATTGATAGATCACGGTATTCTGGTCGCCCTGAAATGCCGCCGACGCGAGCGCCACCGTGATCGTGTTAGGCGAGACAGTGTTTGAAAAAGTCACCGAGTACGATGTCCGCTGCGACACCGCATTGTCGCGCGCCTGACGCATCGCCGCCAGCGTCGTGTTATATGCATTGGTAACATGCTGCTGATTCAGCAGCGGCATGAGGCTGATGACCGAGACCACCGACATGATGATGGAAATCGCCAGCACCACCGCCATTTCCAGCAAAGTGAAGCCGCTCTCCCGACGCCTGCGATGCAACGCATTTGTTTCGAGGCTTCTCATAAGCTTTTGCCGTTCCCGCGGCTCCCCGTTCCGTAAAACAAAATCGTCCAAAAAAAACTCGTATAACTGGAATTCGTCAGCCCGATATCTTCCCGCGACTCTTTGCGGATCGCCGGACCGACACCTGCCTGACTAACTCGATGGTAGGAACTGTTCCGTGGTACGTCAAAGTACCGGGGTACACCGGCCATTCGTACACTGTCTTTTAGTAAGGTAATTCCATGAGAGTTACGATCGTGCCGTGTGGCGCTCGCTTGCTAAGCACGCTCCGTTTCGCTGCGCCCTCGCCGCGGCTCGGAATTGAGTCGCTAATGAAGGTCTTCGCTTAAAGAAAATCCCACCAACGTCCTGTCAGCTTATCCCCCGCCAACCAAAGCCGCAAATGACTAAAGTCGCGACCTACCGCGCGCTCTCGAAAACAAGAAGAAAACTAAGGACAAAAGCACAAGAAAGAAAGTCTAAATTGCACCCCACCGTGACACAGGTAACTTGTCGTTGGCCCCGACTCTCTCTTACCATGCAGTTACTATGGATCTACGCGCCCTCGTGGTGTGCCCGGATCAGGACTCAGCCAGCCTGCTCACGTTCATCCTCTCCGAGATGGGGATGGCGGCCGAGCATACGCCTTCGATCTCCCGCGGATTAGAACTGCTCGACAGCCAGCGCTTCGATGCCATCGTCCTCGATTATCGCGCCGACCAGAGTTCCGAGGAATTCCTGGCGCGCTTGCGGCAGTCGGCCAAAAACCGCGCCAGCATGCTGATTGCCGTCGTCGATAGCGAGTTCAATGCCCGGCCCGTGTTCGGGCTCGGCGCCAACTTTGTTCTCTATCGCCCGCTCTCTTCCGAGCGCACCCGCATCAGTTTGCGCGCGGCCCGCAGCCTCATGCGCCGCGAACGCCGCCGCGCGCCCCGCACGCCCGTGCATTCGACCGCCAACCTCGCCTATGCCGGAGCGCCCGAACGGAACGCCGTCTTGACCGACCTCAGCGACGGCGGAACTTCGTTCCACAGCGCCAGCCGCTTTCCGTCCGCATGCAAGGTTTATTTCGAGTTCGCTCTGCCCGGTCAGCCACAACTGGTGCGCTTGTCGGGCGAGGTGGCTTGGCAGGACGCGAGCGGCCGCACCGGAATTCGTTTCCTCGACGTGCCTCAGGCTTCGCGCCGCCTCATGCAGACTTGGCTGCAGAATAATGGCCGCCCGGCAACCGCATTGCCGGCGCCGTCGTCTGCCGGCCGGGCCGCGGAGGCTCAGGCGTCCGCGACCCAGTCTCGCTCCGAGCGCGAGCCGAAGTCCGAGTCAACAAATTCCACACGCCTCTCCCATGCCGGCAACCGCCGCGGCGAGCAACGTTTCGCCTGCAAACTGGGAGCGGAGGTCTACAGCCTCGGCACCAGCGTCCCCAATCGCTGCGCCCTGTCCGATATCAGCGAGGGCGGCTGCTACGTTGAAATGCCAACCCCACTCTCCGGGCAGTCGGGCGTGGAGATTCTGGTCCGCGCTGCCGATACGAAGTTGAGAATCAGGGGGCAGGTGCTGGCCACCCATCCCGGTTTTGGCATGGGCGTGCGCTTCATGTTCCGCGATTCCGGCGAGCGCGAAGAAATTCTGCGCCTGCTCGCAGTTCTCTCCATCGGTCCGGCGCTCGACGAACAAACCCGCTGAGCGGGAGTTTTCATTCCACTGGTTTGCAGTTTGCAGTATGGAGCATGACAGACGTTCAAGGCGCCGCTCCGACTACGCCGGCTGCTCTTTCTGCGCCACTGTCCGCCGAAAATATTCCAGCGAAAGCTTCAGTCCGGTTGCCCCGTACTCGCCTGTTTAGCCCTGCTCTAGGGCGTTGCCTGCGTGGTTTGTATGGCGCAGCCGCCCGTGCCGCCGGTGCAGGTTTGGTTGAGGAGCGTCGAGAAATAGATGTTCTGCGCGCCTGCAGCGCCGCTATCGACCACGATCCCGCTCGTGCCGCCCGCTTCAGCGGTCGCCCCGGTCGGCGTCGTGCTCCCGCTGATCGTGCCGCTGGTCACGTCGTAGCCAATGACGCAGCCATTGTTGAGCGAGGGCGCGGTGCAGGCGGCCGGAACACCATAGGCCAGCACACTCAGGAAAATATAGTCGAAGGTGCCGGCGTCAAACTCAGAGACCTGAAGGCCGGCGGCGTAATAGCCGTTGGTGTAGTTGCTGGACACTTTGGGGCCCGCGATGCTGGGGCTCATGATGTTGCTGGTGATGGATACCTGGTACAAGGTGTTGTTCGCGGGGCCGGTGTTTCCAACCACGTAGAGAAGTGGACCGATCTGAACAAGTCCCAGCGGCGATACTGCGGTGCCTTCCTAGATACAAGGGCAGCGCCGCAGCCGCCGCGTTCAACCTCCGAGTTTGGGCAGACTTCGGGGCATAGTTGCACCAAAAGCGGGCAGTTTAGCCATCCCCGTTTTTGCGCCTCTCGCCAATTAGTCGTGTATACAACGGGTTGATATGGTAGGCCCGGCAGGAATCGAACCTGCAACCCTCGGATTAGAAATCCGATGCTCTATCCGCTTGAGCTACGGGCCCACTTCTGGTTAAAAGCAGCATGGGCGGACCAGAAATCAGGGCTGCCCGCGCCTACTGACAGAGAGGGAAGTATCGCAAACCTTCCTCTCAAATAATAGCAAGTTCTCGGATCTCAGGAGACGCCTGTCGTACACGTTTGCGTGTGGCCCGAGCTTCTGCTTTCTTCCTGGTGTCCCATCAGGTCTTACGTCGTGGAAGCTGCGGATGTCAAACTTGGGGCTCAATTCTTTCCGCGAACTGCGGGACACGCTATGTAGCGGTCGGTCTCAGACTGTATGGTGGGCTCGTCGACAGCGCCGGACTCGCCAGTTGGCAGACGTATCGTGCCATCGGGTATTCTCGGCAACACTCGGGCTCTGGCATACTGAATGGAAGCGGCTGGCCACAGATGCGCATGTTGCAAACAATCCGTACCGCTGCGTTCGCCCGCCATGTTCACAAACATGCTAAACCGGATTGGGAAGAGGATGGAAATGCACGAGCAATTACAGCAGACAGCAAGCAACAAGGCCATCCAGATTTCTCTTTCGGGATATGGCCTGATCAATTCTCCGCGTCTCAATAAGGGAACAGCCTTCACGGATCACGAACGCGATATATTTGGCCTGCACGGTTTATTGCCACCGCATGTGGGGAGTCTTGATGAACAGATTGAGAGGCGGATTCAAGCATTCCGGGAGCAGCCGAACGCCTTCCATAAATACAGCTTTCTCCGCGACCTGCAGAATTCGAACGAGACGCTGTTCTATGCGCTCTTGCTGCGCAATATCGAAGAGATGCTCCCCGTGGTGTATACGCCAACGGTGGGTGAGGGTTGCCAGCGCTTCAGTGAGATATGGAGAAAGCCACGAGGTTTGTTCCTCAGCTATCCGAATAAACATCGTATCGATCAGATCCTAAGTCATTCCCGTTACGACGGTGTGAAATGCATCGTGGTCAGCGATGGTGAACGAATCCTGGGGCTCGGCGATCAAGGTGCGGGAGGCATGGGTATCCCAATTGGGAAGATGGCCCTTTACACGGCGCTCGGCGGCATCCATCCGGAGCATTGTCTTCCGATTCTGCTCGATGTGGGAACGGACAACGAGGACAGGTTAAAGAGTCCAATTTACATTGGATGGACGCATCATCGGGTCCGCGGCGAAGAGTACGACGCTTTCGTAGATGTTTTTGTAAACAGCGTAAAGAAACGATGGCCGCACGTTCTCTTGCAATGGGAGGATTTTGCCGGCTCGAATGCCGCTCGACTTCTGGCTCGCTACAAGGACCAGCTATGCACTTTTAACGACGACATTCAAGGCACTGCGGCGGTAGCGGCCGCGACGCTGCTCTCTGCCATCAACGTTACGGGCGTGCCACTAGAGCAACAGAAGATCGTTGTATTTGGCTTCGGGACCGCGGGCATAGGCATCACCAACCTGCTAGAACAGTTCATGCATGACAAGGGCATTCCGAAGGAGGAAGCTCGAAATCACTTCTACGCTATCGATCGCTACGGTCTGATCACAGAAAAGGGCAAAGATGTGCGGCCCGAGCAACTGCCCTACGCGCGCAAAGAAGAAGAAGTGCGGGGATGGAGACAACCGAATGGAGAGATCAGCTTGCAGGATGTGATTCGCCATGCCAAGCCTTCGGTCCTCATTGGAGTGTCTGGTCAAGGGGGAGCCTTCACCGAAGATGCGGTGCGCGAAATGGCCAGGAACACAGTTCGACCCGTCATCTTCCCGCTTTCGAACCCCACCGCACGCTGCGAAGCGACGCCTCAGGACTTGTTGGACTGGACCGAAGGACGGGCGCTGATCGGCACCGGGAGTCCGTTCGAACCGGTGACGATTTGGGGGAAGAAGGTTCGCATCGACCAGACCAATAACTCGTACATATTTCCCGGGCTTGCTCTCGGGATTGTTGCCTCCAAAGCCAAACGCGTCACCGATACGATGGTCATGGCCGCGGCTAAAGAATTGGCACGTCTCGTCCCCACACAAAAGGATAAGAAGGCAAGCCTCCTGCCGTCACTTTCGGATTCGCGTCAGCTCAGTCGATCAATCGCTCAGGCCGTAGGTCGCCAGGCGATTCAAGATGGCCAGGCGCAGGTTGCCGGCGAAGATAGCCTGGATCGCGAACTCCAAGCAAATATCTGGGAACCAGTGTACGTACCGTACGAACGCAAAGCCGGGAGGTCCTGAGATGGCCTCAGCGAGGCAACGGCCAATCAGCTCCGTGTCGAGGACGCTTTGGGAGACGACCAGGTTCCGACCGTCCAAGTTCCGACCGATCACGCGTCGGGGATGACCTACTCAACCGCGACCTTCGTACCCTTCTGGCCCGGGCTCGACAAGTGCTCAATTCGGTCGTTTAGGATCTCCCGGACCGCCTTGAGGAACTCGACGCGTGAGCTTGTCAAGTGCTGCCGGGCAGCAGGCGAAATCCCCAGGAAAGCTTGCACGGTGTCCACGATCTCGCGACACGGGCAGCGTTCATGAGCGCCTTGCTCGCTGGTGGTTGACTGGCTATTCTCTGGCTCGTTCATAATGCCTCCTTCATTTCGACCGTGAGGACCTTGCTCTCCAGGCGCGCCCGGGACGGCGACAGGGCTGTCATTGATCGCGGCAACCCGATATGACGGCGGAAACTACCGATTTGTACGACAAGTTCGTCGCCCTTCTTAAACAGCTCGATCTCGCCCTTGGTGGCGAAAGGCAAAAGAACTCGAATCTCGTAAAGCCCGTTCTGTTTCCCGAAAGTGTAAGGCTTCTCCGTTCGGGTCACGGCTGACGGATCTTCGCCCTCAGCATACAGCACTCGCGCGAGATCCTCTAGCCGCTGCTTGCCCAGTATTTCATGCGCGAACAACGGCACCTTCTTTACTGGCACGGGCGCAAAGTACTCCTCGATCTCATGCACCATCGCGTCCTGGGAGGTGTGCCACTCCTTGAACCAGGCATCGCTAACCTCCGCTGGGAGCAAACGGTTTACGAGGACTGCGTCCACGGTCAGCCCATGCAGAGAGAAGTACACGAATGCCCGTTGCGTCTCCCGCACCACCATCTTCTCCGCATTGGTGACCAGCCGCACACTGGTGATCCGCGGATCCTCCATCATCTCACCCACTCCCTCGAGCTTGTCGAAGAGGTCCCGAACGTTGCCGAAGTAGCTGTCGGGCGGCAGTTCGAACGGCGCAACCCGGTTGGCGATGGGCCGCACCGCCTTGAGAAAATTACGCTGGAAAGGAAAGATGTGCTTCATGTACCAGTCCAGCGTTGTCGGCATGCTGATGAAACGCATGGATTCTGCGGTGGGCGCGGCATCGAGCACGATGACGTCGTACCGCTGCTCGCGCCGGTATTGATTGATGTACATCATGGCGCTGAGCTCCTCCATGCCGGGCAGAATCGCCAGCTCTTCCGCCTCTACGCCGCTGATGCCGGTGGTGCGCAGCACGGCGCTCACATAGGAGGAGATTTCCTGCCAATGGCGCTTGATCTCTTTTTGGATATTCAGCTCCTGGACCGAAAGCCGATCATTGATCGCTAGTGGCTCTGAGGTTTGGACATGGAAGAGTTCGGTGTCGAGATTGAACGCATCTGCCAGGCTGTGTGCCGGATCGATGCTCAGCACCAGGGTCCGATAGTTCAGTTGCGCCAGTTTCACGCCCGTGGCGGCGGCCAGGCTGGTCTTGCCCACACCGCCTTTTCCGCTGAACAGCAAGATCCTCATGTTCGCATTCTAGAACATTGGCAGCGCTGGGTCGGTGGCGAACAAATCACAACCCTCGTCGTGCTACCCGCGCAGAAG
>CAWCRQ010000142.1:0-28434 GCA_963797885.1 uncultured Acidobacteriaceae bacterium | reverse complement strand
TGGTCGGCGCACCGGCCACCTTGAGGGCCGCGTCGGCGACCGAGCTTTCGGTGATCTTGACCACGATGCCTTCCAGCTTGACCGATGCGAATCCGCTGGAGCTCACTTCGAGCCGATAGGAGCCGGGGTCGAGCAAGGGAAACGTGTAACGACCGTTGCCGCCGGTTGTGACTTCGCGGCGCACGCCGGCGTCGCTAGTCACGGCGACTTTTGCGCCTACTACGAGTGCACCGCTGGGATCCGTCACCACGCCTACGATTTGGCCGGTGGTGGCCGTCTGCGCTTGCGTCATCGGTGTCATGAAACAGAGAATGGCGGCGGCCGCCAGCAGGGTTGTGAGTGTTCGCATATTTCCTCCTTGTGTCGCAATTACGGCTTCCGAGTTCGGTCCTTCCGGCTACGGGTGTACAGACGGACAAACTGATCGACAGCTTCCTCGTCACTCACGCCCAGATAGCGCTTGGCGCCGAAGAGTTTCTCCACCAGAAAATGCGTAACAAACTGCAGGTACAAACTGACATAGGCCAGCCCGGGGTTCACGTCGCTGGGAAAAGGAATCGGCGCCTTTTGAAACAAAGCCGTCGAATAGGTGCGCAGACCTCCCGCAACTTCTCGATAGCTGTGAATGAAGTGCTTATGACGGAACTCAACCACGTCGACGTACATAAGGCGCCAGTAGTCCAGATTCTCCGACACGACGCGGCCGACGGCCATCCCCAACTGCTTCAGCGATTCCGGATCGGGAGATTGCATCAAGGGAAAAATCTTTGTCCGCCGGAGGGCTTCCATTTTCTGCTCCATGTGCTGGACCAGATCGATGAATATGTCTTCCTTGGTCGGGTAGTAGAGGTAGAGTTTGCCCATGGATACGCCGGCCTTGTGGGCGATTTCCCGGACGGTCGTACCGTGAAATCCTTGCCGGGTGAAAAGTTTTTGCGCGGCGCGTTCGATTTTGCGCCGGTTCTTGGCGACGGTGTCGTCCAAAAGCTTGGGCATTTTGTTCATCCGCTCGCTGTACCAAGACGAGCGCTCGCTCTAGGTGGAGAATTCTAAAACGCCGCCTTTGGACTGTCAAGAGGATTTTGCGGTCGCCCTGGAACTAGAACCGGGCCTCGCGTAGGGTCAAACCGCCGATGCGGGTCAGAACTTTGGTTTGTGGGAAGTTGGAAACTCCATTGGCGCTTGCCTCGGTTCCGCTCGGATGACGTGGGCCTTCGCGGTCGCCTCAGCATCGATGTAGTCGCTCTTGTTTGTCTTCGCATGCGGCTTCCCATACTGCGCCTGCCTAAGCCGCACCTCGTGACCTTCTTCGCTTCAGCGACTGGGGATGGAATACGCACGGTTCGGTGCAACGAGCGAATACGTGTACGGTTTGTGCACGGTCGAGGCCCAAGAGCCAAGAGTTGGAGTGGAAATAAAATTGGAAGGTGCTTTAGAATTAATCCCGTTAATCATGTCGGGGCGTAGCGCAGCCTGGTAGCGCACCTGCCTTGGGCGCAGGGGGTCCGCGGTTCAAATCCGCGCGCCCCGACCAATATCCCCTGTAGCCTCAGCAGATTTTGGAAGCAGCAACTTCGGAAATCCCAAACTTGAGTCCGATATGGGTCCAATAATTAGAGCTTCCAGTCTGTTTACCGCCGATCGGCGATCTTCGGTCAGCGAATGCAGGTATACCTGGCGAGTGATTTCGCTCGACGAGTGACCGAGCAGGGCCTGCACCGTTCAGAGAGGAGTTCCGATCGAATCATGCAGCGTGGCGTTCGAGTGTCGCAGCAAATGCCAGTTCACGTTGCCCAATCCAGCTGTTTTTGCCGCTGGCTTGAGCTGCCGTGACAACAGAGTGCGCCGGTCGAGCACAGTTCCCTTCTCACTTGGGAACACTAAAGCTCCAGGATCTTGCGGAGCCCTAGCCTGCCGGGCCGAAAGAACCGCAACCGCAATCGGCCCCAACGGGATGAGGCGTATGCTGTGTCGGCTCTTGGGTTCATCGAAGTGCCCCTCGCAGACGGTTTCCTCTACGCGGAGCCAACATGCACCGAGATCGACGTTCCGCCAGCGCAGCGCCAGCAGTTCCCCGACTCGAAGTCCAGTGAGCGTTAACAGGAAAACCAACGACCGCGCCGGCTCCGGCAGCCTGGCCAGGAGCGAGCGCAGTTGCTCCGGGGTCAGCACGGCTTTCTGTCTGGAGCGCAATCGTCTTGGAAGTCTCGTCAAGCGCACTGGATTCGCCTCGATGTATCCCCATTCCGTTGCCGTGCCCAATATTTTGCCGAGAGCGCACTGCAGGTGATGAACGGTTTCCCAAGCCAAACCTTTCGAAAGCTTGGCGTTCAGCATGGCCTGAATCCGTTCCCGGGAAACATCTCGCAGCGAGAGGTCGCCAAGAGCGGGAATCAGATGCACTCGAATAAAATACCGGTACGACTTTTGCGTGGCATATTTCATCGTCGGCAGCATCACAGGTTCCCAATCCACGCAAACGAAGTCGGCAAACTTGCGAGTCGACTGCATCGAGCAATGATCGCTGTTGACCCGTTGCATCCGCTGGATGAGCAACTGCTCTGCCCGACGACGACTGGTGAGTTCGGCGACCGTCCCCAGAGTCTCGGAACAACGGACTCTGAATTCCCTGCCCTCGGAATCGATCCTTGGCTCCCACCACCGCGCCACACATACCTTGTTACGCTTACCTCTTTGAAACAATGAACCGTACTGAAAACGTTTTTTGCGAGCCAATTTTCCTCCTTTCGATGGCCCGCTCAGCTGATTCTGCGTCGGTGGCAGTGTAGTGTCTTTACTCATAAGCCGCAAGTCAATCTTGGTTCAGACCCTCCAGCCATTGGCGCACGGCGGCCCAGCGAAATCGCAAATATTTGCCGAGCTTGATATGCGGTATTCGGTCGCTGCCGGATCGACGGGTTCGTTCGTAAACCCACGAGACCGGCACTTTCAACACTGCGGCGACTTCGGAAACCGTGAGGAACTGGTCTTCCAATGCGCTACGGTTTTCCATCGCGCATCCTTTTGAGCCAGCCAGGAGTTCCAGGTCGCCGCTGGGTAATCTGCGTCCCACCAGACGCGCTGTTGCCGCTGTTGTTCTCGGGTAATCGCAGCAGAGAATTGATCCAACCCTGCAGATCGGATTCGCGAAATCGCCAGCCCTGCAGGATCTTGATTGCAGGCACCTCACGGCGGATGGCCATGTTCTGCAGGGTTTTCGGATGAAGGCGGAGAAGCGAGGCCGCTTCCCTCAAGGTCAGAAGTCTTTCACATATCCCCACGTCGATTTCCGATCCTGTGATCGACTCGGATCATGGACCGCACGCGATGCGCCTGGGAATAATGGGCAGCGCGGACGGACGCTCGATCAAAGAGCGAACACAAAACTAGATTGTCCGTGGGGGGTGTTCACCGAATGGTTGCAAGGAAAACAGTAGCCGACCGAGCCTGAACTTGCAAGAGAAAAAGAGACCTGGTTCGGAGAGCGCTCTCAGTTTTGTCCTGTTTCCGGAATTCGATGACTTGAGCTTCAGTAGTCTACTGTAAGTAGAGTACAGTACACGCTGTTTCTTCGGAGTGTCTCGGAGCTTCTCAGAGCTTTCCCACTTGAAAGGGTTTCAAGAGTCGGTTTCTGGGAAGATTTCCGCAGAGGAAAACTCAGCTGGATCGCAGTCGGTTCCCAGTCCAATTTGGGTTGTAAACCCAACGGTCAAGGCCCGCTGCTGGTGATCTCCCAGAAGCCCGTTTCTGGATAACTTCCGGGTAACCGACAACTCGCCCAGAACCTCGTCTTTACGCTTCCCAGAACCCCATTCGCGCAGATATCGTAGATCGAGTCGCGGCCTTCTCGAAAGGAGGATGGGATGCGTTTTCAAAGACGCCAACTGCTTCGAACCCTGTCATTTGCTTTCGCGTCGAGCTTGATCTGGAGCCGGAACCTACTCGGCATCGCTGCGCAGACAGCCACACAGCCAAAGGTCTCCCCTCCCTCTGCTGGGGCCGCCGTTCGTAATGGGATCGCTGGCGGAACGGAAATGGAAAAAGTGACGGGTATTGGAGGATTATTCTTCCGAGCTCACGATCCGAAAGCATTGGGGCGTTGGTACCAGCAACACCTGGGGATCTCGCTCACACCATCGAGCTACGAGGATTCCGTTTGGCAGCAAGAGGCAGGACCCACCGTTTTCGCTCCTTTCGAGGAGACGAGCGACTATTTCGGAGATGCCCACAAGGTTTGGATGGTCAACTTTCGAGTCGGGGATCTCGACAAAATGGCGGCCCAGCTACAAGCAGCGGGAATCGCGGTCAAGATCGACGCGCAGTCTTATCCCAACGGCCGGTTCGCACGCCTGCATGACCCTGAGGGAAATCCGATCGAACTGTGGCAGCCTAAGGTTCCAGACACTAAAGGCTAGCTTGCAAAGCAGGTCAAAGCTGTTTCTGGATTTCTCCTGGGTTGCTGCTAGATGCGGCAGTAACCGAATTACTTCCAGCTTGCCGACCACCCGCCCACAGTCTTAACAACCCCTCTCCCATGAAGCTGGATCTCGGGAATCCATGGGGTACTGGCGGGATTGACCTCTCTCGCGCGCAGACAGGCGCAAACGAACAGCGCAGGTTACTCTGGTAGTCCGACACGCTTGCGGAGATCAGCAAAGCGAGGGTCGGAGCGCAGGTTGTCCAGCCGCTCGTCCGTGGCCAGATACGTGGCCATATAGTACGACCGGTCTTTGTAGGCCTGCTCGAGCAAGGCGAATGCCCGGTCTTTTTCTCCCATGCCTGCATAAATGACCGCGACGTTGTAGGGAGCCACCCAGCCATGCGCCGATAACTCTTTTAAGTGATCCAGGACTTTTTGCGCTTCTACCTTCTTTCCCGACACTGCGTAGGCATGTCCAAGGCCCGACCAAATCTCGGTGTTGTCTTTTTCCACTTCGAGCGCGCGCTGAAACTCGGCAATCGCTTCCGGCAGTCTTCCTTTTTGTTCATAGGCCCGGCCCAGGAAGCAATGACTAAACCAGAAATTCGGGTCCAGTTCGATGGCACGATGCAGTTGTTCAATCGCCGGGTCCCACTGTCGTGCAAACAGTAAAACCGCTCCTGTGCTGAAGCTCGCAAACGGGAAGAGTGGATCGGCTTGCTGTGCTCGCCTGGCTTCCGCGAGAGCCTCGTCGTTCCGCCCCATCGGCGCCAGGAACCAGGCGTAGAACAAGTACGCCTCCGCATTGTCGGGATTCAATTCAATGGTTCGTTTGAACTCGTTTTCCGCGGCGGCAAACTTCCACTCATACCAGTGCGTTTCTATCGCCAGCGAAAGGTGGGCGCGGGCGTCCGACCCGTCGATCGCCAACGCCTTCTCGGCAGCATCTTTTGTTTTGGGTCCCCCTTCGCTGGGAGGCATAAACCAATCGATCTGGTTAATGTAGTTGTAGGCCAAGCCGCTGTAGGCCAGTCCATAGTTTGGATCGACGGCGATGGCCTGATTGAAGTAGTCGATGCCGGTGTCAAATCCTTCCTTGGTGAGTTTGTCGGTGTAGTACTTGCCCTTGAGATAAAGCCGATAGGCTTCGGGATTGTCCGTGGAGCCTTTCGTCAACTTTTTTTCGTCCTCTGCCGAAAGTTGCGAGCGCAACCGCTGAGAAACTTCCCTGGCGATGTCACTCTGCACCGCCAGCAGATCGGCCAGCTTGCGGTGGTACTGCTCGCCCCACAGCTGTTTGCCGTTGCGAATGTCGTCGAGTTCGACGTCAATGGTAAGGTCCTCGCCGCGCTGCGCCACGCTGCCCGCGAGCACGGCTTGGACGTGAAGCTCCTCGCCCACCTTTCGGACATCCATCGCATTGCCTTTGTAATGGAAAGCCACACTGTGCGGAATCACCGTCAGACTGGGCAACCGCGCCAGGCTGTTGTTGATGCTCTCCGTGATTCCATCGGGAATGTAGTCGGCATCGGGGTTGTTGTTCCGATTCTCTAGAGGAAGAACGGCGATGGAATCAATCTGACCTGCCTTGGAAGTTTTCAGATACGCAGCGACTCCGGCGACGCCGATCACAAGCAAAATGACGGCGACCGCCCGGACAGTTTTGCGCCGTTTGATTCCAGAAATGCCCTGCGCAAGCGAGGAACCTGGCTCGGCGCGAGCCGCGCCCGACGGTCGGCGTGTTTCCGCAAGTGTTCGCAGATCGCGGAACTCGTTGCTGACGTCGCGCGCCGTCTGCACGCGATGCCGCGGATCCTTCTCCAAACAGCGCCGCACGATCCGTGCAAGATCGGCCGGCAGATCGGGCCGCACGTCCGTGACCGACGGCGGAGTATCCCGAAGAATCGCAGAGATCAACTCGGCGGAAAAACTCCCCTCGAAGGGCCGCCGTCCCGTCGCCATCTCGTGCAGCACGACGCCCAAAGAAAAAATGTCAGTGCGATGGTCGAGCGGGCGGCCCGATGTCTGCTCGGGAGACATGTAGGCCGGAGTCCCCATCACCATGCCCGCCTGCGTGCGGTGGTCCGATGTCAGCGTGGCGTCGGCGGGGTCAGACGCGCTAACATCTTTTGCCAGCCCGAAGTCCAGCACCTTCACGCGGCCTTCCTTCGAAACCATGACATTGGCGGGCTTCAAATCGCGATGAACGATGCCTTTCTCATGGGCCGCGGCGAGCGCGTCGCCCAGCACACTGGCAATCTCAACGATCTGCGCCAGTGGGAGCCCGCCTGCGGGGATAACGCGGTCGAGCGGCTGCCCTTCGACGAGCTGCATCGTCAGAAAATGGACGCCCTCGCATTCCTCCACTGAGTAAATCGTGACAATGTTTGGATGGTCGAGTTGGGCGAGGGCCTTTGCCTCGCGACGAAAACGCCCGAGCCGCTCGGGATCGTGCGCCATCCCGGCAGGCAGCACCTTGAGTGCCACGTCGCGGCCGAGCTTGGTGTCGGTGGCGCGATACACCTCGCCCATGCCGCCCGCACCCAGCGGTGACTGGATTTCATACGGGCCGAGCTTTGTCCCGGGAGCGAGGGCCATGAGTGGCTGTGATTATAACGTTGGCACCGTTTGCAAAGTGCCTTTAGCTCGTTAGCGTTCAGGTAGACAATGATGCGTTGCGCGGACAAGTGAAATCTGCGGGGCGTCACAGAAGCCAAATTCTGAAGCTGGTGAGAGAACAGGTGCTGGATTCTGGGCGGATCACGGGCAACCTTTCCATAATCGGAAAAGGAAGGGTTGCCGACAACACGTCCAGAATCGTCGCATCCGCCGCAAAACGTGCTGCCTAGATTATAATTACGTGCACGCATGGCCCTTACCTCTGGCACCAAACTCGGTCCGTATGAAATTGTCTCCCCACTTGGCGCAGGCGGCATGGGCGAGGTCTATCGCTCCCGTGACCCGCGTCTCAAACGTGAAGTGGCGATCAAGGTGTTGCCGCAGTCATTTTCGCTTGACGCGGACCGGTTGCGCCGTTTTGAGCAAGAGGCCCTCGCCACTGCAGCCCTGAACCATCCTAATATTCTGGCGGTGTTCGACATTGGCACGATCGAGGGCTCGCCTTACGTGGTGTCGGAACTGCTTGAGGGAGAAACCCTGCGGGAGCGTCTGCGCAGTGGATCGATTGCGGTGCGCAAGACGTTGGACTACGCCTTGCAAATCGCGCAGGGACTGGCCGCAGCCCACGAAAAAGGGATCATTCATCGCGACCTCAAGCCCGAGAATCTATTCGTCACGAAAGATGGCCGGGTCAAGATTCTGGATTTCGGGCTGGCCAAACTGACTCAGGCCGAGCCCGGCACCGACACGTCATTGCCGACCGCGACCCACGGCACCGAGGCAGGGTTGGTCATGGGAACGGCGGGATACATGTCGCCGGAGCAGGTGCGGGGCGTCGCGCTGGATCCACGCTCTGACATTTTCAGCTTTGGGGCGATTCTCTACGAGATGCTTTCTGGCAAACGGGCCTTTCACGGCGACACGGCCGCGGATACGATGAGCGCGATCCTGAAGGAAGATCCTCCGGATTTGAACGAAACCAATCGCAATGTTTCTCCGGCGCTGGAGCGCGTAGTGCAACATTGCCTCGAGAAGAATCCCGAGCAGCGCTTCCACTCGGCACGCGATGTGGCGTTTGATTTGGAAACCCTTTCCAACCAGTCAGGCACCGGGTCCCGTTTGCGAGCCGTGACCGACCAGCGGAGATCTTATTGGAAGCAAGCTGCCGGAGCCCTCATCATACTGCTGGCGTTGGCTGGGACTTACTACGCAGCCAGGAACAATGCGCCGGTGCTGACACCCCACTTTCACCAGCTTACGTTTCAGCGCGGGACGATTTACGGGGCGAAGTTCGCTCCCGATGGGCAAAGCATCGTGTACAGCGCGGCTTGGAACGGCGCTCCGAAAGAGCAGGTTTACACCACTCGAACCGACGCGCTGATGTCGCGCCCCATCGACCTCCTGGACAGCGAGGTTTTGAGCATCTCTTCCAAAGGGGAAATGGCGCTGCGGCAGAAATCGGACAATAGCCTTGTCCCGCGCGGCATGCTCTCGGTGGTACCGCTGACGGGAGGAGCACCCCGCGAACTGCTGGGGGACGTGCTGCAAGCTTCCTGGAGCCGGGACGGGGAATCTCTGGCGGTGGTGCACTTTTTTGGTCCAGAGTGCCGGCTGGAATATCCAGTCGGAAAAACCATCTACGCCACTTCCACGGGCGACATTTCGCATGTTGCGGTTTCTCCCGACGGCAAGCGGATCGCTTTCTTCGATCATCCCAATGCTGCCGACACACGGGGATACGTGGCCGTGGTGGACCTCTCGGGCAAGGCGACGCGGCTGACCAAGGAATGGAGCGATCTTACCGGCCTGGCATGGTCCCGCTCCGGGGACGAGATCTGGTTTACCGGCAGCGACGCAGGGATTAACAGCGCGCTCTATGCGGTCAATCTTAGTGGCCAGTTACGAGACCTCTTGCACATTCCCGGGCGATTACGCGTGTTCGATATCAGCAAGGAAGGGCAAGTTTTGATCGCCAACGAGGCCACCCGGCAAGAGGTCTACGGCCACCGCATGGGCCAGGACAGAGACGGTGACCTGTCCTGGTTCGATTGGACGCTCGGACGCAGTCTCTCCGCGGACGGTCAATGGGCCGTGTTGGAAGAAGACGGCGAAGGAGGAGGCCCAGACTACACTGTCTTTCTCCGAAAAACGGATGGCTCGCCGGCGATCCGGCTAGGCTCCGGGATGGGACTCGACATATCGCCCGACGATAAGTGGGTAGCGTCAACCAGCGTGAAACAGCCCGCGCCCACCGTCTTGCTGCCAGCCGGCGCCGGACAACCCATAACCCTCGCCGACAGTCAACTGTTCCACACTGCCAACCTGCGCTTCCTGCCCGACGGCAAGGGATTGATTATGGTTGCCACCGAGAAAGGAAAGGCCCCTCGAACCTACACCTTGATGCTGGACGGTTCCGCGCCGAAGCCCTTCGGGCCGGAAGGCTTCCGGGGCACCTTGGTTTCTCCGGACGGCAACTATGTGCTGGGCCGCAAAGATGGCGCCCAGTGGATGGTTCCATTCGCCGGGGACCAGACGCCTCAACCTTTGTCCTTCGTTCGAGCCGATGAAGCGGTCGCGGGATGGACCGCGGATAGCAAATCCATCTACGTCGGCGATGTTTCCTCGACACCAGTCAAGGTGTACGTTGCGGACTTGAAAACCGGTCAGCGCCGCCTGCACCATCAACATGCGCCCGGCGATCTGGCCGGAGTGGCTGGCGTCGGTTCGGGACGCATAACGCCGGATGGAAACTTTTACCTGTACACCGTCGCCCGTACCCTCTCTTACCTTTATGTGGTCGAAGGGCTGAAGTAGAGACGACGAACTATATAAATATTATCCGCCAGTCGGTATTCTGCCCGAGCGACGAGCAATCCGGAAGTTATGTTTCCAGGCTAATTCCGACGTTGTCCAGAAGTCAGCTTCGAGGAGATCATCCGTTGATCTCCGCGAAGCCCGTTTCTGGACCCGCCCAGGAGGCTGAGGCGGGTAATTACTTCGGATAGCCAACGATGCCGACGGAAGCGGGGCAACCACTGTATCAGCACTTCGCCGATTTTCGGGTTCATGCAACGCGACGTTGGAAAACTAGGCATTTCTCGGTACCAGTATGGTTGTACGGACGAAACGGCTGTGCCTCAGAGAATTGTGCCCCGTGCTCTTGTTTTGAGATGCAGCCGGAAAGAGGGTCGCTTGTCCGTTAGAGCCGCAAAGCGGTTAGCGTCACTTCTTGTAGGCGTTTATCCAATCGATGATGGCTTGATAATCCCGCAGTTCGAAGTCGTATCGAGAACTCTTGAATGCGTGTACGCCCTGAGTAAAGCTGGACGTGGTCGCCAGTAATGCCCCTCCGACTCTGAGCTCGCTCTTTACGTTGTAGAGCGCTCTCGCTATTTGACAGTTTGTAGTGATCGCGGCTGGCGGGCACGGCTTGTGGGGAACGAAGACTGGCGACGCTGTGGTCGCATTCGGGTTGAACTAGCTTTCTGCGGGCTCCCGAAGCCACGATAGTCTACGCCTCCAGCAACAAGGTTTACGGTGACCTCGAAGGTGTTCACCTCGAAGAACTCGCAACCCGCTATCAGCCCGCTAATGGCAAGCTGGGTATTGACGAGTCGGCGCGGCTCGATTTTCGTACCCCATACGGTTGCTCGAAAGGAGCGGCTGGATCAATACATGCTTGACTACGCGCGCGCCTACGGATTGCGAACCGTGGTCTTTCGCCATTCGACCATCTACGGCGGCCAGGCCCAGGCGCCGAACGCATGACCAACCACTCCGTCCGGCTGCCGCGTGCCGTCAAAGTGTATTGGATAGCCACGCTCGTACTGTCTGCTTTGACTCTTCTGATCGTAGGAGTCCGGCGCTATTTACTTCACGAAGGTTACCCGTACAACACATTCCTTCCGGTATGGGCAGGATGGGGGTTCACGGATCTCGCCGTTTATCAAGGGCGCTTCAAGCACCTTGGGACAGAAGCGTTTTTCACGTCTCCTGGACATCCCTTCACTTACCCAGCGCCTATTGCGCTGGTTTATGCATTTTTCTTTCGTTGGTTCTTACATCCATTACGTGCACTTCTCGCAACCATCCTTGCCGCCTCTCTCATTGGTGCGGCTTTCTTTGCGAGGGCTCTCAGGGACGCCGGAATTTAGGGAGGGGTTGCGGGAGTTTTCGCATTGACCGTCCTTCTCACCTCGTATCCGTTTGTGATTCTTTTCGACCGTGCAAACATTGAGATTGCGGTTTGGGTAGTGGTGTCCTGCGGTCTGGTCGCGTTTGCCCGCGAGCGACTATGGTTGGCCGCACCGCTGATCGGAATTGCTGGGTCCATGAAGTTTGTGCCCGCGATCTTCTTGTTGCTGTTTTTATACCGGCGGCGGCGCCTATTGGAATTGTTTTTCGGAGTATTCACGATGGGGGCCGTGACGCTCGCTTCGCTTTGGTGGATGGGGCCGACAATTTCTATCGCGCAGGCCGGCATTCAGAATGGCCTGGAGCGCTTCAAGGACCTGTATATCTATCACTGGCGGGGCCTTGATAACGGCTTCGACCATTCGTTGTTTGCAGCGATCAAAAATGCCCTCGTTCTTTACAGGCCGACCCTGACTCCAGATTATCTTCAACATGCGTACAGAATTTATTTTGTTGTGATTGTAATTCTGAGCATGGCAATTTTCTTGCGACTTAGGAGGCTGCCCCTATTGAACCGGATGGTCGCCTTGGCGTGTTGCGCTTTGGTGTTTCCGCCGCGCTCAGCGGATTACACATTGGTTCACCTGTATGTGCCTTTTGCCCTGCTACTACTCGGGGCAACAGCAAGCAGGGCTCGGAGAAACTTTTTTCCTCACTCGAATATTCTGTTACTTTGCGATTTTGTTTACGCCCCAGAGCTATCTCCTTCGAGGCACGGTGGGCTTCGGTGGTCAGGTTAAGGCGATCGTGCTGGTGGCGTTGCTTACGGAGTCTTTGGTTCGTCCGTTGGCCCGGTTCGAAAATCGTCCGCCAGGGCCCGACGATTTGACTTGAGATTAATCCTAAGGCGCTGAAAGCGCTGGTTCAAACGTGTGGGTGCACCAGAGGAAAGTTCGAAAATCGTCTGCTAGGGCCGACCAGTCTTCATTTTTTGCCCGCTGAAGAAATCAGATCGAAGGGCTTCCGGTATGTAGGCGCGAAGCATTGGCACCGCCACAAGACTCCTCCAACTAGAGACCTGCAGGACATGTAAGCCAAGGATCACGGAGCCAGCACTAGAGTCCAGCGGGCGTTTCAAGATTATGAATGTTTGCGATGCGGTAGCGGCCATGTGAAGCCCTTCAAGGGTGGACTAGCGGTGATTCAAGAGAGCGCTAAAGAACGCTATGGAGCCAACTGCGCCTAACCCGATCTGAGGAGGCCCACGGCGAAATTCGCGGGTTGTTGCCACCGCTGCACCTCAGTCTTTTTTGCTTGACTTTGCGATGCGCGGATGTATTGTATTTGAATTCTGGCCGAATTCCACGACAGGAGGCCTACAATGGCCGCAAATCCAGTTGTCCCCAGTGCAGAGTTGCGACTCAGTACAGAGAAGAAAACCGGGGAAACCATCGTCCATGGCGCGGGCAGGATCACATCCTCAACGTCTGATCTGTTGCAGAGTACAATCCGCGAGCTCATCCCAGGGACCAAGCGCATTGTGCTGGACCTGACGGAGGTCAACTATATCGATAGTTCTGGCCTCGGTGCGCTGGTCAGCGTCTATATGGCTGCAAGCAGAGCACAGTGTGATCTAGAACTGGCGAATCCGAGGTCACGCATTAAGGATCTTCTCAAGATGACGAGGCTTGATTCGGTGCTCGAGGGTCACGGAGAGAATTATTTTACCGGCATGTGACTTTCGATTAGCCGGTTTCCAACTTCGTTTCCCGCTACTCACCAGCGCCAACCAGCGTTAGTACTGCGGGTTCCGCTCGTCTTCGCATGACCGTTGCGGCGAGGCCGCGCCGCGCGCGGCTTGGACGGGCCGCCCGTCCCCACACGAACTGCACTAGAAATTTCTCAGCTCGTGAATCGAGCTTCAGATTGAGCGCTTCTGTGGCCGCTTCGCAGCTCCGCCCAGGAAAGCAAGAAAAATCAGAATGCGTAACGCAGGGACTCGGTCAAGTTGTTCGCGTGAAAGTAGCGTGGCGCGGTGGGGCCGACAAACGAACCCTCGCCGTACTGGTAATAATTCCAGCCCATATTCCAAGCCAGTTTATGGCCCAAATCCACGCTCAGGTTGGCCACCGGTTGCTGGTACTTGTACTGCAACGAGCCGAGAGGCTGCAGAATGTTGAACTGCGGGGTGCTGCCGTCAACACTGGTAATGCTGTAGCCGACGTTGACCGTCACTCGCTTTTCGGGCTTGAACCTGATGGCGGTCATTCCGAAATTAGTGTGGTTGGTGTAGTACGAGGTGTTCAGCAGAGGATTGGCCGACTCGTTAGTTGTACAAAAAGTGCCAGCGCCGGTGGTGGCGCCGGTCACGAAGGGGAGGGTCACCCCGGTTGGCGGCGTGTCGGTGAAGCAGATCAGGGCATTCTGGATCACGCTGTTGAAGTTGTACGCCAAATCCAGCCCGATGCGTTCGCGCGGTGCGAGCGAGGCGGTGAGTCCGTAGTTCTGGTTGTGTCCCACGTACTTTGTTAATGCGTCGGCGTTGGCATCCTGCAGAATATTGATCGACCCGCCCAAGATCGCCCACGGCCGGGGTGTGTAGGTCGTCTGGAAGCGGTACCGCGATTCCTTGCGCGGAGCCATGCGAACGATCACGTTGTCGTAATTGGTGTGCTCCAGATCGAAACTCAGTCGCAAGGCATGGGTGGGCCTTGCCCACAAGCCCAGGAGTCCCGTGTACTCCTTGACCACGAAATGGTCCTCGCCCGCGCTCGTCGGCAAAAAACTGTTAAAGGCCTCGCCCCCAGCATAATTGTTGAAGAGGTCGAAGACCCGATCGCCAAAGCGGAAACCGATGCGGGCTCCCGCTTTTTTCGAAATGTCCCAGGCTAAGTCGGTCTGATTTCTCTTCCAGGTCTGGTTGAAAGACGATTGGGTCAGGGTGGTCAACGTGGTTGGCGTGGCAGCGCTCAGTGGAGTCAGCAGCGTGCATGGCGTTGGAGGTGGTGTCGTTGGACAATCACTATCGACCTCGGTGAAATTGCCATTCTGCGGAATGCGGTAGGCCCAAAAATAAAATTTCTCGATCAGCCGCAGATGTTGGGTCAGATGCAGCGTGGCCTCGAGATCGAGCACGTTGGAAATCCGGTTCGCGCTGGCTTCGCCAGTACCGTTGAAGGCGAGGGTGTGGGTACGGGTGATCAGACCGGCGAAATTCTCGTCCAAGGGCGTGCTCATGTTGGCGGAACTATAGGAATAAGAACCGACAAAGTCTACCCGCTGGAAGTAATTGCTGCGCAAACTGACCCGCTCCGTGGGTGCGGAGGTGCGAATCCGCTGGAACCGTGTGTAGCCCGGCGTTGTCGCCGATATCGAGTAGGCGCTGCAGTTGTTGTTGGTCAGGACTCCGCCGATAACCAGACTGCTTGACCCTTTCGGCACCGCACAGGGGAAATTGTTCTTAGTGTCGATGGACAAGCCCAGCGAAACTTGACCTACAATGGGAGCTACCCCGGGCACCGCTTCCAGGAACGCCGGCGCGAAGGGAGCCAGCCCGTAGCTCGTGTCTCCCATGTAGTAATTAAGGAATTGGTCGTAGCTGAGAACAGTGCGCGGCGCGATTCTAAGGTCCACCCCCATGCGGTAGGCGTTCATGGTTGTGTTCCAGTCTTGGAGGAGCAGAGCTTCCGTACCCTCGTGGATGCTGCTGTACGAAGGCCCGGTCATGTTGTTGCGCGAAAACCCGAAGCGGAAGCTCACCCGGGACTGCGGAAGCAAGGTGAGGTCAACGTCGCTCATGCGCCGCGTCGTGTCAAATAAGTGGGGCGAGTTTTGCACCTGAATCGTCGGAGTGGAGGTCGATGGATTCAGGGGATTGGCCAGCAAGTCGAAGTCGGAGAAATTCTGATCGCGACGGAAACTGGCTTGAAAGTTGTACAACTTGTTTTTGTCTGCCCGAAGCCGCAAGGCGTTGTTGGGATCGCCTCCCCATCCAAAGCTGTTGATATAAAGGTTGTCGAAGAGCACGCCCGTGTGATCCAGAGATTGCATCGAAAGCGTCTGGTCGAGAAACCGCGGGCCAGTCTGCAGATTCACCAATGTGTCGTACATATCCTCACTGCCGGTCCGGTAGTTGACCCGGACGCCCAGGTCAACCGACGAGTGAATCAGGTAACCGCCGCTGGTTATGCCATCCGGTTCGCCCGAGGGCTTCTGGCCGGCGCTGGAAGATTGCGCAAAGAGCAACCTTGGCAACGACACCATCAAGACCGCAGCCAGTATGGCGAGGACTAGCGCGAGGCGCAATGATTTGGCCATTAGCTTTCGCCCCAGCGCGACGGCTTCGGTTACAGAAGAGCCGAGGAAAGATTGCAGGTCGAGTTTTCTTGGCTTCGCCATCAGTTCTCCCTCACTTGAAAAAGACACTGCTGAAGTTGGATCCATGAATCTGGGTGTGACACATCGTGCAGGCCTGGTAATGCGCCGATTGGTTGTGTGCGGGCCCAATTGGACTCACAGTCGGAAAGGTATGGCACTGCAGACAGAGCATGTTCACCAGGCTCACCTTGAGGAGCCGAGGATTGGTGGAACCGTGGGGCGTGTGGCAAGCGATGCAGCCCTCAGTCTTCACCGGCACGTGCTCGTAGACGAAGGGCCCCTGCTTATCGGCATGGCACTTGTAGCAGATGGCATCCCCACTTGGCAGAGCCCGCACCTGCCGCACCGTCGCTGTGCCATGAGGGTTATGGCAGTCACTGCATTGCACCAGGCCCTCGTTGACCCGGTGGTGCCAGGGTTTGGCGAAGTCAGCCTTGGCCGAGGTATGACATCCGTAGCACAACTGGGGCTGGTTCTGAACCAGCAGGCGCTGCTCTCCCTTGGCGTGATGGGGGGAGTGGCAGTCGAGACAGCCGACCTCGCTACTGGCATGGGCGGATTCGGCAAAATGCGACTGCTCGTGACCTTCGCCGTGGCATTTCAGACAGCGGGTGCTGGTCTCTTGCCGTGAGTGGTCCTCGAACACGTATATTTTGGTCTTGTCGCCGCCCCCGGCCACGTGGTCCGCACCGGGACCATGGCAGCCCTCGCAACCTTGGTGCGATGGCTCCTTATTTAGTGTGGTCTTCCAGTGCGGCGTTTTCTCCCAGGCGTTGTAAATTTCCTCGTGACAGGTCTTGCAGGTCTCCGCTCCCACGTACTTGGAGACATCGGATGAAGGCGCACTGGCCACGGATGCGCTGGCGGATTGAGCGCTCTTATCGGCAACCTGCTGGCGAGCCTGGCCTGGAGCAAGGGCGACGACAACGAAAAGGAGTAAGACCGGGAACAGAAGAACTCGATCAGCCCTGGAATTTGCTGGCATTCGCATTAGCACGTCTCCCTTCGACACCGGCGGTTTGTCATGAATGTGTGACCAAGGAATCTTGTGGTTCACAAGCTTGAAGTCGCCCGGTTTCATCTCATCAACTAGTCCTCTCTCATCTCTCATCGGCGAGGCCCGCCATTCCGCATCGCCCGGACCCTGGACGGTAGGGTGCGCTATATCCTCCCGGCCACGTTGCCCAGATCGTGATAGAGAAGCGCTCTCATGGTAGTGCTGGTGCTTTGTGGCACTCGTAGCCGCCAGTTCGAGTTCAGCAGCTGGCAGCGATATCTGCTCGAAAAACGGATCAGGATACAGAGACTCACAATGCCGCCACTGCTCAATATTGCACACTTTCGAAAAAATAAAAAAGAGAAAAACCTGCGTGGTGGGCATCAACCTCGGGGTGCGGACCAAGGTACAAGTCGAGTCAGCTAGCAGTTGTGCTGCTGGCAATCTGTCTATCTCTTTCCGATTCATCCTCTTTCCGCCGCCTCTTTCCACCACTGCTTGAAGTGAGCTCTTGTTGAACAGACTTCGAAATCTCTGCAATGAGAAAGTTCTCTGTCAGAACCATTTGCGAGCGAGACGAAGCCTTTAGCACTTGTCCATCCACGCGGTTGATCCGTGCTGGATCAGGTACCGCTCGGTCGCGATGTGAAACCCTCCTACCTTTAAACGAGCACAGATCGTATTTAAGATCGTTTACGGCTGTCTGTGACGATTGAACTGAAAAAATGTGACGAATCAAATGCTTGGTTTTATGCGGCGACTGCCTTCGCCTCATTGAGTCACCTCCGATTCTGCTGGCAGCCAATCGTCTAGTTCAAGCC
The DNA here is from genome assembly GCA_963797885.1 of uncultured Acidobacteriaceae bacterium. Taxonomy (GTDB): domain Bacteria; phylum Acidobacteriota; class Terriglobia; order Terriglobales; family Acidobacteriaceae; genus Acidiflorens. The sequence continues at coordinate 11,066 of CAWCRQ010000142.1, read as the reverse complement.
GTCGTCTCTCCCGCCTTGCTCATACAGTTCGTAGGCGGATATTGTGCACGCGATGCGCAAGTTGGAAGCGCACAAGTGTGGGCATGTGACCTAAGACAGTAACGTTTCTGGTCACGGTGACGCGATGGCTAGGCAAGTTGCAAAGCCTCAAATCATCAATTAAGCTTAATTTCTCCATGACTTACGACCTCGGCCGGGATGGCGGAACTGGCAGACGCAGCGGACTCAAAATCCGCCGGACTTCGGTCCTTGGGGGTTCGACTCCCCCTCCCGGCACCACTCCTAAACCCCTTGGAATCAATCTCTAGCTAGCGCTAGTTCACCGCACGGGATGCGGGAGGCAGGGCCGAAATCCCTTCATTGTGCCCAATTTGTGCCCTTATCTGGCTCTTGCTGCTCTTCTGCTTGCAGTCTTTCCTGCTCCACTCGGTTCTCCGATTCTTGCAACTTCAGGATCGCGTCATTCATGTCCGAACGGCTCACGATTGCGTATCGCTCGAACACGCTGCGAGTGCGCCAGCCGCCGATTTTCATGATGATTCCCTCGGCAACTCCCGCCCTTCGAAGATTTCGTGCTCCGGTTCGCCGCAAATCGTGAAATAGCAGTTCAGGCACTCCCGCGTGAGCACAAGCGTTCTGCCACATACCGCGGAAATCACGCACGGGCTTGCCGTTTGCGCGGGTGAATACGTAATCATCCGTTGACTTGCCATGGACGAGAGCCGAGAGCAGCTTGTGAACCGAAGCGGTTATGAGCACTTCCCTGCCGTCACGGTTCTTCGTTGTGCCAGGTTCAAGCCGAATCACGCGCTGTGCAACGTCCAACTGGTTAACGCGCATGGAGAGGAGTTCCGAGACACGCCACCCATACGTGCGGCCACACTCGACCAGCGAGCGGAACCAAAGCTCGGGGCAATACTCGACCAACTTCCGATATTGCCCATCTTCGAGAAACCCCTTGCGGATATTGTTCTCTGCGAGCTTGGGGTAAGCTGCCGCGGCTTACCCTACGCCCGTGGGCAACAAAACGATGTTCGGGGGCTCATGATCATCTAGCGTTGCCACCCAGTTCCCATTGGGGGACAATTCAGTGGGCAGGCCGTCCCCCAACGTCACGGCTGGGCTTCGGTCGAGTTTGCGGAGGAGAGTTATGGGATTTCCGCCGACGGTCAGGGCCGCTTTCACTGAAGATCACGGCGGAGCCGTCATCGGAGATGCCGGCGGCCAGAGACCAGCCGAGCCAGGAAAGATCCTTGTCCGGTGAACCAGCCACCCCGCCCAAAAGCAAGAGGCGGCTGTTATCGGACGTAAGCAGAACACGGCCATTGGCAGCGATGTCACGTACACAGCTAGTATGTTGGGATGGTTCAGAGCAGCGGTGGCGAGAGCCTCTTGCTCAAACCGCGTCAAGCGAAAGTGCCGGCGGCAGAACCTTGATCGCCACTTCACGTCGAAGACGAGAGTCGCGAGCCCGATACACCTCGCCCATGCCGTCTGCGCCCAGGGGCGATTGAATTTCATAGGGGCCTAGTTTTGTGCCAGAGGCAAGAGACATGGGTGTGCGCAATTATAGCCTGCGTGGCACATTGCATCTGACCCGACGACTGTGGATGGATGGTCGGCCAACCTTCCCATGAGATTACTTCCCGCTTGCCCGTCAACCAGGCACAATCGGGGGGACACGCCGAATCGGCTTTGATGGAGGTCTTTTCACCACAGTCCAAGCGGATCAAAGTCTGTGCGAGATGTGCGGCTGTAACATGGGAGGCCACCATGCCCGCCGATGCGGTATCTGGTAAGGACGATCGCCCCACGCTGATTGCCATCTCGGCACTCGCCTGTATTCTCCAGGATGTTCTGCACGAAGGCCTGGGCCACGGTGTGACGGCGTGGTTGAGCGGAGCCCATCGCGTCACCATGAGTACGGTCGCGTTGCAGTGCGATATTGATACGCGCTGGATCTCGGCGAATGGCACGCTCGTCAATCTTCTTTTCGCGGCGATCTTCTGGTGCCTCCTGCGAAGGCCGTTGCGCTATGATTCCGCCACCCGTTACTTCCTCGTACTGGCGATGGCGGGCAATCTCTTTACCGGGACCGGCTACTTTTTCTTTTCTGGCGTCACCAACTTTGGCGACTGGGCGGCGGTGATCCGAGGCTTACAACCGCACTGGATGTGGCAGCTTGGACTGGTCGCGCTTGGTGTGGCTTCGTACTATGCGTCCATGCTGGTGGTAGCCGCCAAGCTAAAGTCATTTCATGGCAAGGATGAGGGTTCGCGACGGTTCCGCGGGCTATGCTGGACGCCTTACTTCACGGACGGCATTCTTGCTGGGCTCGGGGGCCTGCTCAATCCTGCCGGATTGTTCTATGTCATAGCGTCGGCGCTGCCGTCAACTTTGGGCGCAAATGCAGGCCTGCTGAGCCTTCCCAGCGTGATGCGGAGATGGAGCCGCAGCGAACAAGAGCAAGTTGGGCCAATAGGGCGTAGCACGGCGTGGATTGCTACGGCGGTCATAGCCAGCCTGATGTTCATCTTTGTTTTGGGTCGAGGACTTACCTGGTCGTTCAACTCCTTCTCTCCATGCGCAAGAGGCTGGTGCCACTTCCGGGATAATGGAATGAGATGCTTCGTTTCGGAAGGCAGTCTAAGAGGCTTAACGATTCTGGACGGTAGTCGGCCAACAGGAAGTTATCCAGAAACGAGGTTGGAGGAGAACAATGGCGATCTCCTCGAAGCGGGGTTGTAGGAAACAAAAACGAGGTTCTGGGCGAATCGTCGGCAACCCTTCCCTTACCGAATTATGGAAGGTTTGCCCGTCACTCGGCCAGAGTCAGTCGAGGCCCCATCCCAGGTCAGCGCCATGCCCAGGTCATCAAAAAACATCAGGACGTACTCCACTCCGTCGCTCATGTTATGTCCAATGATCGGAGCCAGCAGACTCCCAGATTGTTCGCGCCAGTAGGCATAGAGAATGCCGAGTGCGAATGCATAGATCTGCTGGCCGAACGCCAACCAGAAGTTCTCTGTCCAGAAACTGATAAGGTGGGCCAGTGCGAACAACAGTGCCAGAATAACTCCGGCGACATGCATCTCGTATTTCCAGAAGCGCACGCGGCCCGAAGTGCGCTGCATGAGGTAGAGGAACAGCAGCAGAGCCAATCCGCTGAGGACACTTCTAACGGCATGCAACGCGCCCCAGCGGGCGAGTAGCTGACCCGCCTCGGCTGACCGTTTGTCCAGCGCAGGATTGAGCAACTGCTTATTGGTCGGCAGGATCACGATCAGCGTGAAAGGGACGACAGAGCCCAGCAGCACCCCCCCAACGACCCACAAGATGCTTGCCCCGGCAAGCCACGCTGCAATGGAAGAGACCAGTCCCACGGCTGCTAGGCTCGCCTGCATGACAGTAGCTCGACGATAGCTCGGGCGAAATTCAGTCGCAGCTAGTTCCACACCGCATTCCATACGCGCCGGGTGTTCAACGAGGCTGATATAGACGGCGGCTCCCGTGAACAAGCTGCATGCGAGGACAGCGGCGAATTCAGCAATCTGGCGCACTGATGGACCTCACCAAGAAAGTTCTGATTCCGAGCCCTTCAGATTCGGAACGGCGGTCCCACAGTGCGATAATACTCAGCCAAATGGCCTCGGTGCTGCAAATAGCTACTGAAGACGCTGTCCGACGAATCCAACGGGTGCAAACCGTCACAATCGCATGGATGAGCGTGGAGGCTGTCGTGTCCCTCTTCGCAGCATGGCGGGCACGGAGTCCCGCTCTGCTTGCCTTCGGTGGAGACAGCACCATCGAACTTTTATCGGCGGTAGTAGTGCTGTGGAGATTTCGTGCAAGTGCTGCACACGAAGAAGTGGAAAGACGGGCTACCCGTGTCGCGGGAGCCTTGTTGTTCGTGCTGGCTGCCTGTGTCGCAATCCTTTCAGTCATGAGTCTGCTAGGCTATTGTCGAACCCCAACCAACATTTCTGGGAATCGCCATTCTGATCGCCGCCGCAGTTGTCATGCCGTGGCTTGCGAAAGAGAAACGCCGTCTGTCAGGAGCTATAGGCAGTGCTGCGTTGAGAGCGGACGCTGCACAGTCGGCGGTTTGTGCTTACCTTTCGCTGGTCGCCTTGGCGGGACTGGCGATCAACGCGATCTGGCACGTAAGGTGGGCAGACCCGATTGCGGCTTTGGCGGTTCTGCCGCTCATTGTTTGGGAGGGCCGCGAAGCCATGCGCGGGAAGGCCTGCGGCTGTTGCTAGGTTCGCCCCCACTCGGTCCCCAAGCAGCGCGGAACGCCGAACGCGAAGGAAAAGATGTCCATACTCCAACGCCGTCTTAGGGTTGCCAAATGGCTGAGCACCAATCCGGCAGTCGGGGTCTGCACACTTTGCAGCCGGGGATTCAAAGTTCCCATGAGTGCCCTCAGAAGGACTGCCGATGCGCAGGCGAGCCTTCAGGAGCAGTTCGACAGGCACAAATGCGTGCCCGAAGATTCCAGCCAAGCCAGTGCGCGGGTAAATGCCGATGTGCTCCTTCGCGATGAGCCCGAAGACGAAGAAGAGGAAGACGACCGCAAAGAAGAAGATGACAATGATGATGACGACGAAACCGATAACGGCTACTCGGAGTGAGCTTGGAACATGCCTCGATTTCGCACAGGCAAACGGCGGTCGAAGAGAATCAAATCGGTGTTACCAGTGCGACTCTGGATCGCCGGGAGTGAAGAGAGCCATCTCGCGCATACTCTCGATGTGAGCAACCATGGTGTGCAGTTGGGTGGTTATAGAAGCGAGATGAAGGTTGGAGATGAGATTGTAATTCAATACCACCATAGGCAAGCACAATTCCGAGTCACTTGGATCGTTGCTCGCGAGGGCTCCTCGGAGAAGCAAATCGGGGCTGAGTGCTTGGAGCCGGGAAAGCAGATTTGGGGTGCGGAGTTCCCTCAGCAAACGGATGAGTACGAAGAAAAAGAATGACTGTGCAGCAACTATGCTGCCCAGCAGTAGCCCAGCAGTGCCGTCACGAGGCACGCCGGAGCCATTCCCTCGGCGGAAACCCTAACATAGGCTGGAATTTCCTAAGCGGACATTTCGAGTCTTCGGAGAAGAAGCCATGTGGATGAGGTCATGCGCTGTATGTAAGGCACTCATGATGAAGCTCCGATTGCGCGATTCCGTCCGCTGTCGGTGTGGGTGGGAGTGGAAGTTTTAGGGGCGATCCAAATTGGCGAATCGCAGTTGACCAAGACGCAGGGATTTTACAAATGAAGGGAAGCTGTTATGGCCCGAGTAATTGAATTCTACGTACCGACGAACTTCCGAAGAAAAGTGGCGTCGGTTCCGCCGCAGTCGCAACCCGGAAAAGTGATCGAGTTTTGCCTACTGGCAAAGAAATCAGCCTAGCGCGACCTTCCGCAACAGCACACGACTAGCCGATGAGGTGCCCCGTCGAATCTCCGGTTGGTGGGGGGCATCGGCCCCGACTCGACTGCCAGCATGGTCGAAATGAAGCGGCGATCTAGTGGTGGTCGTGGTCCCCGTGACTATGCCGCCAGTTGAAGTATTCTTTCTGTTCTTCTGGAGGCAGCTTACGAAAATCGCGATTGGGATCGCGGTGGTTTTCGCGGGCCCACTGATTGTAGTAGACCACTTCGTCGTGGTTCCAGACGTGGTAGTCGCTGTGGTCGGGATCATAGACCCGGTAGTAATGATGTTCGGCGCAAGCCGTGCCCAATACGGAAGACGCCAAAGCTGCGGCCAGAAAAAGCGAACTGACAAAACGAGATCTGCTCTTCATTTGTGTAACGGTCCTCCTTAGCGGCGAACCCTCATTGTAATGCTAAAAATAGGATCGACGGCATGTGGAAAAGCCCTCAATTTTAGAAATTCACTGCGGGTAATTGCAGCGGATTGAGGCACACCGCACGGTTTTGGCATCGGACAATCGCCGATTTCACATCTATCGCCTATCCGGTGAATGAAACACGAGCTACCAGTCCCCTACGAAAACGGTACGTTTCAAAACGTATACCGGGCGGACTAGCAAAGTCGCAAATTCTCGGGTCAATGGATTCATTCGCTTGCGGCTCCTGCCGAAAACACCCTTTTGGGCCAATCTTGGTTTTCTTAGGTTTAGCTGCTCAGCCGCTGCTTCGGGGCCACAGTCTTCCGGTTGGAGACAGCCACGACACCACTCCGGCGCTTTCACCAGCGAGTCGTCTTTTCTCCCGGCAACGCGGATTCCTACTTCATGATTTGCGTCAGCGATGCCGAACTGACGCCATGGCACCCCGCCCTGACAGACCGCGGCAAGCGTGCCTGCGCTGCTCGCGGCAAGTCCGCCTACGCTGCTCAATATTTCCTGCCTTTATCCGACGTACATACGCGGAGAAGCATACTTGGCAGCCGGACAAGGCAATGCTGCCGCCGAGTTTCAGAAGATTCTCGATCACAGCGGGATTGTCTGGAACTGCTGGACGGGAGCTTTGGCGCATCTGGGAGTGGCTCGTGCCAACGCCTTGCAGTCGAGAACTTTTCAAGGACAGGGGCAGGGAGCGGATGCCGATGCCGCCCGCGTCCGGGCGCTCGCCGCCTACAAGGATTTCCTCACCCTCTGGAAAGACGCCGACCCCGACATCCCAATCTTGAAGGAAGCCAAAGCGGAATACTCGAAGTTGCAATAGCCCATCAGGTACGCGGTAACTTGTACCCGGAATGCACTCCCGTAATTTGAAAGTGTGCCCGCGTGGTAGTCAAATCGATTCACCCGCCACTTTCAGAACAGATCACGCCACCGAGTTCTGGCCCGTGCCGAAGCGAAGGTACAGACAGAAACGGAATGCCCGACCTGCGGGCGTCCCTGTTCAGACGAAGACCTGTCAGAACCGCATCCGGTGTCCGACAGAGCCTCTACTAATCAAGTAAGGAGAACACCATGACGCAACTCATCACACTCTACTTTGCGCTGCCCGCGATCTTCATGACGGCGGTGACTGTACGCGACGTTATCTTCGGAGATGTCGTCTAATGGCGACGAAAGCCCCCGGCATGGAACGAGCGTGCCAATCACTTTGCCGTGGTCGTGGCGTACATGTTTCGGCATAAACACTTGCGGCCTGCGTGTGACGGACGATTATTTTTTTCTCAAAGCCGCGAGACAATCGGCGGACACTTCGCGAATGCGTTTGATCCGGTTTTCTTGTTGGCGCCATTCTTCTTTGCTGAGTCCCACGAAGGTCTGCTTCTTCAAACTCTTACTTTCCTCCAGCATGAGGCGCTTCTTGAGCATGCTGGGTTGGAGCCTCGACGTTCTAGGCATTTCCAAAAGAAACCTTCGATGTCAGCCAGCAATTCTACGCTCACCCCTCCTCCTCATATCGGTATCCTAATGTGCTATGACAACACCTAGAGTCGCAGCAAATGCGTCATTGAGCCTTTTAGAAGAACGTGTGACGCATGTGACGACCACAGACACCCGAAACGATCTGCCAGCCTGTACGAACTGCGGAATCCCTTTTCGACAGAAGCGTCCCTGGCAAACTCAGTGCAGCGCCCGATGCCGGCAAAAGGCCTACCTCCAGCGGCAGCCATTGAGGACTCTGTTCTACTACGGAGCCTGACTTTCGCGGGCTGCGCCTGAAGCGGGACAACTGGCGTCTCCCGGTTGGTTGTGCTGGACCAACGGCGGCTGGCTGCGCTTTGAGAAGCGGCGCGCTTTATTCCTTTTCCTGGCGCCGTCAGCGACGTACGGCTAATATTCGTCAACATTGGCTCCGGCGCCGCTCCCTACCGGACTTGCGCGGCGCTGCCGGCGCTCGGGGTGCCGGCGCCAAGGCTTTTTCGATTTCTTCTCGAAGCCAGCGGTTTGCCGGATCATTCTCCACACTCTCATGCCAGTACAAATGAGCTTCGAGACGGGGCGCTGGGAGGGGGAAGGGAAGCACGCGGTTCATCAAACCCGTATGCAGCAATTGCGCATGGCGCTCCGGCAAGGTCAGAAGCATGTCGGTCGTACTTACTACCACGCAGGCCGGGAAGTTGTGCTGGCTGCGCAGGAACACTTGCCGGCGAAGTCCCCGCCTGCTCAGTTCGATGTCGATCAGGCTGGGACCGTGGCGCCGGGAAGAGACCTGAATATGGCGCTGCTCCAGATAAGTGTCCAGGTCAAGTTTGTCCGCGATCGCCGGGTGACCATGCCGCGCGATGACGACGAAGGGGTCATTCAGAAGCCACTTTTGCCGAATGCGATCGCTCATCGTCAGGGGGATGTCGATGGCCAGATCGACCGAACCGCTCGCCAGTTCGGTTTCCAGATCTCTGCGCTTGACCTGCGAGGTCGTGATCGACATTCCTGGGGCGGCATGCGTCAGGCGCCGCAGCAAGAGCGGAAGAATCAGGGCCTCGGCGTATTCCCACAACGACAGGTGAAAGTTCCGCCGCGTGTGTTCGGGAACGAAATTGCGACTCGCGCTGACGTGCACCTCCAGGATGTGCAGGGCCTGCCGCACTTGCTCAATCATGTTCCGCGTGAACGGCGTCGGCATCATGTGCGCCCCCTGGCGGACGAATAGCGGATCCTGCAGAAGATCGCGCAGTCGCTTCAGCGCATGGCTGATCGCGGGTTGGGTGAGGTTCAGTTGCTGGCCGGCGCGAGTGATGTTGCCCTCGCGATAGATGGCTTCCAGCACCACGAACAGGTTCAGGTCGACCTGACTTAAATGCACGCTGCATATATTACAGGATTCATAGAATTCATTTGGAGAATCCTGCTGAAATCGTTAGGCTAGGGTGCCTGCGGGGTGAGTGCTTACAATGGAATTTTCTCTGTCACCGACAGCCAAGAGCTATGTCCAGCGGCTCTCGGCGTTCATGCAAGAGCATGTCCTGCCAGCGGAGCGTGAGTATTGCGCGCAATTGCAGAACCTTCCCGACTGGCGACGCTGGAAACAGCCTCCAGTTATGGAGACTTTGAAGGCCAAGGCGCGTGCAGCCGGCCTGTGGAACCTCTTCCTTCCGGAACGGGAGTATGGCGCAGGCCTCACCAATGTGGAATACGCGCCTCTGGCTGAAATCACCGGCCGGTGTTCGATTGCGCCCGAGGTTTTCAACTGCAACGCACCCGACACCGGCAACATGGAAGTACTGGTGAAGTATGGTTCGGCGGCGCAGAAGGATCGCTGGCTCACGCCGCTGCTGGCCGGCGAGATTCGTTCCGCGTTCTGCATGACGGAGCCCGGCGTGGCTTCGTCGGATGCCACGAACATGCAAGCGACCGCCCTCATCGAGGGCGACCACGTCGTCCTCAACGGCCTGAAATGGTGGAGTTCCGGGATCGGCCATCCCCATTGCCGGCTGCTCATCTTCATGGGCATCACCGATCGCTCGGCCTCGAAGTACCAGCGTCATTCCATGGTTCTGGTGCCGCTCGAGACTCCGGGCGTCAAGATCGAGCGTATGGTGCCGGTGTTTAGCTCCTACGACTCGCCCTTCGGTCACGGCGAGGTTAGCTTCACTAATGTCCGGGTACCGCTCGACCACATCATCGCCGGACCGGGTCGCGGTTTCGAAATCGCCCAGGGCCGGCTCGGCCCCGGTCGCGTTCATCACTGCATGCGCACGCTGGGAGCGGCCGAACGCGCGCTTGAACTTTTATGCCGCCGCTCGCTCCAGCGCGTGGCCTTCGGCAAACCTCTGGCCGAACTGGGAGCCAACGCCGATGTCGTTGCCAACGCCCGCATCATGCTGGAGCAAGCCCGTCTTCTCACCCTCAAAGCCGCCTGGATGCTCGATGAAGTCGGCGCCAAAGGCGCCCGCAGCGAAATCTCCCAGATCAAAGTCGCCGTTCCCAACGTTGCCCTGGAGATCATCGACCAGGCAATTCAAATGCACGGAGGCGCCGGCGTTTCAAACGATGTTCCGCTGGCCGAAATGTTTGCCACGATCCGCACGCTGCGCATCGCGGACGGCCCCGACGAGGTCCACCGCGCCTTGATTGCCAAGCTGGAACTGAAGAAATACAAACCCCAGAGCGCGGCCTCGGCCTGAGCGCCGGCGCGGGAACGTTCGTTTTGATAGTGCTTCCCCGCGGGCTGCGTCCGAGCCGACGCGCCCCGACTCCGCGGTCAACGCCCGCTGAACTTGGGCGCCCGTTTCTCCAGAAAGTGCGCCACCCCTTCTTTGAAGTCTTCACTCCGGAGACTCGCCACCATATCTACAACGGAAAGATCGAAGGACTCGGCTAGCGTCTGGAACATTCCCGTGTACACCTGCCGCTTGATCACACCCAGGGAGCGGGGGCTGACGCTGGACGCCAACTGGACGGCGTGCTCGTGGATGGTTGCGGCGAAGCCCTCCTGGGGAAAGACCCGGTTGACCAGCCGGAGGCCCAGCGCTTCGGATGCGTTGATGTGCCGGGCAGAGAGCAGCAAATCAATGGCATCGGGCAGACCGACAATGCGCGGCAGCATCCAGGCTATGCCGTACTCCGCGATGAGTCCACGCTGCGCGAAGGTCGTGCTGAAGCGCGCACTCTCCGCCGCCCAGCGCAGGTCGCAGTAGAGCGCAATCACCAGGCCCAGGCCCACCGTCGGCCCGTTAATGGCGGCAATCACGGGTTTCGCGAGGCCGAGAAAATAGGAAAACTTCCGCTGAAAATCCGGCCGCAGTCCTTCCGGCGGGGCGCCGCCGGACTGAATCCGCCGGGTGACATCTTTATCCAGTCCCTGAGTGGCAACGGCGCTCAACAAGGACATGTCCGCACCGGCGCAAAATCCCCGGCCCGCTCCCGTCAGCACGATCACCCGTACGTTCTCGTCCCGCTCCGCCTCCTCTACTGCGGAACGGACCTCCGCTTCCATGGTGGCGGTCCAGGCATTCAGTTTGTCCGGACGATTCAGGGTGATGGTTGCGACTCGATCCGCGACTTCGTAGATCGTCTCCTGCATTGGCATGGGCATTTACCTGGACTTGCAGCAGCGTGGTTTCCAGGCGCACGCACTGTGCCATGCCTGGGGTTCGCCGCTCCCAGCGTCAGCGGCCATCCCGGATGTAGGCCGGGATGGG
>CAWCRQ010000141.1:0-11179 GCA_963797885.1 uncultured Acidobacteriaceae bacterium | reverse complement strand
CCAATCCGCGATAAACACATTCGTCTCCCGCTGCGCCTTCCCGTTACGATGCGAAATCCAAACCAGCTGCTTTCCATCCGGACTAAACATCGGGAACCCATCAAACCCGTCGTAATACGTGATCCGCTCCAGCCCCGTTCCGTCCACATTGATCGCGTACAGCTCGAAGTTTCCCATCCCGCCCGTTGAGCCCACGTTCGTCGCAAAAATAATCCGCTTCCCATCCGGAAAAAACGATGGCGCAAAACTCGCCGCGTTCAAATTCGTAAGCTGCCGCTTCTCACTCCCATCCGCTTTCATAATCCAGATCTCAAGCGTGGTAGGGCGAATCCGGTTCTGCTTCAGCAACTCCTTATATTCCGCAATCTCCTGCTCGCTCTTCGGATGGTAAGCGCGATAAACAATCCACTTCCGGTCCTTCGAAAAAAACGGGCCGCCGTCATATCCCAGCTCATGCGTAAGCTGCTTCACATGCTTGCCATTCGCATCCATCGTGTAAATATCGAGATCGCCGTTGCGCAGCGATGTGAAAACAATCTTCTTTCCATCCTCTGAAATCGTCGCCTCCGCGTCGTACCCCGGAGTCGTTGTAAGCTGCTTCAAGTCCGACCCATCCAGCTTCGCCGTAAAAATATCAAACCCGGGATACACCGCCCACACATATCCCTTCGAATAGTCCGGGCGCGGCGGACAATCCGCACTCGCGAGGTGGGTCGAGGAATACAGAATTTTGTCCTGATGCGGAAAAATGTAGCCGCAAGTCGTGCGCCCCTTGCCGGTCGAGACCATCTTCTGCTCCGTCCCGTCCACATTCATGGTGAAGATCTGGTCGCACTGCAGGTTCTCGCGCGTAGATTGGAAAATCAACCGCTTTCCGTCCGCCGAAAAATAAGCCTCAGCGTTCGATCCGCCAAAAGTCAGCTGCCGTACATTCCGCAGATGCTTTTCTTCAGGAGTAGCCAGTTGCGATGCAGTCGGCCCAGCCGCCGCCTGCGCCCAAGCCATGGGCCCCGCCAGCACTCCGGCAAGCAGCCCCAAGTTCAAGAGCAATCTTCGAGTTTTCATTTGGAGAAAAAGTGTAGCAGGCAAACCACTCGTGCGGCGCGGACCCGCCTGACCTTAGGAGCGATGGGCAACAAGCTTCGCTTGAATCTCCGCCATAAGATTCACCGTGGTCGAGACATCGATGCCGTATCGTTCCCCGCGCACAATGGGACCACCAATGGCATCCAACTCAAGCTGCCGCCCGGCGACAAGATCTTTCTGCATGGAGCTGCGCATACCCGGCGGCGAACTGTCGAAGAGCGCCTGGATTTTCTGCGCGTCAACCTCCGCGCCGCTGGCGTTTGCCACGGCGCAAGCTTCGGTGATCGCAGATGTCAATTTCTGTTTCCACCGGGTGTCCGCCAAGATCTCCCCAACGGTCATACCGGATGCAGAAGTCACCAGCGCAGCGGGTGCAATGAAACAGAGCTTGCCCCAGAGCAAAGTCTGCTCGTTCGCAATAAACTGGCAATTGAATCCAAGATCGCCCAAGCGCGCGACGATCGGCCCCAAAAGCGGCTCCAGGCTAGCGGCGAGGTTGAAACGAACAAACGGGGATCGCTGGATGAATCGTCCCGCAGCAGTCCTCTCCGCTTCCACCGCGATTGTTGCCGGTGCCACGTGTTCGCGCCCAAATCGCGCCCGCAGCACTGCGACGTGGTCCACGCCGTTCAGCAAGGGAACCACGCAACCCGGCAATACTTGTACGGCATCCAGCGCAGTTTGCAGTTGATAGGTCTTGGTTGCGATCCACAGCAAATCAACCGGCAGCGCAAGCGTGGCGACCGCTTTCGCCGGCGCCGTGAGCGAGCCCGAAGGCCGCTCCAGCGTCAAGTGATCGGGATAGTCACGCAACTTCTCCGGCCGAACCACCACCGTGACCTCCTCGCCCAGCGATGACAGCACGGTGCCGAGCAAACCTCCGATTGCTCCCGCTCCCAAAATTGCATGTTTCATGCCAGCACTCCCCGGAGAAAACTATACGGCATGTTTGCTTTGGATGCGCCCACTGCCAACTTCGACCCGCCTTTACGCTGCAACCAGGAATCTGTCACACTGACCACTGATCCCATGGGCAAAATCCACGTTCTCCCCGAAAGAGTTGCCAACCAGATCGCCGCCGGCGAGGTGGTCGAGCGTCCCGCGTCGGTGGTGAAGGAGCTGCTGGAGAACGCGCTGGACGCCGGTTCCACCCGCATCCGCATTCAGGTCGAGGCGGGCGGGAAGAAGCTGATCCAGATCACCGACAACGGCTGCGGCATGGTGCGCGACGATGCCATGCTAGCCTTCGAGCGCCACGCCACCTCAAAAATCAAAGACACCGACGATCTGCTGAACATTTCGACACTAGGATTTCGCGGCGAGGCGCTGCCCTCCATCGCGTCGGTTGCCCGGCTGCATCTGGAAACCCGCGCCGAAGAGGAAGCGGCCGGGACGGTCCTCGAAATTAACGGCGGCAAGATCATCCGCGTGGAAGAAGCGGGGCTGCCGCTGGGGACTTCGGTCACGATTCGCGATCTCTTCTTTAATACGCCGGCGCGCAAGAAGTTTCTGCGATCCGAATCGACCGAGCTGTCACACATCGCTTCGCTGGTAACCCATTATGCTCTCGCGCATCCCGAGAAGCATTTCGAGTTGCACTCGGCGACGAATGCCTTGCTGGTGGCGCCGCCCGTCGCCGGTCATCGCGAGCGCGTGTACCAGGTTTTCGGGCGCGAGACCCTCGACCAACTGATTCCGCTAGCGGCGCTCCAACCGCTGGAGCGCATCGGCCTGCCCCAGCCTTCTCCCTGGCGGCGTAGCGCGGACACGTGTGGCGCGGGCGCCCGCGCCCGCGAAGCGCCGTCTTCCTCTTCAGCGGAATCGCACGCTGCCAATTTCGGCGAAGTGCGTTTGCATGGCTTTGTTTCCAAGCCGGAAATTCAGAAGCTTAATCGCAATTCGATTTTTATTTTCGTGAACGGACGGCTGATTCGCGACCGTCTCATTCAACATGCGATCACCGAGGCGTACCGCAACATTTTGCCGCCGACGGTGTATCCGGTGGTCTTGCTTTTTATCGAAATGCCGACGGCCGAAGTAGATGTGAATGTGCATCCCTCGAAGACCGAGGTGCGTTTCCGCCAGCAGACGGTGATTCACGATTTCATCCGAGAGTCGATCCGGGCGGCGCTAATGAAGGCACGACCGGTGCCGCAGTTCCTGACGGAGATCGGCGCGCAGCCAACCGCGAGTCCTGGCCTCAGCAGTCCGGGCCTCACGCAACCTACGCTCAGCCAGGGCGCGACTGGCGATGGTTTGCAGCCCGCGCCGTGGCGCGACTTGTACGAGCCAGGGACGGGGACGGCGGGCGGGTTCGCGCTGCAAGCGCCAGCAGTTCCCGCGGCGCCGGCACGCTTCGAATTTGCAGGAGGAATTGCGGTCGAGGCGAACGCAGCGCTATCGCTAGCCCGCGCGCCCGAGGCAACGGGCGTTCCTCAGACCGACACCCAGCAGACGATTCCCGATCACGGATGCGCGCCGCCGATCGCGCAAAATAGCGAGCCCCAAACGGCGCCGACTCTCGAATCGCTCCGCTCGCTGCGTCCCTTGGGCCAGATTAGAAATTCATTCATTCTTGCGGTCAACGAGGACGGGCTCTGGATCATCGATCAACATGTGGCCCACGAGCGCGTACTGTTCGAACGAATCCTGCGGCAACGTTCGGCGCAGCAGGTCGAGAGCCAGCGTTTGCTCATGCCTCTGGTCATCGAACTGACTCCGGCACAGCAGGCGATCTTCAGCGACATTGCCGAAGAACTCGCGCACAATGGTTTCGAGGCGGAACCCTTCGGCGCGCGCAGCGTAGCGGTGAAGGTCGCCCCGGCGGGCGTGGACGCGGCGCAGATCGAGCACATGCTGAACGAAATCTTCGAGCAGCTCACCCGGGAAGAGCAGGCCATCAATCTGGAAGCGGTGCGAACCCGTATCGCGGCCTCGATCGCATGCCACGCCGCTATCAAAGTCAATACGCCACTCGACCAGAACAAGATGGAGTGGCTGCTAGCGGAGCTGGCGAAAACCGAGCATCCCATGAGCTGCCCGCACGGTCGCCCGGTGGTGCTGCGCTATTCCATGCAGGATATTCAGAAGGCATTCAAGAGGATCTAGGACGCACGCTTTTCGCGGTTCGCTGTTCGCCAAGAGAAGGAAGCGAGTAGCGCAAAGCGAACAGCGCTCAGCCAACAGCGAAAAGCTGTGTTCTAATCGAAATCATGACCGGCGCGGAACTTCTCCAGGCTCGCACGCACAAATGGCGCCTCGACGGCCAGCCCGTGTGCACCCTCGATGAGGCGCGCGCCTTCCTCGAGTCGGTGGGATTTTGCCTGATGTATCCAATGCGTCCAGCGGCTCTGTTGCCGACCTTCATCGGAGCCTGGGTGGGCGCGGATGACAACCTGCCGACGCGCCAGCACGCCTACGCCGATCCGCGCGCCCGAGAAGCGACCGAGTTGATGGTGCGCGCCCTGCGCGACAAGGCAGCTTACGAGGCTCCGCTATTTGACGAGAACAACGCATTCCTGCTGGCGGCCTCGGTGTTCCCTTATTTTTATGCGCTCGTGGGCGAACGCAATCCGAAGCAGCCGCCGGCAACCGGGCCGCGCTCTCCCTATTCGCCGCTGGCCTGTGACGCTTTCGAAATCATCCGCCGCCGTGGACCGATTTCGAAAACGAAACTGGGCGAGATGCTGGGCGGTTCGCTTTCGAACGCAGGGCTCGATCGCGGGCTGAGCGAACTGTGGGCAAAACTGCGCATCACGCGCGTCGATTACACGGTGGAGGAAGGCTCGGCTTGGGACGAGTTATCGCGCTGGGCGCCGGATGTTGTGTGCGAGGGCGTCGGCATTTCTGTGCCCGAAGCGCTCTCGGCTCTGGTCTCGAAATATCTCGACTGCGTGGTGGCGGTAGATGAGGGAGAGGTTGAAAACTTTCTCGCAAACTTCGTCCCACGAACGCGCGTGAAAGAAGCAATCCACGCCTTGCTCTCGGCGCGCGAACTGTGCTTTGTACATGTCGGGAGTAAGTCGCTGCTGCAAGTAACTCCCCCAAAACAAGCCTATGTGCCCAAGCCCCGCCCAGAGCGAGTGGGCTAGCGGCAGCAGAAGCTTTGGCCTAGTATTGGCTTAAGTATTGGCTTCGTATCAGGGCATCGCTTCAGCGATGCCAAAAGTGCCTCGAAGTCGGATGCCCCTTTAGGGGCCGGGCGCCGACATTCGATTCCCCTGCGTTCCTCTGTGTCCCCTGTGGTGAAGCTCTCCCGCGCTAAGTGTACAATTCTCACTTCGCCCAATGCACCCCACCCAATGACCGATCCCTCCCAACGCAAACTCATCATCGCCATAGACGGCCCCGCCGGAGCCGGCAAGAGCACCATCGCCTCCCGCCTGGCGCGCAAACTCGGCTACGTGAACCTGGAGAGCGGAGCGATGTATCGCGCCCTGGCTCTGCGCGCCATCGAGTGGGACGCCTCGTTCGACGACGAGGCCGCACTGCTGAAGATGGCGCAGGATTCGCGCATTACTCTCGATCGCTCCATCGGCGGCAATCGTGTGCTCGTCAACGGAAAAGACGTTTCCGAGCGCATTCGCGAGCGCGATGTGAGCGAGGCGGCGTCGCGCGTCTCGGTGCATCCCAAGGTGCGAGAGTGGATGGTGGCGCGGCAGCGCGAGATGGGCACCGGCGGCGGCGTCGTGATGGAGGGCCGCGACATTGGAACAAAAGTTTTTCCCGATGCCGATTTAAAGATTTTTCTCGACGCCGATCCCGTGATTCGCGAGCAGCGCCGTCTGGACCAGCAGAAGGTGAAGGGCGCACCGGCCGCGGCGATGGCTGCGGAACTTCGCGAGCGCGACCTGCGAGACCGCACCCGCGCAGTTTCACCTCTCGTAGCCGCCGAAGATGCCGTGGTGCTCGACTCGACGAATATGAGCGAGGACGAAGTCGTCAATCGAATCGAGGAGTTAGTCGAAAAGCGATTGGCGGAGAGCCGCTAAGGGTTTGCACTCGCGACGAAAAACCCCCGCTCAACCGGAGCGGATCCCGCAGCATTTACCGGGAAGCCGCGCTGGTCGCCAACTACACGGCGCCGCGGACGAACTCCCATCTCGCCGAAGTCATGCCTCACGGAAGTCACTTCGAAAGCAACGCTCCGTTGCCGTATAATCAAAAGCACTGTGCTCAAATATTCAATTGTAGTTCCTCTCCACAACGAACAGGAGAACGTCACCGACCTGTACTTGCGGCTTAAGTCCGTGATGGAAGCGAGCGGCGAGACCTTCGAGATGGTGCTGGTCGATGACGGTTCGATCGATGGCACATTCAATCTGCTGCGTGAAATTGCCGCCGTTGACAGCCGTGTCACCGTTGTCAAGCTGCGCCGCAATTTTGGTCAGACTGCCGGCCTCGCGGCGGGATTTGACCACGCCCGCGGCGAATACATCATCGCCATGGACGGCGACTTGCAGCACGATCCTGCCGACATCCCGTTGTTCCTCGAAAAAATTGCCGAGGGCTATGACATCGTCAGCGGCTGGCGCAAGAATCGCGTCGACAATTTCTGGCTGCGCCGCATCCCCTCGCGCTGCGCCAACTGGCTTATGGCCAAGTTGAGCGGCGTCGACATCCACGACTTCGGCACCACTTTTAAAGCCTACCGCCGCGAAATCCTAGGACAGATTCCGCTTTACGGAGAGCTCCACCGTTTCATCCCCGCACTGGCTTCATGGCACGGCGCGTCGATCATCGAAGTGCCCATCAAAAACGTGAACCGCGAACGCGGGTCTTCGCATTACGGAATCTCCCGCACCTTCCGCGTCTTCTTCGATCTCATCACCATCCGTTTCCTGCTCAAATATCTTTCCCGCCCGTTGCATTTTTTCGGCACAGTGGGGATGTTCAGCATTTTTGCGGGCAGCGCCGTTTCCTTCTGGCTCGTCCTGGAGAAGGTATTGCACCACACCGACATCATGTACCAGCACGGCCCGCTGATGCTGTTCTCCGCCGTGTTGTTGCTGGCGGGCCTGAACATGCTCGCCGTCGGCTTGCTCGGAGAAATGCAGGTGCGCCATTATCACGAGCCCGCCCAGCGCGCTCCGTACTCCGTCGATCGCATTCTGCGGGCGCAAAGCGAAGAGAGCACCATCTCGGAATGATTGCAGAGGTCAGAGGTCAGATTTCAGAAGTGAAATCTCCTGGTGACGGCCTGTGGCATTTTTACCTCTGCAATCTAACCTCTCACCTCTGACCACCTCTGACCTTATCAAAGCGTTATAATTTCAACCGCGGCCATGCCCACCACAACTCAGCATGAATTGCGTCTAGCCAGCCGGATGTCGCGGCTCGGAACCGAAACCGCCTTTGAAGTCCTGAACCGCGCCCGCGCCCTCGAAAAGAAGGGCAAAGAAATCATTCACCTCGAAATTGGCGAACCCGACTTCGACACCCCCGCCAATATCATCGAAGCCGGGGTCGACGCGCTTTACATGGGATGGACTCACTACGGTCCCGCCGCCGGCCTGCCCGACCTGCGCCAGACGATTGCCGACTATGTCAGCCGCACCCGCAAAGTCCCGGTTTCGAGCGAGGAAGTGGTTGTGGTCCCAGGCGGCAAGCCTATTATTTTCTTCACGATCCTGGCACTAATTGAGGCCGGAGATGAAGTCATTTATCCCAATCCCGGCTTCCCCATCTACGAGTCCATGATCAACTATTCGCTCGGCAAGGCGATTCCCATTCAGCTCCGCGAAGAGCGTGACTTTTCCGTCGATGTCAAAGAACTGGCCTCGCTGATTACCGACCGCACCAAGTTAATCATTCTGAACTCGCCGCACAACCCGACCGGTGGCACGCTCACCAAGAAAGATGTTCTCGAAATAGCCGAGGCCATCGGCGACCGCAACATCCTTATTCTTTCGGACGAGATCTACAGCCGCCTCATCTTCGAAGGCGAACACTTCTCCATCATGAGCGTACCCGGCTTCAAAGAGCGCACCATTCTGCTCGACGGCTTCTCCAAAACCTACGCCATGACCGGATGGCGTATGGGCTACGGCGTAATGCGGTCCGATCTCGCCGTGCACATAGCGCGCCTCATGACCAATTCGACCTCCTGCACCGCCAGCTTCACCCAGGTTGCCGGAATTGCAGCGCTGCGCGGCGACCAGTCCTCGGTCGACAAAATGTGCGCTGAATTCAAGCGCCGCCGCGACGCCTTCGTAGCCGGCCTGAACAAGATCAAAGCGTTCTCGTGCCGCATACCGAAAGGCGCATTCTACGTGTTTCCGAACATCACCAAGACCGGCTGGCCGTCGAAGAAAGTGGCCGACGCGCTGCTCGAAAAGGCTGGAGTAGCCTGCCTCTCCGGTACCGCCTTCGGAGAATACGGAGAAGGCTATCTCCGCTTCAGCGTAGCCAACTCGCTCGAGAACCTGAACACAGCCTTGGCAAGAATCGAAGACTGGGCAGGGAAGAACCTCCGCTGAAGCGGAGAGCCGGGCGTTCCGCCCGGCAGGACGGGCGAGGACGCCCGTCGCTCCACAGCGTGAATTTCCCAGAGACTCTGCGACCTCTGCGATCTCTCAGCGTTCTCTGCGTTAAAGCTCTCTTTTCATGTCCTTTAACGTAGCCGGCGCGGTTTGGTGTAAAATTCCGCCGCTATGACAAACATCGATAAGCATCCCACCGGCTCTTTCTGCTGGATCGAACTCCACACCACCAACCAGTCTGCCGCCAAGAGCTTCTACGGCTCTCTCTTCGGCTGGGAAGCCCATGACAATCCGATGGGCCCGAACGATTTTTACACCGAATTCAAACTCCAGGGCCGCGAAGCCGCCGCCGGATGCACCCTACGTCCCGACGAGCGCTCGCAGGGCATTCCTCCGTACTGGATGATTTACATCACCGTCGAGAAGACCGACGCAGCCGTCACCAAGGCGCAGCAGCTAGGTGGCAAAATTCTTGCCCCAGCGTTCGACGTCATGGATGCCGGCCGCATGGCCGTCATCCAGGATCCCACCGGCGCGGTTTTCTGCGTATGGCAGGCGAACAAGAACGCCGGAATCGGGATCGCCGCAGTCCACGGCACGCTGTGCTGGGCCGATCTAAGCACTCCCGACGTAAAACGCGCCTCTGACTTTTACTCGGGTCTTTTCGGATGGCAGGTCACAGCTGATCCAAAAGACACCTCCGGATACCTGCACATCAAGAACGGCGAGCATTTCATCGGAGGCATTCCGCCGGCAAATTGGCCCCAGCCCGGAGCGCCGCCGCACTGGCTAGCCTACTTCCTGGTCGATGATGTGGATGTTTCGGCAACGAAGGCCAAACAGATGGGCGCCAATTTCTATGTTCCGCCCATGACGATGGAAGGAGTCGGCCGCATGTCAGTGATCGCCGACCCGCAAGGCGCGGTGTTCTCCATCTTCAAATCAGCGCGCTAATGTGGATTAACTTAGTGTGGGGACGGGCGCCCTCGCCCGTCCAAGCCGAGCGCAATGCAGCTCGGCAGTTGCCAGGTCACAGCAACTCCGGATTCGCTATGGGTCGGCGTGCGGGTAGAACTCTACGCGTTTGCTCAAAAAGTTTCTTGGCGTTCTCCGCGTCTCGGCGGTGAAAACCGCCCGCGCTGGCAGGGAGCACCGGCTCCGCGTCACCCCCGCCTGTGACCCCGCTCACTGAACCCTGCGACCGCCCCAGCTAAGCTCATGCTGTAAGCCTATGCGCCGTTTCCCGCCCCGCCCAACACGCGGCGTAAGCGAAGGAGCAACCCCATGTCTATTCAAAATTCGACCACCGGCGATGTTCTGCATTCCTACAGCATTGACGAACTGAAACAGCAGGCTACGTTGATGAGGGGCTACGACCTCGCCGCCCTGTGCGCAGCTACATCCGGGCACGCCGGCGGCACGCTCTCCATCATGGACATCGCCGCCGCACTCTACCTTCGCGTAGCCGACCACGATCCCAAGAACCCCAACTGGCCCGACCGCGATCGCATCGTCTGGTCGACCGGCCACAAAGCGCCCAGCCTCTATCTAGGCCTAGCCTTCGCCGGCTTCCATCCGAAAGAAGATGTCGCACTCCTGCGCAAGCTCTATTCGCCCTATCAGGGGCATCCGCACTGGCTCAAACTGCCCGGCGTAGAGGTCTCCACCGGATCGCTAGGCCAAGGCTTGAGCATAGCCGTAGGCATCGCCCTAGCCGCCAAGCTAGATAAGAAAAATCACCACGTCTTCTGCATCATGGGCGACGGCGAGCAGCAGGAAGGCCAGATCTGGGAAGCCGCGATGGAAGCAGGCCACTACAAGCTAGACAATCTAGTCGGCATCATAGATCGCAACCGCCTCCAAATCGACGGCTGGGTAAAAGACGTGATGAACGTCGAGCCTCTCGAAGATAAATATCGCAGCTTCGGATGGGAAGTCCTAACCATCGACGGCCACGACATGAAGCAGGTAGTCGAAGCCCTGGAGAATGCCAAAGCAAAGGCCGGTTCCGGCAAACCCACCGTAATTGTGGCCGACACCGTAAAAGGCAAAGGCGTCAGCTTCATGGAAAACATTGCCGGCTGGCACGGCAAAGCACCCAACCTAGAAGAGCTAAACAAATCCTTGAAGGAACTAGGTCTCGAAGGCCAGATTCCCGTCGAGCAGCTCTTCGCCCACGCCAAGCAATATCAAGCCGAGGTCGAGCGCAAACTAGACGCCAAGATGCCCAAGTTCCACCGCAATTACTGGTGGAACGCCGCCGAAAACATGAAAGTCCAAATGAAGCCCACGCGCCTAGGCTTCGGCCAGTCGCTGGCCGCGAATGGCGACGATCCGCGCGTAGTTTGCTTCGGCCTGGACATCTCCGGCTCCATCACCATCAGCGAGTTCTACGCCGGTAAGCCCGAGCGCAAATCACGCTGGATCAGCATGGGCATAGCCGAGCAATCCGCCACCTCGGCCGCCGCCGGACTAGCCAAAGAAGGCAAGCTCCCCGTCTTCGGCACCTACGCAACCTTCGCCGCCGCCCGCAATCTCGACCAGATCCGCACCTCGATCTGCTATGGCAACTTCAACGTCCTGATCGCCGGAGCCCACGGCGGAGTCAGCGT
>CAWCRQ010000140.1:0-3108 GCA_963797885.1 uncultured Acidobacteriaceae bacterium | reverse complement strand
CCCAAACTCCTCGCTTACAAATTCTTCCTTTAAATGACATTTATCTGAAAAATTTTGTTATTTCTTCTCTGTTTGGGTAATTCACTAACACAGCATTCCGTTCCCCATGATAGACAAATAAACTTCCTGCTGCAAGTCCGTTCACTACGGTAAATTGTTCAAGTGCTTGTAAGTGTTGCATATTTCCGGCTCCCCCCAAGGCCACAATCGGAATAGTTATTTTTTGTGATATTGAATGAACAAGTTCAATATCATATCCTTCCATTTTACCATCTCTTTCGATGGATTGGATAATAAGCTCACCTGCACCATATTCCTCCATCAGACACCCAAAATCAATAGGTGAATATTTTGTGCGCTTCTTTCCCGCCCTTAACCAAACCACGGGTTTTCTATAAAAGTTTTTTGCAACATCAATACAAATAACAATTGTGGAAGATCCGAATTCTTTAACAGCTTGCCTGATAAAACCTACAGAGAACCCGATCATCACCAGCCACCAGTTGCTCATGAGCATTCCGACCATCATGAACAAAATGGAAAAGACGTGGCCGATGCGGACCGCGCGCTGGGTGGCTTGCACCATGTCGACGCGGCGCGCAAACACGGCGCGTAAAACCCGCCCGCCATCCATGGGATACGCCGGTAACAGGTTGAACAAGCCGAGGTAGAGGTTCGCCCACACGATGCTCCGCAACAAGGCGCTCGAATGGAGGAGCGGCCTCGCGGTAAGCGAAAAGCCGGGTATGGCCGCGAGTAGTATCGAGTGCGGATAACCCGGCGATGCAGAGATTCACCAGCGGTCCGGCAGCCGCGATGCGAATGTCGCGCTTCCAGGCGTTGATCGGGTCGGGGATGGCGTGCGCTTCGTCAAGAATGGTGACGCCGCCGATCGGCAGCAGGATGATGCCCTTCGCTGGAATGCCCGAACCGCGGGCCACCAGAGCGTGACCCAATTCGTGCAGCACCACGCTGCCGAAAACGATGCCGAACAAGCCCAGGACCCGCAGAGCGGCAGTCGCATCCTGCGTAGCGGCTTCGGTGCTAAACAAGAAGACCAGCAGGAACAAAAAGGTAAGATGAATGCGAATTTCGATTCCGAAAAGACGTCCGACCGGGATGGACCAACTGCGCATCGTCATGCCTACCAGTATTCTATCTGTTTAGACACCGGTGGAGGCCGCGGAGATGCGAAAACGCGAATCGGAAGGGCCTAGTCTGTAGAGACGCGGCTTGCCGCGTCTCCGGCGGCGGAGGAGACGGGGCAAGCCCCGTCTCTACAGAAGAATTATGAGAGTGATCGCTGGACACTACCGGCGCCGCACGTTGCGGTCGTTGCCCGGACGCGAAATCCGTCCGACCGCGGACCGGCTGCGCGAGACCCTGTTCAACGTGCTGTGCGGGGGCGATCCGGCGGCGCTGGCCGAGTCGGTGTGGCTCGATTTGTACGCGGGGACGGGCGCGGTGGGCATTGAGGCGCTGAGCCGCGGCGCCCGGATGGTGTACTTCGTCGAGTCGTCCAAAGCAGCGGCAGAGTTGATTGCCGTGAACTTAAAGTCATTGGGCATTGCGCAAGGGTTCCAGATCGTGAAGGCCGAGGCCGGGAAGGCTCTGCGGCAATTGGAAGCGGCGGGGAACGTCGCCGATTTCGTTTTTCTCGATCCGCCCTACTCGATGCAGGATGAGTACGCGACGACAATGGCGGCGCTGGCGGAATCGAAATTGTTGGGAGGGCGGAGCCTGGTAATCGCCGAGCATGAGAAGAGATTCGATCCGGGAGAGGTGTTTGGGGAATTGCAACGATATCGCAAGCTGGTGCAGGGGGATGCGGCGCTGAGCTTCTATCGGCGGCAGTGAGCTACGAGCCGCGAGCTACGGGCTTCGACCGGACCATCATTAAGTATTCCCACGGTGTTTCTAGCTCGTGGCTCGCAGCTCGCAGCTACCTCGCTATAATCACTACGACATGCCTAACTTTCCACCGGTCGAAGAACAACTGGCTTACCTCAAGAAGGGCGCGGCGGAGATCGTCAAGGAATCCGAACTGCGCTCGAAGCTCGAACGCTCGCGCGCTTCCGGCAAGCCGCTTAAGGTGAAGGCGGGCTTCGATCCGACCGCGCCCGATCTGCACCTGGGGCACACGGTCCTGCTGCGCAAGCTGAAACATTTTCAGGATCTCGGTCACACGGTCATCTTTCTGATCGGCGATTTCACCGGAATGATCGGCGATCCGACGGGACGCTCGGCAACGCGGCCTCCGCTGACGCGGGAGCAGATTGCGGAGAACGCGGAAACCTACAAGGCGCAGGTTTTCAAGATTCTCAGCCAGGAAAAAACGGTGGTGGACTTCAACAGCCGCTGGTTCTCGAAGTTCTCGGCCGAGGATTTTATCCGCTTGACGGCTAAGTACACGGTCTCGAAGATTCTCGAGCGCGAGGACTTTCACAAGCGTTTCCACGACGAGAAACCGATAGCGATGCATGAATTGCTGTATCCGCTGGCGCAGGGATATGACTCGGTCGCGCTCGAAGCCGACGTGGAACTGGGCGGCACCGATCAGAAGTTCAATCTGCTGGTGGGGCGCGAGTTGCAGCGAGCTTACGGCCAGGAGTCGCAGGTGGTGCTGACCACGCCGATCCTCGAAGGGCTCGACGGCGTCAACAAGATGTCGAAGTCGCTGGGGAACGCGATTGGGATTCACGAGCCGCCGCTGGAGATGTACGGCAAAGTGATGTCGATTTCCGACGAGATGATGTGGCGCTACTACGAACTGCTGACGGATGTGCGGGTGGACGCCATCGCGCAAATGAAGGCGGATGTTGCCAGCGGGAAGGCGCATCCGATGGCGCTGAAGAAAGAGTTGGCGCGGGGGATCGTGGCGGATTTCCACTCGGCGGAGGCGGCGTCGAAAGCCGCGGAGGATTGGGCGAAGCAGTTCCAGAAGGGTCAGGCCCCAGACGAGTTAGAACTCGTTGAGATCCAACTGAAGGACGTCCAGGCAAGCGTGAGTGGAGCGGTTCGTGTCATTGGAGGAATCGAACAGCCAGCGGAAACAGACCTTATCCGGATAGACAAACTAGTCCGACTTGCTGGCCTTGCAGCCTGGAG
>CAWCRQ010000139.1:0-66539 GCA_963797885.1 uncultured Acidobacteriaceae bacterium | reverse complement strand
GGCGGCTCGTACTACGGCACGGACAACAACGGCGACATGATCCGCTTCACTCAGTACGGAAACACGATTTGGAGTGTGTCCAATGACTCTCCAAAAATTGCGACCGCCGATGGAGGAGTGATCGGAGCCGCCGGCATCACCTACGACAGCCAAGGCCGCGCCACCGGCCAAGGAGCTTTGCCGGGCACGCCAAGCTGGCAGGGATTTATGTATTCAGTTTCAGGCGATCCAGTCGCGCAGCGCACGGTTCCCTCTGACCAATTTTTGCAGGCCGATCCCAATCTCCTAGAGTCCGCCAAAGGAAATCCTTCGGGCACCGGCACGACTTTTCCCGGGAAAAACGACCCATGGAGCTTGCGGTTAGTCCCAACCTCCGACGATGGAGCTAAGGGGAATCCCAATAGGAATATTACGTACACATTGTATAAGCTGGACGGAAAAACCCCACCAATTGAAAAGTGGTACGTTACCGAACATCAAACCGATTTTAATGTTGCGAAGCCTAACGGCATGTCTGGTGGTGTTGAAGATACTCGAAGTCTCTGCATCGCGATCTATCGTGGACAAGGATTGCCTGTGGTTCATCGACGGACCAAAGAACATCATCCGTGCTTACAATGACCAACCGGGGCGGAGGAAGAAGTACGCAGAACTCCCGAACGCTGCTGAATTGAGCTTCACCATCACAGCTACCGAAGGCACCAGAGGCCAGTCGCTTAAGGAATGGCTGATACCCCGCGATGACAGGCAATGGCTACCTACGCGGATCGAACGTGTTGTAGATAACCTTACGGCAAACGAGATAGACCGAATTCTTCAAGAGTTCGAACGATCCGGGACGGTATCGTAGTTCACTTCGGCCCGTAGTCGAACCCGGAGCCGGAAGGCATGGAAGCGAGCACGTCGGGCATTTTGGTTTATCCGCCGAGCGGAGCTGCGCAATTGCTCTTGACAATCGATTCCCCTTAAGCCGTATTCGCCCGTCGAAAGGATGGCTTCAAAAACGTGAGGAGCCTCGTTTGTCGGTTTCTGATTCAAGGCTTTCGGGCTGCGATATCAGCTCGGATCACATTCAAGTAGTTGCCGGCGCATTCGAGAGCTTGTTCGGCATCGTGCTGAGAAACAAACCCAATGTCGTCGTAGAGGGCCAGATTGCGCTTCCTGCGGAGACGATCAAAGACAACCAGCAGACCCGCATGTTTCTTGTCGATGCGCGACCGCGCAAAATCGATGATGGCGATGTGGTGCCCAGGCTGACTTCTCGCACGGAATCCATGGCTGAACATGAACCCGAGAGAAGCTTTCAGCATTGCTTCGTAGGCCTGCTGTAGACATGCTTCCTCGTCAAAGGCGAGAATTCTGTGGGCCGAGGCGAGCTTCTTGTCTGCGCTCGTGAGGAAGCGTTCGATCTGCGCCCAGTCAACGACGTGTGGTTTTAGCTTCTTCATCTGTGCCTATGAGCGGAATACGTTTATTGTGCCAGACGTCTTCCAGAAAAGCATCCTTTCGAGCATGGCGCGACTCGAATTCCTTCGGCGTGAGAACCGTGTAGTTGATTTCGCGTCCGAGCTGTCGCTCAAGCTTTCGCATGGTTTGTGCTAAAACTTCCTCACGCGGGGAGCCAATCACGAGCACGTCTATGTCGCTGGACGCGTCCTGCTGGTTGCTTGCAAATGAGCCGTACAGATAAGCCTCGTCTATTCCCTCAATTCTCTTGAGAGATTGCGCGATCACAGGTGCCGCACCAATAGTTTTCGCAACGATCTTGCGTACTTCATCAAAAAGCGGATACTCCCGGTTCAATTGAAAATACTTTTGGCGGCCACTCACTTCCGACTCAAATAGACCCTCGCGCTCCAGGCGTCCCAACTCTTTCGACAGGTTAGACGGATCGATGCCCAGCCGCTCCGCCAAGTCCCGCAGATGGTGGCGGGCCGTCGGGTTCGTAAAATAATAGGCCAGCAGTTGCTGGCGCGCCTTGGAGCGAAGGTCAAGCATGTGGTAGAAGTCTACCACAAATGTGGTAATAGCTGACAACGGTAAGAGCCGTGAACCAGCGCGGGCCACGTTCGCCCACAACCGGCGGCGAATGGATGGCTGGATGCCGATCCCAACGGGCCGGACGAAAAACGAGGGACTAAACGAGGGACTGGGGTGCGTTCCCTACACGAACTTACAGGTGCTTAGAGGTGTCATCCGTGCGCGTGTAAGTTGTTTGGTATCAGTTTCCCTTTGAACTCGTTCCCCAAAGGTGTGGGGGCATTGCTGTCGTGGGCTTCGTCATGGGGAGGCTGCCGTTGAACCCACGATCTCAACCCACGATTCGCATGCCTCTCACGTCTTCTCAAGGACTTAGGCGGCCACCTGAAGTCACTTATAATAAGTTGTTGAAACTACAGCATTAATATAGCCCTGAAAAAGCCGGATACTGAATGGTTCGGCGAAATGATTCCTTCGCGTTCCAAAGGATCCAGCAAGCCGAAGTGACATTGTTCGAGAGGCCGGATTCCGGGCACCCTCCGGGCACCCAGACCGATGTCTTGTTGGCATCTCATTGATTTTGTTGTGTCGTGCATGGAGTAAGCTGGACGTGCAAGTTGTTGTTTGTAATTGTGTTGGCGACCCTTTTAAGGCGTGGGTCGCAGGTTCGATTCCTGCCGCGCTCACCACTCCCGCCTGGCATTCGTCCGCCGGTCTCGGAAGCCGCGACCGGCCCTGATTTTACGGCGGTTGTGACCGTCACCGAATTGTCGCTTGGGCTTGAATCAAAGCTAGCCGAACGGGATGTTGTCCGCCGGCCCTTCATCTCCCAGGCAATGTTAATTGGATGCAATGATCGCGATCCGCTGCAGTGGCCTGCTGTTTGACTTGGACGGCGTGCTCATCGATTCCACTCCTGCGGTCGCGCGGGTCTGGCAGCGGTGGGCAGTTGAGCATGGCCTTGATCCAGAGACCGTGGTCCGCATGGCGCATGGGCGCCCGAGTCGAACCACCATCCGCGAGCTGTTGCCCAACGCGGATATTGACCGCGCCGTTCTCGACAAAGAAGATCGCGAAGTCGAGCGCCGGGAGATGGAAGACCTCGATGGTGTGGTTCTGCTGCCCGGTGCTCGGCAACTCTTGAACAGTCTGCCTCCCGCACGCTGGAACGTTGCGACCTCATGTACGCGCCCGCTGGCCGAGGTGCGTTTGCGGGCCGCGGGCCTGCCCATTCCCAAGACCATGATCACCTCGAGCGACGTGAAGATCGGCAAGCCCGATCCCGAGCCCTATCTGAAAGCGGCGGCGAAGCTCAGGTTTGCCGCCTCCGATTGCATCGTGTTAGAAGATACGCCCGCTGGAGTTCGTGCGGGAAAGGCCGCTGGCGCCAGAGTGATTGCATTCCTCACGACCATGATCCGCGGCGACCTCGAAGACGCCGGCGCCGATTGGATCGTTCAAAACTGCGCCGAGATCACTGCATGTAATGATGATGGCGGCTTGCGGCTGAGTCTCTCGCTGCCGAAATAGGTCTCAGGTGCTAGGTCTCAGGTCTTCGGAAGACCTGAGTTCTTGGTTTTCCGGAGACCTGACATCTAAGACCTAAGACCTGAGACCTGAAGCGGTAGCCGTTTGCGCGCGTTCCTCCGCTCAACTAAAATTCTCTCGTTTCCTTAGCAGTTGACCGCAAGAGTAGGATTGATGCGAGCCAGGCGGCTCCGATCTTCTCAATCGCGACACAAAATCGCTGAAATGGGCAGGGCCTCGTGATCATCGGTGTGCCGAAAGAAACTTATCCGGGGGAGCGGCGGGTTGCGCTCGTGCCAGTAGTCCTCCCGACGCTGACCAAAGCGGGTTTCGAAGTTCACATACAGTCCGGCGCTGGAATCGAGGCCGGCTACCCCGATTCCCAGTATGCCGACAAGGGTGCGAAGATCATTGCGGACCGGGCTGCCGTGTTTGCTGCCGCTGACGTCGTCGTGCAGATTCTTTGTTACGGTTCCAACGACGTGGTGGGGAAGCAGGACATGCCGTTTTTTCGCCGCGAGCAGATCCTCGTCGGATTTCTGCGTCCCTTCGGTTCGCCGGACATCGTGCAGGAGATCGCGCACGCTGGCGTCACCGCGTTTGCCGTGGAGTTGATGCCCCGTTCCACGCGCGCCCAAAGCATGGACGCGCTGTCCTCGATGGGCACCGTTTGCGGATACAAGGCGGTGCTGGTGGCAGCCGATTCCCACCCGCGCTTCTTCCCCATGCTCACCACCGCGGCTGGAACCATCACACCCGCCCGCGTGTTCGTGATCGGCTGCGGCGTTGCTGGACTCCAGGCAATCGCCACCGCGCGCCGCCTGGGCGCGGTGATTTCGGCCTACGATTTAAGGCCCGCGGCGAAGGAGCAGGTACAGAGTCTCGGCGGACGTTTTGTCGAGCTCCCCATCGAGGCGAAAGACGCGCAGGACGCTCGCGGATACGCCCGGGCGCAGGATGAAGACTTCTACCGCCGTCAGCGCGAGTTGCTGGGAAAAGTAGTTCAGGAAAGCGATGTGGTGATCACGGCGGCGGTGATTCCGGGGAAAAAATCGCCCGTGTTGGTAACGGAAGATATGGTGAAGGGAATGGCGCCCGGTTCGGTGATCGTTGATCTGGCCTCAGAACGTGGCGGCAACTGCGAGATCACCGAAGGCGGCAAGACCGTCGTAAAGCATGGTGTGACCATTATCGGAGCTATCAACCTGGCCTCCGGCGTACCTTATCACGCGAGCATGATGTACGCCCGCAACATCACTGCGTTCCTCACTCACCTCATCAAAGATCAAAAGTTGAATCTGAACCTCGCGGATGAAATCGTTCGCGAAACTCTGCTCACCCACGGTGGCGAGATTGTGAACGCCCGGGCTCGCGAGTTTTTTACTTTGCCTGCGCTGACAAAGTGACGGTGGACGCGTCTCGCCCGGCTTTCCATGAGCTAGGAAAATCGAACGGAGGAAAGATGAACAGTAGTTCGAACCTGATCAACGCACTCTTTATTTTTGTGCTCGCCGGATTCATCGGATTTGAAGTGATCCGGCGAGTCTCGCCCCTGCTGCACACTCCGTTGATGTCGCTCACCAACGCCTTGGATGCGATCGCGGTGGTGGGTGCGATCGTACTGGTGGGCGAGCATAAGAGCACGCTCTCCGCCGTTTTCGGATGCATCGCCGTGGTCGCCGCCACCAGCAACATCGTCGGCGGCTTCCTGATTACGGACCGCATGTTGAAGATGTTCAAATCCAGCCGCCCCGCGGCCAAACCGGCGGCCAAGTCGGTGGGCCAATAATGACAGCCGAACTCGCAGGAGGCCAAGTCGTCATCGAGATTTTATATCTCATCGCGAGCGTGCTCTTCATCCTCTCGCTGAAGTGGATGAGCTCGCCGACCACGGCCCGCCACGGCATCTGGGCGGGCGAAGCCGGCATGCTGCTGGCCATCTGCGGCACGCTGCTGCACCACGGCATCGTGGACTACCGGCTGATCGCCATTGGGCTTGTGCTCGGTACCATCATCGGCATTCCGCTCGGGCGAGTGGCGATGACGGCGGTTCCGCAGCGAACTGCACTCAGTCACGCCTTTGGCGCACTCTGCGTCACGCTAGTCGGCTCGGCGGAGTTTTACCTGCGCTCCCCCGATATCTCGCGATTCATGATGGCGGTGCTGTCGCTCGAGGTCATTCTCGGCGGCTTGACTGTCACCGGAAGCTTGATGGCTGCCGGCAAGCTGCAGGAAATTCTGCCGCAACGGCCGCTGACTTACAAAGGCCAGAACCTCGTCAACTTTGTGCTGCTCGCCTGCGCTCTGGCGATCGCCGTAACTCTGGTCCTGCATCCGGAAGCCCGGTCCCTGTTTCCGTTCATGATCCTGATCGCGCTGGCGTTCGGCGTGTTGTTGATCATTCCCATCGGCGGCGCCGACATGCCGACCGTCATTTCATTGTTAAACGGCTATGCCGGCCTGTCGGCGGCGGCCATGGGCTTTGTGCTCGACAGCAAGCTGCTCATCATCGCTGGCGCGCTCGACGGATCGTCGGGCCTCATCCTCTCCATCATCATGTCGAAGGCTATGAACCGCTCCTTCACCAACGTTTTGTTCGGTGCCTTTGGTCAGGTGCAAGCTGCGGCCGCTGCCGGAGAAGAAGCCCGACCGATTCACAGCGCGACCCCGGAAGAAGCCGCCGCCATTCTTTCTGCCGCGAACCGCGTCATCGTGGTTCCCGGATACGGTATGGCTGTAGCCCAGGCGCAGCACAAAGTACGCGAACTTTACGATGGTCTGACGAAGCGCGGCGTGGACGTGCGCTTCGCTATTCACCCCGTTGCCGGACGCATGCCTGGGCACATGAATGTGCTGCTAGCCGAAGCCGATATCCCCTACGACCGCCTGATTGAGATGGACGAGATCAACGGCGACTTTCCGCAGACCGATGTCGCGCTAGTGATTGGCGCCAACGACGTAACCAACCCGGCTGCCCGCTCCGATACTTCCAGCCCCATCTATGGCATGCCTATTCTCGACGTGGACAAAGCCCATACCGTGATGGTCATCAAGCGCAGCATGAATCCAGGTTTCGCTGGCATTGATAACCCGCTCTACTATCTCGATAACACCCTGATGTTGTTTGGAGACGCCAAGGCATTTGTCGGTAGCATCGTGCGCGAACTCAGCGGAGGGCACGGCTAGGTGGGTTAGTCGCCTGGAGTTCTCCGCGGGTCGAAGCGGCCGAAGGACGAAAAGGCCGAAACAAGAAAGTGTCAGGCCCGGTCGCCCGGGCAAGAATCCGGCGGGCTTCAGTTTCGCGAGGGAACTTCGCGGAGCGTGCGGCCCGCCCGGCGTTTAGGCTGCTTTTTTCATCTGCCTGATCTTAGCCCAACGTGCTTTCTGGGCCAGAGAAATTCTCCTGCGCCCTGCTGCGGAGAGTATGCGCTTGGCGCGATGTGCCCCCGCGTGCACCGTTGCGCCCGTACCTCGGGTTAGTTTTTCGAGAACCGAAATAGCTTCCCCAAGCTTTTGGACTTGGTTCTGAGCATCCCGGCGTTCCTCTCGGAGCCGGTCGATGGCCTTAGCAATATTTGTCATTAAGTACCCTCCCTCAGGTAACTGCCGTCGGCCATTGTATTACTAACTCGCCGTTTCTGTCAGGATTTATTTGTCCAGAGGGGAATTACGTGGAGCCCGGATTGCACGAACATGATGAAACAACGGACTATGACACGAGAATGATGACCCGGGGATAGCCTCGCGTCCAGATAGGCCGCCCACAGCCTCATCCAGGGGTGGCACTAGTCCCGGGGACCCGAACAGGAGGAGTGAAGTACCAACTGCCAAGCAACAGATGGCCGTCAGCGCTGTGACTACAAACTGAAAGCGCGGCAGGCGCGAACTGAAGCCGAAAAAGTACCACCTCCGACGCCGTCATCACCGTATTTAATCACCGGCAGTCCCGCGACAAACATCGCCAGGCCGACAAAGTCCGTGCCGATTCCGCCAAGTTGGCCGCCAGTAAGAAGATGATCAGTTGGCTGGGCGTCTCCACGCAGTCAAGAACCGGAAATCCGGGCCTGACTGGCACTCAATGGAGTTATGAGAATTGAAATATCTCTTCCTTGCGAATCCTCCCGAAATCCTGCGTCGGCTCGTACGAAATGTTTGCGCATGCACTTACGAAGCACAAGACTTGCACGTCCATGCCATCCTCCGGTTGCGATTCTGTCCGACTCATTTGCAACGGATTGCACCCGTCTTATGAGGTTTGGCAGAGAAGTGTAGCTAAGTTATTGACGGTAAAGACCGTACCTTCCACCAGCGCTGGAAGGTGAATTGCCCACTCCTATCTTGATGAAGTGTGTCTGGCCAAGCGCGAAGGTGAAAACGACGAGGAGGAAGGCGTTTGCGGCGGTCGTTTTGCTGGCCGGACTCAGCGGCGTTCTAGTCTGGTGCGCAGCAACGTCCCCACCTCCATCGACTGTCATTCCGCATCGCACCCCGCTCAAGCAATTAGAAAAGACTTTGCGCCGTGTGCCCGCGCACATCTCCGAGTTCTCCCTCGTATCGGAGCCGCTGGCCCTGCCGAAATGTGGAAACGTCCGTCTGCCCGAAGCCTTGCTCACCCCCGACCCGCCGCTGAACGTGCAAGATGACAATCTGCACTTGCGCGTCAGCTTCATTGTTGGATCCGACGGACACGTGCATAGCGCTTTCGTCCTGGACAGCGGCGGTCCCGCCGAGGACCAGATTGTGCTGCGCGCAGTCCGCTTCTGGCGCTATCGTCCCGCACTCTGTAACGGTGTTCCCATCGATTCCGAAGCGCGGGTAAGATTCCGCATCCGCTAGCGCCCGAATTCTCCTACAATATCAGCGATGAGGTTGCCGTGACCGCAGATAAGCCGAATCCTCCCGATCCAAGAAAGGACCAGCCCGTCGAAGGCAAGGAGGTCGAGGAGTTTTTTCAACGGTTCCCTGGCAACTTTCGCTGGCCGAAGCCGAATGCCGAGGCGGTCGCGGCTGCCGTGGAAGCCATCCAACGCATGTCGGGAGGCCGCGCGACCGGGCAGGATCTGGCGGCAGACGGTGACGCGGACGAACCGGGCAGCGCCTGCTCAGCCTGTGGAGGTTCGCTCCCGGCAGGCGCTCGCTTTTGTGCCAGCTGCGGAATGCCGAACCAGCCGATCGCCGGCGATACCAGTGCCAATGCTCGGGCCGGCGCCGGCCAACATCACGTTCACCACCACTATCATCATTTTGTCCCCAGCCGTGGGACGGCATCCGGCGCGTCCTCTGCCGAGTCCGAGCCCTCGGCTCCTCGCGGTCGCGCTCCCGGTTCCGCGGGCACCGGTTCTTTGGGAACATCGACCGGCGGCCGCGCCGAAGCCGGCGCCCGCCAGGTTGTGCAGGACTGGGCGCAGGCCTGCAACACCAGGCACATCGACGACCTGCTCGAGCTCTACGCCGCCGACGCCACTCTCCTCCGCTCCAACCTTCCGCCGGTTCGCAGCTTGCCTGCGATCCGGGAATTTCTGATCTCGCTGCTCGAAGCCGGATTGGGCGACGTCGAGATGGAATCGCTGCGCGTCGAAATGCTGGGTGAGATTGCTCTCGATCTCGGCCGTTGCAAAATGCTTGTGCCCGTCGCCATGGGCAAGCGCCGCGAAGAGCGCGGAAAATACCTGATCGTCCTGGTGCGACAGCCCGCCGGCACATGGAAGATTCTCGCCGATTGCTGGTCCTCCGATCTGGCGGTCAGCGCCCCGCCGCCCGAGCCCGTCGCCCGAAAGGGAAGCGAGCCAATCCCGCCCCTCCGCAAGCCCCGCTGATCCGGAGCACCTTCCATCCAACCAAAACTCCGATCCTCGCGGATAGGGGCTGAGTGGATTCGTTGAGCCGCGTTTAGTTTGCGGCGTGCCGTGTATAGGGTCTCTGGTCCATCTCACCTGGCCGAGCGGTTTGCGCTGCCGATGCTTAGATTCGACCGCTGGCCGCGTTAAAGACGAGTTCACTCTTGTGCTGGCCGTCCGGCGCACGACCAGCACCGTGACACAGGTAACTTGTCGTGGCCCCGACTCTCTCTTACCATGCAGTTACTATGGATCTACGCGCCCTCGTGGTGTGCCCGGATCAGGACTCAGCCAGCCTGCTCACGCTCATCCTCTCCGAGATGGGGATGGCGGCCGAGCATACGCCTTCGATCTCCCGCGGATTAGAACTGCTCGACAGCCAGCGCTTCGATGCCATCGTCGTCGATTATCGCGCCGACCAGAGTTCCGAGGAATTCCTGGCGCGCTTGCGGCAGTCCGCCAAAAACCGCGCCAGCATGCTGATTGCCGTCGTCGATAGCGAGTTCAATGCCCGGCCCGTGTTCGGGCTCGGCGCCAACTTTGTTCTCTATCGCCCGCTCTCTTCCGAGCGCACCCGCATCAGTTTGCGCGCGGCCCGCAGCCTCATGCGCCGCGAACGCCGCCGCGCGCCCCGCACGCCCGTGCATTCGACCGCCAACCTCGCCTATGCCGGAGCGCCCGAACGGAACGCCGTCTTGACTGACCTCAGCGACGGCGGAACTTCGTTCCACAGCGCCAGCCGCTTTCCGTCCGCAAGCAAGGTTTATTTCGAGTTCGCTCTGCCCGGTCAGCCACAACTGGTGCGCTTGTCGGGTGAGGTGGCCTGGCAGGACGCGAGCGGCCGCACCGGAATTCGTTTCCTCGACGTGCCTCAGGCTTCGCGCCGCCTCATGCAGACCTGGCTGCAGAATAATGGCCGCCCGGCAACCGCATTGCCGGCGCCGTCGTCTGCCGGCCGGGCCGCGGAGGCTCAGGCGTCCGCGACCCAGTCTCGCTCCGAGCGCGAGCCGAAGTCCGAGTCAACAAATTCCACACGCCTCTCCCATGCCGGCAACCGCCGCGGCGAGCAACGTTTCGCCTGCAAACTGGGAGCGGAGGTCTACAGCCTCGGCACCAGCGTCCCCAATCGCTGCGCCCTGTCCGATATCAGCGAGGGCGGCTGCTACGTTGAAATGCCAACCCCACTCTCCGGGCAGTCGGGCGTGGAGATTCTGGTCCGCGCTGCCGATACGAAGTTGAGAATCAGGGGGCAGGTGCTGGCCACCCATCCCGGTTTTGGCATGGGCGTGCGCTTCATGTTCCGCGATTCCGGCGAGCGCGAAGAAATTCTGCGCCTGCTCGCAGTTCTCTCCATCGGTCCGGCGCTCGACGAACAAACCCGCTGAGCGGGAGTTTTCATTCCACTGGTTTGCAGTTTGCAGTATGGAGCATGACAGACGTTCAAGGCGCCGCTCCGACTACGCCGGCTGCTCTTTCTGCGCCACTGTCCGCCGAAAATATTCCAGCGAAAGCTTCAGCCCGCTCTCCAACCCCACTTTCGGCTCCCATCCGAGCAGCCGCTTCGCTTTCGAAATATCCGGACATCGTTGCTTCGGATCGTCCTGCGGCAGGGCTTCGAACTTGATCTGGCTCGCCGACCCCGTTGTCGCAATCACTTTTCGAGCGCATTCCAGAATCGTGAACTCCGTCGGATTCCCAATATTCACCGGCCCATGCTCCGATTCCAATTCCAAAGACCGCGCCAGCCTGAGAATCCCATCCACCTCATCGCTCACATAGCAGAAGCTGCGCGTCTGGCTGCCGTCTCCATACACCCTAAGATTTTCTCCCCGCAGCGCCTGCCACATAAAATTCGGAATTACCCGCCCGTCGTTGATCTGCATCCGCGGCCCGTACGTGTTGAAGATGCGCACGATCCGCGTGGCCACCTGATGATAGCGGTGATACGCCATGGTCACGGCTTCGGAAAACCGCTTCGCCTCGTCATACACCGACCGCGGCCCGATCGGATTCACATTTCCCCAATACGTCTCCGTCTGCGGGTGCACCAGCGGATCCCCGTAGCACTCCGAGGTCGATGCCATCATGAACTTCGCGCCGCACCGCCGCGCCGTTTCCAGCGCCTCAAACGTTCCATACGACCCCACCCGCAGGGTTTCGATCCCGTGTGCGGCATAGTCCACCGGGCTCGCCGGACTCGCGAAGTGAAACACATAATCCAATGCGCCCCATTCGCCGGGCTGGCAAACATCTTTCTCCACAAACTCAAATCGCGAATCGCTCCGCAGGTGCTCAATGTTCGCCAGTCGCCCCGTCAGCAGATTGTCGGCCGCCACCACCGCATAGCCCTCGCCCAGCAGCCCATCGCACAAATGCGATCCCAGAAAGCCTGCCCCTCCGGTCACCAGCGCTCGCTTTGTGTTCACGGCTCGCGTGTTCATGAGTTGCGTATTTACGATTTTCAGGCGCGCTCCCTTTTCTTCGGACGCGTCCCCGCCGTAAACTCCTCCGTCAGCGCCGCTGGACGCCCCACACTGTAATAAGAGAATCCGTGCTCCGCCATCATTGCCGGATCATACAGATTCCGCCCATCAAGCACGATAGGATACTTCACCAGTGTGCGCAGACGTTCCAGATCAAGCGCCGCGAACTCTTCCCACTCCGTCAGGATCAGCAGAGCGTCCGCGCCTGTCGCCGCCTCATATGCATCCGCCGCGAACTCGACGCCCGATTTCAATACTTCTTTCGCCCGCTCCATCGCCGCTGGATCGTAGGCGCAAATGCGGCAGCCCTCGCGCAGCAGTTCCTGTATCAGCAGCATCGCCGGAGATTCCCGAATATCGTCAGTCCCGCCCTTGAACGCCAACCCCAACACGCCCAATCGCTTGCCCCGGAAAGTCCACAGCACGCCCCGCACCTTGCGCAAAAACCGGTGCCGCTGATCTTCGTTAATACGAATCACTTCTTCCAGCAGCCGGAAGTCGTATCCGTTTTCCTTCGCGACTGCCCGGAACGCCATCAGATCCTTTGGAAAGCACGACCCTCCATACCCGATCCCCGGATTCAAGAATCGCGGCCCGATCCGCGAATCCGTCCCAATCCCGTCGCACACTTGCTGCACATTCGCCCCCACCGATTCGCAGATCGACGCCACCGCATTAATAAAAGAAATCTTCATCGCCAGAAATGCATTGGAAGCGTGTTTGATCAGTTCCGCGCTCTTCGTGCTGGTGACGATCAGCCGCGGCGTCGCTTTGCCCGAGGCCGCTTCCGGACGAGGAATCGCATCCCCGCGCCCGTAATACCATCCGCTGGTCAGCGGCCCATAGAGCTGGCGCATCACCTCCGCGGCCCGCTCGCTCTCCACTCCCACCACGATGCGGTCGGGATAGAGAAAATCCGTAACCGCCGTCCCTTCCCGCAGAAATTCCGGATTCGAAGCCACATCGAAGTGCGACGGATCGGCCCCGTTCCTCATGATGATGGTGCGGATCCACTGGCTCGTATACACCGGAACCGTGCTCTTCTCCACCACCACCTTGTACCCGTCCACGCCTCCGGAAATTTCCCGCGCCACCGACTCTACATAGGAAAGATCGGCGTCCCCACTTTCGGTCGGAGGTGTCCCGACCGCGATGAACACGGCTTCGCTCTCCCGCGTGGCCGCCTGCAAGTCGCCGGAAAACTTGATGCGCTGTCCCTGATGCCGCGCCAGCAGCTCGGGCAGAAACTTTTCATGAATCGGCACCTCGCCCATACTGAGCGCCGCGATTTTCTTCTCGTCGTTATCGACCAGGACAACCTCGTGTCCCAGATCCGCAAAACACACTGCCGTTACCAACCCTACGTATCCGGAACCGACCACTGCGATGCGCATAGCGAGCCTTCTCCTTGAATCTGCATTTGCACCTCCGGCTCGACGGTGTGCATTTCTTAATGTAGCAGTCTTCCCATCGTCGACAGCGTCTCTATCGTCAGCGGCGCATCCACCGAACCCAGGAATGGGAATTCGTATCTCACAAAAAAACAGTGACTGCCATCACCGCCGCAAAGTCCGTGAGCCCGTGTGTGGACCTTCCAAGGTAACCATCGCGCAGGGACACGCCAGTCAACCCATCCCCGGAGAACAGCTAAACTACAATGGCCGACTCTTCATGACGAGATTTGCCGCAATTTTGTTCTTGTGCGCGCTGCCGCTCTTCTGTCAGAGCAATAGCGGTGAATTACGCCTCAAAGTGACCGATCCGGCCGGTCTTGCAGTGAAAACGACTGTTCAGATCACCAGCAAGGCGAATAGTTATCGAAATAATCTGGCAACCAGCGATGAGGGTCGCCTGGATGTGCAGCGCCTGCCTTACGGCATCTATCAGCTTGAAATCAAGCAGCCTGGGTTTGCGCAGATATCCGAATCTGTCGATATTCATTCCTCGATTCCGGCCGAATACACAGTCCAACTCGAGTTGCCAACGGTGAATCAGGCGGTAACTGTGAGTGCGGCCAATACGTTGATCAATCCCGATCAAGCTGGCGCTGTTAGTCAGATTGGTTCCGACCTCATCCAAAACCGGCTCAGCTCGATCCCGGGCCGTTCCCTGCAGGATCTGGTGAATTCGCAGCCCGGCTGGCTGTACGAAGGCAATGCCGTGCTCCATCCGCGCGGCTCGGAATATCAGACACAGTTTGTGGTCGACGGGATCCCGCTGACGGACGATCGTTCGCCCAGCTTCGGACCGGCGATTGACGCGGACGACATGCAATCGCTGAGCATCTATACGGCGGGCATTCCCGCGGAATACGGCAGAAAAATGGGAGGCGTGGTCGAGGTGAACACGCTGCAAGATGCGCAGCCAGGTTTCCACGGCCAGTTAGTGCTTTCCGGCGGCAGCTTCGATGCGGCCGGCGCTGCGGCACAGGGGCAGTACGTTTGGGGGAAGAATACCTTCGGCGCCAGCGCTAGCGGCAGCATGACGGACCACTATCTCAATCCGGTGGTTCCGCAAAACTATTCGAATACGGGCACGCTGGGTGATTTTTCGGTCAACTATGAGCGCGATTTGACCTCGAAAGATCGCTTGCGATTCATCGTTCGCCATGAGTTGTCGCGCTACGACATTCCGAACGAACAGCCCCAGGAATCCACGGGCCAGCGCCAGACGGCGGATAACTTTGAGACGATGGGAATCGCCTCCTACCAGCACACCTTCTCATCCCATGCGGTGGCCGATTTTCGCGCGATGGCGCGCGACAACGCGAATGATTTCAACTCCAACCCAGAGTCGACTCCCATCGAGATCTTTCAGCACAATTTCTTCCGCGAAGCGTACTTCAAGGGGACCGCAACCGTCGATCATGGGCGCAACGAATGGAAGTTTGGGGTCGAATCGGACAACCTGTTTCTAAACGAAAATTTCAACTACATGATTACCGATCTAACGCAATTTGACCCCGGCACACCTGCGACCTTCGGCTTTCTGGGAAGTCGCCCAGACCTCGAGCAATCCGCATTCGTGCAGGACCAGATCCGTCTAAAAAACTGGACCATCAACGCCGGGCTGCGCTGGGACCACTACCAGCTCATATTGAATCGCCACGGCGTGGACCCACGCCTGGCGATTTCGCGCTACTTCAAGTCCGCTGAACTACTTGTGCATTTTTCCTATGATCGCGTTTTTCAGACGCCCTCCTTCGAAAACATCCTGCTTTCGAGTTCGACCACAATCGAATCCATCGCCCCAAAGAAGTTTCCTGCGGTGCCCGGTCGAAGTTTCCGAAGGAAATTACTACGAAGCCGGTTTAACCAAGGTGCTCCTCGCAAAGTTCAAGCTGGACGCCAACTATTTCCGCCGCCTGGTGTCCAACTATGCGGATGACAATCTGCTCGAAAATACCAGCATCAGTTACCCGATTGCCTTCCGCAAAGCCATCATCTATGGAGCGGAAGCGAAACTCGATCTTCCCGACTGGCGCGGCTTTTCGGGTTTCTTGAGCTATTCCTATACAGTCGGCAATGCCTGGGCTCCGGCGACGGGCGGCTTGTTTCTAGGTAGTGACGCCACGGCGGCAAAAGCGCTTCACCGGCCATTTCCCCGATTCCCAAGATCAGCGCCACACCGTTCGCGGACGCCTTCGCTACCAAATCAAACCGCGCCTCTGGATCGGGGGCGGAATTCAATACGACAGCGGGCTGCCCTTCGATTTCACCGGAAACCCGCAGCAAGCGCTACAAGATTACGGCCAGCAGGTGCTGGATCGCCTTAACTTTGCCCGTGAGCGCATCTATCCCGCCTTTCAGGTCAATGCGTCGGCGGGCGCGGATGTCTATAAGTCGGAGCGTCTGAATATGCGGTTCCAGATCGATGGACAGAAC
This sequence comes from uncultured Acidobacteriaceae bacterium, assembly GCA_963797885.1. GTDB lineage: Bacteria > Acidobacteriota > Terriglobia > Terriglobales > Acidobacteriaceae > Acidiflorens. The sequence goes on along the minus strand of CAWCRQ010000139.1, from coordinate 50,828 downwards.
CTTACCAACATTCTTAACGTCATCGATTTCGGGGGTCTTTTCTCCGGCAACGCCATCGGACCATCGCGCAGCGCAGCCATGCGCCTCACCTCTACCTTCTAGCGCATCAAGAGCGGTTGCTGGGTGCTACCCCAGCCAAGAATCCCGCACGTATAGGAAAATAGATCATGGCGAGCGTAAGAATGGACAAGTGGCTTTGGGCCGCCAGATTCTTCAAGACGCGAGCATTGGCCGCTCGCGCCTGCGAACTCGGCAGAATTCAATCCAACCAGCAGCCCGCCAAGGCTGCGCGCGAAGTCCGGATTGGAGACATGTTGCGAGTGACAAACGATGGCGGCGACTTTCAGGTCGAAGTCCTGCTTCTCAGCGACGTGCGCGGCCCAGCTTCGGTTGCGCAAACGCTCTACCGCGAGACGGAGGCGAGCCAGGACCTGCGCCGAAAGGTGGCAGCGGAGCGTAAGGCGATGAAGCAGTTCGAAGAGTTACCCGCGGGCAGACCATCAAAACGCGATCGCCGGGAAATCATCCGGTTTCGGGGGAGAACCTGACCGCAGGCAAATGACGGCCCAGCCGGAAGCGATTCGCGGAGACCCCTCCGATACGAGCAGGCTCGACAGAATCTCGGCACGGCGATAGACCAGCTTGGAAGAAACCGAGATCAGCATTTTCCCGTCGCTGTCGATGGCGTCCGCGCCGGATGGTACCGGCGCGAACGTCGGGATTCAGCCTAGTTCTGTCCCACCGGTTTTTCCGGTGTGTCGGCCGCGGTGCGAGCCGCCCTCCAGTGGTAGACGGGATATTTCGGCCGCTTGATCTCCGGAACCGGATGCTGTTTCAGGTCGTCAAGGGTAACGGCAATCGCTTTTTCCAGCTGCGGATCGTGTCCTTGCCGCCAGGCAGCGGGATCGAACTCGACCTCGATATCCGGTGGCACGCCTTTGTTCTCGACGTCGAACTCCCCGGTCTCAGGATTGTAGATTCCCCAGCGCGGGGCCGTGACTGTGCCCCCGTCCATGAGCACGGGATAGCCTCCGATGCCGATCAACCCACCCCAGGTGCGGGTGCCGATCAGCGGGCCGGTACCCAGACGTTTGAACATCCAGGGCAGAGCGTCACCCCCGGAACCAGCGTACTCATTAATTAACATCACCTTGGGTCCGAAGATAGAATGCGGGATGTACTCATCTTTCCCGTCGCGGGTCATGGCCGCTGCGAGCAGTGGCCGCTTGAGCCAGTCCACGATGTAGTCGGCAAGCCAGCCGCCCCCGTTGAAGCGCTCGTCGATTACCGCACCTTGTTTATCGGACTGCGCAAAGTAGTAGCGGTTGAAATTGGTGAAGCCATTCTGGGCAGTGTCCGGCAGGTAGACGTAGGCGAGGCGGCCGTTGCTCAGCTGCTCAACTTTTCTTCGGTTGGCCTCCATCCAGGCATGCAGCCGCAGTGAGAGTTCGTTAGCGATCGGTACAACCGTAACGTTACGCGCCCCTTTGCCGCTAGCGTCAGGTCCCACCTTCAACTGAACTGCTTTGCCCGCGGTTTCCTGGAAAAAGCTGAAAATCTCGTCTCGGCCATGCACTTCACGACCATTGACCGCCAGCAGATACTCACCTTCCTTCACATTCACGCCCGGTTCCGTCAGCGGAGCGCGCAGATCGGGATTCCAGTTTTCGCCGTAGTACACGTGTGCAAAGCGGTAGCGATCGTTCTCGATGGTGTAGTCCGCGCCCAGCAGTCCGCCACTGACGTGCTTCACCTCGGGCCGGTCGCCACCCTTAACATAGATGTGCTGTGCCGTGATCTCGCCCAGCATGTCGGCGAAGATGTAATTAAGATCGGCACGGCTCATCACGTTGTCAACATACGGCTGATAGGCGGCCATCAGCGCCTTGAGATCGGCGCCGTGCAGTTTGGGATCGTAAAAGAAGTCACGCTCAATCCGCCACACTTCGCGGTACATCTGTTGCCATTCGGCACGCGGATCGACTTCCACCTCCATGGCATCGAGTTTCAGCGAACCATCGGGCTTGTTGGGCTCCGACGGTTTGCCCAAGGCATCGATTGCTTTGATGGACCAGGTGCCATGGGGACGTTCTCCGTTGCCGCCGTCCTTCGGCTTGGGCTCCCGCAGCTGTTCATAGAGGGCCTTTTCCCCATTCGCCGAAACAAAGAAATTTCCAATGTTGTCGAGCAGTTTGTCGGTCTTGCGGGTACACAGGTCAAACTTGTGGACGATCTGGCCGCCGTTTCCCGCGCCGTCGTCAACCGCCGGTCCTTCGAGCAGGAACAAGACGTGAGTTTTGCCGGCGATCATTCCGCCGTAGTTTCGTGTAGGGAAGGGCAGGGCCAAGATACGCTGATCCATGTTGTCGAAATCGATGCGCACGGGGGGAGGTTCCTTCGACTTACTATCCTCTTTCTTGGCGGCCGAATCTTTATCTTTGTCTTTATCTCTGCCTTTGTCGCTGTCTTTGCCCGCTCTTTCCTTCGACGCTTCATCCCCTTTTGACTGCGCGTCGGGTGAGCACTCCTCCACTTCAGGAGGCGTTTTCTGCTTCTCGGCAGTCACGGACTTGTCGGCCTCCATTTTTTCTTCGTCGCTCTGGGGAGCCAGTGGCGACTTCAGATCCTTGCCCAGAACAATGACGTACCCACTGCGGGTCACAGGCACCTTAAAGCCGGCCATGCTGCTGGCCAGGACAGGCCCCACATCGGTGCTGGCGGTGAAGTACAGGTATCTTCCGTTGCGGTCGAACGCGGCAAAAGCTGCATCACTCATGCCATCGGTTACTTGATGCGCCGCCTGTCCTTCGAGCCCATAAATAAAAACGGCGCGCATCCCGCTGGTGACCTGCCGCGTGTAGGCGATCCACCGGCTGTCGGGCGACCAAACCGGATCGAATCCTGCACCCGGCCCGCTATCGTACGGGTTGGTGTCAACCAAGAGCGGCTTGCCGCCTTCGATCTCCAGATACCAGAGCTTCAGCCGTTTGTCGCTATAAACGATCTTCTTGCTATCGGGGGACCATACGGGCGAGTAATAAAACGTCGGAGGAGTGCCCAGCTTTATTTTCCGGATGTCGCTGAGACCGTCCTGGGAACGCAGGTGCAGCGCGTACTCGCCCGACTCATCGGAAAAGTATGCGATCCACTTTCCGTCGGGCGACCATGCCGGATCGCGGTCGGCAACCGCCGGCGAATTCGTGAGATTACGAATATCGCCGTGCTCCGCTGGAACGGTGAGGATTTCGCCATGCGCCTCAAAAACTGCGCGCGCTCCCGTGGGCGAAATATTTGCGTTCTGGATTTGAGTGGCAACTTTGACGAAATGTCCTCGCACTGCCGGAAAGTCGCCGGTTACGTGGATTGCGACCACATGCTCGGTGCCGCTGGCCGGATCGAAAAGGTGAATGGAGCCGAATTGCTCGTAAACGATGGCGTCCGGCCCCGACGACGCGGATTTGATGTCAGTGCCGTTGCTGCGTATCGCCTCGGTCACCTGCCTGGTGGTAGTGTCGTACACGAACAGGTTAACCGGACCATTGCGGTCAGATAGAAAGTAGATGTGGTTGCCGAGCCACATAGGAGTCGAATCGTTCGAATCCATGCGCGGCAGCTTTTCGATACTCGAATCGGATAGATTTGCAATCCAGACCGGGGAGGCGGTGCCGCCACGGTAGTGCTTCAGACCGCGCTGCGATTCCCAAGCTTCCTTGAAATTTGTAAATGGTACGTACGCCAAATGCGTGCCGTCCGGCGAATAGGAGCCCTCTTCCGCCATGGGCAGGGGCAGTTCTACAGGAAGGCCTCCTTCGACGCTGACTATGAACAGGCGGTTAAAGCGTGAATAACTGTTCCGCTGAGAGCGAAACAAGATGCACTTACCATCAGGCGTCCAACCCACCACCTGGTCTCGCCCGGGATGTGTCGTCAGCCGCCTGGGAAGACCACCGGCCGCGGGAATGACGTACACGTCCTCGTTCCCGTCGTACTCTCCGGTAAAGGCAATGCGCGAGCCATCGGGCGCAAAGTATGGGTCAGTCTCGATCCCAACATCGCTGGTGAGGCGCCGGGCCTCGCCGCCGCTGCGGTCAACGATCCAGAGGTCTCCGCCATAGCTGAAGGCAATCTGGGTCCGGCTCACCGCCGGTTTGCGCAGCAGCATTGGAGCGCTGGTTGAGTCGCCTTTCATCAAGGGCGCGAAAAACAAAAAGATCACGCATAACAGCATTGGGTTGAATGAGGCGAACATCTGAGGATTGCGGAAGGTGAAACGCATGACGACCTCCTCCGTCGAAGAAACCAGATCCGAGATTTCCTTTTTTACGTCGAAAGCGGCAAGTAGTTTACACCAAATCGCCGGCTTCGCACTGATGCCAACGCCCGATGCGCGGAACACAACTACGGTTGTTCCTTACTGCGAATCAAGCAAGGCCTCTTCGGGGCGGAAAGACGGACGCGCAGGAACGACTAATGGCTGTACTATGGAGGCCAGATGAGCAAGAAGAACGCCAAGAATGCTGCTATAGAATGCATGCATTACAACTATTTGCCCGGATGGCGAAACTGGCAGACGCACGGGACTTAAAATCGTATTGTACATCTCATAAAGTCATGTTAACTATATGTGTATAAACAGGTTATTGACATACTAATCGAACCGGATTATACTTACACAACTCTTTCACATTTTCACACTTTTTGACGGAGTGGGGAGGTAATCCGCGATGGCTGAACAACACACCGTCCTCGGCGGCAAGGTTCACGTCTACAAACGACCGAACAGCACGCTCTGGCAGTGCTCCAGCTATTTTGCCGGCAAGAACCGCCGGACCAGCACGAAGGAAGACAGCCTCTCCAAGGCAAAAGAGATCGCCGAGGACTGGTATCTGCAACTACGAGGAAAACTCCGCAGCGGAGAAATCAAGACAGAGAAAACTTTCCGCGAAGCATCAGAACTATTCCTTCGTGAATACGACATCATCACGCAGGGCCAGCGCAGCAAAGTCTACGTGGAAGGCCAACAGCGGCGCTCGCAGGGGCACCTGGTGCCCTTCTTCGGTCCTCTGGGCCTGTCGGAGATTACCGCCGGCAAGATCCAGGACTACCGCATTCATCGCCACGAGGAAGCGGCGGCGAAGCGCGGCAAGCCGCCGGCCCGCAACACCATGCATCAGGAGATGGTCGCTCTTCGACAAACGCTGAAAACCGCCGTCCGCCACGGATGGCTCGACCGGCTTCCCGATCTTTCCGAGCCGTACCGGTCATCGCCCAAAATCTCACATCGAGCGTGGTTCTCACCCGAAGAATACAAAAAACTCTACGAAGCCACGAGAAAGCGCGCGCAGGAGCCGAAGAAGGTGGGCTTCAAATGGGAATCGGAACAGCTTCACGACTACGTGCTGTTCGCGGTCAATACCGGCCTGCGGCCCGACGAGGCATGGCGCCTTGAATTCCGGGATGTCACGATCGTCGACGACGAGGATCTCGGCAAGACGATCCTGGAAATTGAAGTGCGCGGAAAGCGCGGCGTCGGATATTGCAAGAGTATGCCCGGTGCAGTGAGGCCTTTTGAGCGACTTCGAAGCCGGCTCCGCCCGGCGCGCGTTTATGGCGTGCACACGCCCACAAGAACGTTCGAGACCACTGCTGTCCTTAGGGAACCATGGCGCACGCCCGGACCTACCGACCTCATCTTTCCGAAGTGGCAGCGCGAACTTTTCAAGACCATCCTCGATGAGGAAAATCTTCGCTTCGATCGCGAAGGTCGGCCCCGTACCGCCTACAGTCTGCGGCATACGTACATCTGCCTGCGCCTTATGGAGGGTGCCGACATCTACCAAATCGCCAAAAACTGCCGCACTAGCGTCGAGATGATCGAGAAGTACTACGCGGCGCACATCAAGACTTCGCTCGACGCCGCGGCAATCAACGTCATGCGGACGAGGAAAAACAAGAAAGGCAAGAAAGCCACCCAAAACACTCAAGCGCTACCGAAACCTGCGGAGCAGGAAACGGATGTGTAAATTCGGGCAACGTGCCCTATCATAAGATTGCTGAAGTAAGACAGCCGCGCGCGGGCGTGGCGGAATGGCATACGCAGCGGACTTAAGGAAAACTTGAGTGCTCGCCTGGGAAACCGGCGATGCAGAACTGCTCAAATTCGGGGAAACCTCAACTGGCAATCCCGAGCCAAGCCCGGAGAGACACTCCAACCGGGAAGGTGTAGAGACTAGACGGGCAGCACCTAAGCTCCGGAGCTTCCGGGGGATGGTGAAGGGATAGTCCAGACCGCAAACCTGGCGTGAGCTCTCCAAGAGCGCCACGTCCGGGCGGCGAAAGCCGTAGACGGTATGAAAATCCGCAGGGCTTAAACGGCCCATGAGGGTTCAAGTCCCTCCGCCCGCACCACGTTTCGCTCGGGCAGCAGAACCGCAGGCACGACGCGACGAATCTTGCAGACGGTGTCTGCAAAATGTTGTCCTGAGGCCATTCATCATTGGTCCGCCTCCATCATTGGCGCGATCCTAAACCACCTGCCGCATAGCGCACATCTAGGTCTTCTTCGACGAGAAACCCGCCTCCAGGTGGGGCGTAATGTTCCATGATCGTGTTGCAATACGTCATTAGTTATGATTAAGTAATGACATATTGAAACAAGCCCCGGCAGCGCCTCTTCAGAAGATTATGCAGTACATCGGCGAACATGGGATTGTTAGGTCCCGCGATATCGAGGCCATCGGCCTTCCGCGGCAGTATCTCGTTCGTCTCTACCATCAAGGCAAACTCAAACGGCCTGGACGTGGAATCTACACACTCGCGGACGCCAACGTGACGGAACGCCACTCTTACGCCGAGGTGGCGAAGCGAGTCGCGGACGCTACTGTCTGCCTGCTTTCGGCTCTCGCCTTTCACGAGATGACGAACCAGAGTCCTGCCTCGGTTTGGATTGCTCTCCGCAAAGGGGCACGAACGCCTGCCCTAGCTTCGCCTTCACTCAGGATCGTACGTCTCTCCGGCCCGTCTCTGACTGGAGGAATTGAAAACCATAAGATCGACGGCGTCCTGGTCCGCGTCTATTCAGCCGCGAAGACTGTCGCCGACTGCTTCAAATTTAGGAACAAAATCGGACTCGATGTCGCAATAGAAGCTCTGAAGGATTGTCTTCGCCAAAAGAAAGCCAGCGTCAACGAAATCTACCGCTACGCCAAAGTCTGCCGGGTCAGCAATGTCATTCGCCCCTACATGGATGTGCTGTGATAGGGCTCTGACAATGCCAACGTTTGAGATGGAAAAGATCGCGATGGGCAGAAAGCGATCTCCCGCGCGTCGCCGGACGCAAAATTCTACAGACACTGTCTGAAGAATCCATAAGCCCTATTGATCTCAACGACATAAAGCGCGAGTGCTCAACGGTTTGTGCCCCCAATTTGGCTTGTCTGAGTCTTGTGTATATATAGCCTGACTGCAACGTATAGAATAATAAGTTGTTATCTTATTATATGCATGAAGTATTACTAAAACAGTTGACATTTTGAGGTCATGAAGAGTAGCATGACTGTGGAGGATCAGGAAAATGCGGACGAGCACGATTGAGCAGTTGAAGCGACATCTTCGGCCTGGACGTGTGTACCGCAGAGAAGACCTTCTGCCCTGGTCCCATAGTGTCGATCGACATCTGAAAGAGCTTACTGTTGACGGCACCCTCCAGAAGCTCCGTACCGGCTTGTACTACAGCCCTCGCAAATTTGAATTTGGAGACGCTCCCGCGGACGAGCACGAGCTGGTGAAAGCGTTCTTGAAGACCGACCGTTTTGTCCTGACCTCCCCGAATGCCTACAACCAGTTGGGACTTGGGACAACGCAGCTCTACAACAAACGGGTTGTCTACAATCAGAAACGGCATGGAACGTTTCCACTTGGCAATCGAATGGTCACTTTTGAGCGTCGATTCAACGTTCCAAGACAGCTCTCTCCCGAGTTTCTGCTCGTCGATCTCGTTAATGAATTAGACCAACTTGCTGAGGATCGCGGGGCCGTCCTTTCTCGCGTTCGCGAAAAGGCCAAGGAGATGGACCCGAGAACGCTTTCACGGGCAGTCTCTCTCTACGGCAAATACTCCACGCAGAAAAAGTTCCAGGAGATGCTGCAACATGCCTGAGTCTTTTCTTCATGAGAGAACCGATTTCAAGGCGCTCGTCGAAACCGTTGCCGACAGCGAGAAGATCAATGATCCAGCTCTCGTGGAAAAGGACTACTGGATCATGCACGCCGTCTTTGGGCTTAAGCAGCTTGGCTTAACGTTTGAGCTCAAGGGCGGCACTTCGCTCTCTAAGGGTTTTGGGGTTATTCATCGCTTCTCCGAAGACATCGACATTCGCATCGAACCTTTTGACGGACTACAGGTCGATACAAATCCAAATCACGAGAAACCCCAACACGTCGAGTCAAGACGACAGTTCTTCGATAGGCTGCGCGACAAGATCAAGATCCGTGGATTCACGGCGGTCGAGAGGGATACAACATACGACGACGAAACGCTGAGAAACGCGGGCCTCAGGCTACGCTACGAGACCCACTTCGGCTCGATCCCCGGTCTGAAGGATGGGATTCTCTTAGAAGTCGGCTTTGATCAGACGACTCCAAACCACCCAGTGACGATCTCTTCTTGGGTCGTCCACTTCGCCGAAGCCAAGAAGCTTCAATACACAGACAACACGGCTCTCGGAATTCCTTGCTACAACCCAGAATACACGTTTGTCGAAAAAGTCCAGGCCGTCGTCAGAAAATACGGCCAGTTCAAAGGCTCGGGGAAGGTTCCAACGAATTTTCTGAGACACTACTACGACATCCATCAACTTCTCGACGTGGAAGACGTACAGACATTTATTGGAACCCCTGAATACTTGGAGCACAAGAAGAAGCGGTTCAAATCTCTCAACCCGAATGTTGCAGAGAGTGGGGCTTTTACAATCGAAGACGATAAAATCCGCAAGCAATTCGAAGCGGAATATTCAAAGACGGCTCCACTTTATTATCGCGGCCAAATTCCGCTAGACAAAATCCTTGCCCGCATCCAGAAAGACCTTGCGCGTCTTTAGCCCTTCAGGATTTTGATCGTCTGAGTGATCGGCTGGTATTTGCCAGTCTCTTGGATGCGGCCATGCTTGCCCTGCGGCATGGTCTCGACTTATGGCCGATCGCCTGTCCTACGCCAACATCTTCATGGTGCGATTTGAGGGAAACATTCCCCAGGATGTAACAGCACGAGCGTGTCATGTGGATAGTAATCTTCGAGGTAACTCGCCTACAGCAAACTGACAGCTGAGTTTCTAGGGGCGTATTCTTTACGTATACCCCTTTTTGGATTCTGGCCCAGTAAGTCTTAGCTGGGCTTACGCTGGAGTTCTGCCGATGCCAATACCCTCTCAGAAGCAGGCTGCAACGGCCACAGCAGTGGTAGAGATTGACTCAATCCACAGCTTTTTGATTCGTCCGGGCAAAGGAGCGGAAAGTCCTGATGACATCAACGGAGCAACCGTACCTAGGAGCGGAAGATTGTTCGAAATGCTGAAACCTCTCCCTGACGAGGTCCTATGATGCGCAGATCGATGGGGCAACGGCGATTCTCCGATTACTTCGGAATCTCGAAGGGACAGTCCCAGCTGGATTTCGTCGATGTTCCTTTGGATACGGATATCGAGTTGTACGTCGATCCGTACGCTCTCCACGTCTCGCCGGTGGATTGGCTAAGAAGCTGCGGCGATCTTGTGGCGAACTATTTTGATGTTCTTATTCATGCGCTGAAAGTGAAAGATCACACTCGCGCAATGGGCCTTATCTCCAACCTTCATGAGCCAAATGAAACAAGATTGGGGCAGTCCAAGGGCAAGCCTCGCGGGCGAGGCTGGGGACAGGTTCAGGCAAGACAGCTCTATGACCGTCTCAGCACCAGTAAGGCGGTATCCAGCGGGAAGCTCCAGGATCTGGGAGATTTTGAGTTGCTGGTGCCCGGAATAGGGAGCGATAAAATCTCAGATCTGGCCATCAACGTAATTCGTGGCGAACTGACGGCGTACACGAAAGAGCAATGCGACCTGTACGGCATCCCGACGGAGTTTGTGGCGGCCGGAGGGTTGTGGAATCCGGAGCAACAGCGATGGGAAGGGCACTATGCGAACTTACCTGTTTACGAGAATGCAGGGGTGTTGCTCGTGCCGAAGGTGGCGGTGCGGCGCAGACTCGTTCCCGATTCCAGGGAATTTTACGACCAGTATGTATTGCGCTTCCTGGAGGCTGAACATCTGCACGCCCGCGATTCGCTCGTCTACACTCTCAAAAATGGCAATCCCAAGGTGTACGTGAGCGACCTCCGAGCCAAGTATCCCGTTTCAAAAGAATTCTTATTCGATTTTTCCGAGAAAAATCCTGCGGTCCTGAAATCCTATAAAGAAACTCTGCCCGAAAAGGCGGCGGAAGCTATCGCCGACGAAAGCATCGAAGGCAGGCAGTGGGCCGCGCGCCGAATTGACCACGGCGTGAGAGCACCGGAGTTACGGAGTATTCCTCCGGGGCCGGCGGAGGCGTCGAAGTACCACAATTTCATGATCGGGGCGCTTACGGAAATTTTCTATCCCGAGCTGACCCGGCCCATGAAAGAGCAGCCCGCGGACGAAGGCCGCAAGCGGATTGATATCTTCTTTCACAATTCTGCAAGCAAAGGGTTCTTCTCCCGGCTGGTCAACGCCCACAAGTACCATGCTCCGTATATTTCAGTGGAGTGCAAGAATTACTCCAGCGACCCGGCAAATCCGGAGTTTGATCAGCTCATGGGACGGCTGAACCGTAAGCGCGGGTTCGTGGGGATTCTGTGCTGCAGGCAAATCGAAGACAAAGGGCTGGTGCTCAAGCGTTGCCGTGATGTCGTGAATAACGACAGTGCGAGGCTGATCCTCGTGTTTGACGACAACGATGTATGCGCCTTGCTTGGATTTGTGGTCGCGAACGAGCGCAAGAAGATCGACGAATATTTGGAGGATAAATTGAAGGAAATACTAGCTTAGGCTGGATTCGCCCGCGCATTATGGCGGCACAGAGTTGTGAACCTTACGCCCTGTAGCCGTCATAACTAGCTCTATCGTGTGTTGCCTCTTACGAATGAAATTGGCTGTAGTGTTCCTCTAGCGCCGCCATGCTGGGTTGAATCGACAGCATCCTTGGGAGCGCAGGCACTCTTCCATCGAAACCCGCGTATTGCGATTTAGAAAGCAAACTGGATACGCGAATCTTCATGCGGGTAGGTTCAATCGAAATCAGTGCGAGATCAAAGAGGGTGTGTATGTCAGCTCGCAACAACAGCCCGTTTGAAACAGCATTAGTCTTGATTCCGCGGTAAGGGATGATATGTGCTGCTTCCAACACCCATAGGGTTGTGCAACGCGTAACCGCGCATTGCTGCTCGTAAGCGGATAGCAACTTGCGGCGGAACGTCCTCTGACCCAATCGTTGCAAGATAGAAGCCCTGACCCGTTTTCGGCCATCCGTGATATTTTTCGGATCAAAGGGCTCAGAGACATAGTCTTCGGCGTTATCTTCAAAAGTGTCCAAAAGGGTTTGCTGAGGAACAGACAAAGCGGCGAGCAATGCCGGAGGTGCTGGCCTAATTCCCTTCGGCTCGGACAGGAGTCCCTGAGGGCGATCTGCTGGTTGCAGCTTGGAAAGTCGATTCGCTGTACTGAACCGCACATGGAAGTCATTTCCAACCCGAAAGACAAATATATACGGCGGGTCACTTTGGTTATAAGTAGCGGGAAAACCAGCGGATTCCAACCACGCCGGATGACGATGGCTGAATTGATCGCGGATCAACCACTCTCCGCGTCTGCGGTCCGGATTACTGCCGAAAACTAGAGACGAAGCGCCGTGCTTGCCCGGCTGTGCTGCGGTATTGATGGTGATGTTTGGCTGTCCGTGAGCGTTGAGGAATTTATCGATCGGAAATGTCTGACTACCGACGCCTAACGCAACATGCATCGCGCCCCCTCCCCGCCCGTGGGGCGACGCATTGCCGTGCATTGCATTGAAGTCAGTTTCAGTGAGACGACGCCACAACACAGAGTTGCTCATGGTGCCTCCGCCATTTCGCGATTCTAGCGGTTGTTTGTATATCCCCGCAAAAAGCCTCTTCATTCAGAACGCGCTGATAGATCATCCTTTTCGGAGGATGCCGCTGAAAGTGCTGTAGAATCTTGCAGACATCTGCGGCAAGCTGAGACTGAGGTTCTCTATCGTGGCAACCAGTGAGCGACCGAAGATCGAGCATGTTGGGACAAGTTCCGGTGACGTATTGGAGGCGCAAATCTCCAGACTCCGTGAGTTGTTCCCGGAAGTGTTTGTTGAGGGCAAGATCGATTTCGACAAGTTGAAGATTACCCTCGGCGGTGCCGCTGAATCCGGTCCTGGACGCTTTCATTTCAGCTGGGCGGGCAAGGATGACGCGGTCAGCTTGTTGCAGACTCCGAGCGCGGGAACGCTCGTCCCTTGCCCAGAAGAATCGATTAACTTTGAGACCACCGGAAACGTCTTCATCGAAGGGGACAATCTCGAAGTTCTGAAGCTGCTCTTCAAACCGTACTTTGGCCGGGTCAAGCTGATCTACATCGATCCGCCGTACAACACCGGGCAGGACTTCGTCTATCCCGACAATTACGCTGACCCGCTCAAGACCTACCTACAAATCACAGGCCAAGTGGATGCGGAGGGCAATATCCTGACCAGCAACCCGGAGACGAGCGGACGGTATCACTCGTCTTGGCTGTCGATGATGTATCCGCGTCTGTTCCTTGCCAGGCAGCTCCTGCGGGAAGATGGAGTGATCTGTATCAGCATCGACGATCACGAGGTGCACCACCTTCGAATTCTGATGAATGAAGCGTTCGGGGAGGAGAACTTTATTACCCAGATGATTTGGAAGAGTCGGCAGTACCCCGACGCACGGGCAAGTACGGGTATTTCGACCGACCACGAGTACATCCTCGTTTACGCCCGTTCCGATGCGTTCCGTTTCCGCGGAGCCGAGCGGGATGAGACGAAATTTGAGAATCCTGACGACGATCCGAGAGGACTGTGGATGAGCAGAAGTATTCTCGGGCTAGCGACGACGGACCAACGCCCAAACTTACACTACGAGTTTGTTGATCCCCTGACCGGGAATCGCTTTCGGCCTCCTGCTGACACTGGGTGGCGGTACAGCAAGCAAAGGATGCAAGAACTCATCGACGACAAGCGAATTCTATTTCCACCGAGCCCTGAGGGCAGACCCCGCGAAAAGAAATTTCGTGAGGACATGACGAGCGATTTTATAGGGTTCCCGAGCATAATTCAGGACGTTTTCACTGCACAAGGAACAGCGGAAATCCGGGAGATCTTTGGCTTTCAGGCTATCGATTTTCCCAAGCCTTCGGTTCTCGTCCAGCGCATTGTAGAGCAGACAACCTCCGGCGACGACATCGTGATGGACATTTTTGGAGGTTCTGGGACAACCGCACATGCGGTCCTCGCTCAAAACCGGATGGATGGTGGAAATCGATCTTTCTTATTAGTACAGCTCCCGCAACGAATTGAGAAAGGTGATTACAAGACCATTGCCGATGTGGCGGCGGAGAGAATCCGGCGCGTTATCGCGAAGTTGGCCGCCGCTGGACAAACGAACCTCGATTTGGCTGAGCGGCAGGTGCCTGAGGACTTGGGCTTCAAGGTGTTTAAGCTCGACAAACCAAACATTCAACAATGGCCTCGCGACGATGATCGCGATCCGGAGGCGTATGCGCAGAAACTTGCCCTTTTCAGTGACCCACTGGTAGCCGGCTGGAAGGCCGCGAACGTGATTTGGGAAGTGGCTTTGCGCGAAGGTTTCAGTCTGAATACCCGCTTCGCGTCCAGAGACATCGTCAACGGCAACAAGGTCTATGACGTGACCGATCCGGACTCTGGTCAGAAATTCATGATCTGCCTGGATGACAAAATCCATATCGACCTATTGAAACATTGCGAATTGAAGGCTGAAGATCTGTTCGTCTGCCGCGACGTAGCGCTGGACGACTCTGCTGCCGCGAATCTCGCGCTCCAGTGCCGGCTGAAGACCATTTGAGGATAAATAGTGCGATTCCAGTTTGACGGCAATCAGGCGTTCCAATTGCGGGCGATTGAATCGGTGGCCGATCTGCTGCGAGGGCAGCCACGGAACCTGGTGGACTTCGCGTCCGCTGAAGCAGGTTTGCTGTTCGGACCAGTGCGCAATCGGCTTGACCTGGACGATGCGCAGCTATTGGAGAACCTGCAAGCTGTCCAGAGAGGGAACGGCATCACGCCGGACACGGCACTCCAGACGATTCAAGAAACGATCCATACAGTGTTTGGCGATCACCTGTTAAGGTTTCCGAATTTTTCCGTGGAAATGGAAACTGGTACCGGCAAGACTTACGTTTATCTCCGCACCGCGCTGGAGCTGAATCGGCGGTACGGCTTCCGGAAATTCATTGTCGTAGTGCCGTCCGTAGCCGTGCGCGAGGGAGTCATCAAGTCCCTGAAAATCACGCAAGACCACCTGCGGGCGCTGTATGACAACGTGCCGTACCGGTATACGGTCTATGACTCGAAAAGCATTGCCAAAGTGCGCCAGTTTGCCCAGAGCGACTGCGTAGAACTGCTGGTGATGACGATTGATTCCTTTAATAAGGAGGACAACGTTATACGGCAGAGCACCGACCGGCTGCAGGGAGCCACACCACTGTTCCTGGTACAGGCGTCCAGGCCCGTTCTAATACTGGATGAGCCGCAGAATATGGAGAGCGAGGCGCGCATTCGCGCCCTGGCGAGCTTGCATCCATTGATGGCGCTGCGTTATTCAGCGACGCATCGGAACCCTTACAACCTCGCTTATCGCCTGACGCCGTTCGAGGCTTATCGACAGTCTTTGGTTAAGAAGATCGAAGTGGCATCGGTGGTCAAAGAAGACGACTTCAATCAGGTGTTTGTGCGGGTGGACGAAATGCGGACGGCCGCGAAGACCGTGCAGGCGAAAATCGCGGTTCATCAGCGGATGGCGAACGCTGGAATAAAGGAGAAAGCCTACCTTTTCAAGCCGGGGGATTGTCTGCAAACCAAGGCCAGTCGTCCTGAGTATGCGAGTTTCGTTATCGACGAGATCAGCGTCGGCGATCAAGTCGTGCGCTTTAAGAACGGAATCGAAGTCGGCGTCGGACAGACGCAAGGGGGCGACCAGGCAGCACTCTTCCGTGAGCAAATTCGGTACACGGTCGAGGAGCATTTCCGGAAGCAGAAGCGGCTGAAGGCGGCAGGCATCAAAGTGCTTTCTTTATTCTTCATCGATAGGGTCGAGAATTACGTGGGGGAGCCGCCAGCGAGTAAAGGCTCAGATAGGGTGGACGGCCTTTATCCAGGTATCATCCGTGAATTGTTTGATGAAGCGTTCGAAGATGCCAAGGCGAAGTATCCCGACTTTGCGGAGAAGAAGGCAGCGGATGTTCGGGCAAGCTATTTTGCGAAAAAGAACCGTCGGGGCGGAATCACCGAGACAATCGATTCGACGAGCGGACAGAGCGCAGAGGATCGAGCCGCATACAACCTAATCATGAGGGATAAAGAGCGCCTGCTGTCGCTCGATGAGCCAGTAGCCTTCATTTTCTCGCACAGCGCTTTACGCGAGGGCTGGGACAATCCGAACGTTTGCCAGATTTGCACCCTGAATCAGACCGTGTCTGAAGTGAAGAAGCGCCAGGAGGTCGGCAGGGGAATGCGCCTCGTGGTGAACCAACAGGGCCAGCGTGTCACAGAAGACAAAACGAACATCCTCACGGTTGTGGCCAACGAAAGCTATGAGTTATTTGTCTCGACCCTTCAGGCGGAAATGGAAGAAGCTTTCGGCAAAGAAGGTGCAGCGCCAAGGCCAGTAAACGCGCGGCAAAAGCGAGTTGCGAAACGCAAACCTCTGGATGCATTGCCGGAAGAGTTTCTCAATTTGTGGGAGAAGATCAAGCTGAAGACGCGGTATCAGGTCACCGTAAACTCCGAATCATTGATCAGTGACGTATTGGAGGCGT
This sequence comes from uncultured Acidobacteriaceae bacterium, assembly GCA_963797885.1. Lineage (GTDB taxonomy): Bacteria > Acidobacteriota > Terriglobia > Terriglobales > Acidobacteriaceae > Acidiflorens. Next base: position 34,710 of record CAWCRQ010000139.1, on the reverse strand, counting down.
TAGACAAGCTCAAGATTGATCCTCCTCGCATAGTTGCATCGAAGGCCGAGATTACGGCAGACGAGAAAGAAGACCGCCTGGATTACCAGCATTTTGGGCAAAGGGTGGTTGCCACGCTGATAGGTCGTCAGGCCGTTCCCAACGTTGTATCGATGATCGAAGATCTTATCGCGCATATCACGCCGCCGATTAAGCTCACGCGTAAGACCCTGACCACGATTGTCACCCAAACCAAGAACAGGCAAGCGGCGCTGGACAACCCGCAAGAATTCGCGTTGCAGGCGGCACGTATCGTTCGCGAGAAGGCGGTCCAGCAGCTTGTGGACGGCATTCAGTACATGAAGGACGGCACCTGGTACGACATGAGCGAGTGGGTGGAAGAAGAAGAAACTGTTTCCGAGCGATTAATTGCTGTGGACAATTCCATCTACGACCACATCGTCGTGCAGTCCGAGACTGAAAAGAAGTTTGTCGAAAAATTAAAGAAGATGAAGAATGTGCGTCTGTTTATAAAGCTACCGAATTGGTTCAAAGTCGGGACACCTGTTGGCCAATACAATCCGGACTGGGGACTAGTGATGGAAGAAGTTTTCGGGGAAGACGGGCCCCTGCTCTACCTGATCCGGGAGACAAAGAGTACAACAGAACCCGATGGTCTGCGGGGCACTGAAAATCAGAAAGTGCATTGCGGGGAGCGTCACTTTGTCGGGGCGCTCGGTGTCGATTATCGAGTGATTACGTCGGCAGATGACCTCCCGTGAGGGAGCCGCTCTGTAAGAGTCTAGTCGCTGCCCCGCTTACATCCCCGCTCTGCTGCTGCAGCGGCAATCTGGGCTGTGATGCGTGCGTAGGCACCATCGAGGCGGTGGTGCTCCTCGGCTCTTTCGCTGATCTAAAGCAGCCTGCTTGCGGTTTCCTCGATGCTGTATCCGTCATTTTCAAACGGAAGGCTACGCCGCCTTTTTTCCCACTTCGGCCTCTTCCGGGTGGACGCCGCTCGGCCGCGGCCGGACGGGCGTTTCGGACTGCGCCGGTTTCGCGCCAAACTAACCCCAACCCCGTTTGGCACTCACCGCGCTTTCACTCACGCCCTGCCACCCTCCTTCGGCCTCCGTCCTGTCCCTTTCACCGTTCCGCCTTGTTTCTTCCCGCTGCCGCTCAAGTGAAGAAAGAAATAAGCCGGAAACGGCAGAAACGGAAAAAACATGAAATTAGAAGAAGTCAACACACGAACCAAAGAGGCCGTGGATTTCCTCGTCGCAGCATTGGAGTCCGGCCACAGTGAAGTCCTCACCGCATACCTCGGAGCAATGGCGAAGTTTCACACCTACAGCTTTGGCAACATCATGCTCATTGCACGCCAGAAGCCCGATACCACCAACGTTGCCGGACTTCGCGCATGGAACTCGCTTGGCCGCTTCGTTAAACGGGGAGAAAAAGGCATTTTCATTCTCGCCCCGATGGTCGGAAGACGAAGCACGAAGGATGTAGCGACCGACGAGCCTAGTGAAGACGCAACAACGGAGGGTCAGCGGACGCTGTACGGATTCCGGGCCGTCTACGTTTTTGATGTCAGTCAGACCGAAGGCAAAGAACTCCCAACACTGACCGAAGTCAACGGCGACGTGAGCGGATACTGCGAACGCTTGTTTAAGTTCGTGGAAGCGCAAAGCGTCGAGCTTAGCTTCTCCGAGAGAATTGCTCCCGCCAAAGGTCTCTCGCATGGCGGAAAGATCACGCTGCTATCCGGGATGCAGCCCGCCGAGGAGTTTTCGACGCTTGTGCATGAGATTGCCCACGAAATGTTGCACCGTGGCGACCGTCGCACTCTGACCACCAAGCAGGTCCGCGAAACCGAGGCCGAAGCCGTGGCCTTTGTGGTCTGCCATGCCTTGGGACTTGAGACCGGAACAGGTTCCAGTGACTACATCCAGCTTTACCACGGTGACGCCAACCTGCTGAAAGAGAGCTTGGAAGTAGTGCAGCGCACGTCCACCGTCATCCTTGGGGCCATCAGCCCCAAGGATGCGGTAGGCACTCCGGCGATTGCGGAGGTGCAGCAATGAAAACCGTTGCCATGATCTTGGAACTTGCCTCCCCTTTGACAGCGGGATTTCAGATCAGGATTGAAAACGAACAAACGAACCGTGGATGGCTCTTGTCATCGAGGACACGCAGGAACGTGGACCGAACGGTCTGCCGGCAATCTCCGTGGCTCACTACGGAGAACAGAACGGCGATTCGATGTGCGATCCTGAAATGATCTTTGAGGCCGAGGAATCTGGCGAAGAAATGAATCTGGTTCCCTATTACTGGCGGAATGACTATGCTGGCATCGAGCAGTATTCCGCTTTTTCAGAGGACGGACGAACACTCCTCAATACCAAGTTAAGGCGTGAGCACATGAACACATTGCCTTTGCTGGAACTTGGGACGCCAACCTGAAAGCGCAGGGCTTCCTCGAAGCCTTCGTCAGACAGCAGAAGGGCGATACCTAAGGCCCTCAGTCACGGAAGATTCTCAACATGCCCGGCACAGTCCGGGCATGTTCTTTTCGCCCAAAATTTTCGAGGGGCGCTCTGGCCGCGCCCCTCGTGCTCCCCTGGCCCATCAATCGAAGTTAAACAGGTGCGTGTCGAGCGCAACGAAAACAATGATCCCCTGAACGCGAGCGCAACACCGGAAACTTAAACGGACAGTTCAATAGGGCTCACAGCTCTGTCAGGAACTTCATCAGGGCCGAATTGTCCCGCCATCGTCTCTTACCTCGACGCGGACTCAATTTGTTGAGCTGAGTACGGAAGCGTTCTGGACTCAGAGTCAGATAACGATCGCTTGATCCCAGTCCAAATCGTCCCATGTACACAGAGAGAGCGGGAAGCATCCGGTTTAGGTCCGCGCCGTGTTTAATCCATGCGTTTATCCGGTGAACTGCGAATGTATGTCTGAGGTCGTGTAAACGAGGACGGGAGGTTGCACCATCGCGGCGCGTAACGCCCGCGACTTTTCGAAGGCGTCGAAACGTCGTCTCCACAGCGTATTCGGTGAGAGCCTCCCCTTTCTTGTTGAGGAACAAGTATGGGGCTCCCGCGGTATTTTCCCGGTGATTCGTCGCATGACATCTGCGCAGCACGTTATATAGGTCCGAGCAAATCGGAATGGTTCTCGAACGGTAGGGTCGCGAACTGCGGATTGTTATCGCGCGTCTCCTGAAATCCAAATCGTCAAGCCGCAATGTGAGGGCCTCACTCAACAGTGCCCCGGTCCCATAGAGAAACAGGATGAGCACCCGCACGGTGCGAATATCGATCTTGCAATTCGAGTTCTTCTGGCCGATCCGAATCATCGACAACAGACGACGGATCTCAGCGCGAGAGTAGATGTACGGCAGAAATGGAGATTCGACAGGCGGCCTTCGTAATGGCAACGGCAAGGCGGAGATTGCATTTCGTGCCAACCAAAAAAGGAAGAAGCGACGGAGATATTTGTATTTGTTTTGCCATGTGGCTTCTGACGTTGCCGGCCCATCGAGAAAGGCTGCCACTTGGCGCTCCCTTATGGTGTCCAGCGGTATATCCCCAGCGTAGCGGCAGAAAGCGTTCAGTGTTTGAATGCCGTTCGGGTAAACGGCCCCATAAGTTCTTCTTCCCTCAACATAGGCGTCGACCCCTTCGAGCAATTTCATAGGACACCAGCCATGCTGAACGAAGCCACTCTCCGGAGACTCCTGGTGTCTAATCTTGCGTAAATACTCACTGTTTTAAGGTTTCGGTGACCGAGAAAATCGGCAATCTCTCGAAGCGATGTTCCTTTCTTCAGCAAACGGGTTGCGCAGGCATGACGGAGGGAGTGAGGGCCGAGTTGCTCTGGTCTGATCCCCAATGCTGACATTCTTGTGCTAACGAGCTGGTGCATTGGGCCGGGGCGAATTCGTCCGTGCGGGACTGGCGCGGTAACGAAAACATAATCGGTTGCCGACCGCGGTCGACCGTGTTGTAGGTAACGGATGATCGCCTCCCCGACTTCATACTGGATTGGGAACTGCTGAATTCCGCCGCGCTTTGCGCGGTGCACGGTAAACGTCTCACCGTACCAGTCGAAATCACTGAATCGGAGTTGCGCTACCTCACTGCTTCGTAGACCGTAAACCGCAAATAGAAGGAGAATGGCTTTGGCGCGGAGGTCGCTAGGAGAAGATCCGCTGGCAGAAGCTATGAGTCTTCTCACCTCCGTCCACTTTGGCCCTTTTGGTCGATTGTCAGATCTACGCTTTTTCGGGCTTTGAATGCCCAGTGCTATGCCCGGAGCACACCACCCTCGAAGCGCGGCATAGCTGAAGAAACTCCGCAATGTCTGGGAGTTCGAGGCGACAGTACTTACTGACCACCCCTCACGCCGCTTACTCGCGAAGAATTCGTCAATGTGGCGCAACGAAACCGAGTTGAGACTCTGGTATTGATCGCCAAACCACCTCAGAAACCTGAGTGTCCTATAGCACAGAGCGTCAACAGTGGGCGAGGATAGTCCCCGAATCCGCATCGCCTCAGCAAACTCTTCAATTAGGGGCTGAAAAGGACTTGGAGGCAGAGTAGGCAGCTGGCCATGAAATCGCAACCAACTTTGAGCAGCGCGAACGAACATGGAAGGTGCGCCTGGCCGTCTCAGTTTCTTTCGCAGCGGGCCTTCATATGCTGCCCATTCCCGCCCGGCCGCTTCAATCTCGTTCAGTTCGACTTTGCGGAGCGAAGTCATTTTTAGGAGGCGGACTATGTGAATCAGGTACGCCGCGGTAGATCGTACAACGATTCGACTGACGCCCCGTTTGAGCATCGTTGAGAGGTATTGCTCCCGCTCTCGAAGCAACGGAGCAGCTTCGTGTCGAACGTGCAGACTTGGCCATGATGATATTTCGTCGAAGAGATTCATCCGTCCGCCTTTCCTTTGAGGAGATATATCTTACGGCGGGATCGTAATCTAACGAGGAGAGCGAGGCACTAGGGGAAAAGCGAAAGTCCCCGCCCTTTCCCTGCTTGCAAAGGCAACATTCCAATGTAATATATTCAAACCACTTCTCTTCAGGGTTTCCCATGCTTTCGCAGATCTCTGTACTTCCGCCTTTGAGCGAATCCGCAATGGAGGTGTCTAATGTCCGCCCAGCCAGCCAGTTTCACCAGATCGTTATCGAGTGCTGCATGGTCCTTTGCTAGAAACATCAATTCGATCTTGCCGCACCGCAAGCTTCCGCAGCCGTCTTGGGCGCCCAGTCCGCTTCCCAGAAGCTGGGAGAGAGTTCCAATGGCGACCGGCGTTCCGCGGCGAACTCTGTCGCTGTGCCCGGACTGCAATCGTGAGGCAGTGGAGGCTGTGATCGGAGGTGAGGCGACTCTTGCCAATTTCAGGGATCGGCCTGGAATCATCGAAGCGCAGATCGTGGAGGAAGCAGGGCGCATTCTCATGCGCAAGGCCTGCGAGAAACATGGTCCGTGCGAAGACGTTCTTTCGAATCATCCGGCTTTCTTCAAACGGATGGAGAGCCTCGGGTTTAGCAAGGACTTCAATTGTGCCAGCGACGAAATGGTTCACAATCACGGCGCAAACAGTATCAGGACAGGGCGCGGCACATATCTGATCGTTGACCTCACCAACCGCTGCAACATGTTCTGTTCGTCGTGCTACATGGACGCGAATGCTGCCAGCTACGTCCACGAATTGGATATGCAGGATGTGACGGCTCTGTTTGAAAGAGCAACGTCCTTCAAACCTCAGCGAGAGATTAACGTTCTGTTCTCCGGCGGAGAAGCAACTCTCTCCCCGATATTCCTGGACGCAGTCCGGCATGCGAAGAGCAAGGGATTCCATCGCTTACATGTCGCCACCAATGGAATTCGCTTTGCCAAAGAGAGGGATTTTGCCGCCCAGGCAAAGGCCGCAGGGCTTCACGGCGTCTATCTCCAGTTCGATGGGGTTACCGAAGAAAAGAACAATCATCGCGGGATCGGCAACTACATGGAGGTGAAGCGACGTGCCCTCGACAATATCGCCGCCGCGGGAATGAAGACCTCGTTGCAGGTGACTGTCGAGAACGGACTGAACAATGACGGCGTTGGCGACATCATTCGGTTTGTTGCAGATCACGTCGAGAAGATCCACGGGATTATCTTTCAACCGGTCATGTTCTGCGGCCGGGACGAAAACATTTCCGCTGACGAGCGTTACGCCAGGCGGTATCCGGTTTCACAGATTGCGTACGATTTGCAGGCTCAAACTTTATTCGGGTGGGAACCGATGCGCGACTGGTTTCCCGTCTCGGCTTACGGAGCGTTCGCCCATCTTTGCGACGTGCTTCATCCGAATGCGGAGCTTGGGAGTCTATTCAGCGATATACATCCCGACCGTGGCATGTTCTCCCCGATACTGGTCCATTCCAGAACCAAGGAGATTGTGGCCGTCACTAGGTTCTTTGATGTGGAGCAGTTTGTACGCGACATAGTCCAGATTGCCGATTGGGGTAGGCAGCCGGCAATTCTTGAATCAATGGTGGCGTTGTCCTTGGTACGCAACTTCGATGGCACAAAAGCCCCATTGGATTTCGGAGTTGCGCAGCTTCGCAGATTGCTAGCGGATTGCTTCTATCGAGTTGCAGGTAACGGCCCGAACTGGTCCGAACGAGCATACTCCTATCAAGAGCCATGGAAACTTGTCATGATCACCGCAATGTGGTTCCAGGATCTCTACAACTACGATCTACCCACGATGTCAGACTCCAAAACGCCCGTAGCGACGCAACAAGGTGAAATTAGTTTCTGTGCCTACAACGGAGGTGGCTGGCGAAGGATAGTAGAGCACTTGCGCCAGACGGCAAGCTTGGCTGAGTGGAATCGGATGCATGGCCGTCATCCCATTTACGCCAAGGGCAAAGAGGTCGATTTCGGCGCTAAGGCTGAATTGGTCCAGATTGAGAGCCGATAAACGCCAGCTTGACTTGCGAGGACACGTGACGACTGCGACAGACGCTGAAAACCAATTTCTTGAGCATATGCCCGGCGAGATCAAGGAAGTGCTCCAGTGGCATGCGGACGGACAATCGAGGGTTTCCCCTAGCCAAAGTATGGCGGAGTTCGCCGGGCGGTTCTTGGGAGGCATGTACGAGGATGGTGCGGCTCTTCCCACAAACCTGTCAGCTCCTGCCCCCGAGGTACTCGCCCTGGTCCTACTGCAACATCGGACCAGTCCTCGAAGCACTGGTGCTTGGCTCAACCTCGGTGTCGCACTCCGCCGGGCAGCTCTTTACCGGACTCAAGACCCGGAGGACTTCAATCGAACCCGTTTGCAATCCGCACTGTTGGCCTTCCATCGTGCATTGCAACTCGAACCGAACAATAAGGGCAAGAACATCAGAGTGTGGACAGGAATGTCGTTCGTTTACCACATGCTCGGCTTGTACCGGGAGGAGCTTGAGTGCTGCTCGCAAGCTCTCGAAGCGGACAGGTCAGATCCGAAGCTTTGGCTCTTGTACGGATTTGCCCTCAAATTCGCGGGCAGAGAAGACCAAGCCCTTTCGATCATGAATGATGCGTACGACGCATACGTCATGGCTGGACGACCCGAGGAGCTAAGGGAGGCCTTTGCGGACGTGCAATCGCCAACTCAAAGGTCTTGCCGGCAGAGGATGGCGTAATGAAGGAGCCAGCTATGGGCGGAATACACAGAAGCCGGATAGCGGCGTCGAAGGCTCATCGGCACTTTGTGAAGGAGGTGAGGCGCGCTGTCCAAAAGATGGGCTGGCCGGTTCCGCAGGGTAGTGTTTCACCCACACTGGTCGGAGCCAAGCCACTCCCTTTTCCGGTATCACCCGTCTTTGAGGCTGCCTTCGGATACCGGGGAAATTTACGGTTCGTGCAGTTCGGTTACACCGCAGCCTCACTTCAGTTTGGGTACAGCGACGGCGGCGACGACTTGCCCAGCGACGAGACCCTGTGGTCCTGGTTTCTCAGCCATCCAGTGGTTTCCCCCCACTTGCCTGAAACCCAATATCCCACGCTGTACGGAAAGCTCCCGACCGGAACTGGTAGGCCTGCCCTTGAAGAGATCATGAGGAGAGGAGCAGCTATCCCCGCCTGCCATTGTCTGGTGCTGGATAGGCAAGATCGACAGGCATACGCTTCCGAACGGGACCAGGCAATGATGCTGTTCGCCCTGATGGAGCCCGATCAGGGTGACGACCACAACGTGTTTGTTGACGGCCTGCTGATAAGCCCAGGCTGTGAGAACTATAAATTGCCCCCAGCTCCAGATCTCCTAATGGAGTTTCGCCAGTTCCTTGATAGTCAGGTCCCGATTGAACTGATTGAACAGGGTCCGTGATTGTTGGTGGATGGACGCCCGGACGGTCAGGTTTGGTTTGGGTTTCGAGAAACGCTGCTTCGCAGCGGCTGAAGAATGACACGCCACCCCCAAACGGGAGCTGTGAGGTATCCCTAGGGACACCTGGAGCGCCCTACGGCAACCTGTTTCGTATCAGCGACTTAAATCTTTCGGCGAATTCCTACGGATTCGCGCGTTTACATTCGTAAACAGAAAAGCGCCCATCCTGTAAACACATTGATTCGGCGGTGGTTATGTACTTCCTATCAAAAGCGGCGCTTGACGGTCGGAGTGCTCCGAAGGCAGGATGTTTGCGAGGCTCGTTTCCCCCATGAGCAGTTCCCGCATCCCGGCCCCGCCGAACTCTCGCGCGCCTGCAAGCGATGAAACGCGATCGCCTTTCCGCGCCAAAACCATTGCCACCAGGCTGACTCCCGAGGAGCTTCAGGAGGTCGAATCCGCCGCCCAACGCGCCGGAAAATCGCTCGCCGAATGGCTCCGCTACACCGCCCTGCGGGAAGCGCGGCAGCGTCCCGCCGACCCGGTCGAGCTGATCTTAGCCGAGCTTTCGGCCACACGGTTCATGGTCCTGAATTGCTTCCATTCGACCGCCGAGGCGGCGGCGGAAGGCAAGAAATTACTCCCCGCAACGGTGCTCAAAATCCGCCAGTCCGCCGACGCCCAGAAGCTCCAAAATGCCCGCGAGCTGCTGCAACATTTCTACGCCCAGGCGGAAGAAACCGGGAGCAAAAAACCATGAAGCCGATGCAGTTTCCCAGACGGTTTCCGTGGCTGATTGCCTTCGTGCTGCTGGCCTTTTCCGGGGTGCTGATCCTACCTCTGGGACTCTGGTATTGGATCGCCTACCCACCCGTCCAACGCTACTACCTGGGAGCGTATTTCGAGAGCGCATTGACGAACAACTCCGCCGTGGCGGTGCCGGTGCAGTGGTTGTACAAGACAGCGCTAGGGAAGAAACGGGAGCTGGCAACGGACGCCGATGTGGTCTCGGATTCGTCCGCTGGCAACGTCCGTTTGCCCATGAAACTTTCGCCCGAGGCCCGCGCCGCGGGCTGGACCGGATTGGTTCAGAACCCGAGCGAACGCATCGCTTCGACGAAACTAAAACTGTATCTGCAAGCCAATTTCTTTGCCGGGGAAAGCGCGTGGAGTATCTTGTTGCGGCCTCTGCTATGGGGAGGGGCGGCGATCTTCTTGCTGCTTGCCGGACGGACCTTATTGCCCAGCCGCTCCCGGCGCAAGGAAGAAGAACGCCACGGACGGCGCACCAAAGGCCCCGAATTGTTGTCGGCTTGGCGCGGGAACCGCCGCGCCGAGGCCGATGGTATTCGCTTCCGTCTGCGTTTCGAGAACGCATTTTGGGGCAGGCTCCCTTTTGGTCCGAGCTATCGCATTCCGCGCAAGCTGGAATCGAGCCACATCCTGCTGATCGGCGACACCGGCAGCGGTAAATCGACCGCCATCCGGCAGATATTGCGCCAGGTGCAGGAGCGCGGCGAGAGCGCCATCGTCTACGACCCGGCGATGGATTTTGTGGGTGAGTTCTATAACCCGAAACGCGGCGATTTGATCCTCAATCCGCTCGATGCGCGGTGCCCGTATTGGAGCCTGGGCGATGAGCTTCTTCGTGAAGAAACGGCCACGACCATCGCCGCCGCGTTCCTTCCCGAGACCAAGTATGAGCCGGCGTTTTTCACCAATGGGCCGCGCCGGATCCTCGCCCATCTGCTCAAGCGGAAGCCGCAACCCAGGGACATTTTGAAGTGGATGGCGGACCCGGAAAGGATGGCGGCGATGGTGAAGGGAACGCCGCTGGCCGCCTTCCTCGATCCCGCCGCGCCCCCGCAGCGGGCGGGCGTGATCGCCAGCATGAACATGGTCGCCGACAGTCTGGAATTGCTGCCGGAGTCGGATCCTACCAGGCCGACGTTTGCGACATCCGAGTGGTACACGGAGCGCAAGCGGTGGGTGTTTCTGACTTCCAGCGCCGACTATCGCGAGAAGCTTTTGCCGCTGCATAGCGTGTGGCTCGACTTGTTCATCCTACGCATGATGGGCTACTGCGAAGACCGCGCGGCGAAGCCGGTGTGGTTCGTGATCGACGAGCTGGCATCGTTGAACAAGTTGCCCCAGCTCCACACCGCCGTCACCGAAAACCGCAAGTATGGGAACCCGGTCGTGCTCGGTTTTCAGGGGCGCAGTCAGCTAGAAAAACGCTACGGCCAGGACGCCGAAGCCATGCTCTCGCAGCCCGCAACCAAAGTCTTTTTCAAGACGAGTGAGCCGCGCGCGGCCAAGTGGATCTCCGAGGCCATCGGGGAGATCGAGGTCGAGCGGCTGAAGGAGTCGCGCAGCATGGGCTTGCTGCGCAGCAAGAAGTCCTATGCGATAGAGATCGCCACCAAGGCGCTTGTCATGGCCTCTGAAATCTCTGGGCTGGAGCCGCTGCGCGGCTTCATCAAGCAGGAAGATCGCGTGGTGCCGGTGCGTTTTGCGCTGGCGAAAAAGCGCGGCCAGCAGCCGGACTTTATCGAGCGCAAGACGTCTGTGTCGCCGGGAAAGACGGCAGCGTCCCCGGCTGCGCTTCCACTCTCCGATGCCCCTGCTACCAAGCCCCCAGACGAAGAAGCCTACGCCTGGGATGAGTCCAAGGCGATCAAGTGAAACCGTCAAGACCTCAAGCTGCATCTCAGGGGTTTCAGGTGCAGTGGAACGCAAAACCGGGTTAAGACTTGGAGGTATTATGGGACGACCACGAAACCGCCCGCGAACCAAGTTAACGAAATCGCGGTATCGTTCTAAAGGACACTGATATGCCCGAACCTCCACGACCACAGCCGCCACCACAGCCGCCGCCACCACCACCACTACCTGCACCAGAACCATTTAAGAAGGGCGGCTAAAGAACGCGTAAAGCGCGAAACCTCCGCCAAGCGCAAGGAAGGCTACAGCGATAAACAGGAAGAATGCACCCGCAGTTATCCATGTCGCCTTCTTTTCGTTTTCCACTTTGTTCTGTTCTGCGGTATTGACCAATTCGATTAGCACGCCTTCAGATGGGGTCATACTTTCCGCGCTTGGATAGTCATCTTTGTACTTCAGTAGAGCTTTTACCCACGCGATCATTTTCCGAGTAGGGAAAACCTTATATTCGCGTGCCATCGCAGCAACCAAAAGCATGATGCCTGCCAGTAAACTTAACGCGGCACTGATACTGCATAATTTGATCGCGGTTCTGCTGCACGGCGCGGCCACGTCTTTGCTGAAATTTACTATCTGAATTGCTGCACTGAAAATGAACGCTGTGAAGACAAGGTAGAGAGAGGTCTTTACGCTCATTTCGGCGCTTACGCTGTGCATGATTTGGTCTTATCCCTTCGCAACCTCAAACAAACGTTGCTCGATTTCTTCCGACATATCTCCCCCTAGCGCCCACACGCGCATGACAGTAACAGGCTCCACACGAACAGGGCTGCCCAAGCAACCAAGAAGATCACCGGCACGGCCTGTAGTAGGTAGCTATATCGCGGGAATCCGCCTCCCTTTTGCCGTGTAACGAAGTCAGCCTCGTATGGCCTCAGTCCAACCTTATCCTCAATTTTCTCTAGGGCATTCCACCAGTGAAGAACGTACTTGTGAGTCTTTTGATTATTGCAGAGCCACACAATTGTTAACACGATGCCAAGACCGGACATCGTACATCCGGCCCAAGGTACCCTATGTTCCACAGTAAGAATGTGCCAGCATCCGGCAATCGCTGCGGTTTCAAAGGCGGCGAAGTAGTTGCTGCGCTGCCAATAGGAATCGACTTGCGAGCGCCAAGTCTCGAAAAGCTGCTCATATACCTTGAATAATTTTTCTTCCGTTTCCACCCTGATAAGTCTAGTCTTTTTTCACGCTCGGTATCGCGGAACACCGGAACAGAAAACTCGCTTAAGGTGGTAAGGTCAACCCTACCGCCCTTTTGTGGAGCAGAGCGCGTATGCTGACCATTTCCAAACCGTTATCGGCAGGCCAGGCGCGGACCTACCACGCGCGCGAGTTCGCCGCGCAGGAGCAGAACTATTGGAGCCGCGACCAGCAGGGCCATAGCGAATGGCAGGGCAGGCTTGCCGAGCAGTGGGGTTTGCACGGCGCAGTCGGTTCCGAACACTTCGCGCAACTCAGCGAAGGCCAGCACCCAGAGACCGAGGCGCAAATGGTACGCCATCAGACTGCTAAAACCTACGAAGGCAAGTACGGCAGGGAAGTAACGAGCGTCGAGCATCGGGCGGGATGGGACGCGACCTTCTCCGCGCCCAAGTCGGTTTCCTTGACCGCCCTGGTGGGCGGCGATGAGCGGGTGCGAGAGGCGCACCGGGAGAGCGTCCGGGTTGCGCTAAGTGAACTGGAGCGGTACACGCAGGCGCGCATCGGCAATGTCCATGCGCCGGAGACCACGGGAAAATTCATCGCCGCGACCTTCGAGCACGACACCGCGCGTCCCGTGGAGGGCTACGCCGCGCCGCAGCTCCATACCCATGCTGTGATCTTCAATGTCACCGAGCGCGAGAGCGGCCAGACTCGCGCCTTGCAACCGCAAGAACTATTCGCTTCGCAGCACTATGCCACCAGCGTCTACCGCTCCGAACTGGCGGCGCGGCTGCAGAAGTTCGGTTATGAGTTGGAACGCGGCAAGCACGGGCAGCCGGAGATCAAGGGCTATACGAAGGAATACCTGGAGGCATCCAGTCCGCGCCGGGAGCAGATCAAAGACCATCTCCGCGAGCTGGGGATCGACGGCGCGGAAGCCGCGCAGGTAGCGGCGCACCGGACGCGAGACCGCAAGGATCTGCTCTCGCCGACAGAAGTGTTGCAGCGGCACCGCGATCTGGCCGCGCAGCATGGGCATCAGGCCGACAAGATTGTGGCCGAGGCGCGGGCGCATGGACAACAACAACGACGGCGGCACGTCCACGAACCCGACCAGGCGGCGCAGCGGGCCGTGACCTATGCCCGCGATCATGTTTTCGAGCGGTCGGCGGTCGCGGACCGGCGCGACATTCTGGAAGCGGCGCTCAACCGCGGGATGGGCCAAACGACATCTGCCCAGGTGCGGCAGGAGTTCGAGCGCAGGGTGCAGGCGGGCGATTTTCGCGCCGTCGAGCGCGTTGGGGCGGGCCAGCACTACACGACCGCCGCGATGCTGCGCATGGAGCGCGAGACCATCGGCCACATGCAGGAAGGCAACCGGCGCGGCTACAGCGATCCGATGCTGGTTTGGGGAAGAATTCGTATCGAAACCCAAGAACGGCACCAGGAGCTGAATGCGGGGCAGCGCCAGGCGGTGAATACGATATTTCTCTCCCGCGAGCAGATCGTGGGTTTGGATGGAATTGCCGGTACTGGCAAGACGACGACGCTGGCCGTGGTGCGCGAGGGCGCGGAGTGGGACGGGTACAAGGTGGAAGGCTTCGCGCCCACGTCCCGCGCGGCGCAAACGCTGGCCGATGCCGGGATCGAGACCATGACCTTGCAGGCGCATCTTGCCCGAGGCCAGCGCGTGGATACGGGAGAGCACCGGCTTTATGTGGTGGACGAGAGTTCGCTGGCGTCCACCAAACAGATGCACGAGTTTGTCGAACGCCTGCATCCGAATGACCGCGTTCTGTTGGTGGGCGACACCCGCCAGCATGAATCCGTCGAAGCCGGCCGCATCTTCGCGCAGCTCCAGGACGCGGGCATGAAGACGGTGAAGTTGGAAGAGATCGTGCGCCAGAAAGACCCGGAGCTGAAACAGACGGTCGAGCAGTTGGCGCGCGGCCAGGTGGGAGAGGCCGTCGCCGGGTTGGAGCAGCAAGGCCGCATTCATGAGGTCAAAGGCCACGAAGAACGCATTGCGGCGATCGCAAAGGAGTATGCGAAGTCGCCCGAGAACGCACTGGTCGTCTCACCCGACAACCGTTCCCGCGCGGAGATTAACCAGGCGATCCACACTGAATTGCAGGCACAGGGTGTGGTCGCGAGCGTTGAGCATCGTACCCTGGTACTTGTGCCGCGTCAGGATCTCACCGGAGCGGATCGCACTTGGGCCGAGCGTTACAACGTGGGCGATGTGCTGCGCTACAGCCGCAGCTCGCAGGAGACCGGCATCGGAAAAGGCGAGTACGCGCGGGTGAAGAGCATAGACGCTCCCAACAACCGGCTGACCGTCGAACTAAAGGACGGCACGGAGAGAAGCTACGATCCACGGCGGCAGCAGGGTGTCTCCGTCTATCGGGACGAGGAGCGGGCGTTCTCCACCGGAGACCGGGTGCAGCTCACCGCGCCCTCGCGCGAGCTGAAGGCGGCGAACCGTGAGCTGGGAACGGTGCAGGGTATCGGCCAGGACGGGCAGCTGAGTCTGAAGATGGACGGAGGCCGCGAGCTGCAGCTCGATCCGCGTCTGCATCCGCATCTCGATCATGGCTATGCGGTCACGAGTCATTCCAGCCAGGGGCAGACGGCGGACCGCGTGTTGATCCACGTCGATACCGAGCTGGCCGCGAAAGACCTGCTCAACAACCGCATGGCTTATGTCGCCGTCTCGCGCGGCGCTTACGATGCGCAGCTCTTCACCAACGACCGCGAGAAGCTGGGCGCGGCGCTCGGGCACGATGTTTCCCACCAAAGCGCGCATGTGCCGGAGGTGAAGCAGGAGCAGGCCATTGCTCCGCAGCGGGAGATCGGGCCACGGCAGGAGCAGGGGCCGGGCTTGGGAATTAGTATGTAGTCCGTATCTATCGCGGCGCGTGCGGCTCAATGAGGCGGATTTATCTTGTACAGCGGTCCCCGCCTGCCATCGGGGGGTTGCACGTAGGGGCTTACGTAACGTTCTATTTTGTCCTGGTCCTCAGGCGAAACCCCGTAGGGGCTGACAGTCCCTTCCATCCCCAAGTCGCTGATGTGCCCATCGGCCTCGAAGGTAAGCACCAAAATGTCATCTTTGTAAAGCTCGTACTTTTTTGCCACAGGCAATGCCTCCGTGCTGGCTGGCTTCTTCTTCGCCGATTTCTTCTTAAGAATTACCCTCTTCTTAGCCAGCTTCTTCGTCGGCATCACCTTCTTACCGGCGGTTCTCTTCGATCTCGTCTGCTTCCTTTTTCTTTTCTTTTTGGCAGCCATACGCGCAGTCTACCACCGAACCAGAACACAGTTTGCAAACCCCTACTCCACGCAGGTAATTGCGGAGATGACAGACGGCTTAAGCGACCGGTTCAGCAGGAAAGTAGGCTGCCATCATTCCTTGGATCACTGCGAGCCACGGAATCGTGTTCGCACAAAGATCGTCGCATAGGTCGGGACGGTTCAAGATTTTCGACACCGCGTGACCGAAGCCTGTCTCGCCCAACAGAATCATATTCCAAGGAGCGGAGTCAGGTTTTGAGTGCAACAGACTGTTCATAGTCGCCGTCAGATCCCGCCCGGAGATCATGCGGTTGTGCTGCTGCTTGGCCTGAATCTTGTCGAACATCTTCGCAAGCCCCGGCGCATCGCTCTGATGCCAGCCTCGTTTCCATTGTTCGATGTCGGTCGGATAGAGGTTAAGGTAGAGCAGGATAGCTGCTCGCTCTACCAAAGCACGAAGGAGGACATGCGCGCCGAAAAGATAGCCTTGTCGAATCAGCTCGCGCATTGAAAGTGTGATACTGAGGGCCTGCGCGATGACTTGGCACGCCATGTTCTGGTGGTCTGTAAGGACGCGACCGTGCGACGTGGGCGCGGTGACAGCGTTTTGCTCCATTGCGGAAATAATAAGCTGATCGAAGTGAAAGAGGAGTGTTCGTCCGAGGTAAGGCTCGTCATCGGGCGTGAATACAACCGGAATCGCTTTGCGTTCCATCTGTCTTCTACCGTTATGCCGTGCTTTCCCTGCCCTCCGCCTGGCGGAGGATCCTCTGACGAGGATCACCCGGCGCGGTCTATCCCACAAGGGGAAGGATCTTATTGATACACTCAACCCGTGTGGGAGAGACTTGCCCAAACCTATTCTGGCACGTTAGCCTCATGCGAGAAAGGAAAGCCCATGAAAGAACCCGGACTGGATAATCGTCATCGTGACAAGAAAACGCCAAAGTCTGGCGAGATTCAGCAGAAACGCGCCGACACGCTCAACAAGAACCTGCCGAAATCAATTCCAGAGTTCTCGCCCAACGCGACGCTCGGAAGGATGCGAAGGGAAACAGGTAAGACGAGCGTGGAAGCTGTACGAAGAGCCGCCAAGCGTCGCTCTTAATTAAGAATAGAAAAGACCCAGAAGGCCAAGTGGGACCGCGAATTGGTCCTTTGATGGCAGCGGCCCGAAAATGCGAATGTCCCGTGGTAATTTACACATTTACTTACACATGTTTCACAATTGTCGAAAATAACTATATTTGTTAGCAGCAACTTATAGGCAGACGCACGGGACTTAAAATCCCGAGGGGCGAAAGCTCCGTGACGGTTCGATTCCGTCTCCGGGCACCACTCAACCCATTCCGGACTTTGTTTTGGCAGACCACTGCCAAGTAGGGGCGCCATCGGCACTCTCCGCCGAAACGAACCGATCTTCCATCTCTTCGCCCGAGCCGGAGCTGCACAAAAAAGCCACCACCACCCTTTCGGGAGCGGAAGCCACTTTGAGCCTCTGTTTCGTCTTACTGCTTAGCAGGCGCGAAAAAATCGGCGAACGCCTTAGCTTTCGGTACGCCCACGCCGGTTACGTTATCCCAGCCCTTAGCCGTCTTCAGGCCGGAATCCGTGCCGAATGTGAGGACAAACGCAGTGTCTTGAAAATCGGCGTAGTCCCAGATAGCACTGATGAACTTGCCCGATGAGACCCCGGCCACTTGCGCCGCAGTGTACTTGTTGGTGCCGGTCGATTCTTGAATCGACGCGGTCACGTTAGCTTTGGAGGTAAGGGGAACGATATCGTACACAGCCTCCGCCGGCATCGAATACAGATAGGGAGCGGCTTGGCCGAGAGGCGCGCCCGCTTCCTGGTTGGCAATCGCCCACAGGGCGGAGAACATCGGGCAAGAAAGGCTCGTGCCCGCCTGCACCTGCCATTCCAGGGACGGAACATTACCCGGGATCGTTATCGCGATCACGGCTCCAGTGGAGGGATCCGCCAGCCAGGAAACGTCCGGAAGTTGGCGATATTTGCCCGGCAGTTTCTTCTGGTACGACGGCTTGGGGAGGCCCGCGAGGCAGGTGCCGCTGACCTCCTGGAAAGCACAGTTGCTCGGGCCGCCGCCCGAGCCGTAATAAAACCCGAAATTGAACGGTGGATCGAAGACGTCCCCCTCCTCAGCCAGGTAAATTTGATTGGTTCCCCACCCCGCCTGCCATGCGATCGAGTTGTCGGAATTCAGCGCCAGAGTGACGCCGCCCACTGCCGTCGCCCAGGGAGAGTCCGCAGGAGTACTGACCGTGGCGGGAATTCCATCGGCCGCGTGGTAGTCGCCCATGTCTCCCGAGGAGAAGTTGGCCGAGATTCCGGCGACCGCGGCCGCTTCCTGAATGAGGTTTTCGGTGGCCAGGATGCTCGCAGGAACCAAAGATTCCACCGCATCATAGCTGCCGGAGAGGACATTCGCGAGGCCATAGTTCACCGCCGTGAACTCGGCTTCGTCGACGTCCTGAAAGGAAGCCGAGGGCGGAACGATGAGGTTGATGTTGGCGCCGGGAGCTACAGCATGCGCCCACTCGACGTCAATGTTGATTTCTACATCGACGGACGCGCACGTGCTTACCGTCGGAATGTAGGTGATGGCGAAGTTCGACGAGGTCAGCGCCGGCAGTCCAAACTGCGCCGAGAACACATTAGCATCGTTCTGAATCGTCAGCGAACCGCACCAGTCGATGATCCCGATGGTTTGACCCGTGCCGTCAAATCCTTCCGCGTACAACCCCGTGAGATTGTATGCAGTCTGGATCATCGGCGGAGTGTAGCCGCAACCTGCGCTGGTCAGGCTGAAAATATTCAGGTAGTTGCCTTTGTAGGTTCCGATTGGGAACGAACCGTTGCCGTTCTCGGAATAAGTCTGGGTCACAATGCCGGGGAAGCATACATTGGAGAAGCCGAGGTCGTCGGGCGTGGCCCCTACCGCGCTCGCCTTGGTGGCAACACCCTTGCGCTGGGGGAGACCAGCCGGCCGCGACATCAGCGGATGCTCATACTTGCCATCGTCCAGACCGGAAATGGACATTACCAGCGGCGCGGCCGCCCCGTCCACGTACGGATCACGATCATTGGCGCGGATGGTCTTGCCGAGCACCTGGTAGTTGTTGAGCTGTACGTGAAACGCGTTCTCAACCTCGCCCACCGTCCCTCGCGCCCGTACGAAGAAGTTATCCGGACCAACCTTGACCACTTTCAAATTGTGCGCTGCGAAGAACTGCCCGACCGTTTTCGCCTCCTCCGCCGTCGGTGCAAACCGCGCCGCAAATTGCGCCCGGTTCAGGAAGCGACGATAGTTGGGAGAGGTGCGGTCGTAGAGCTGATCGGCCAATGCGTCGAGTTCACCGCGATTGTGAGGATTCAGCCAGATACTAACCTCGATGGTCTTCGACGCGTCCTCCGTCCCGAGGTTCTTTGCCGTGAATACATAGCTGGGTATGTTGTGCGCGATCAACCTTCCGCTCGCATTCGCCGGCAACGCCACGCCTGCGATGAGCGTCGCCACCACAACATACAGCCAAATCGCCGGCCAACGGCGGCAACCCGTCGCTCGGTGCACTGCTTCCTTCATTTGATTCATTTCTCCTCCTGGAGCGAACTTTGCGGAAAACTTGAGCGACAAGGACGAGTGTCATCGGCGCGCAGGAAGTCAGGTTGTAACTCTCAACAAGGTGGCGATATGTTACTCCTGTTACAGGAGCATTGCAATGACTTATTTTGGCTTATGATCTCCAACCTGCAACTGCTCTACTGAAAAACATTGCAGAAAAGGTGAGGGAGTTTTTCACTCCGCTCCTACATTGCGGGGTGCTATAGCCGAAAAAGCACAGCCCATCCGGATGACCCTGGGAGAGCCACACTTGCTAAGCTTCGGACTTTGCCGCACGTGTCATCAGTTCTTCGATGGCCTCTTGCGGCGACTTGCCGTTTTCGAGGATGGCGAACATCTGTTCGGTGATCGGCATCTCGACCTTCTTCTTGTGGGCTAAACCAACCGCCGCTTTGGTGGTGAAAACCCCTTCCGCGACTGCGCCGCGCATGCCGGCAATGATGTCGGGCAGTTTGCGGCCTTTGCCCAGTTCAACGCCGACGCTGCGGTTGCGCGAGAGATCCCCTGTGCAGGTCAAAACCAGATCGCCCAGTCCGGCGAGTCCAGCCGTGGTGTCGAGACGGCCACCGCAGGCCACCACCAGGCGCGCCACTTCGGCGAGACCGCGCGTGATCAGCGCCGCTACCGAGTTGTGGCCGAGGCCGAGGCCATCGCAGACGCCGGCGGCGATGGCGATGATGTTCTTCAGCGCGCCGCCTAACTCCACGCCGATCACGTCGTCGTTGGTATAGACGCGAAAGCGGGAGTCATTGAACGCTTGCTGCACGGCGTGTGTGACTTCACCGTCCACGGATGCCACGGTCACAGCCGTCGGATCGCCGCGCGCCACCTCTTTGGCAAATGACGGGCCGCTAAGTGCCGCCACGCGAGGAGTGAAGTTGCGGCTGCGCAATACATCGCCGATCACTTCCGTCATGCGCAGTAGAGTTCCGTCTTCAAGTCCTTTAGTGCAACTGACAAAAAGTATTTCCGGGCGGAGCGTCGGCGCCATACGTTCGAATAGCGCTCGACAATGCTGCGAGGGCATGACACTGACGACGATCTCCGCGGCATCGAGCGCAGTGTTGAGATCGCTGGTCGCCTTAATCGATTCGGGAAGGATGAAGCCCGGCAGGAAGCGTTCGTTGATTCGTTTTCTCGCGATGCTATCCGAAACATCCAGTTCATTAGCCCAGAGCCGGACATTGTGCGGCACATGATAAGTCCCATTACGTCCCAGGACGATTGCCAGTGCGGTGCCCCAGGCGCCTGCGCCGATGATAGCAATACGGCTCATCTGCGGGTTGCTCCTAACGTCTCTGACTTCGTTCCTGACTCTGTTCCTAACTTTGTCTCTGACTCAGTTCCTGTCTTTCTTCCTAACTTAGTTTCCGTTCCGGCGGCGAGACGCCCGATGTTTTGGCGGTGCTTCCAGATGACGAGCGCCGAAACCAGCGCAATAAAAATCAGTTGTCGCGGATCCGCGTATTCGCGGAGAGCCCACGCCAGCAGCGGAAAAGCCGCCGCCACCGCGACCGACCCGAGCGAGATGTAGCGGAAGGCGACGGCGACAATCAAGAACAGGCCTACCATGCACAAAATGGATTTCGGGGTGAGCAAGATAAACGATCCAAGGCTGGTGGCGACGCCCTTGCCGCCGCGGAACCTGAGCCAGACGGGAAACAGATGGCCGAGCACGGCGAAGAACGCCGCCGTGGTCATGATGAGTTGCTGATGCGGCCCGCTGAACAGCGCCCGCGCCAATAGAACCGCAGCCAGACCCTTGGCGGCGTCAAAAAGCAAAGTAGCAGCCCCGAGTGCAGGCGACCTGCGGGCCACGTTCGTCGCGCCGATGTTGCCGCTTCCGCTCGAGCGCACATCCTCGCCCTTGAAAATCCGCACCAGCAGGTAGCCAAACGGGATGGACCCCAGCAGATAGCTCACAGCGGCGGTGATAAGGTAGGGATTCATCTTCGTCTATCTAATGATCCAAGCTTGTGGAGCGCCGGGCGTCCCCGCCCGGCGGGACCCTTCGACCTCGCTCAGGGCAGGCTCGCGAGACGCCCGTCGCTCCACTACCCTCGCTGGAGCGGAAAGCGTAGCAGCTTCGTGTACTTCGACCCTCCCGGGGAAAGCTGGCTCTGATAAAGAATAAACTCGTGGGCCCTCATTCTGCCGAAATCAAGTTCGCCCATCGCAGCGAGTCGCTTCTCGAGCACCACGAACGCCGTGTTGGGGCCGTCGCCTTTGCGCCATTTCGGCGATCCCGATCTACCTCCGGCGCGCGCCAGAGTTAGATGAGGACTGTAAGGCCGGTCTTCGCGCGGAATGCCGAGATCGGCGACGGCCATATCGATCTTCTCGGCCATTTCCGTCAGTTGCGGTCCGGCCTCGATTCCGATCCAGAATACGCGCGGGGCCTTTGCGGTAGGGAAGAACCCGTATCCGCGGGAGCAAATTTCAAACGCGCCGCCTTCGACCCGCCGCAACCGCTGGCTGATGGCCTCGACCCGCTCGGGCGGTTGTTCTCCGATGAACTTCAACGTAATGTGCAGCGACTCCGGCCGCACCCAGCGCGCATCGGGCGCGAAGCCCTGCACGCCTTCGAGAAAGCGCGCGATGCGGCCGCGAACTTCAGGGTCAAGATCGATGCCAATAAATATTCGCATATTCGCATCTCTCTCTGGTTGTGTGGGGACGGGCCTCTGGCCCGTCCGGACGGGGCGGAGCCCCGTCTCCACACATTAATATAAGCGTTCTACAACAGAGCCCTGCGGATCATTTCCAGCGCCTGTTGCGTTGCGAACTGGCGGATACGCTTGCGGTCGCCGGGGAAATTACGCTCGACCACCTGCGTGCCTTCTTCTCCCGCGAGTGCGATGTAGACCAGGCCCACGGGCTTCAGTTCGGTTCCGCCCGTCGGGCCGGCGACGCCGGTGATTCCAACTCCGTAGCTCGCGAGGCAGCGCTTGCGGATGCCTTCGGCCATAGACGCGGCCACTTCGCGGCTCACTGCCCCGTGCTGATCGATCAGGGCTTTAGGAACATTTGAGAATTGCGTTTTCAATTCGTTCGAGTAGACTACGGCGCCGCCCAGAAAATAGCGTGAGCTGCCACCGAGCGAAGTGATGCGCTCGGCCAGCAGGCCGCCGGTACAAGATTCGGCCACGGCCAAAGTCATGCTGCGCATCTGCAGCAGATAGCTGACGATCTGCTCGATGGTTTCACCCTTGCGGGAAAAGATCGCGTCGCCGAGTTCGTCCTCGATTTTGTCGGCGAGTTCCTCGACGCGCGCCTCGGCCTCTGCCTGCGAATCCTTCCGGCAGCGCAGGTGGAGTTGAATCTCGCCCCCGCCCGCCAGAATCGTGGTTTCGACGTCGGCATAAGTCTTGTAGATCGGCGCCACCCGCGCGTCCACTTGCGATTCTGGCATCATGGCCATCTTGAGCGTGCGAGTGGCAATGTGCCGGAGCGGGATCCGGCCGCGCATTCGCGGGATGCATTCGGTTTCGAACATCGCCTTGAGTTCGTAGGGAGGGCCGGGAAGCAGCATCAGAAGTCGCTCCTGGCCGTCATACTTACCGCCGATCCACTGGCCAGGCGCGCTGCCGAGCGAATTCGGTAGTATCGTCGCGCTGGTCAGGATGTCGGCCTGCTTGGCGTTGTTGGCGGACATCTTCATGCCGCGCTTGGCGAAGCGCTCTTCGAGTTTCGCGATGATCTCGGGATCGCGTTGCAGTTTCAGGCCGAGCGCATCGGCCACCGCTTCGCGTGTCAAGTCATCCTGAGTGGGGCCAAGGCCGCCGATGAAAATGATGATGTCCGAACGCCGCATGGCAAGTTTGGCGGTTGCGGTCAGCCCCTCGGCGTCGTCGCCCACAATGCACTTGAAGCGCACTTCCACGCCCAGTTCATTCAGTTTTTCGGTGAGGTAGAGCGAGTTGCTGTCCTGGCGATGGGGAGTGAGCAACTCCGACCCAACGGCAATAATCTCGGCGTTCACCGGTAAAAGTGTAAATGATGCGGGGAAGTCCATCCCTTTCATAAATTGTCATCCCGAGCGAAGCGAGGGATCTGCAGTTCGCCGCAAGATGCAGATCCCTCGTTTTGCTCGGGATGACAAACTTGAAAGAATTGGGAAAGGAAGCGATCTCTACCATCCCAGGGAACCGTTAGAGGTTGGCTACCGGCTGTTGCTGCGTCATGCAGTGCAGCGCGCCGAATCCCCAGATCAGATCGCCGGAATAGATCGGCACGATCTCGCGCGTCGGAAACACATCCGCGAGAGTGTTGAGCGCGATGCGATCGTTCGGATCGTTGAACACCGGCACCAGCACCGCGCCAGTCGCGATATAAAAATTGGCGTAGCTGGCGGGCAACTGCCGGCCTTCAAATACGACCAAACGGGGCAGAGGAATTTCGACGATCTCAAGTTTCTGTCCATCGGAAGTGCGAGCATTTTTCAGACGGCCCAGGTTCGCATGCAGGGCCGCGTAATTTTCACTCTGCTCATTCTGCTCGATCATCGTGACCACAGTATTCGGAGCGACGAAGCGGGTGATGTCATCGACGTGTCCGTGCGTGTCGTCGCCGGCGATCCCGCTATCAAGCCAGATGACAGATGGCGCACCAAAATAGTCGGCGAACAGCCGTTCGTAAGCGGCGCGATCCATGGGCGGGTTGCGTTGTTGAGTCGTTCGACAGCAAACACTCTTCAGTGGTGATCAGAGTGCCACATCCGTTGACGTCGATCGATCCGCCTTCGAGCACGACGCGGTGTTTTTCGCTGAACGGGTTTACAGCGCGAGCGCCAGCGGCCTTCGCCATGCGCCTTCCAACTTTTTCGTCAAGTTTGTAATTCGGATATTTCGCCCATGCGTTGAACTGAAAGTGCAGAGCGAGCAGCCCGGAATCTGCGTGATCGGCGGGCGGCGTCAGGAAGATGCAGCCCGAGTCGCGCGTCCACACGCGATCGGTGCGCCAATGATGAAAGCGAATATTCTCGGCGAGTGCGTCAGAAAGCGCGCCCGCTTTTTCGAGCACCGTGCGCGCCCGCTTTTCCCAACTCCCGTCATTGACGATCAGGTCCACACGCTCATGCCGCGCCAGGGTGCGGACGATCTCGGCATAGACCCATGGGATCGTTTCAAACTTGCCCGGCCAGTCGCCCCGCAAATGCGGCCAAGCGAGCCAGGTAGACTCGTGCGGTTCCCACTCGGCGGGCATGCGGTAGCCCTGTGCGGCGGGCGGGAGTTTGGCGCGCGGTGCGGATGATCTAGCCATTTTTCGTCCGGTCATTTTAGGTCCAGTCATCTTAGGTCAGTTACTTTCCACCTTAGCTGCGGTCACTTGTCGTCAATCATGCGGCTGGTGATGGGAGCGTAACTGTCAATACGGCGGTCGCGCAGGAAGGGCCAGTTGCGGCGAATCTCCTCCAGTTGACGCAGGTCCACTTCGCCGAGCAGAATTTCTTCCTTAT
This sequence comes from uncultured Acidobacteriaceae bacterium, assembly GCA_963797885.1. Classification (GTDB taxonomy): domain Bacteria; phylum Acidobacteriota; class Terriglobia; order Terriglobales; family Acidobacteriaceae; genus Acidiflorens. Next base: position 10,077 of record CAWCRQ010000139.1, on the reverse strand, counting down.
CGTGGGAAGCTTCGGCGAGCACGCGGCCGAAGGGGTCGCAGAAGAACGACCCTCCCCAGAATTCCAGACCTCTGCCCGGCACGGAATTACCGCGGATGTCACCCGTCTCGAAGCCGACGCGATTCACCACACCGACATAAACGCCGTTCGCGATGGCGTGCGCCCGCTGGATGGTGCGCCAAGCGTCATGTTGCGCTTCTCCGAATTCAGCCTTCTCCGCGGGATGCCATCCGATGGCGGTGGGGTAAAACAGAATGCTGGCTCCCTGCAATGCCGTAAGCCGCGCGCCTTCGGGATACCACTGATCCCAGCAGACGAGCGTGCCCAGTTTTCCGGCAGTAGTGTCGAAGGCTTTGAAGCCCAGATCGCCGGGAGTGAAATAATATTTTTCGTAGTAGAGCGGATCGTCGGGAATGTGCATCTTTCGATAGATGCCGACGAGCGCGCCGCCGGAATCGCCGCCGGAATCAAAGACCGCGACCGTGTTGTGATAGAGCCCCGGCGCGCGCTTCTCGAAGAGCGGCGCGATCAGCACAACTTTATTCTTCAGGGCGGCGGCGGCGAGCTTCTCCGTGCCCGCGCCCGGGATCGGCTCCGCGAGATCGAACAAAGCGGCGTCTTCGCGCTGGCAGAAATACTGCGTCTGGAAGAGCTCCGGCAGGCAGACGACGTCGGCCCCTTTTCGTGCCGCCTCCGCAACGCGATCGAGCGCCTTGGCCAGATTATCGGCAGGCTCGGGGCCGCACGACATCTGGATTAAGCCGACGGTGAACTTGTCTCGCACTTGCTTCTCCCGTTTTCGAATAGCTACGGAGACGCGGCAAGCCACGTCTCTACAGATGTGTGATCGCGCTCTAGGATATCAAAGTGCTCGACGCGGTTGGCTTTAGTGATGAATTAAGTCAAAGTCTTCACCGCAGGGGACACAGAGAGGCACAGGGAAAGCCTTGATTTCCCCTGTGCGCCTCTGTGTCCCCTGTGGTAAGGACTTTGTCGGCGGTCAACAAGCAAGACGCCGCGTTTCTCGCACTTCTAGTAAATTGTTTCTTCGGTCCAAATCGATTTCTCATTCTGGAGGCTCATCCTTGAAGCACAAAAGTGTCGCGAAACCTGGCCATCATGACGAAGGCAATCATCACGAAGGGGCGGGCATCGACCGCAAGCTGCACGATCCGGTGGCCGACCGGCTGATTCCGCTGGCGCCGCTGGATCTCGCCAAGATTCATTCCATTAACGACCTGGTGCGCGCGATGTCGAGGACTGCGTTCACCGGCCGCCAGCTCGGTGAAGCCGCCGACGTGCTGGAGGCGATGGCGCGCGACCAAGAATGCTTCGTCGTCATGACGCTGGCGGGCGCGATGACCGTGGCCAAGCAGGGCCTGGTGATCGCCGAGTTGATCGATCGCGGCATCGTGAATGCGATTGTTTCGACCGGCGCGCTGATGGCGCATGGGCTGGTCGAAGCGACCGGACGCGCTCATTTCCGGCATAATCCCCAACTCAGTGACGAAGAACTCTACGAGGCAGGATACAACCGCGTCTATGACACGCTCGAACCCGAGCAGAACCTCGACGACATAGAGCGCGTGATGGCGGCGGTGTTTGGCGGCTGGGATTCGGACGAGGTGATGTGCTCCTATAAGTTGAACCGCGCAATCGGAGCCCATCTGGCGAAGCATGCCAAAGGACAGCGCGGCATTCTGAAGTCGGCCTACGAAAAAAATGTTCCGGTATTTGTGCCCGCGTTCTCCGATTCCGAGCTTGGCCTCGATTACGCGTTGACCAACCGTGAACGCGACAAGAAAGGGAAGCCGCGCTTCCGCTTCGATCCCTTCGAAGACCTGGAGCACTTCGCCGCAACCCTGCTAAGTCAGAAGCGGCTGGGAATCTTCACCATCGGCGGAGGCGTTCCCCGTAACTGGTCGCAGCAATTCGGGCCGTTCATCGAACTGCGTCATCGCCGGGGCGGGGAAGACCTGCCGCTGAAACGCTATCACTACGGACTGCGCATCTGCCCGGAACCAGTGTTCTGGGGCGGCCTTTCGGGCAGTCCCTACAGTGAGGCGGTTTCGTGGGGCAAATTTGTGCCTCCAGCCGAAGGCGGCAAGTTTGGAGAAGTTTTTGTGGATGCGACAGTCGGACTGCCGCTGATCGTAGCCGCCGTGCTGGAGCGTCTGAAGAAGAAACCGGCGGCGAAAAAGACGGTTACGCAAATTTCAAAGTAGAGGCGCAGCTTGCCGCGTCTTAGGTTCCGTATCAGGGCATCGCTTTAGCGATGCCGTAAGTTCTGCGAAATCGGCGCCCCTTTAGGGGCGGGGCATCGGAACTCCACTCTTTCTGTAGCCTGAGCCGCGGCGAACCGCGTCTCTACATTGCAAGAGAATCAATCAAAGATCAGCACCGCCGAGGCAATCACCGTCGTCCAAAGCCCGCGCTTATCCCCCACCGCCGACTGCGTCACGTTGGCGGTGCGGACGATTTTGTTGGAGATGCGATAAATCTCTTTCTTCTCGTCCCACGAGCGGTCGGAATCGAACTCCACGTTCAGAGTTGTGGCCAGCATTTCAGCGGCGAGTTCTTCCGCGTAATCTCCGGCAGCGTCTTCGGTCTCGCCGAACGAGTGGTGCTCGCTCAGATAGCCGTAGGTGTTGCGATCGGCAGGGATGGCGACGCCGATCGAAGAGGCGAGCAGGCGGTGCGGCTCGTGAGTGGAATTTTCGGCAACCACCGCGAATACTACTTCTCCGGGGTGCAGATACGTGAGCCCTTGCGAGCGTGGCACCAGCTTGCAGTTGGGCGGAAAAATGGAAGAGACACGCACCAGGTTTTGCGCCGCGATGCCGGCGTCGCGCAACGCGAGTTCGAAAGAGGTGAGGCGCTCCCGATGTTTCCCCACACCTTTGGTGAAAAAGATCTTCTTGGGGACCATGTCCTTGCCCAATTCCGTTGCCTCCAGAAAATTTTGAGTTGAGCGGCAAATCTAACACAGGGATTTGTGAAGATTGTATGAAAAAAACAGGAATGTCCCACTTTGCCCAAAGACCGCCGACGTGGCGGATTCAGCAACAGTCGTTGGTCGATAGTCGTTGGTCGTTGGCGAACAACCGCTCTGGCGACACAGCCAAACGACTAGCGACCAACGACCAACGACTTTTCAGCCGCTCTCAAGCCGCGTGAGCACCGGCTTTCCCCGCCGCCAGCGCGATGATTGCCGGTTTCACCAAATCGCGGAAATCGGCAAATTTCATCCGCACCAGTTCACGGTGCGAACCAGCGTTAAAGGCGATTTCCTTGTCCTCAGCCAGCGCCAGGTCCACGAAAACATCCATGCCGTAGAGATTGCCGAATGGTGGCATGGACCCGGTTTCGCAGTCGGCAAAACGACCGCGGAATTCGAGCTCGCTGGCCAGTTCTACTGAGTCTGCCCCCAAATATTTCTTGAGCCGGTACAAATCCACCCGGAACGAAGCCGGCACTACCGCCATGGCGAGACGACCATCCACCATAACCATGACGGTTTTGGCCAGTTCCTTTCCCGGTGTGTGGGTGAGGGCGGCAATCCCCTGGGCCGTATAGGCCACGGAGTGCGAGATCACCATGTATTCAACGCGATTACGATCCAAGAACTCCCGAAGCATGGAAAGAGGCACAGACACCTCCCGTCCGACCGCAAGCGGGAACGCTTCTCAAGGGCCGAAGCATGCCTCCGCGGGTCGGCGCCGATTCAATTATGCGCCTGTCGGAGGGCAAGGAGTTAGTGAAATTTTAGAGGCTGGGGCTGACCCACAACGGGAAAACGCGGAGCAAGAATTGCCACGGGTTAGCGAGGAATGTTCACTTTTGGCCGCGAAACGTCTCGAAAGAACGGGCTGTAAGAGACCGGCGGGTCCTTACGCGGCTTCTTTCGTAATCAAAGAATGCGCGGCTTGTCTGGGCTGCGATCCCAAGATCTTCATTTCTTGCCAGTCGTAGCCGAATTCTCTGCCACAATCCAGGCACACGACGTAGGTCCCCGTCCGCGCAGCTGGGCTACGACGCGAACCGGCGCGCACCGTGATCGGAAAACTGTAGCGAGCGTGCCGGCAGCCAAACATGGCGTCCATCAGCTTTGAAAACATCGGTTTGACCTCCACAGAATAAACGCGACAAAACTAGCTCATCTCCTTCTTCGCCTGAATATTCCAGACTATTAAGCACGAGCTCCAACCATTTAGATTCGACGTGCGCGGAAAAGGTTCGCGCCACTGGTAGCACAATAGGTTCATCCCAGTGGCACAATAGGTACACGCCAAGCTGGTCGAACCAGAACCAAGCACTTGTCGACCTTCAGGAGAACAGTTTCAGGGGACCGGTCAGGAGAACACTGCGGGAACCCAAGAAAAACAAGCGACTCCGCGCTCAGCTACTCGGCGGGAAGGATTTCTTGTGTTCCGCACACTTGCTCATGATCGCGGACCGGAGCCGCACGCGCAGATCGTCGGGCAACTCGTAGAGCTCTGAGTTGCGGTAGATTTCGATAGTTTTGCGAGTGGTATCGCAGACGACGTAGCAGTTGTGGCACCACGCCAGGTGATCGTCGAGTTCGGACTTGGTCCGGGCGTCCAGCGCGCCATCGAGGTAGTTGGTCAGCTCGTTTAGAAACTCAGAACACTTCACTGGTCGCCATCTCCACTCGCCCGTTTCTGAAAGAATCGGTTCAGCCGCTCGCGCAACTGCAGGCGCGCCCGCAGCAACCGCGACTTCACCGCCGGAACGCTCAGCTCGAGCGCTTGGGCCGTCTCTTCCGTCAACAGGCCTTCCACGTCACGGAGTACGAACACCGTCCGAAACCCAGCCGGCAGCCCCTGAATGGTGCGCGTCAGAATATCCCGCAACTCCGCCTGGTTGAACATCTGTTCCGGATTGGGGCTCCAATCCGCAACCTCACGGGGAAGCGAGTCATCCTCGGTTTTTACTTCTTCGTCCAGAGAAACCGTGCGTTCCGGCTTTCTCCGGCGCAACTTCATCAGGGCTTCGTTAACCGCGATCCGCACCAGCCAGGTGTAAAACTTGGACTGTTCCTGGAACTTCTCCAGGTTGCTATACGCCTTGAGGAACGCTTCCTGAACCACATCTTCAGCGTCCTCGCGATTCTGCGTAATATGTTGTGCGATGCGGAAAACGTTGCGATCATAGCGCCGTACCAATTCTTCAAACGCTTGATCGTCGCCGCGCTTGGCCCGCCGGACCAGCGCCATTTCGTCGCTGACCGGTTGCTCTATGTTGGGTTGGATGGTACTCATTCGTAACTTGATGCAGATTTTTAAGACAGCCCGACTCAATCCGCAGTGCTATTGTACTTGCTGGCCGTGGTTTTAGGTGTGTTGTTTCCACGCGCGCCTGGCAGAAAAGTTCCCCCCCGCTTAGCGATCGGCTGCTGCAGGTAAACGGAAGCGAGTTTACTCGTGCTGTTAAGTCGTTGAAAATGTGTCTGCGCTTCAGCGCCGATTTTTATTTCCACTTGATTTTCGACCAGCGGACAGAACTCCCAACGGGGGAGTGGCTAATACCCGAGCCGCCGTCACCTGGTCGGAAATGTTGAAACATTTACCTGAACAACTACGGGATGCGGTTCCAAGCAAGGAACAGCGAGCACAAGTGATACCGCACCTGCGCGGTAGACGCTGCTTGGAAATCAATCGCCTTGAGTTGCCTCACAACTTCCACCTTAGGCGACAACAGTTGTCGGACACCGAGCAGCATTTCCCGGCCCAAGTTTGCAAAGTCCGGTTAGCTGACCTCTCGGGAATGATCTGTTTCGTGGACACTTGCACGTTTCCCAGTACCGATCTGGTGAAACTTCCTCGAAGCTGACTTCTGGCCCGGAATAACTTCCAGTTTGCGCGTCACTCGGGAACAAGCGATCCCTCGTCCGGAACTTTCAAATCGATGGCCGAGCGACTGCTATCGCACCGGTGGAATATAATGTCGCACACTGATGACCCTTACCTCCGGCACAAAGCTCGGTCCTTACGAAATTCAGGCTCCGCTGGGCGCAGGCGGAATGGGCGAAGTGTATCGAGCGCACGATGGACGCCTGGACCGCACGGTAGCGATCAAGGTTCTGCCTACCTCTTTCTCATCCGACCGTGAACGCCTGCAACGCTTCGCGCAGGAGGCGCGCGCCGCGGCGGCGCTCAACCATCCGAACATTCTTTCGATCTTCGACATCGGCGAAGAGCAGGGAACACCCTATGTTGTCTCCGAGTTGCTGGAAGGCGAGACGCTCCGCGACCGCCTTCGGGGCGGTCCGCTTCCCATCCGCAAGGCGACTGACTATGCATCGCAGATCATGCGCGGGTTGGCGGCCGCCCACGACAAGGGCATCGTGCATCGCGACCTGAAGCCGGAGAACCTTTTTCTCACTGGTGATGGCCGCATCAAGATTCTCGATTTCGGTTTAGCCAAGCTGACGCTCCCCGCAACGCAAAGTGAAAGCGGCGATGCACCGACGATTCAGGCCGCAACCGAACCGGGCCTGGTGATGGGCACAGTCGGTTACATGTCGCCGGAGCAGGTGCGGGGCAAGGCAGCCGACCCGCGCTCAGACATCTTCGCCTTCGGTGCGATTCTCTACGAGATGATATCGGGCAAGCGGGCTTTCCATGGGGACTCGGCTGCTGACACCATGAGTTCGATTCTCAAGGACGATCCACCGGAACTGACCGAAACGAATCGCAATGTCTCTCCGGCCCTGGAACGCATCGTCCGCCATTGCCTGGAAAAGAATCCGGCCGAACGTTTCCAGTCTGCTCGCGACGTCGCCTTCAATCTCGAGGCACTCACTGAGATTTCCACCTCCAGCCCCAGTTCCGCGGTGCGGGCCGTGCCGGGAAAAGTTGCGTCTCACCGCTGGCTGGTGCCGCTTCTCGGCGTCTGCCTTTTGCTGGCCTCGTGGGCCGGTGTGTACGCACTGGCGCGCCGCGGCATGCAACCGACGAATCCCACTTTTCATCAGGTTACATTCCGTCGCGGTACGATTTGGGCAGCGCGCTTCGCGCCCGATGGCCAAACCATCATTTACGGCGCGGCGTGGGACGGCCAGCCGCAAGAAGTCTTCACATCGCGTTACGACAGCTCCGACTCGCGCCCAGTTGGCCTGCCCGACTCACAGGTGCTTGCCGTTTCCGCAAGCGGCGAGCTGGCCGTGTCGCTGCATCCCGTGGACAACAGCGCTTTTGCGCAGTCCGGCACCTTAGCCCGTGTTCCGCTTGCCGGAGGCGCTCCGCGCGAAGTGTTGGAAGGAGTGGCATGGGCTGACTGGACGCCCGATGGCCAGTCCCTCGCCGTGATTCGCCGAAGCGTTGAAGTGAACCCTGGCCTCGAGTTGCCGCCGGGGAAAGTCATTTACAAGCCGGAAGGTTGGGTGAGCCACGTGCGCATTTCACCGCGCGGCGATTTGATTGCCATGGCAGACCACGTCGCCGGCGGCGATGACGGGCGAGTCGTCATCATCGACTCTCATGGAATTTACAAAGCCAGTTCGTCGTTTTACGGCAGCGTGGAAGGACTTGCCTGGACTCCGAACGGAAAAGAAGTCTGGTTCTCCGCCGTTCCTGCCGGGTCGGCGCGTTCGATCTATGGCATGGACCTCTCCGGAAAAGAGCGCCTCATCTACCGCGCGCCGGGTGGACTTACCATTCACGACATTAGCCGCAGTGGCCTGGTCCTTTTGACCGAAGATCAGGCGCGCATCAGCCTTTCCGCGCTGCCACCCGGCGAAACCAGCGAGCGCAGCCTCTCGTGGTTCGACTGGTCCCTGCTCACTGGCATGTCGGAGGATGGAAAAACCATCGTTTTCTCGGAGACTGGCGAAGCTATCGGCACGAACTACAGCATCTTTCTGCGCAAGACCGATGGCTCGCCCGCTATTCGCCTTGGCGACGGAGGGTTCGCGGCGCTGGCGCCCGACGGCCGCAACGTGATCAGTGCTGTGGGTTCGCCCGCCAAGCTCATGCTGCTTCCGACCGGCGTCGGCGACACGCGGGAACTAACCGATAATAAAACCGACCACTTTGCATTCGCGTGGATGCCGGATAGCAAGTCATTCGTCTTCTCGACCGAGCCATCCGGCCATGGACGGCGCACCTACTTGCAATCTATTGATGGAAGCACCACCCGACCGCTTACGCCGGAAGGCACAGCAGGCGGCCTGATTACGCCCGATGGAAAGTATCTTCTTGCCATCGATGGGAATCGCCAGCGCTGGCTCTATCCCATCGCAGGTGGCGAGCCCCAGAAAGTTAACATCACAGTTGCGCCGGAAGAGAGCGTTATGGCCTTTGCGAGTGACAGTAAGGGTCTGCTCGTTCGCACCCGCACGCTCCCAATCCGCGTCGCGCGAGTCGATATTGCAACCGGACGCCGCGAGCCCTGGAAAACAATCGCGCCCGCCGACACCGCGGGCTTGAAAAGCATCCCTAGTCTCAGGTTCAGCGACGACGGCAAATCTTACGCCTATTCCAGCTTCCGCATACTCTCTGACCTGTATGTCGTCGATGGCATGAAGTAACTATCCCCAGCAATCGGCTTCCGACCTTTTGCTCGAAAACCGAAACTGACATAAACTGTCGCGGTAGGGACGACTATGCAAACCAGTCCTCGGTCAGAAAGTGGGCCATCTCCTTGGCGCTGAGCTTCCCATCCTCACCGTGATGTAGGCGCCAACGTTCTCCACAAAGCGCACCCACCGCGGCGGCACGACCAAGTACCGGGCGAGTTTCCGGCCGCAGATGCCTTCGGGGTAACCTAAAAGCTCTATGTTGCCTGAGGAAGCCAGGATAGCGGATCATCAACGCCGCCGTTTTAACGAACTGGTGGATGTCTTTGATCGGCCTCAGCCACTAGAAGTGATGGCACGCCTGGGGGAGATTGTTTCTTCAGCCGGGTTGCGCTCCGGCGAGGTCGTTCTGGATGTCGGAACAGGAGTCGGGGTCCTGATCCCCTTAATTCAGTCCTACCAGCCGGCTGCGGTGTTGGCTTGCGACGTGGCCGAAAAGATGCTGCAGCGGGTTCAGAACAAATACCCAGTAGTCCGCACTTTCCACGCTGATATTGCGTCGCTGGACTTGGCCTCCACCAGCTTGGACGCCATCTTTATGAATGGTATGTACGGGAATATTGCAGATAAACCAGCCGCGTGCCGAAATGCGGCACGCATGCTTCGTTCAGGTGGGCGTCTTGTGGTCAGCCATCCCGAAGGGCGTGCCTTCATTGATCAGCTAAGAGTCACCACCGATCTGTTTCTTGAGCCATTTCCCACCCGAGAGGAGTTCGAGGCTCTCCTTGAGCCATTGGGGTTCGAAGTGATCACGTACAGAGATGAATCCAAGCTGTATCTGATGGTAGCCCGGAAGATCTGATGCTGGCTGGGGAACTGGCGCTCGCGGGCCCGAAACCGCGAGCTGGGAAGTTACCGCCGGATTGTGAGCGGGTGGTCAGCTAACCGGAAGGAATTCGGAAATCCGGCCCGGAAATTGACATCACCGCACGCTGACCTCCAATCCGATAAAAAAGGGCGGAGTGCGAATTCGCTCCCGCCAGAAGTCAAAGATGGCTTGATTACCTCGGTTACCTGTTGCCGTGACCGCAAGCGGCCGAGAATAAAACCCATGAAACTCTGGCGCCTCCTGCTTGCGTTGGTGTGGGTGGCCGCGGCCGCGGGGACCGCCCACGCGAAGCAGCTTGCGATCGTAGCGGATACCGCAAACTCCACCACCAATCTTACGAGCGCCGAACTGGTGAAGATCTTCAACGCGCACACTCGCATCTGGCCGGACGGGAAGCCCATCATGATCGTGCTGCGCGATCCGTCGTCCGCGGACATGCAGCTCATCTTGAGGAGAGTCTTCAATATGACAGCTGACGAGGCGCGCACCTTCATTCACACGCACGCGGGGACCATTGTGGTAGTGGATTCTGATGATGCCGTCCAACGTTTTGTCGCCAACACTCGAGGAGCAATTGGGGTGGTGGATCTCTACTCGCTTACCAAGGATGTACGGGTGGTGAAAATTGACGGCAAGTTACCGGTCGAGC
>CAWCRQ010000138.1:0-22935 GCA_963797885.1 uncultured Acidobacteriaceae bacterium | reverse complement strand
AGGTGGCTAAGCCCATGATGGCCGCTAGCAGACACAGCATGAGTAGTAGCGGCAAGATCGATGAGCGTCGTTCCATCTCAACTTCGGCTTCAAACATGGCAACTCCCTTCTTGAAGAGCGCGAACTCGTCAACCAACTCTCATTCTCAGTCCTCGCTTTCCCGATTGCTGTGATCAATGGCACCATCAGTTGTGTCTCGCCTCACCGATGCGGCAAGACCCGATGCGGTAAAACCAACCCCGGGCGTCTCCCGAATAAGCCACCGCAGAGCTTTGTGCGGCCTCTTCTTTGCTTGGCGTTGCACAGAGCGTGTGCCCGTTCTCACAAACATCAGTGATCCCTGTCACATCCAACCGCACCCCCCCACCATGGATAATGGGTAAGATTTCGTGGTGGTTCTAACCCCTTCAGCTTGGAGATTCCATTGGCAAAAGGACGTGTTTCGATCGTTGTCGAGCGTTGCAAAGCCTGCGGCTTCTGTGTGGAGTTTTGTCCCACCAGAGTGCTCGCACTTTCCTCCGCTTTCAATTCCAAGGGCTACCATCCGCCGCATGTCGTGCATCCGGAAAAGTGCAGTGGCTGTGACTTGTGCGGCATGTACTGCCCCGACTTCGCCATTTTCGCTACCAAAACAGCTGCCCCTGGCGGAGGTGACAAATGAAAGCTGACCCTCACGGCGTACTCACCGGCATACACTTCATGGATGGCGACCACGCCTGCTGCGAAGGCGCTCTGGCCGCTGGCAGCCGATTCGCCTCTGGATACCCCATAACTCCTTCCACCGAAGTGGTTGAGCGTTTCGCCGCTCGTGTGCCCACGGTAGGCGGAACGTTCATCCAAATGGAAGACGAGCTTGCGGCTTCCATCACCCTGCAAGGCGCAGTCTGGGCCGGAGCCAAGGCGTTTACGGTGACCTCTGGCCCGGGCTTCTCTCTGATGATGGAACATATCGGCTACGCGGCCATGACCGAAACGCCGTGTGTGTTCGTGGATGTGCAGCGTGGAGGGCCATCCACCGGCCTGCCCACGCTCCCCGCACAAGCCGACATGATGCAGGCGCGTTGGGGGTCGCATGGCGATTACGAGATCATCGCCCTCTGCCCCAATTCTCCGCAGGAGTGTTTTGACCTCACCATCACCGCCTTCAACCTGGCCGAAGAATACCGCGTGCCCGTCATGTTCATGATGGACGAATGCGTGGGGCACATGACCGAGAAAGTAGTGATTCCACCCGCCGACCAGATTGAAGTGGTGCCGCGCCGCCATACTCACAAATCGGTCGAAGATTATCTTCCCTATGGCACCAACGGCGACCTCGTCCCGGAAATGGCGCACGCCGGCGATGGCTACAACTTTCATGTCACCGGCTTGACCCACAACGAGCGCGGCTATCCCGACATGACTCTGCCGACTCAGGACCAGCTGGTTCGCCGCTTGCAAAACAAAATTCTTAACGCCGTCAACCGCATCACCATGACCGAAGAAGAGCAAATCGATGGCGCCGATGTCGTGGTCGTTTCCTACGGCATCACTTCCCGAGTGGCTCAGCGAGCCATCGAGGCAGCTCGCAAACAGGGTCTGCGCGTAGGCAAGTTGCGCCTGATCACCGCCTGGCCGTTCCCCGAGAAAAAGATCCGCGAACTCGCCGCCAAAGTGAAAGCATTCGTCGTCCCCGAACTCAATCTGGGCCAGATGGTGCGCGAAGTGGAGCGAGCTGCCGCGGGCCAGGCAAAGACCTTCGCCGTGTCGCACGCGGGCGGCGGAGTTCACAACCCCGAAGACATTCTCAAGGTAATTGTGGAGGCCAGTCGATGTCGGACAGTTTGATCAACGATCTCATCAACCCCGTCGAGCCCTTTTTACGCAGCGATCGCATACCTCACATCTGGTGCCCGGGATGCGGCATCGGCACCACCGTAAACTCTTTCGCCCGCGCCCTCATCGACTCGAAAATCGATTTGCGAACGCTGGCCCTGGTTTCGGGCATCGGCTGCACGGGGCGCGTGGCGGGCTACGTGAAGCTGGATTCTTTCCATACCACTCACGGCCGCGCCATCCCGTTTGCGACCGGGTTGAAACTGGCAAACCCCAAGCTGAATGTCGTCGTCTATTCCGGCGACGGCGATCTTTCCGCCATCGGCGGCAATCATCTGATCCACGCCGCGCGTCGCAACATCGATCTGAAGGTCATCTGCGTGAACAATCTGCTCTACGCCATGACGGGCGGCCAGACCGCGCCCACCACGCCCGATCACTCGACGACTTCGACGAATCCTTACGGTGTGTTCGAGCCGTCTTTCAATTTGCCGCACCTGGTGGAAGCGGCGGGCGCGGTTTACGTCGCGCGCTGGACCACGTTCCACGTGCGGCAAATTACCCGCTCCATGACCGAGGCGTTTCAGAAGAAAGGCTTTTCTTTTATCGAAATTATCTCGCCCTGTCCCACGCTTTATCAGCGCCGCAACAAGCTGGGCGACGGTCTTGACGCCATGAAGTACTACAAAGAGAAGAGCAAAGTCCGGCACGGTGCGCCCACCAGTGAAGTGGGCATGACCATGACCGGGGAGATCATCGTGGGCAAGTTCGTAGACCGCGAGCGCCCCGACTACCAAACCATGATGCGCGCCCAATACACCGAATCGCTGGGAGAGAGATACGTCGAAGAACCGGAGATGGTATGCGACTGCAGCTAACGGAAATTCGTATCGCAGGCTTTGGCGGCCAGGGAGTGATCCTCTCGGCCATCGTCCTCGGCAAGGCTGCCTCGATTTTTCAAGGTGCTTTTGCCACCATGACGCAGAACTTCGGCCCGGAAGCCCGGGGCGGCGCCTGTAGTGCGCAGCTCGTGCTCTCCGATTCGCCCATCTTGTACCCCTACGTCACCCACCCAGACATCATGGTCGTCATGTCGCAAGAAGCCTATGTGCGCTTCGGCTCCGAGTTGAAAGAAGGCGGCATCATGATCGTCGAGCAGGATCTGGTGCGAGTTTCAGATCTCGGCAAGGAAATCCAGGTCTACAGCGTCCCAGCGACCCGCATCGCCGAAGAACTCGGCAAGCGCATGGTGCTGAATTCGGTGATGGTCGGTTTCTTCACCGCCGTTACAAAGCTGCTGGACGCAGATGCCGTGCGCAAAGCGGTCGCCGATTCTGTTCCGCCCAGCTCCCGAGAACTGAACCTGAAGGCCTTTGAAAAAGGGTTGGAGTACGGAATCACTGCTTTAACCAACACTCCGACCTCCGCCAACGTCGATATGGAGACGGAATACTCAAGGGAGTAAGTCTTCACCGTTGTATTCTTCAACTCTTGCTGTTGTGAGATTCATCAGTGGGTTGTCAATCCGCAACCCACTGATTTAAAGCCGCCTTTCTCGTCGTCCGACTCGAAACAATGAAAACACGAGCTTTGGCCTGTTGCGTTTTCCATCAAAGCGTTGTTGACAATTTCATCGCAATGGCCCGCGCCATGAACTTGCCTTTCGTCTACCCCCTTTATTTCACAGGAGATCGCCCCCGGCAGCGCACTTGCTTTCAATTCGCCTTGTCTTGGCACGCCGATTGCCTTTAGAAAAGTGCTGAGTGGCTCGATAAACGGCCCTCCGACGGGGTGACTTATGACAGTCCTACTGGTTCTCTTCTTCTTCGCAACTTTCTTGGCGATTGACTACTTCCGCACCCGCAACGCCTTTGACCGACCAGCGTTGCAGGTCGCCCCCGCAAAGCATGACGCGGTTGCGCCACGCCTTCAGCCGGCCGTGGTCGGCGGCTTCGCGGTCCCGGAGAACCTGCGCTACCACCCCGGTCACACTTGGGCGCTGAGCGAGAGCCCCAACCTGGTGCGGGTCGGCATGGATGATTTCGCCTCGAAGCTCACCGGCACGATCGAGAACATCACGTTGCCGCAGCGCGGCCAGTGGATTCGCCAAGGCCAGAAGATGTGCACACTTTATCGCGACGACTACGCAGTCGACATGGTTTCTCCCATCGAGGGCACCGTGTCTGAGATCAACCAAGCGCTCATGAACGATCCTAAACTGGCACTGCGCGATCCCTACGGAGAAGGCTGGCTGGTGACAGTGCAATCGCCCGACGCCAAGACAAGCTTCAAGAACCTGCTCGGTGGCCCGCTCGCCCGCTGGTGGACGGAAGAGTCGGCAAGCCGCCTGCAGCACCGGATGCCAATGCCGCTGGCCATGGGAGCGCTGGCCCAGGACGGTGGCGTAGCCATCAACGACGTAGCCAACCAGATCCCCGGCCAGGAGTGGCTGTCGCTGGCGAAAGAGTTCTTCCTGTCATAAGTCGAGCGAGGCGAAACACCTCGACGAGAACCTAGAAACACCGGCCGCCCGGATTCAACACCCCGGCGACCGGTTTTTTGGGGAAGGGCACGGCTTCAGCAGGCTGCGGAAAACTCCGGACCAAAGTGGTCACCGGCTCAGGTGACTTGGCGCACTGACCGGAATATTTCGGAGGACTATTTTTAAAAGGACTATCTTTAAGTTGTCTTGAAAACGGGGTTCCTGTTCAGTTTTGACATTCTGAGAAGCACATCCGTACGAGGAGACATGCCATGGTGAAGACGAGACTTGTGGTTGTGGTTTTGATGTCGATTGCTCTTGCTCTGCCGGCGTTCGGCAAGACCTACAAGAGTACCTATCCCGTTCCTTGCAGCGAGTTGTGGGGCGCGGTCAAAGACACCCTTAGCAATCCGGAAAACTACAGTGTTGAGGAGAGTGACGACACTCAAATGACTGCTGCCTACAAGGTGAAGCATGCCGCTCATGTCACCATTACCGGAGCGGCCCTCCAGCGAACCAACCACGTCACCCTGGTATCGAAGGGTGCAGAGTGTGAGATGCGAGTCGGGTCGAACTATAGCGGATTTGAGCACGACGACAAGGGTGACTTCAGGAAGCGCGTGGATGAGTCTCTGGCTAAGCTGAAAGCCGCGACACCGTCCCAGCCCGCCAAACCGGAGGCTCCAGCCAAGTGATTCCGGCGGGATCCCACGGCCGGGTGGCGCAGGCGGGTGGCCCGGCCTTCCGCTGGCATAACCAAGCAGTGGGTGCCCCATCCTTCGCGTGTTCTTCGCGAAGGGTGGGTGGCAGTCTGACCGCACAATGGGGCCCGCGCCTTCACGCCGCGTGGGTTCGAAACGAAATTCGTCCCCAGCCCTCATTCACGGCGGGCGCAGCTTAAGTCGCCATAATAGTTGACATCATGAGTTACAATAAGAAATAGGAATAAGAAACAGGCGACGGTCCAACGCGGCTGTAGGCGCAGTTATCTAAGTTATTTGAAATCTGGATTTTGACTCTAACTCCTTTAAACCCAAAGATTTGAGTCGTTTTAGCCTGTAACTCCATGATTCTAATAAGAGGAAGGGGGGAGGGGCGTACCCCACCAGTACCAACTAGTAAACATAGTCAGAAGCCAGCATCTCCCAAGAGAAATTTGCGGACGCGCCTGTTAGTTAGTTCAGACTGGCGATTTCAGAAGATTCGTGCCGACGAGATCCGCGTCATCGGCGTGGCCACGGCTTGGCAGTTCGTGCACAGCGTGCTTTCTTTGAGGTCGATCCACTCCACGGCGTGGGACGGGGCCATGGCGCAGCGGTAGTCTTCGCAGTGCGTCAAACTCACTGTGTGGCCGAGTTCATGGACCGCTTCCTTGAGCGCGCGCTGGCGAAATAGTTCCTGGTCGGGCGGAAGGCCGTAGAACTCCTGGCGCAGGCGGTGCACGGAGACCACGCTGCAGGGTCCACCCATCTGCGCCTCGCCGAAAACGAAGGTAAGAATCGGGATGTACAGATCCACGGCAGTTACGCCCAGTATTCGCCAGGAGTCCGCGGTAAGAAAACTCTGCATGCGCTGCAGGATTTCCGACGAGTGGTACTGCTGCCGCTCTCCGTGGAACGCGAACTCGGGATCCAACCGGACTGGGAGCACTTTACAGGGGACGCGGAAAGTTTCTTCGACGGCGGGTCGCAGATCCTTCAGCAGCCCGTCAGCCACATTCCCGATCGGCAACAGTTGCAGCAGCTTCATGGATCAGATCTCAGGTCCCAGGTCTCAGGTCTCAGGCTCCGCTCAGCTTCGATCTGGCACTCAGAACTGAGACCCAAGACCTGAGACCTAGGACCTAGACTCGGTTTCATATGCGTCTCCACCGGAGTCCTCGTCCAGCCGTACTTTTTCAGCTTGTGATAGAGAGTGACCCGGTCGATGTCGAGTATCTCCGCGGCATGGCTCTGATTGCCTCCACACTCCTCGACTACGCGCAGGATGTGGGCGCGCTCCATGTCTTCAAGGGTCTTGCCCGCGCCGTTGGCGGCGGCTTGGGGCTTGAAGATGAAGTCCTGTTCCTTCAGTTCCGGCTCTTGGCCCACAACCATGGCGCGCTCCACCGCGTTCTCCAGTTCGCGAACGTTCCCCAGCCAGGGCTGCTCCTGCAATTGATTCATGGCCGCGGGTGCAACCCGGGTGATGCGTTTGTTCATGGCCAGAGAGAATTTTTGCACGAAGTGGTTTACGAGTACGGGGATGTCTTCCTTTCGATCGCGCAGCGGCGGGATCTCGATGCGGAAGACATTAAGCCGATAGAAAAGATCGGGACGGAACTTACCCTCCTCGATGAGTTTTTCCAGATCCTTGTTGGTGGCGGCGACGCAGCGGAAGTCCACCTTGATGGTTTGATTGCCGCCCACGCGGGTGATTTCGCGCTCCTGCAATACGCGCAGCAGGTCGGTCTGGGTCTTGAGGGAGATGTCGCCGATTTCGTCCAGAAAAACCGTCCCGCCCTCGGCAATTTCGAACTTGCCTTTCTTGCGGTACTGCGCGCCGGTGAACGCGCCCTTTTCATGCCCGAAGAGCTCGCTTTCGAGAAGCGTCTCGGTCAGAGCGCCGCAGTGAATGACGACCAGAGGGTGAAACTTCCGCGGGCTGGCTTGATGGATCGCACGCGCCACCAGTTCCTTCCCGGTGCCGCTCTCGCCCGTGACCAGCACGGTCGCGTCGGTGGGACCCACGGTCTCGATGGCCTCGAAGACCTTGCGCATGGGGCCGCTCTGGCCAACAATGTCTTCTGGACGCGCGACTTCGGCGACGGTCTCGCGCAAAAGGACATTCTCCTGGGCGGTGCGTTTGTGGGACAGCGCCTTCTTCACCAGGTGCGCGATTTCGTCCGGGTCGAGTGGTTTGGTCACGTAGTCATAAGCGCCGTTCTTCAGCGCTGCGACCGCGGTTTCGACCGAGGCATAGCCGGTCATGATGATCACCAGGAGCTCCGGATCGATTTCGTGCATGCGGCGTTGCAGCTCGATGCCATCGGTGCCGTGCATCTTGATATCGACCAGAGCGGCATCCCAGCGTTCTGTCGCCAGCTGGGTGAGTGCATCGTTGGCGTTTTCCAGCGTAGTTACGTCGTAGCCCTCTTCGCGGAACCATTTGCCCAGTGAGTCGCGCACGCTCAGTTCGTCGTCCACGATCAGAAGTTTTCCCTGTGTGCTCACTTCAATCACCTCACCTTCATTGCGGATTTCCCGTCGCCTACGGCAGCCAGCGCAACGTCAGCAGCTTGACTGGGCAGGGTTATAGTGAAAGCCGAACCCCGGCCCAGCACCGATTCGACTTCGATGTGCCCCTTATGCCGCTCCACGATGCCGCGACTGATCGCCAGGCCCAGCCCGACACTGTGTCCGCGTTCCTTTGTCGTCACAAAAGGTTCGAAGATGTGCGACAACACTTCGGGAGCGATGCCCGCTCCGTCGTCGCGCACCTGGATCTCGATTGCCCTCTCAGCGTTACTCAGCTGAGTCTCGATCCAGAGATTGCCGCCCCGGGGCATAGCATCCTTGGCATTCATAATTAATATCAGGAGCACTTGTTCAATCTGCGCCGGATCGCAGGGCACCCGCGGCAGGTCTTTCGCAAGCTTCAGTTGCACTTCGACTCCGCCTCGCTCCAGTTGAGGCCGCACCAGCAACAGGCAACGATCAATCACGGCATGCAAGTCGGTAGATTGCACGTTCATGGGCGCGGTGCGCGAAAGAGTCAGCAGGTTCTTGATCAGATCGCCGCAGCGCCGGCTCTCGGAGGCGATCAGGTCCAGACATTCCATTGCCTCCTCGCGTTTTTCATGTTCGGTTTGTCCCGTCGCTACCCACTTTCGCAGTAGTTTGGCGTAGGTAAGAATCCCCGAGAGCGGGTTGTTTACCTCGTGCGCCACTACCGCCGCCATCTTTCCGATGGACGCCATTTTCTCCACGTGGAGCACGTGATCGTGGGCGCGATTGAGTTCCTTCGTCTTCTGCTCGACCCTATCTTCGAGCGTCTTTGCCCAGTTGACGATTTCTTCATTCGCCGTGCGCAACTGCAGGCTCATGCCGTTGAAGGAATGGGCCAAGCCACCCACTTCGTCCTGGGATCGCTCTTCGATCTGGTAACCAAGCTCCCCGCGGGCAAGATGTTCCGTGCCCTGCTTGAGCGCCTTGATGGGTTGGCCGACCTCTCGCCAGACGAATAGCCAGCTCAATACCGCCACAATCAGCATTGCCCCCGCCGTGTAATGCAGCATGCGGGCGCTGCCGAGAGCAAGTTGTGCGTCCGCTTTGGCCAGCGAAAGATTAGTGTCAAGTACGCCCAGAACTTGCTGGCTGGCAGGATGCGCGTGACAGTCGGCGTTCGAGCAGTTGGGTTGATTTTCGATGGGGGTGATAATTCCCAGTACGCGCTGCCCGCCGCTACGATAGATACGAAAGCGGTCGGGACGATTCAGGCGCGCCAGCGGCTGCGACTGAGTGTGGCAGCCGTAGCAGGCTTCCCCCGTCTTGTCGAGGACGTGGCTGACTTCGGCTGGATCAGTGGAGTAGCTGATCCGCCCCTCCTGGTCAAAGATTCGGACCTTGACCATGCCGGGCTCGTCCTCCATGGTGTGAATGGCGTGGTAGAGTCCCTCGCGATCGTTGCGCAGCATGTAGTAGGTGGTGCTGTGCTTGATTATGTCGCTGACCCGCTCCGCGCTGACCAGCGTGGCGGCTTCCAGGTCCTGGCGATGCAATCGGACATTCAAGTATCCGAGAAGGGCGAAGACGACGACCATGACCGCCAACAGAGACCCGATCAACTTTGCACTGATGCTGTTAGTCAGGCGCTTCCATCCCAGCTCGGCGCGAATTGGCTCAGTCTCCGGCATGGCCTAACACCGGTGTAGCAACCACGGACGCGGTTTCGGTACGGAGACGCTGCTGCACGGGATGCCGTTCTTCGGGAAAGATAGGCAGGTACTTTACTGCCAATCCGAACAAGGCAAAGCCCATCGCGACAATCATGAGCGTCACCGAGAACTCCGTCCACTTCGGCACGTAGTGATGCCCGACATAGGTCTCAAAGCCGATGACGCTGACATTGAGGCGGTTGGTGATGAATCCGAGCACACTGCAGACGGAGGCTAGATACAAGCCGCCGGGCGATAGCCTGACCTTCTTGAAGCTGAGCATGGTGATCGGAATCGCGAAGGTCAGCGCTAGTTCGAGCCACAGGAAATACGCTTCGTAGCTGGGCTTGATGATCTGTCCCAGCAGGCCGCGATGGAAGTAGTCCTCGAAGCGCAGCAGGGCATTGACCCAGAGAGCAACCAGCAAGGCGCCGCCCAGTTCGACCAGAACCGGGAGTTCAAGGTGACGGCCGAAGGCTTTCGCGCTCTGCGTGGACTCGAAGATGGTCATGGCCAAACCAACCGCAATCGCTGAACCAAAGAAAAGGAACGGCAGCGCCGGCGTGTACCAGAACGGATGCAGCTTGCTCGGCATGATCAGATAGAGTGATCCGAGCGAACTCTGGTGCAGGGTGGAGAGCAGGATGCCCAAGATGATCAGCACGGGGTAGATCTTCTTAATCCACTTGATGGGAGCCTGCAGATTGAAGCGCTCGAACACGTTGGGAAGGAATTCGAAGAAGAGCACCGTGGTGTAGGACATCACGCATATGCCGACCTCGAACATGACCGAGTGCGGGTTCATGTAGATGAGCTGATGCCAGATGTACCAGGGCCGGCCCAGGTCGAACATCAGTCCAACGATGAAAAGTACATAACCCAGGAACGCCGTCAACACCGCAGGACGCACCACACTATGCAAGCGCTCGACGTTGAACAGGTAGACCGCGCCAACCATGCAAAAACCGCCCGCCGCCAGCATGACCCCGCACAGGAGGTCGAAGCCGATCCAGAGCCCCCAGGGAAACTGGTCCGTCATGTTTGAAACCGCGCCTAAGCCATAAAAAAAGCGAATGAATGTGGAGTACATGCCCAGGACCATGATCACAATGAATACAACTCTCCAAAAGGTCAGCTTGATCTTCATTTGCCACTCCCGTTCTGCTTCTTTTCTTCTGCTTCAGCAGCGGCTACTTCGTCGCGGCGATGCGAAACCCAATAAATGCCTCCCAATACCAGCGTCCACACCGGGATAAAGTCGGGAATTCTCTCCATAACTCGCCCAGTGTATTCCGGCATAGGAGTGTCGCCAATTTTCGCGGAAGCTGGATAGCCGTATTCTTCAACGTTCATGCTGGAAAGGATGAAGACCGACGTTCCGCCAACTTCGCTGAGACCGTAAATACGCGGCAGGTAGGTGGATGGATTTTGACGGATACGGTCCTGCGCTTCTTTGATGAGGTCGTCGCGCTCCCCGAATTTGGTGGCGCCAGTCGGACAGATCTCGGCACATGCTGTCTGCTTGCCTGCAATTATGCGGTCCGGGCACATAATACATTTGCGAATCCGCGGATTCAGCGATTGCCATTCATACTTAGGCTGGGCAAACGCGCAGGCCACCATGCAATACCGGCAACCGATACACTTCCAGACGTCGTATACGACCGGACCTTCCTTTGTCTTATGCATGGCTCCAACGGGACAAACCGACGCGCAAGCGGGCTTCTCACAGTTCATGCATAGCCGGCGCATGAATTTGTCGTCCTTGGTGAGAACGACCGTATATTTATGTGCCGATTGCAGCGGCTCGGCTGCTACTTTGTCGTCGTACGGCAGCTTGTTCTGTTGCGCGCAGCCGCTTTCACACTGTTTGCAGCCGATGCACATCGTCGCGTCATACAGCAGGGCCTTACTCATGGAAAACGCTCCTCGTTGCTCGCACCAAGCGGGACTTCCGATCCATGGAATGTGGAATGATGTGGCAGGTAAACGAACGCGGTGACGGAATAGACTTGGGAACCGTACAAAACACTCTTGGCGATTCGACTACAAAAAAATAACCGAGCCCGGAGAAGTGTATTCCCGGACCCGGGGGAACTGCTCTCTGTGGGAAAGCGAACTGGGGAGATGCTTTTCGGCTAGTCACCAATCGGCCAACTTTTCGTTCCGTCCGCCGAATTGAGCGGGACACCCCCATACAAGCCCTGACGCCTTCCTAGGCCGCTGCCCGCGTGTGCGCGCGACAGCGGCGATGCACAAAGGGAAACAGCCATTGACATTGATTCCTGCCAATGGCTACTGCCAATGCTCACTTCTGCAAGGTACGAATGTACGCAACGACGCCTTTTACGTCGTTAGCGGCTAGACCCTTCACCGGGGCCGGGTGCTTCGCCGTCCCCGTAACGGCCGTGGTCAAGTCGGCATCCGACTTCTTCTTGGCCTCGGCGGAAATCAGGCTCGGAGCTTTCATTGCGGGCTTGCCAGCCGCATCCGGACCGTGGCACATGGCGCATTTTGCTTTGAAGATGGCGGCTCCGTCCTCAGCCCATGACAGATTGGGGATCAGGATGAATAGGGCCACCGCGATTGTCAGTACAAGCATCACCAGCTTTGTCGTCTTCATGTTTTGGTTTCTTCTCCTTGTGAAGTATTGCAACCTGATGAAATTAGCGGTTCTTCTCGCAATCGTACTCATGTTGCGAAAGTAACCACAGATACAGCCCTCCAAGAACTGGATGTAGCGGAATGCAGCAGCTCGTCGCTGCCTATTGAGAGTTTCAACGTTGGGAGAGTACAGGCGCAGTGATCCACGTCACGCTAAGTCGTGATTTTTGGGCTAGATGGGACGCGTCCATGAGAGCCATCCTGGTAACTATGGGTCACGCCAACAAGTGACTGCGGTCACAGCGTCTCCCGCCATCAGGCGAGACAATTTACCCAGAGCGAGGTGAACCTATGCCAGTCCTCATGATTGCTCTGCTCGCGTTGTTGGTGTTTGGCGTTATCGGGATTCTGCTGTCAGGCGCGATGATCCTGGAGCATTCCACGCAGCGACACGCCAAAGGTGCCACCGCACACCCGCCTCCGGCCCTGCCTCTCCGTTAATCTGAAACTTTGGTAAACCGCCTGGCGACAATGCGACAGCACGGCGACGCGGCGACCCGAATCCGTCTGCAAAGGAGAAAGCTCATGACTACGCTTGCGCTGGATAAAGACAAGAAAGCTGACCTGGCTGGACCGGGAATCGGCGATTACAAAGAATTGGAAAAAATTCTGCCGCGGGATTACCGCTCCTTGCTGACCCCGAAAGAGACGCAGCAGGCCATCTTCCAGGTGAAACGCTATATCGCGGACAACCTGTGCAAGGAGCTCAACCTGATGATGGTTGAGGTGCCTCTCATCGTGGATGTGGAGAGCGGCGTCAATGACATGCTCGATCGTGACGGGTCGCGCACGCCGATTCAGTTCCATATCTCGAACGATCGCAACCTGCATCCCATCGACGCTCAGGTGGTGCAAGCCGCCACCAAGTGGAAGCGCGTGGCGCTCAAGCAATTCGATTGCAAAGTTGGCGAGGGCATCTGCACCGACATGCGCGCCGTCCGCAAGGACTATTTCCTCGATCACGACCATTCCGCCTACGTCGATCAGTGGGATTGGGAGCGCGTCATCACCGCTGAACAGCGGAATCTCGAATTTCTCAAACTGGTTGTCGGCAGGATCTGGAAGGTGATCGTGGGCGCGGAAAAGTTTGCGCAATCCCTGTTCCCGCAATTGATGGATATGGATAAAGATTCCCGCTATCCGAATCTGCCGGAGAAGTTGACCTTCTTGCACGCCGAGGAAATTCTCGATATGTATCCCGAGTTGCCACGCAAGCAGCGAGAGACCGCGGTGCTGCAAAAGTACCCGGCCGTCTTCATCATTGGGATTGGCTGGCCGTTGAAGGACGGCTACCCGCACGAGATGCGCGCCGCCGATTACGACGACTGGGTCACAGATACTCAAGACCAGACCGGCAAAGATACCCATGGGCTGAATGGCGACATCCTGGTATGGAACTGGGTTACCAGACGGCGCCATGAACTGACGTCGATGGGCATTCGAGTCACGGCCGAGACCCTCAAACAGCAGCTTACGATGGCCAAACAGCTGGACTTCATGCGATTGCCCTATCATCAGGCGATCCTGAATAACCAGATTCCGCTCTCGATCGGAGGAGGAATCGGTCAGTCGCGGACGTTGATGCTATTGCTCCGTAAAGCACATCTTGGGGAAGTCAGCGTCACGGTGTGGCCGAAGGTGCTGAAGGAGATGTGCGCGGAGAAGAATATTTTTGTGCTGGAGTAGATTGCTCTTGCTCTTGCGGGGAGCTTAAAAGGGGGTGGTCGAGACGGCTGCCCCTCATGATTGGCCGATATTTCAACTTACTGCGGCGCGGCTCCGGAGTTGCTCTCAACGTTATTATTATTCTCGCTTTCCTTTGCCGGGTCGCTTTCGTTCGTCCGAATCCACTTATCCAAAAAGTCTGGATCAAGCGCCAACCGGCGGTCGATCAGGAACCACAAAAACGAGTCGGGCAAGGCCCCGTCCTGGCCCTCTCGCTCTTTATATTTATCTTTCCATGCCACATCGTCATAGTCGCGTCCAACCGCGGGAGACCATGCGGTGGCGCCAAGCGGACGCCGCTCCACGCAGTCTTGGTCGATCACGACGGTGGTCGGCAGCTCCGGCTCCAAGGACGTAAGCTTGACATTGGCGGAGGCCGTGCGAAGCGCATGCAGCAGGAGGGCGGCGATGCGGGGATCGATTTGGTTGGTGACGAGCAGCCGCATCACTTCGGCGAGCCCGACCTGGATGGAGTTGGCGTCCTCGAGCGTGGGGAGGGTGACGGGGCCGCGGTCGTTATTGTTGTTGTTGTTGTTGGGATTGCTGGGATTGATGTTGATGTCCCGGCTGGTCTGACGCCATCGCATGTGGAAGTAACAACATTGCTTGTCGCGCAGCGCGGGCGATCCGCACTGCGTGCCGTTGACTTTGATGTGCTGGCAGCGGCGAATCTTTGTCGTGTATAGCATTTTGCAGCTCCTCGGGATGCAGTTCTCGGTTCCCGGTTCTCAGTTCTCAGTTGCGGCGAGTGCGTGGTTTTTTGTGCCTAACTTGTGTTTTGGGTTACGGTCCCCTAAAAAAACTCCCCCTCGATCTTTTGGAATCATGGGGTTGGGAGAAAAACCCGGCCAAATCTTTGGGTTCAAGGGACTTATATGGAAAATATTCTGGGATAGGGAGTTAGAGGGACCAGGTTGCGAGGTTTTCAGGGTTTCAAGGTTTCAAAGTCTTACAATCTTGCTGAATAAGAAAGGGCGCGAGGAGTTATCCCGCACCCTTTGATCTAGATTTCTTCTCTATAGTTCTATTATATCAATTCGTACCTACCCACCCCGCCAAGTTTTCCGAATTTATTTTCCCTTGTAATTGATTGGCTTAGGGGGAAAAAGCTCAGAAGGGGGGCTTGACAGATTTTCGCACGATCAGGGAATGGGTGGTTCGGCTGCGCGTGCGATGGTCCACACGAACGCTAAAGTGCGATAGCCACGACTTGACCTTGCACGCCAAGCTGTCCGATAGGGCCGCTGCCATCAGGCCGTAGCGGGAGTTGTGGGCGCAACGGAGGGGCGAACAAACGGCGCAAGCTTGCGCTAACGCCTGTTTACAACCGCGACTTGCGGCCAGCGCGTCAGCTTCTAGCCCTCCTCCGGCATCGCTTTCATCATCGCCTCAACGACCTCTGATTTGAGACCGTCAGCAATCGACTTCTTCCTAAGGCGCTCACGGGGTCCTATTCTCATATTCAACAGCCTCTCACCCCATCCAAGGCAGGCAGACAGGAATAGATTCTCTAGCGCACATCGCTTGAATTTGTGGGACAGGCTCCAATTTTGCTGAGAGAACGTGACCCCGTTGAACGAGAAGTCCTGAAACTCGGCCTTTGCGACCGTGACGGTGTTTCCATGAGAAACCTCTTCCGTAAACTTGGCATTGAGCCGAGCAGACGTCGTGGGCTTCGAGGTAACACGCCGGGACCTAAGCACGTCGCCAAGCCGTCTGCTCAGATCTTCCGCTTCTCCGATGTAGATCAATCGTGGCTCATCTTCCCCCGGAAGAGTGACAGCCCACCTATATATGGCGGGGCCTCTGTAATGCTTCTTCATGTACGGGGAAACCGCACCCGGAAAAGACCACGGCTTTCCAGGCCCAGACTCTAGAATGCGCCAACTCAATCCGACATCAATGCTGTTCATAGGTTCTGTTTGCAAACTTGGGCCATCGCGTTTTGAAAAGACCACTCTTTTATGGGTTCATTTCGAGCAACCCGCTGCCTCTAATTGAAGCTTGTCGGCGTAGACGTCGATGTGTTTCCGGAGTTGGATTTGCAGATCAGCCATTTCCGTTCCGATCGCTGACAACGCGGGCTGCCAGTGGATTTCCTCCCGATTTGTTGGCAGCAGGTACTGTAAGTCGCTGAGCGTTCCAGATGCATCCCCGATCGCATCCTCTATCAAAATATCTACGCTCAATGCTTCCGTTGAGTGTTGCTTCTCAATGAAACTACGCATTAATTTGAGATTCTCCAATACGGTTCCGCGGGCATGTTCTATCGTTTTCCCGCTGGAATAGTCTACGTTCATCTTGTCAACGTCAATGGCCTTGATCTGCTTTTGCCAT
The DNA here is from genome assembly GCA_963797885.1 of uncultured Acidobacteriaceae bacterium. Classification (GTDB taxonomy): domain Bacteria; phylum Acidobacteriota; class Terriglobia; order Terriglobales; family Acidobacteriaceae; genus Acidiflorens. The sequence continues at coordinate 6,997 of CAWCRQ010000138.1, read as the reverse complement.
CGGCCGGCAGCCGCATCTAGCCCCTTCATGTAGTCACGATATTGCGATGCACTCATCAATTGGGCAGCGCAAGGATAAGCCACAGCGAGCCATAAAATGGCAGCGCACAGTCCTCTCGTTTTCATGTCGGAATTGTACTGCGCTGCAGGTAACATGCGTCAACTGGCGATAAATCCGGATTACGCTCAAAATCCCCGGATCGGTGTCCGATACGTGGAACCTGCCAGCCCTGTCCGCAAGGTCAAGTTCAAACTAATACAGCTAACGCCTCTACACCTCGAGCGGCAGCTTTAATCGCAGCGTAGCGCCTGTCAGATGGCTCTTCACGGCTGCGGCTAAGCGGCGTATGCCTTCCCGTATTTGCTCCGGAGCGGCGTTCGAAAAGTTCAAGCGCATGTGGCGGGAGCCTTCCTGAGGATCGTTGGCATAGAAGGAATCGCCGGGGACGAACGCCACATTCTGCTCGATTGCCGATTTGAAAAGGGCCTGGATATCGATTCCTGCGGGCAGAGTTACCCAGAGGAATAGGCCGCCCTTCGGATGAGTCCAGGTCACTTCCGGCGGGAAGAACTCTTTCAGAGCTTGCAGCATTACGTCGCGCCGTTCGCCATAGATCTTACGAATCAGCTTCACGTGTTTGTCTAGGAATCCGTCGCGCGCGACTTCGTAGGCCACGAACTGAGTGAAAGTCGAAGTGTGCAGATCGGCGCCCTGCTTCAGTTGCGCCAGCTTGCTGATGACCTCCGGCGGGGCGACGATCCATCCCAAACGCAGCCCGGGAGCCAGCGTCTTCGAGAATGTGCTCAGGTAAATGACGTTGCCGATGGAATAGCCGTCGTCGCGGCGCAGGTTCTCGCGGTCGAGCACGACCAGCGATGTAAGGTGCTCGCCTTCATAGCGCAACTGGCCGTACGGGTCGTCCTCGATAATCGGAATGCCATACTTGTCCGCCAGCAGCACCAGTTCGTGGCGACGCCCCTCCGACAATGTGGTTCCGGCTGGGTTCTGGAAGTTGGGCAGTACGTACATGAACTTGGGGCCGGAACGCAGAGGCTTCTCCAGCAGGTCGGTGCGCAGGCCGTTTTCGTCGATCGGGACGGACACATATTCCGCGCCATACACGTTGAAAGCCTGCAGCGCGCCGAGATAAGTCGGCGCTTCCACCAGCACGCGATCTCCGGCATTGATAAACAGCTTGCCAATCAGGTCGAGGGCCTGCTGCGAGCCGGAAGTAATCAAGACGTTCTCCACCTTCGCCTTGATCCCGTAGCGCGCCATGTTATTCGCAATCAGATCGCGCAGGGGCCTGTAACCTTCGGTTTCGCCGTACTGCAAGGCGGAAGCTGCCTGCTCGGTCAGCACCTTGTGACAGGCTTCTTCGAAGCGTTGGATAGGGAACACATCGGGAGCGGGCAGGCCGCCGCCGAAGGAGATCATTCCTGGTTTTTGGATTACCTTCAACAACTCTCGGATTTGAGAGCTGGTGACGCTCTTGGTACGTAGCGCGTAACGAGATGTCCAGCCAGTTGAACATATTGGGAGTCCTCCGCGAAGCTGAGCTGCGAGCTTCGAGCCGCGAGCCTGGAGCAAACCAGACGCACCGCAGCTCGTAGCTCACAGCTCGCAGCTTATTTACTCGGCAGCCAGAATTTGCCTACTACCAGAATGCCTGAGGCTGCGAATCCCCGGTGCTAGGCGAAGCCGTCGGGCTGGCTTACTGCGCCAACGTGCGCCTGTTCCTCGATAAACCGCCGGCCGGCGGCGAGCGCTTTGCGGTTAATTTCCAGCATATCGAGTTTTTTCACCTTGTCTTCGAGTACGCGCAATGCCGTTCCGGGAGCCAGACACTCCGTGTCTTCGAGCAGCGCCCCCAACATTACTATGTTGGCTGCCTTCGTGGAACCGAGTTTGTCGGCGATCTCCGCCGCCGGAATCGCGACCGCCTGCACTTCCGGCGCGTAAAAGTCGGCAGGCAAGCTGGCGCCGTTATAAAGAATGACTCCGCCGCTTACTACCTCGTGGGCAAATTTCCGCAGCGAGAACTCATTCATGGCTACGAGCACATCCGGGCGCGAGACGAGCGGCGACCCGATGCGATCTTTCGACAAGCACACATGGCAGTGCGCGCTGCCCGAACGCATTTCCGGACCATACGACGGCAGCCAGCTCACTTCCAGTCCCTCGCGCATGCCCATTTCGATGAGGAGTTGCCCCATTAGCAGCACGCCCTGTCCTCCGAGGCCTGCGATTTTGATCTTAACGTCCTTGAAACGATGGGCGTGTTTCGGTTTGGAAATATCGTGCGCTCCCTCTTTCGGAGTGATCTCAAGCACATCCGCTACCGACCGCTGCGGCGGCTGATTGCCCGCGGGAATTTCCGGCCGGCGATCGCGGAAAACATTCAGCGGAAAGGTCGGCGTCATCTTCTCGAGAACCCAGCGCCGCGCTTCCACCGGGTCCTTGCCCCAAATTGTCGGACACGGCGACAGGATTTCGACAAACGAGAAGCCCGTGCCATCCCGCTGGATCTCGAGTGCTTTGCGGATCGCCCGCCGCGCTTTCATGATGTTCTTGTTGTCCGATAGCGCCACGCGTTCGACGTAGGCCGGCGCTTCGAGCGTGGCGATCAGTTCCGCCATGTGCATAGGGAAGCCTTCATTCGACGGCCGCCGGCCCCAGGGAGATGTTGTGCTCTTCTGCCCGACCATGGTGGTTGGCGCCATCTGTCCGCCAGTCATGCCATAGATTGCGTTGTTCACGAAAAAAACTGTGATCTTCTCGCCTCGGTTGGCGGCATGTATGATCTCGGCCGTGCCGATCGCCGCCAAGTCGCCGTCTCCTTGATAGGAGATGACGATTTTGTCGGGGCCCGCTCGTTTGATGGCCGTGGCTGCGGCCGGAGCGCGGCCGTGGGCGACCTGCACATTGCCTACATCAAAATAATAGTAGGCAAACACCGAGCAGCCTACCGGGCTCACGAAGATCGTCTTGTCCTGCAGCCCCAGTTCCTGCAACGCTTCGGCAATCAGCTTGTGGACCACTCCGTGTCCGCACCCGGGGCAGTAGTGGGTCTGGTGCTTCAGTTCTGTTTTGCGTTCGTAGAGGTCATAGAACACCGGCGACTTGGAGTGGATTAGTTCGTATCCGTTGTCGGTCGCTTCGGGGACGGCTTCCTTACCCACTACGCCGGTCATGTTTTCGTTTGCCATATTGGTTGTCCTTTACGAACCACACTCCGCTGATATACGCCTCGCCAACGACAATCCCTCAGGGGCTAAAGCCCACATCTTCTTGACTCTGGGCGGCGCGGCTAAAGCCGCGCCCCTTCAAAGCAACGGCGAAACCCTAGTCCTCTCGCATCCTCTCAGACCGCCACGGCCATGCGTGTCAACACCTGTTGCTGCAACTCTCGGACCGAGGGCACGTTGCCACCTACCCGGCCGTAGAACTCCACCGGCACCTTGCCGTTCAGCGCGAGGCGCACATCTTCCACCATTTGCCCGTTGCTCAGTTCGACCACCAGGACCTTTTGCACTTTAGCCGCCGCTTCCACCAGAGCCTTCGAAGGATAGGGCCACAGCGTGATGGGGCGGAACAGTCCTGCTTTCACGCCGTCCTTGCGCAGCGCTTCCACTGTAGAGATCAACACTCGAGACACAATGCCGTACCCGACCAGCAGCACTTCGGCGTCCTCGGTGCGGTAGAGCTCCGAGCGCGGCTCGGCTTCTTGCGCGCGGATGTACTTGGCTTCCATTCTGCGCTGGTGCGCTTCCAGTTCGTCGGTTTCGAGATAAATGGAACTGATCACGTTGGCACGCGTCTCTGGCGTTCCTTTTACCGCCCAGGGTTTTTCCGGCGGCTGAATCTCATTGTCTTTGTCGGGAACTTCGAGCTCGAGCGGCTCCATCATTTGTCCGACGAAGCCGTCGGTCAGCACGACTGCCGGATTGCGGTATTTGTCGGCGAGGTCGAAGGCCAGCATGGTGAAGTCGGCCATCTCCTGCACCGATGCGGGAGCCAGCACGATATTGCGGTAGTTACCGTGGCCGCCGCCTTTCACCATGGCGAAATAGTCGCTTTGTTCGGGCGCGATGTTGCCCAGTCCCGGTCCGCCGCGCATTACATCCACGATCACGCAGGGCAGCTCCGAGCCGGCCAGATAGGACATACCTTCCTGCATCAGGCTGAGGCCGGGGCCGGACGAGCCACTCATGGCGCGGACGCCAGCCGCGGCTGCTCCATAGACCATGTTGATGGCGGCGACTTCGCTCTCCGCTTGAATAAATGTTCCGCCGACCTGCGGGAAGTAGAGCGCTGCCGCCTCGGCGATTTCGCTGGCCGGAGTAATCGGATAGCCGTAGTACGCGCGGCATCCCGCGAGGATCGCGCCCTTTACCACCGCCACGTTTCCCTTACAGAGTTGCCGCATGTTCGCCTCCTGGCGCATGTACCGGCGCCGCCGGCGCCAGCGCCTTGGCTTTCGCCTTTATGCGGTAGACCGTAATCGCGCCCGGCTCCGGGCAGCAATAAAAGCAGATTCCACAACCCGTACAGTCGTGCCCGGTGTAGCGCGCAGGGTGAGCCCCGTAAGCATTCAACTCCGGCGCTAGTTCCAGGCACTTGGGCGGGCAGGACTCCACGCATAGCCCGCATCCCTTGCATTCTTCGACATCGACCGTAACTTTACCGCGCGCTTGGCCTGCCATCGTTCACCTCGTTGACGTTCTCCGCGTTAACGTTCACCTCGTAGCCGCTGGTTCCTCAGCTAAAGGCCGATGCAGAAACCAGGTTTTCTCGGAAAATTGATAAAGTTCTTCTCGAAAATCGGGATGCGCAATGTCGATCAGCGCCTGCGCCCGTTCCCGTATGGTCTTGCCATGCAGATACGCTACCCCGTATTCGGTCACCACGTAGCGGATCAGCCCGCGCGAAGTAACCACTCCCGCGCCCGGGCTTAGCATGGGCACGATCCGCGAGATTGCGCCGTCCTTTGCGGTAGACGAAATGGCGATGATCGGCTTGCCACCTTTGGAGCGCGAAGACCCGCGCAGGAAGTCCACTTGTCCGCCAATGCCGCTATAAAACTGGTTTCCGATCGAATCGGAGCAGACCTGACCGGTGAGATCGACCTGCAATGCGGAGTTGATCGCCACCATGTTGTTGTTGCGGGCAATTAACCCGGGATCGTTGCAGTAGGACGTGGGGTGGAATTCGAAGATCGGATTGTTATCTACGAAATCAAACAACTGTTTCGTGCCCAGAGCAAATCCCAGGATGATCTTCCGCGGCTTGAAGTTCTTGCGTTCACCCGTGATCACGCCCGCTTCGATCAAAGGAATCACCCCGTCGGAAACCAGTTCGCTGTGAACCGCGAGATCCCTGCGATCCATGAGATACGGCAGCACAGCATCCGGGATTCCGCCGATGCCGGTCTGCAGCACGGACCCGTCCTCAATCAAATCCGCGACGTTGCGGGCGATCGCCTTATGCATGTCGGTGATGAGCGGGCGCTTCATGGCGCACAGAGGCCGGGAGGAATCCACAACGGCGTCCAGCTCAGTCGCATGGATAAAACTGTCCCCGAAGGTGCGCGGCATTTGATCGTTGATCTGCGCCACCACGTAGTGCGCACATTTGGCGGCCGTGAGCGACGTATCCACGCCCACGCCGAAGCTGCAGAAGCCGTGCGGGTCGGGAGGAGAAAGTTCGAGCAGGGCCACATCAATCGGCATGGCGCCGCTCTCGAAAAGGTCTTCAATCTCACTCAGGTAGATCGGCGTGTAGTCGGCCCGGCCTTCGTTGATGGCCTGGCGCACATTGGCGCCGATAAACATTGCGTTATGCCGGAAGTGCCCGGCCATCTCTGGCGCCACATAAGGGGCCGCTCCCATGGTCATCATGTGCACGATTTCGACGTCTTGCACATCGGGAGCGCGGCGCATCAGCGCCTCTACCAGAGTCTCAGGTTCGGCGCAGCCCGGCTGAATGTAGACACGCATTCCCGACTGCACGCAGCGCAGCGCCTCATCTGCCGTTTGCAACTTTTTCTTGTAATCAAGTTCCCAGGACATTATTTCTCCCCCCTCGTCCGGGCTACCCGACGGCCCCACCGCACCGGACTTACTCCCAGGGCGAAATTCCTGTCACTACGGCCGAATCGCATCCTCTTACCTTTCATTAGAAGCGCCTCTCCGCTCTGAGGCGGTGATCTTACGCACTAGACACAGTGAGGCGCGTCACACTCTGGCCACTCGCCAGGGGTGGTCAAATGCGCATGGTCAAATAGCCATGGAGTGATTGCGCAACATTGTGGACCGCTAGACCGCGTCGTCGATTCGCCGCTCACGAGACCTTCAATCTCTCTCGTCCGGGTCCCAGCACGTGCTGCAGACTCTTGACGGCTCGCATATATTGGGCCCGCTCGAAGGCTCCCGGATCGGGGCAGCGGAGCTGGCTCATGCTGCCTTGCATCTGGTGCACAGATTCATATTCGTGGCCTTCCATCCACTCCCGAACGCCTTGTTCTACATGACGAAGAAGCCCGATTCCATGGCGCAACAGAGCCGAGCACATCATCGTCACATCGGCGCCGACCATAAGCAGCTTGATTACGTCCTGGGGACCATGGACACCGCTGGTCGCCGCCAGGTTGGCCCGGATGCGGCCATAAAGAATGCCAATCCAAGTCAGAGGCAGCCGTAAATCCTGGGGGCCGCTAAGCAGCACGTTGGGCTTAATTTCTAATTCTTCCAAGTCGATATCGGGCTGGTAGAAGCGGTTGAACAGCACCAGGGCGTCTGCGCCCACCTGGTCCAACTGCTTTGCCATATTGGCCAAATTGCTGAAAAATGGACTGAGCTTGACGGCTACCGGAATGCGAACCGAAGTTTTTACCTCCCGGAGAATGTCCGTATAGAGCATCTCTGCGTCGGAACCAGAGAGGGCCATATCTGTCGGAATGAAGTAGATATTGCACTCGATGGCGTCGGCTCCGGCT
>CAWCRQ010000137.1:0-10169 GCA_963797885.1 uncultured Acidobacteriaceae bacterium | reverse complement strand
CGGGACGTCCTGAGATGGCATCAGCGAGACGACGGCAAATCAGTTCCGTGTCGAGGACGCTTTGGGAGACGTCCAGGTTCCGACCGTCCATGTTCCGACCGATCAGGTTCCGGCCGTCCAGGTTCCGACCGATCACGCGTCTGGGATAACTTACTCAACCGCGACTTTCGTACCCTTCTGGCCCGGGCTCGACAAGTGCTCAATACGGTCGTTTAGGATCTCCCGGACCGCCTTGAGGAACTCGACGCGTGAGCTTGTCAAGTGCTGCCGGGCAGCAGGCGAAATCCCCAGGAAAGCCTGCACGGTGTCCACGATCTCGCGACACGGGCAGCGTTCATGAGCGCCTTGCTCGCTGGTGGTTGACTGGCTATTCTCTGGCTTGTTCATAGTATCTCCTTCATTTCGACCGTGAGGACCTTGCTCTCCAGGCGCGCCCGGGACGGCGACAGGGCGGTCATTGATCGCGGCAGCCCGATATGACGGCGGAAACTACCGATCTGTACGACCAGTTCGTCGCCCTTCTTAAACAGCTCGATCTCGCCCTTGGTGGCGAAAGGCAAAAGAACACGAATCTCATAAAGCCCGTTCTGTTTCCCGAAAGTGTAGGGTTTCTCCGTTCGGGTCACGGCTGACGGATCTTCGCCCTCAGCATACAGCACTCGCGCGAGATCCTCTAGCCGCTGCTTGCCCAGTACTTCATGCGCGAACAACGGTACCTTCTTTACTGGCACGGGCGCAAAGTACTCCTCGATCTCATGCACCATCGCGTCCTGCGATGTGTGCCACTCATTGAACCAGGCATCGCTAACCTCCGCTGGGAGCAAACGGTTTACGAGGACTGCGTCCACGGTCAGCCCATGCAGAGAGAAGTACACGAATGCCCGTTGCGTCTCCCGCACCACCATCTTCTCCGCATTGGTGACCAGCCGCACACTGGTGATCCGCGGATCTTCCATCATCTCACCCACTCCCTCGAGCTTGTCGAAGAGGTCCCGAACGTTGCCGAAGTAGGTGTCGGGCGGCAGTTCGAACGGCGCAACCCGGTTGGCGATGGGCCGCACCGCCTTGAGAAAATTACGCTGGAAAGGGAAGATGTGCTTCATGTACCAGTCCAGCGTTGTCGGCATGCTGATAAAGCGCATGGATTCTGCGGTGGGCGCGGCATCGAGCACGATCACGTCGTAACGCTGCTCGCGCCGGTATTGATTGATGTACATCATCGCGCTGAGCTCCTCCATGCCAGGCAGAATGGCCAGTTCTTCCGCCTCTACGCCGCTGATGCCTGTGGTACGCAGCACGGCGCTCACATAGGAGGAGATTTCCTGCCAATGGCGCTTGATCTCTTTTTGGATATTCAGCTCCTGGACCGAAAGCCGATCATTGATCGGCAGTGGCTCCGAGGTTTGAACATGGAAGAGTTCGGTGTCGAGATCGAACGCATCTGCCAGGCTGTGTGCCGGATCGATGCTCAGCACCAGGGTCCGATAGTTCAGTTCCGCCAGTCTCACGCCCGTGGCGGCGGCCAGGCTGGTCTTGCCCACACCGCCTTTTCCGCTGAACAGCAAGATCCTCATGTTCGTATTCTAGAGCATGGGCAGCGCTGAGTCTGTGGCGAACAAATCACAACCCTCGTCGTGCTACCCGCGCAAAGTAGTTACTCCTCTTCCGGCACTGTACAATACCCTTTCCTAGAACTCCGAATAACGGAAATGCTGGTAAAAACGGGGTGGAGCAATGCCTGAGTCCATTGACTGGCCGCCGCCGCATCCGCCACGACGCCGACGCTTCCTTCTCATTCTCGCCGTCCTTGCCGGCATCGTCTTCGGCGGTCGGACCGCGCTGTCGTATTACGTGGATGTGCTCTGGTTCGGATCGCTCGGCTACGGGGACGTCTTCTGGAAAACCCTGAGCCTGCAGTGGGGAATCTTCGCGGCTTTTACAGCCGTCACATTTCTCATTCTGTATGGATCGTTCCTGGCTCTGAAGCGGGCGCATCTCCCCGACTTGCCGAGCGGCCACACGATTTACATAGGCCAACAGCAGGTGAAGTTGCCGGTTGAGCCTGTCCTGCGCCTCATTGCGCTCGGCCTTTCGCTGGTCATTGCCGTTGCCACCGGCGCCAGCATGATGGTGGAATGGCCGACGCTCGCGCTCTTTTGGTACGCCCGCGCCACCACTGGTGGTGGCCTCGTCTTTGATCCGATTTTTGGCAAGCTGCTGAACTTCTTTCTGTTCACGCTGCCCGCGTGGCAGCTCATCGCCGGCTGGCTGCTGACGCTGTCCGTGATTACTTGTGCACTCGCCGTTTTCTTCATCCTCATCACCGGCGGAACCCGTGTGCTCGCCGGGCGTCTCAGCCGCTCCGTCACATTACCTTGGCGCGGACTCTCCATCGCGTTTGCGTTCCTGTTGCTGATCGTCGCGATGCGCGTCTATATCGGCCGGTTCGAATTATTGCTCGATGATCATACGATCTTCGGCGGAGTGACCTACACGGACGCGCACGTCACGCTCGCGGGGTTGCTCGTCGTATGCGCGGCGCTCGTTCTCGGCGCGGCGATCGCAGCCGTCAACGCCGTGCGGTTTCCGCGCGGACGCTGGCTGGTCGCGGCTGTCCTTCCGGCCGCGGTCTGTTATGTCGCCGTTCAAGCAGTCGGCTGGTACGTCAGCAGCTTTATCGTCAAACCGAACGAACTGGTTCGCGAGAAGCCCTACATTGTCTACAACACCGCATTGACGCGGCAGGCCTACGGATTGAACCGTGTCTCGCAGCGCGAGTTTCCCGCGGAGACGACCGTCAACGCGGCCGACCCGGAGAACAATCAGGCTACGCTGCAGAACATCCGGCTGTGGGACTGGCGCGCACTCCAGGACACGCTGCGTCAGATTCAGGAAATCCGCACCTACTATGACTTCCCCGACATCGATATTGATCGATATGAAATCGACGGCACGACTCGCGAGGTGATGCTCGCCACGCGCGAACTGAACGTCGACAAGCTCCCGGAGAGCAGCCGCAACTGGATTAACGACAAGCTGATCTACACCCACGGCTATGGCATCACCATGAACCCGGTCAATGGCTTCACGCCGGAAGGGCTGCCCACCCTGATCCTGAGCAACATGCCGGTGCAGAGCACGGTGCGTGGTCTAACGGTGACGCGCCCGGAGATTTATTTCGGCGAGATGACGAATACCGACGTCTACGTGAAGACCCGGCAGAAGGAATTCAACTACCCGCAAGGCGCGAGCAACAGCCTCACGTCGTACGAAGGCAACGGCGGCATCGTGCTCGGCGGTTTCCTGCGCCGCATCGTGATCGCGCTCGACCGCGACGACCTCGCGAAGCTGCCGTTCAGCGATGACGTGAACAAAGATAGCCGGCTGCTGATGCGGCGCAACCTGCGCGATCGCGTATCGGCATTGGCGCCGTTCCTCACCTACGAGCCCGATCCGTACATCGTGGTGGGCGACGATGGCCGGCTCTCGTGGATCATGGATGCGTTCACGCTTTCAGACAGCTTTCCCTACTCGACCCATTACCGTCTCGGCAACAATCCCATTAATTACATGCGGAACAGCGTTAAGGTGGTCATCGACGCCTACGATGGCACGACGACGTTTTACGTGTTCGATACGGAGGATCCGATCATCGCAGCTTACCGCCGTATCTTTCCGAGTCTGTTCAAGGATGCGGCCACGATGCCGCCCGGGCTGCGCAAGCACGTGCGCTACCCCGAGTTGTTGCTCAAACTGCAGGCGGAAGTATACGGCCTCTATCACATGACGGATCCGGAAGCGTTCTACAACCGCGAAGATCTGTGGACGGTGGCCACCGAAGTCGGCATGAGCGAGGGAGGCGGGCAAACGACACAGGCGATGCAGCCCAACTTCGTGCTGATGAAGCTGCCGGGCGAAACCGGCGTGGAGTTCGTGGAGATCCTGCCCTTCACGCCGGCCAACCGGAATAATCTGATTGGCTGGATTGCCGGGCGCAGCGATGGCGCACAATACGGCACGTCGGTGGTTTACAACTTTCCCAAAACCAAGCTGGTCGACGGACCGCTGCAAATCGAGGCGCGAATCGATCAGAATGCGCAGCTTTCGGGACAATTGACGCTGTGGAATCAGCAAGGCTCGCATGTGCGGCGCGGGGCTCTGCTGGTGATTCCGTCCGGGCGCGCGCTGTTGTATGCGGAGCCGATTTACCTGCAGGCCGAGCGCAGTCCGATGCCGGAGTTGCGTCTGGTCGTGCTCGCGCTGCAAGATAAGCTCGCGTACGGCCCAACCTTCGAGTCGGCGATGGCGGCCCTCTTTGGCGGAGCGGCCTCGTCCCTTAGTGCCCCGTCAAGTGCCCCAACGACGACCGCCGCTGCAGTCCCCGCGGAGCCGGCGCCGCGCGCGCCGGCATCCGCCGCGTCGCCTCAGCCGTCGTCCCAGTCGGCGGCGGATGTCAATCTCAATGCGCTCATCGCGGAAGCCGCCAAAGATCTTGCCGACTACCAGCGCCTGACGGCGGAAGGCAAGCTCGGCGAGGCGGGACAGAAGCTTGAAGAATTGAAGCGCGCACTCGACAAGCTAAACGCGCGCCAAAGATAGTCTCGCTGCGGTTAGACTCTTCCGCGATATGGCTGCTCGGGTCAATTTCTCTCAACCTACTTCGAAACATGCGCGATCACCGTGTCGCGGTCCAGGAACGGGGTTCGAGGAAGATTGCGTTACACTCCAAACTAGGCTGGGAACGTCCTAAGGGAGATGCTCAGCGGCATTTTGACTCTCCGGCTGGTGCGCGATGCTGAATATTAAGAAGATTCTTCTGCCGGTTGATTTCCCGAACGCCTCGCTGCGTGTGATTCATCAGGCTGCGACATTGGCCCGCCATTTCCATTCTGAGATCGTGATGCTGCACGTCGTGACCGCGCGGAGCCATGCCGCCGGGGTGCCCAAGGACGACGCCGAGCTGGCTCGGTGGGATTTGCTCGCTGAGATGGTTAAGCGGGCACCGAAAAACCTGGACCAGTCTCTCGGGCAGGAGCTTGAGGGCCTTGCCATCCGGCCCATGCTGCTCAAGGGCAACCCTGCCCAGGCCATTGTGGAGACGGCTCAGGTGGAGAAGGCCGACCTGATCATGATGCCCTCCCATGGCTACACCTTCAACCAGTTCCTGCTGGGCTCGGTGACCGCGAAAGTACTACACGGGACCGAGTGCCCGGTTTGGACCGGAGGCCACGTGGAAGAATCGCCAGCGCAGGAGTTTGCGATCCGCAACGTCCTGTGCGCGGTCGATTTCGGCCCCCGTAGTCCTATGACTGTGTCGTGGGCCGCGCAAATGGCCGCCGAATTCGGTGCCCGTCTTACGCTCGCCCACGTCACTCCCTCGGTGGAGCTTTGGGGACCTGGCGGCAGCTACGTAGTTTCGGGGTGGAAGGAATCGCTGGTCGGAGACGCTTCTCGGCATCTCGCAGAGCTCCAGCAAGACATGGGCATCAAGGCGGACGTATTCATCGGCAGTGGTGACGTGCCTAAAGTGCTGAGCCAAGCTGCGAAGCAGACGAAGGCGGATTTGCTGGTTACCGTGTGCTACCCCTATGGCGGTAACCTGCGGATCCACGGCTACGCCATCATTTGCGCGGTGCCGATTCCGGTTCTGAGCGTCTGAGGGCTCTGCCCTCATGGACTAAGCCCCGCATTCTTCCCGGCCCCGGAAGGGCACGACTGAAGCAGTGCCCTTCCAATAACATTCAACATCCTGATGCCTCGTTGGGGCTTGGGTTGTGCCAATAGCCGTCTGAAGCGATGAGCGCGTCAGCCTCTTTCGGCCCCCAACTGCCCCGCCTGTATGGGCGAGCCCGGTGGTGGTTCTTAAGGACTGGATCGACCACCGCCCAAGCGGCTTCAACCGCGTCCTCACGGGTGAAGAGCGCTCCATCGCCGGTCATGGCGTCGCCCAAAAGCCGCTCGTAGGGCGATTCCTCTCCCTGCTGTCCTTCGAATAGGTAGAGCTCTCGCTGCTCGCCGACGAACTCCTTTCCTGCGAGTTTGACGCGAGCGGCAAGGGCGATGGCCGAATTGGGAGAGAGCCTGAAGCGCAGGTAGTTGGCCGAACCAGTCTTGCGAACTGGCGCGGAGTCGGCGAAAAGCCTCTGCGGCGGTGGCTTCAGCTCCACCAGGATCTCAGTCGCGGTATAGGCCAGGTATTTGCCGGAGCGCAGGTACCACGGCACTCCCTCCCACCGCCATGAGTCGACGAAAAGCCGCAGGGCGCAGAAAGTCTCGACGTCGGAGTTCTTCGCTACGTCTGGCTCCTTCCGGTAGCCAGCGTATTGGCCGCGCACCAAGTCGTCGGTCTTCAGAGGACGCATGGCTCGAAAGATCTTAGCCTTCTCGTTTTGCACGGCTCCAAAATCCCTGCCGGCCGGCGGTTCCATGGCAAGCAGCGCGACGATTTGGAAGAGATGGTTCTCGATCACATCGCGCAGACAGCCGGCAGTTTCGTAAAACGCGCCGCGGTTCCCCACTCCGAAATCCTCGGATAGGGTTATCTGAATACTGGCCACGTAGTTGCGGTTCCAGATCGGCTCCAGGAACGAATTGGCGAAGCGGAAATAGAGGATATTCATGATCGCCTCCTTCCCGAGGAAGTGGTCGATGCGGAAGATCGAGTCTTCCGGGAACACCGAGTGCGCGACATGGTTGAGTTCCCGCGCGGAGGCTAGGTCACGTCCGAAGGGCTTTTCGACAATGACGCGCGCGTGCTCGGCCAAGTTCGCGGCTCCCAGTCCTTTGATCACTGTTTCGAAGAGTGAGGGCGGGATAGCGAGGTAGTGCGCTGGCCGCCGCGCGCTGCCCAGCGCGCTTCTTATCGCCGTGAACGTGCCTGGGTCTTTGTAATCCCCACTCACGTACTTGAGCAGGGACAGAAAATGGTGGAGGACACGCTGGTTATCGATCCCGCCGGATCGCTTGATGCTGTCCGTGACGCGTTTGCGCAGACGCTCCAGACTCCACTTCGGGAAGGCGACGCCGATTACCGGCACCTTGAGGGAGCCTCGTTTCGCCATCGCGTAGAGTGCGGGGAAGACCATCTTGTGGGCGAGATCTCCCGTCACACCGAAGAGCACGAGCGCGTCTGAACGGGATGCGGTCATCAGGCTTAGGCGCCTTCCATAGTAAGGGATTCGGCGCCAACTCGGCGGCTCCGATAGCGGACATCACGTCGCCAAGCGCGCCTGCTGCACCATCTCTACCAGAACCTCTCTGGTTTCTGCCGGGTTGCTCACTTCTCGCAAGAATGCAATGCGAGCACCCCTTATACCATCTTGGGTTTTCAAGCGCGCATGAAACCCGAGGCGGTTGACCACGGTCATTTTTGCTTCCTGCGACTCAATGCGTGCAAATACCCGGGCGAGCAGAATGAGCGCATCCTTGTGGTCAGTATTCATGTGCTGAATGATTTCGGCCATCGAGTCAGCGAGTGGGTCGGGGTGCGCACGGTCATATTCAGAGGCGGATACCCAGCCCATCACTCCGAAGCCGCCCACGTAGTAAACGTCGACCGCGTCCATGCGATAAAAAGAAAAGTCTTCAAAATCTACCCAATACTTGCTGTTGGCGTAACGTGCTAAGTAGAGCTTGCGAGCCTCGGCCACCTCTGGCTCCGATAGCCGCAGAATATTTCCTACCAACGTAACCCGGGATGCTCCGAGCGGATCACCGCCGGCGTCGGCGTCATTCTGGGTCACCAGCAGGCTGGCGCGAGGGTCCGCCTGTAGGTTCTGCGTATGCATGGCCATTGTGCTGATAAGGAAGATCGGCCGCCCGCGATCGTCCAAACCGTAGGGCATCACGGATCCGAAAGGGAAGCCCGGCTGTTTGCGCGAAAGGGTCGAGAGGCTTCCGATGCGGGCCAAGTACACCAAAGTGCGCGCGCGCTCGGCGAACGAAGGCTCGGGGACCGCCGGCTGATCACTCGCCGCGCCAGCGCCCGCGTGTTTTCTGCTGGACGAGGAAGACATCGCTGCCCCTCCAGTCAGTTTTAAATAACCGTTTGGGGGTTGCACATAATTGTAAACGATGGCTCGCGCTACGCCTCAGGTAGAGAGAGCTAGTAATTCCTTACTGTTAACTCCGGAGGTATTAACCCGTGTTTACCACTACCCCCCTCCCCCCTGTCTTTTGGAATCATAGGGTTAGGAGGTGTCGCGCCGCCAAAATCTAGAGCCTGAAGGACTTATTTGCAAAATATTCCGGAATAAGAAGTTAGCTCCATTCTTCGCTTAATTCTATTAAAATTCACAGTTTTGGCGGCTTGCTCACGCCCCTAATTGCCTCACATATAGTTATCTTCTAGTTATCAAAGAAACTGCCAAATGGGGCTAGGAGCAGCTTCGAAGACCGTCTTGGGGGACCGGCGCACCTCTTCGCTGTCCTAATCAGATCTCATTGTCGCGCAGTAGGGCTGGGAAGTCTGTGACCCGGCACACAGATGGTTTGTGATGAAAAAGGTCAGGCGTCAGATTGCGGGTGTGAACCATCGTCGAAGATGAAGCTGAGACACTACCAGACTTTTACCTCGTGCAGGGGTCGCCGGTCGCCAAGGTCACTGCGCAGTTCGTGTCTCCGGCCTTCGCCAGAATCAGCGGCCATCACAGGCGGAAGTCACTCAAAGGATCGCGTGTGTAAATTGGGTTACTTTGCCACGCTGAAAGTCGTCCAGGCATGCGCGTTCATGTCGCGCTGCAGATCTTTCTGCCAGGCGAACTCCGGGTGCACGCGCATATGTTCAGCCGCCTTGAAGTCCATGCCACAGGCATGACCCGCGGCGGCACTAAAACCCATTTTTGCCGCCAGGCTCGCGTCGGCAGCCTTGTTCTGGACAGCCCCAGCCATTCCAAAAGGTGGCTGCCAAGGCTTATCGCCTCGCGGCGAAAGGTCGATGTGCCCGTCCAGGGTGCGTTCGTCCGCATCTTCTTTGTTCTCGTACGTGTCGTAATGGTCGGCCAGAAAGCGCTGTGCCGCCGCCAGGTCGATCTTGCCCTTATTCTCCGCCATGAGCTGCTCCCAGCGGACGTGGCGAGCGTTGGCGCTCACGCTCATATCATGGGGGTCGAAGTCAGTCTCTTCGCGGATGAGTTTCTCGTTAATCGGGAAATTCGAGCCCACAAAATACCCGTCATTTTTCCGCTCCAGCGTCACGTTCTTTAAGCCTAATTCCAGGCGGCCGATTTCATTCTTTCCGATGTCGGCGATCAGCCAGGTATTGGCATAGCCGCCGTTATTGCCTTCCTTCATGATGCGCGAAAAATCATCAATGGAAGCCGAATACTGCGCCGCCTTGCGCGCCCGCACAAATTCCGGAATCCCGGACGGGTCGTATCCGGCGAAGTGGCCAATCGTCGTTTCCGTAATGATGATCCCCGCTGAGTTCACCACGAAATCGTCAGCACTGTGGATGACGCCAGGCAGCCCGTCCATGATCATGCGGCTGCCCTTGGCCGGAACAATATCGAAAATGATTGTCCACCGCTCGCCGTCCAAGTAATTCGTCCAATTATTGTGTACAATCACAACCTTGCCGTCTTTCGTATAGCTGCCCGTGGCCACAAACGCGCTGCAATGCTCGGGAACCCCTAGCGAAGCCGTGGATTTGATCCCATGTATCTTGTCGTATGCCTTGACGTAGTATTCCCATTCCTCGGCGGCATTCAATGCGACCACATCCCACAGGTCGATCTTCATTCCGAGCTTCACGCCGTGGGCATTGACGCCATCGGTGATTCCTTGCAACTCCTCCCGGTACTCCGGCTCAATGTGCGGCCACATCATGTTTTGCGCGGCATCCCGGAAGAACTGCCAGTCTTTCTTACTGTTGTGTATCTGTTCGAGGATTGTGACTTTTAGCGTATCTTCAATCTCCGGCGCCAGCAGGTAGCCGTTCTGAAAGCCGATTTCGTGCGGTGTGCCTTGCAGATGCACGAATGTCCACCCGTTCTTCTCGGATCGCCGAAAAGCACCCTTCAACTCGGTCTCCGGTGTGCCCGCGCGAGGGGAAGACGCAGATGAGATCGACAAAGCAATTCCGGTCAAAAAAAGTCCTGCTAAAATTACGAACCATCGGCGCATGCGCGACTCCAAAGGACCCCGAACTCAGGGAATTCTAGCAGAGTTCG